>CACODG010000020.1 GCA_902625945.1 uncultured Pelagibacteraceae bacterium | reverse complement strand
GTTTTCCTAATATCAAAATTTCTACTCTCAACTTTTTTTTGAGCTCTCTCCATAGCCTTATTTATCCAAGGATGATCTATTGACTCATTTTCTTTCAAACCGAGTTTTTTAAGCATTCCATCGATAGAATCGCCTCCAAAAATTCTCATTAGCTCGTCTTGTAAACTGATAAAAAAAATCGTTGCTCCTGGATCTCCTTGTCTTCCAGATCTTCCTCGTAATTGATTGTCAATTCTTCTACTTTCATGTCTTTCAGTTCCTATTATAAAAAGCCCACCTAAATCTCTCACTTTAGATTTATTATTTTTGAATTCTTCAATATTATTAATTACACCATCCTCAACAAAGTCTTTATTCCCTCCTAATTTAATATCGGTTCCTCTACCAGCCATGTTTGTTGCAATTGTAACAGATCCTGTTTTACCAGCTTCAGCAATTATTTTTGCCTCTTTTTCATGTTGTTTAGCATTAAGAACATTATGTTTTATTTTTTTTTCTGTAAGGAAATTTGAAATTTTTTCTGATTTTTCTATACTTGTTGTGCCTACTAAAATTGGTTGTCCTTTGCTATTACATTCAATAATCTTTTTTGTAATCGCGTTATATTTCTTTTTAAATTCTTCCAAGGATTTACACACCCACCACCTTTGAGCTTCTTGACTTAAAAATTTATCTTTTTTATATAAAAAAAATGCAGTCACTTTTTCATGATTTTTCGTTGCCTCAATTAAAGCTGAATTTTTTTTGATCCTAAAATCGTCTTTTAGCCAGACAAGTCCAATATTTTTGTACATATTAATTTCTAACAAATTTAATTTAAAGTATCGATGAGTATAAATCGCTCGGTGGTGGCCTTGGTAAGAATCGCACTTACGACACATACCTTTTCAGGGTACTGCTCTACTACTGAGCTACAAGGCCTAAAATCTAAAAGTTATTCTACCTTTAGTCAAATCATATGGCGTCATTTCAACCATAACATTATCACCAGCAAGAACTCTTATTCTATTCTTTCTAAGTTTTCCAGCCGTGTGGGCTAAAATTTCGTGATTATTTTCCAATTTTACTCTAAACATTGCGTTTGGAAGTAATTCAGTTACTTTTCCTTTAAATTCCAAAGTTTCTTGTTTAGCCAATTTATTTTCCTTTTTTTAATCTTAATTTAATCGAGTTTGCATGACCTTCTAAATTTTCATGTTTTGCTAAATTTATAACTGATGGGCCTAATCTTTCAATACCTGATTTTGTTATTTTTATTAAAGAATGTCGTTTTAAAAAATCATTTACAGATAGACCTGATGAAAATTTAGCCGAGCCTGAAGTAGGTAAAACGTGATTTGGACCAGCTATATAATCACCCATTGCCTCCGGAGAAAATTTACCTATAAAAATTGAACCAGCATTTTTAATTTTATTAATTATCTTTTTGTGATTGTAAATGTCTATTTCTAAGTGCTCTGGGGCGATAATGTTAATTATTTCTGATATTTTATTAAAATTTTTTGTATAAACTACAAAACCATAATTTTTTATACTTTTTGATGCTATTTTTTTTTTTGGTAAATTCTTTAGTTGTGATTTAAGACTCAAGTTCACTGTTTTGATTAAATCTTTACTATTAGTCAGTAAAATTGATTGTGCAAAAACATCGTGCTCCGCTTGAGCAATTAAATCAGATGCAATCCAATCAGGATTAGCATATTTATCTGCTACAATACTTACCTCAGATGGGCCGGCTACCATGTCAATTCCTACATCGCCAAATACTTCTTTTTTTGCTGAAGCTACAAATGCATTTCCTGGACCAACTATTTTATCTACTTTTTGTATAGTTTTAGTGCCGTATGCAAGTGCAGCAATTGATTGAGCTCCACCTGTTTTATAAATTTCCTTAACACTACATTTTTTTGCTGCATAAATTATAGCTGGATTAACCTTTGTTCCAAGCGAAGGTGTAGTTAAGTAAATTTTTTTAACTCCAGCTACTATTGCGGGGATACAATTCATTAAAACCGTGCTTGGATAACTCGCAGTTCCTCCTGGAACGTAAACTCCTACTTTTTCTATAGGAGAATACTTGTAAGAGAGTTTGTTATTAAACCTATCTTTGTAATTGAATGGTAAGAATTTTTGTTTTGAATGG
>CACODG010000019.1 GCA_902625945.1 uncultured Pelagibacteraceae bacterium | reverse complement strand
TCTGCCTTCTTAACGCTATATACTGGATATGATTACCTTAGAAAAGGTATTGACCATGCTATAAATGAGGATACAAAAAATTAAAATGCATTTAACAGAGGAAAACTTAAGAGAAAAAAAATTTCATAATGAGTTACAATCTAGACCTAAGGGAAGATTTGAAAATATATTTTATAAAGCTATCAATAACGCTTGGGAAGATTTTTTTGATTTTTTGAAAAGTAAATCAAAAGGAGCTGATATATTAGACTATGGATGTGGTATCGGACCTTCAATAAAAAAAGTTATCAACTTTCAGCCAAATAAAATAACGGGCATAGATATATCAGAAATTTCAATTAAGAAAGCAAAAGAAGAAACAAGAAATTTAAGTTCTAGAGTAGAGCTTTTAGTAGACAACTGTGAAAAAACAAAATTTAAAGATAATCAATTTGATATTGTATACGGATTAGGAATATTACATCATTTAGAGTTCTCTAAATGTCTTGATGAGATATTTAGAATTTTAAGACCTGGGGGGTCCCTTTTATTCATTGAACCGCTTGGAACAAATCCTCTAATTAATTTTTATAGAAAGCTTACTCCAAAATCTAGATCCATAGATGAGCATCCTCTTTTACAAAAAGATTTATCAAATTTAAAAATTAAATACAAAGATGTAAAAATTAAATATTATGGTTTTTTAACTTTAATTTTTTTTCCATTTTACAAAAAGCCTAAGGAGTCCTCTCTATTCAGCATCCTAAAAAAAATAGATCAGTTTTTATTCAAGATAAAAATTTTCAGAATATTTGCTTGGTCTGTTTTAATTTCAGCTAAAAAATATTAAGCTGCAGAATTTTTTCTCACTAAACTTTGATATGAATCATTAAGTTGAGAAATTAACTCACAAACTTTAAAGTTGTAATCGTTTATTTTAGATACTGGCGTGACTTCTGCCGCTGTTCCAGTCAAAAAGCATCCTATAAAATCTTTCATTTCATCTGGTTTAATTTTTCTTTCAATAACCTTTACGCCTTTTAATTTTGCGATTTTAATTACTTCTCTTCTTGTGATTCCATCTAAAAAAGAGTCAGGTATCGGTGTATGTAATTGATTTGATTTATCTTTAAAAAAAACATTAGCACCTGTTGCTTCAGCTATATTACCTTGATGATCTAACATTAAAGAGTCCGTATAGCCTTGTGCTTCAGCTTCATGTTTTGATAAAGTGCATATCATATATAATCCAGCTGCTTTTGTATCCCAAGGGATAGTATTAGGTGCAGGTCTTCTCCAATTTGAAATATTTAATTTAATCCCTTGAAGTTTAAGTTTTGGGTCAAAGTAGGACCCCCACTCCCAAGTTGCAATTGCTACATGAATTTTATTTCTTTGTGCTGAAATTGCCATCATTTCACTACCTCGCCAAATAATTGGTCTTACATATCCATTTTTAACTTTTTGTATATTTACAATATTTTTACAAGCAGTGTTTATTTCTGATTGCGTATAAGGAACTTTAATGCCCATCCTCTTGGCAGAATAAAATAGTCTTTCAGTGTGTTCTTCTAGTTTGAAAATTTCTCCATCGTACACACGTTCTCCCTCAAAAACACAACTGGCATAGTGCAATCCATGATTTAAGACATGGATATTCGCATCCTTCCAATCTACGGTTTCTCCGTTGAACCAAATTTTCCCTGATCTTTTATCGTAAGGTATATTTTCCATTCGAAGTAAATATATAGATTTTTTTATTTTTAAAAAGTATATTCCAAAAAAGGATAAGTCAATATAACTTACCATTATGAAAGATTTATTGTATTTAAAAGATGAACAAATTAAAGAGTTTATACGGTTACTTTATTACGCATATAGGGAAACTTTTTCAGATCCAAGAGAAATTTTATCAAAAAAATTTTTTGGTCCAGCGCATTTGCGAGCTTTAAATTTAATAGAGAGAAATCCTGGAATTAATTTAGGTGAACTTATTTTTAAATTGAAAGTTACAAAACAAAGTTTAAATAGAGTTTTGAGAGACTTGATTAGATCAAAAATGATAAAGCAAATTCAAGATGAAAACGATACAAGGAAAAAGAATTTATTTTTAGATAAAGAGGGAAAAGTTTTTTTTGATGCAGTTTATAATACTCAAAAAAAAAGAATTTTTAATGCACTTAAAAATTCTAGCTCAGACTCTGTGATCAAATTTAAAGATGTATTAAAAAAAATTATTGATGGAAAATAGTAAAGTACATATCTTAGTAGTTGATGATGATAATAGAATAAGAACTCTATTAAAAGAATATTTATCTGAAAATAATTATATAATTTCTACTGCAGAAGACTCTGCAGAGGCAAAAAAAAAGATGGAATACTTGAAGTTTGATATAATCATTTTAGACGTAATGATGCCGGGGCAAAGTGGTTATGAATTAACAAAAGAGATAAAAAGTAAAAATAAAGTACCTATAATTTTACTTACTGCTAAAGGTGAAGTTGAAAGTAGAATTAAAGGATTAGAACTTGGTGCTGATGACTATATTGGAAAACCT
>CACODG010000018.1 GCA_902625945.1 uncultured Pelagibacteraceae bacterium | reverse complement strand
TGGTTTTTTTAAGAAAAATATTGATATTAAATTATCTTTTATATCAATTATTCTTGGCTTGATCTCAGGTTTATTATTTTTTCCAGGTCAAAACTTTCAATCGAGTCTTCTAGTTGGTAATATTTTACCTTTGGAAAATTTTAGCTTAATTATTTCGTCAAACCTACTGTTTATATCATTTGTAGTAGCTTTAATTGTACCTCTAATAATAATTACATCTTACTCTTTACGTAATTCATTAAGGTAAATAGATACTGCTATCCAGATAATTACAAAACCAAAAAACTTTTCTAGAGTTAAAATCTCATCAAAATAAGTTATTCCTAAAAGAAATTGAGATGTTGGTGTTAAAAATAAAATCATGCTTGCTGGACCTATCCCAATAATCTTAAACCCCAAAGTGTACAAAAATAATGGAATTAGAGTCATAAATCCTGACCAAAATAAGTAAAAAGATAAAAGAGGCTCTTTAAATGAAAAAATATTCATCTCTAAATTTATTAAGTAAATAAACAGCACAATAGCTATAGGTGAGATAAGTAATGTTTCAATTAAAAGACCAATATCAGTTGATACCTTTATCTTTTTTCTTATCAACCCGTAGAAGCTAAAAGTTATTGCTACCGTCAGGCCAATCCAAGGTAACTCACCTAATTTGATTAAAAAGTAAAGCAACGATATTACAACTAATACTATTGCAATAAATTGATTTCTATTTAATTTTTCTTTTAAAAATACTCTTCCTAAAAAAACACTTATTATTGGATATATATAGTAGCCTAAACTTGAGTCCAATAATCTATTAACACTAACAGCATAAAGCCAAGTGCCCCAATTTATACTTACTAATAAACCTGATAAAAAAAGCAGTAATTGATTTTTTCTTTTTTTAAAAATTTTTATAAATTCTGGCCATTTTTTATAAACACTAGTCGTCATAATTAAAAGAGCTGCAGTCCAAATAGTTCTATGAACTGTTAATTCAATAAAAGATGCAAAGGATACAAATTTAAAAAAAATAGTCCCTATAACACCCCACCAAAGAGAGGCAAAAGCAGCATAAAAAATTCCTGACAATTGTTTTTGTTGCATTACAAAGTTGATGCAATATAAGTTAATTTTCTTTATAAAGATATGTAAAGCTTATGGTGAGATGGGTGAGTTGGTTTAAACCAGGAGTTTGCTAAACTTCCGTAGTATTTAACTATGCTACCGAGGGTTCGAATCCCTCTCTCACCGCCATTTAATTAATTAAAATAACTGTCTATTTGAACAGGCTCTTTTCGTAAAATATATTTATACACATTTATATTTTCTAGTACTCTCTGAACATAATTTCTAGTCTCTTCAAATCTAATTTGTTCTATCCAGTTTATATAAGATATTTCACCTTTGGATGGATCACCATTAACTCTTCTCCAAGTTTTAACTCTATTTGGGCCAGCATTGTAGGCAGCAATAGCAAAGGGAAATACTCCATTATAATCATCCAATAGTCCGTTAAAATAATATGAACCTAATTTTATATTGTATTCTGGGTCTTGTGTTAATCTACTTATACTATAAGGCAGCTTTGCTTGCTTGGCTACTATCTTGGCAGTATATTTCATTAATTGCATCATACCTCTCGCTCCAGCCCAACTATTAGCTTTTCTATCAAATTCACTCTCTTGTCTTATAATTGCTAGAACAATTTCTTGTTTAGGCATTTCTTTGTTGTTCACGACTTTGGGTGTAGCTATAACTGGATAATTATATTTATTATAAAATCTTTTTTCATACGAAGCTTTTTTAGAAATTTGAATTGCAAAATCATATCTCTCAACAGAAGTAGATAAACCTGCTGCTAAAACTTCACTACCTTTTTGAATATTTAAATCAGCTAAATGTTTAAGTATATCTTTTGCATACTGACTCGCATCAAGCTCATGTAGTAATATAACATGATTTATAAGTTTATTTTTTTTAAACTCCTTTTCATATTCTTTATCAAAAAAGCTTTCATCTTTTAATTCAAAGTTACCTCCAGGATTAATTTTGTTAAAAGCGAGCTGACCGTAATAAGTCATTGGAAATTTTGAGGCTTCTGAAAAAAATTTATTTGCAGTTTCTTTTTCATTTAATTGTTCATATGACTCACCCAACCAATAAGCCCCTCTTGCTAAACTTATTGGATAACCAACATTATTGTAAAAATTCTGAAAATGATTTATCGCATACTCAGGTGATTTTAAAAAAGTAAGTGCGATCCAACCTGACAACCATTCAGCTTCTGCAAAGGATGGCCCAGATGACAAAGAGTGTTCACTTGCCACTTTATATGCTGTTTTGTATCTTTTTTTATAGATCAAGCTTCTAGTAACACTTTCTCGTTGTTTCCACCATTTATCCGGCCTCACCATTTGTGTCTCAGTTCTATTTGCATTTTGATATAAAATTTCCAATGAACCTTCGAGCCTTCCTCTTCGATTACGCCATCTTAATCTATCAAATTCTAAACCAGGATCTTTTTTTAAATATTGGGGCACTTTAGATATGGCATTATCAACTCCATAAGAATTACTCATAAGTATTTGCCTTGCATTATATAAAGCCCTTTGATCTGTTGGTAAGTATTTTAACATTCTTTTAAGATCCCAGTATTTTCTTTCCCAGGCCAAATGATCTGCTCTTTTAATGTGATCGTCAGAAGTTAGAAATTTTTTAAATTTAGCTCTGTAATAACCTAAATCATTTTTTCTTATGTCTGCAGTAATCCATCCATCCTT
>CACODG010000017.1 GCA_902625945.1 uncultured Pelagibacteraceae bacterium | reverse complement strand
ATGAAAAATAAACCTAAAAATAAATCTTTGAAACTTCCGTTAAGTACAAATACAACAACCGACATTGTTGAAAATGGCAGTAATACTAATCTTGAAAAAGTTATTATTACTGTATAAATCGGTTTTTTAATTGCTTGAAATAAAGCATTTGTAATAAAAAAAACTGGATATACAGGCCCAATAAAAGCTGCAACTTTTAAGTAATCAGCACCAAAATCTATCACTTCCTGATTATCAGTGAAGATTGAAACGATATTATCAGCTAATAAAAAAACAATAACACCTGCTAATATCATAAATGATGAACCAACCATAATTGCTTTGGTGTAAGACTCATCCACTCTATCAAAAAGTTTAGCCCCAAAATTTTGACCTGCAATTGTTAGAACCGCTGTATTAAGACCAATTACTGGTAATAAAAGAATTTGTTCTATTCTAAGAGCAGAACCATAACCGGCTGCAGCAAGGTATCCAAATTTACTAACAAAAAATAGAATATTATAAATTCCTAGTCCAATCATAAACATATTCATCATCATTGGGACTGATTGATTTGTAAGATTTTTAATTAAATTAATCTTTGGGAGAAAACATTGAGGACTTAAATATTGTTTAAGTTCACAGCAGTAAACTTTATATGCTAAATAAAGTAATCCTAAAAACTGAGCAATAACTGTTGCGATTGCTAAACCTGCAATTCCAAAAGCAGGAATAGGTCCTAAACCGAATATAAATAAGGGGTTAAGTCCAATATTTAGGAAGAAACTAACTATTAAAACATTTCTATAACTTTTAGTATCGCCTTGAGCATTTAGTGCTCCATTTAAAGAAATTTGAATTAAAAAAACAAAAGTAGCAAAGAAAATAATATCCAAATAATCTGTTGCTAATTTAATTGTTTCTTGATCAGAACCCATAAGTCTTAAAAGATCATCTGAAAATGATAATCCAACTATAGTTACTACGATTGAAACAATAACAGAATAAAGAAGTGATTGAGCCACATAAAGAGAAGCGGTACGGTCATCTTTTGCACCAAGTGAATTACTTATTAAAGCATTTGAAGCTGAAACGATACCTACCCCTGTAGCTATAATTATAAAATATAAAGGAAAAGATTTAGCTATAGCTGCTAATGCATTTGCAGATATCTTTCCTGCAAAAAAAGTATCTACAATATTATAAAGAGTTTGAAAAAGTGTACCTGTACTCGCAGGTATTGCAATTTTTTTAAGTAAATCTATAATTGGTTCTCCAACTAAATTTATCGATTTCATACAGCATACTCTTTCTGAAACATATGTTTGGAGCCTTTACTTTTAGCTATATTAATTTGTTTCTGTCTCATTCTAAATCTGGTTTTTTGACTTTCTGTAAGATTTTTATAACAATTATGACAAGAAACACCTTTTTCATACATATTTGATTTCTTATCCAGAGATGAGATTGGCGTTCTACAACCGCCGCATACAGAGAATGAACCCTGCTTTAGACCATGCTTTACTGAAACTCTATTATCAAAAACGAAGCATTCTCCTTTCCACAAGCTATTTTTCTTATCAATTTTATCTAAATAATTGAGAATGCCCCCTTTTAATTGAAAAACGTTTTTAAAACCTTTTTGTTTTAGATAAACAGATGCTTTTTCACATCTAATGCCACCTGTGCAAAACATTGCAACTGGTTTTTTTTTATTTATCTTTTTTAAATATTTTGGAAAATCCCTAAAGTTAGTTATATTTGGATTAATAGCTTTTTTAAAAGTGCCCACCTTAAATTCAAATGATTTTCTTGCATCAACAACTAAAGTTTCTTTTTTAGATATTAATCTATTCCACGATTTACCTGATAGATATTTATTTAGTCTTTTATTTTTTTTATCAATCTTCAAACCGATGGGTACCACCTCTTTTTTTATCTTAACTTTTCCTTGATGAAATGGTTGAAACTTACTTGTAGAATGATTACTACTATCAAAATTAGTAAACTTTATTTTTTTTTTTAATAAGTTTTTTATTTTCAAAATTGATTTTTTTTGACCTGCAAGTGTTCCATTAATACCTTCTGAAGAAAGAATCAAAGTTCCTCTGACTTTATTATCAAGCAGTTCTGATTGAAATAAAGATCTAAATTTTTTTAAAGATTTAATCTTTTTAAACTTATAAAATCCAAAAACAGTAAACATTATTTTTTAATACAGATTGTTAATCCATCACCTATAGGAATGATATTTTTTTTGATCCTATCATCGTTTTTTATATGATTGTTAAAGTCTCTAATAATATTTGTAAATTTATCATTTTTTGATTTATCAGCCACTTCTCCATGCCATAAAACATTATCAACTATAATTAGTCCATTTTGATCAATCATCTTAATGCATTTTTCATAATAATTTAGGTAATTTTCTTTATCTGCATCGATAAAAATTAGATCAAATTTTTGTTTAGAATTTTCTAATATCTTTAAACCCTCAAGTGCAGGCTTAATAATTTGTTTAATCTTTTTTTCATTAGCCTTATCATAAAAAGTTTTTGCTTTTTTGCTAAATTCATAATTTTTATCTAAGCTGATTAAAAACCCATCTTTCGGTAAGGCTAAAGCCATTGATAGTGCACTGAAACCTGTAAAGCTCCCAATTTCTAAAACTTTTTTGATGTTAGATGTCTTAATTAATGTTTGAAGAAATTGTGCTTGTGAAATAGATATTTGTAATTTCTTTTGTTTTCCAAGACTAGAGTTGTAATCTAGTATTTCTTTTTGTATGTCAGTTAAATCATCAGAATGGTCAATGATATACTTTTCAAGATTATCAGTTAAATCTAATGTTTTAGGCATAGTTAGCCTTTTAAAAGTTTTTTTAAAATCTCGTTTGTTAGTTGTGGATTTGCTTTTCCTCCTGAGGATTTCATAACTTGACCAACAAAAAAACCAAATAATTTATCTTTTCCAGATTTATATTGATCAACTTTATCTTTGTTTTTAGACAAAATTTCATTAATCATTTTTTCTAATTCTTTGGGATCACTTTGTTGCTTCAAACCCTTTGTCTCAATTATTTTTTTAGGGTTATCACCTGTTTCAAGCATTATTTCAAAAACTTCTTTCGCTATTCTTCCTGAAATTTCTCCAGATTTAATAGATTGAACTAGTTCTGCAAAATGTTTTGCTGATATGGGAGATTTAGCTATATCTAGTCCTTTATCATTTAACATTGCAAATAAATCCCCCATCATCCAAGTAGCTGCAAGTTTTTTGTCGGATAATTTAGCAACTTCTTCGTAATAGTCCGAAATTTCTTTTTCTGAAACTAAAACATTTGCTTCATATGCATTTAGTCCATACTCTTTTATAAATCTTTCTTTTTTTTTATCAGGAAGTTCTGGAAGAGATTTTTTTAATTCATCAATTAATTTTTGATCTAATTTTAAAGGTAGAAGATCTGGATCAGGAAAATATCTATAATCATGTGCATCCTCTTTAGATCTCATCGAT
>CACODG010000016.1 GCA_902625945.1 uncultured Pelagibacteraceae bacterium | reverse complement strand
TAAAAAAGTGTAGATTTCTAATGGCCGGTAAGTCGTTGTTACAAGTTCATTTGCTTTTCTTGTTAAGTCGCCTATTCCAATAATTGAAACTAAAGAAGACATCTTTAAAACATATACAAATTGATTTCCCATTGCAGGTAATACAACTTTTATGGCCTGTGGCAAGATCACTAATCTCATTTTTCTCCAGAAATCCATCCCAAGAGACTCAGACACTTCGTGCTGCCCTTTTGAAATTGAATTTATGCCAGCTCTAAAGATTTCCGCTTGAAAAGCACTTTCACTTATAGTTAACGCGATAATACCTGATACAAAAGGGGAGAAACTAATACCTAACATAATTGGCAGGCCGTAATAAATCCATAGAATTAAAACTAATAAAGGTATTGCTCTAACAATCTCTACATAAGTTATATTAAAATAACTTAAGAACTTGTTATTTGAAAGGGAAGGAAGAGCAATTATTAAACCTATAATCATTGCTAATGTAATTGAGACTATTGAAATATAAATTGTAGTAGTTATACCACTAATTAAAAATTTAAGATTAGTAAGACCCTCAATGTTTTCTGGACTAAGAATATACCATCCCCATTCATAGTTTGAACTACAACCTGAAAATAAAAACAATAAAGATGTTAATTTTAAAATCTTCACTTGTTAACTATATTTGTAAATGGGAATTATTTAAACTTAAATTATAAGCTTTTAAGATTATATTTAGCTTCTAAAGTCATGAAAAACCCAGAAGATTGTTTTCGTTTTATCCATTTGCTTACATATTCATTCCAAGTTTTATCACCTTTTGGAACCATCATTGCAAGAAATGCAGGATTTTTTCCACCATCGGGAACGATTGCAAGTTGAGGATATTTAACAACTAATTTGTTAGCCTCAAGGGAGCTAGTTATATTTCCATCTGCTCTACCAGCTAAAACTTCTTGAAAATCTCTAGCCGGGGCTTCAATTGATCTCAGTTTTGATTTTGGAAAAAATTCTTTTGCTTTTTCCTCTTGTGAAGTACCTAACGTAGTGGCTATAGTTACTTTTTTATTATTTAAAGAGTCCCAAGTCGGAAATTTTTTTAAATTTTTCTTTAATACTAATGGAACTGTACCGTATTTGTAATAAGTTGCCGTAAAACCTGCTACTTCAGCTCTTTTTGGCGTTTTAGTGACGCTAGTTGAAATATCATATCTGTTAGCTGTTATTCCTGCCACTATTGTTTTCCATTCAGCAGGAACAAATGTAACTTTTACACCCAAATCTTTTGCTAGTTCGTTCATCACATCAATATCAAATCCCTTATACTTATTAGTTGCAGGGTCTTTCATTGACATTGGATCCCAGTCACCAGTAGTCCCAACTCTTAACTCACCACTTTTTTTGATTACATCTAATCTAGATTCTGCTTGAACGCTTGTTGCTATAAATAGCGCGAATAAAATTGAAAATATTTTTTTAATCACTTAATGTTATTAGCCAATCCATTTCTTTTTTTCGATTTGCAATTTGACCCACTTTATAAATCAAATTAAAGGGGTTGACCAATTAGTACTTTATCAGTTATAAAGAACAAAACAAGAACATTTATGAAGTTAACAATACCTTATTATTTACACAAAGTAGGAGCTGGTTTTCCATCACCAGCAACAGATTACATTGAAGATGACATAGATTTAAACTCTCATCTCATAACAAATGCACCAGCCACTTTTATTATAAGAGTGCAGGGAAAGTCCATGACTAACGTTGGCATATATGATGGGGACTTATTAATAGTGGACAAAAGCATAAATCCAAAAAACTTTTCTACAGTAATAGCAAATATAAATGAAGAACTAGTTGTAAAAAATTTAGTTAAGAGTAAAGGAGATAATTACCTAACATCAGGTTCAAGAAATACATCAGATAAAATTAACCTAACAGAAAATCCAGAAATAATAATTTGGGGAGTAGTAACATATGTCATCCATAAACAGCAGTAAAAAGAAAGTTGCATTAATTGATTGTAATTCATTTTATGTTTCATGCGAAAGATTGTTCAACCCTAAAATACATAATGTACCAGTTGTTGTACTATCCAATAATGACGGATGTGTAATATCAAGATCCACTGAAGCAAAAAAACTTGGAATAAGAATGGGAGAACCATATTTTAAAGTTAAAGATTTAGTTAAAAAGAATAAGGTTCAAATATTTTCTTCAAACTATGCATTATATGGAGATCTTTCTAGACGAGTGATGAAAGTTTTAAAAGATTTCACTGATAAAATTGAAATCTATTCTATAGATGAAGCATTTTTAGATTTATCGCATATTAAGGATGAACAAGCTGAAGAATATGGAAAACAAATAAGAGAAAGAGTTTTAAAATGGACGGGAATACCAACAAGCGTAGGAATTTCAAATACAAAAACTTTAAGCAAGGTTGCAAATCATATAGCTAAAAAAAATAAAGCAGGAGTAGCATTTCTAAAAGAAAATATTGACGATATATTAAAAAATTTTGATATTGCAGATGTATGGGGAGTTGGGAGGCAGCTATCAAAATTGTACATTAAAAATGGAATAGACAATGCTTACAAATTAAAGAATATTTCAAACACGTGGGTTAAGAAGAGTACAAATGTTTTAGGAGCAAAAACAGTAATGGAATTAAGAGGTATCTCTTGTATAGATCTAGAGACTGAAGAAACTAGAAGAAAAAGTTGTTGCGTATCAAGATCATTTGGAAAAAAAGTGGAAAGTTTAGAAAAATTAAAAGAGTCTATAACAACTCATTGTTTAAATGCAGCAGAAAAAATAAGAACGGATAAACAAACTACAAGAGCTATTACGGTATTTATAAGAACAAGTCCTTTTGATAAAAATAGAAAATATTATTCGAATTCTATTACTATCGAATTACCGGTGGCATCTAATAACAGTATAGAACTAGTAAAAACAGCTATTAGCGGACTAAAAAAAATCTACAAATATGGTTATTTCTACCAAAAAGCCGGGATTATCTTATCGAAACTCAGAGACGCCTCTGAAAAAGAATTAAATTTACTAGCGCCAATTTTAGAAAACAAATCAAAACCGTTAATGAGGGCAATTGATTTTACAAATGCAAAATATGGCCGAAATGCAATTAGTATAGCTCAAGCCGGTATAAGTGATGATTGGAAAATGAGAAGGGAACATTCATCTAGAATAGATACTGCTTCATTTGACTTCTTACCTAAAATAAATATATAATTTAAAAATGGGGTGTCAAAAAGACTGAGATCAAACCCAAAGAACCTGACCGGTAATTCAGTAAGGGATAAATGGAAAATATAAACTTATCAACACAAACAACCTTAATTATAACTTTAGCAGTAGGAGCTTTTTTTATTGCTTTAGGTTATGTAAATTTAAAAAAAAACTCAGATAGTAAAAGTCACATAATTGGTGAAAGAAATGAGAGTATTTTTTCATTAACAACAAGTTTATCAGCATCTGCTTTAGGAGCTTGGATATTATTTGGGCCAGCTTCAGCAGCAACTTGGGGAGGAATAGGGGCAGTAATAGGATATGCAATAGGTACAGCTGCGCCAATGTTATTTTTACTAAATTTCGGACCGAAAATTAGGAAGGAATTTCCAAAGGGCATGTCTTTAACAGAATTAATTAAAAGAAGATTTGGGACGAGGATTTTAAAGATGATATTAATACTAATTCTATTTTATTTAACGATTTTTTTGATAGCCGAAGTTACAGCAATAGCTTTTTTAATAAATTTAATCTCTAAGACACCTTTATGGATAACAGTTGGATTAACTTTAATTATATGCCTCTTATACATATTAAGAGGAGGGTTTAAGCTTTCAATTATTACTGATAAATATCAATTTATTATAATCTTGAGCATAATAATCTTTTCTATTCTTTTCATTTTAGGAAATTTAGAAACTAATAGTTATGAGTTAATAAAAAAAAATTCACCTAAACTTTTAAGTAAAAATTATATTCCAAACTATACAGCGGGAATGACATTTTTTATTGCTGTT
>CACODG010000015.1 GCA_902625945.1 uncultured Pelagibacteraceae bacterium | reverse complement strand
TTTTCTTATTCTTAAGTTACATTTATCGAATATATTCTCTAGATTTTTATGATCATTTTTATCCATTAAAAGAAAAGAAAGTTCTTGAGAATACAAATTTCCAAATAATCCAATGGGTAGATTCGCAGTTTTTTTATTATCAAGAAGATAATTAGAATTAAATATTTGTATTATTGTTTTATTTTCTTCTATTTCATTTACTTTTGATTTTAGAGAATTTAAAATATAGATGACATTTTCTTTAGTTAGTTGTGAACTATTCAATTTTTTAAAACCAGAAAAATTCAAAATTTTACAATTTTTAATATTAAGAATTAAGGAAACTTCATTAAAAGTAGTTTTTAATTTTTTTTCAATGGCGTAAATATTTTTTTTTAAACTTTGATAATTTTCATTTAATTTTACAATTGTTCTTTCATTTGAATTCTCTTGTAAATTAACGTCGAGATATACTACTTTAAAATTATTATTATCTTTATAATCAACAGCAGCAAGAATGTGATTTGTTTCATTAATTTGAATCAAAAGATTAGTTGAATTAATTTTCATATGTTATTTAAGGATAAGTTGATTTTTAATTCTGTAATCAAAAGATTTGTATTTTTTGAAGTTTGCTTTTTCTTTAATATCTAAAAAATTTTTTATGCTCTCAACGTAATTTTCTTTTGGAAGTTTAACAATCTTATCTTTGATTGTAATCAAATCCCATCTATTCGACTCAAAAAAATAAAAAGATTTTATTTCATTTATAGGGAAATTTATTTTTTTAAGATGAGCATAGAAATTTTTAAAATTTTCTTTATCACCATAAACTATTGGTAAATTATTAAATCTTTTAAGTTTCACAAATTTTATAATATCTCCATCTTCTGTGAAGTAAAATTTTTCTCTCTTATTTTGTAAAATCATAATAGGTTTTTTTTCAAAAATTTTAATCTTGATCGTGTTTGGGTATATCTTTTTAATATTAAAGCTTTTAATAAGAGTATTTTGTCTTAATTCGTCTTCAACACTTTTATTTTTTAAAAAAAAAAGATTTTTATCATACAAAAAAGAGAGTTCTTTTTTTAATTCATCCTCGTTTAAAATGTCATTGTTTTCTAAAATGATTTTTTTTATATTAAACTTTGAATTAAAATTAAGATTATCATTTGATGTATAAGTACTTAAAATCAATAAAAGAAGTACTGCAATTAAAAATCGCTTTTTCATCTGTTCAAACCGGCATTTAATAGAATTTTTTCAACTAAGTCAGGAAAATTAATGCCACAATAATTTGCAATCTCTGGAACTAAAGAGAGATTTGTCATTCCAGGCTGAGTATTGATTTCAAGAATATAAAATTTGTTATTTAAAAATTTAAAATCTGCTCTTGTTACTCCTTTGCACCCCAAAGCTAAATGTGCTTTTTTTGCTAAATTTAGAACTTTTTTATAATGATTTTTTTTAAGTCTAGCTGGCATGATATGTTTTGTTTTTGCAGTTTTGGTATACTTTGCTTTATAGTCATAGAAAGATCTTTTAGGAACTAATTCTATGGCTCCTATTGGTACATTGTTTATTACTGCTACTTGAATTTCTTGTCCGCCTATATATTTTTCAAACATAAGCTGTTCATATTTTTTAAAAAGTAGTTTTGCTGAAATACTTAGCTGTGCTAAATTTTTAGATATTTTTACTCCCAAACTGGACCCCTCGTTAACTGGCTTTACAACAACTGGAAAAGATATCTTTTTTTTATTTAATGCTAATTTTAATTTTTTAACATTAAATTCATTTTTATAAAATGAAAAATATTTTGGAGTTAAAATTTTTTTTTTGGTAAAAAACTCTTTAGAAATTATTTTGTTCATACAATTATAGGAGCTAATTACGCCAGAGTGCGTGTAAGGAATTTTTAGATATTCAAAATAACTTTGAGCGACCCCATCTTCTCCATCTTTGCCGTGCAAGGCGTTAAAAATTACGTCTATTTTTTTTTTATTAATTAAGTTTAAATTTTTAAATTTTGGGTCAAATGTTGACACTCTATATCTCTTTTTTTTCAAAGCTCTTATACAAGCTTTCCCACTTTCGAGACTTACCTCTCGCTCATCAGAAGTGCCTCCGATTACAACTAAAATTTTTTTAAATTTTTTTTTAATCACCAATAATTTTAATCTCTAATTCAAGATTTATTCCTTTTTTTTCATTTACTACTTTTTTCACTTTTTTAATTAATTTTTCGATATCTGATGATTTTGCCTTGCCATTATTAACAAAAAAATTACAATGTTTTTTTGATATCATTGCGTCACCTTCTTTGAAATTATCACATCCTGTTTCTTTAATTAATTGCCATGCCTTTTTATGCTTACTTAAATTTTTAAAAGTGCTACCACACGTTTTTATTTGACTCGGTTGAGTCTTTTTTTTTTGAGCTATAAATTTATTCTGTTTTTTTTCTATAATTTCTTTCTGAGAAAGCTTACCCTTAAGTTTTACTGAAGTAATGATTAAATTACTTGAAAGGTTTGTTCCTCTATAAAAAAATTTAATATTCTCACCTTTAATAATTTTTTCTTTACATTCACTAATATCGATTACATTTATTGAATCTATTACTTTAGAGATGTCTTGGCCATAACATCCACTATTCATAATAACTGCGCCGCCAATTGATCCTGGAATACATGACAAAAATTCTAGATTACTTACCCCACGGTCTTTTGCGAAATTTGCTACTTTACGATCCAAAACTGCGGCTCCAGCCTCAATTATATTTTTTTCAACTAACTTAATTTCTGAAAAACTTTTTCCAAGTTTTATTACGACACCTTTTATACCCTTATCTCTAATAAGAGTATTAGATCCAGCTCCAAGAATTGTTAATTTTAATCTACTTTTTTTATTGCTCTTTAAGAATTCAATTAGTTGTTTTTTATCTTCAGGTTTGAAAAAATATTCAGCAGGACCTCCAAGATTAAACCAACTATAGTTCGAAAGTTTAACATTATTAAAAATGTTGTTACTAAACCTTTTTATTGTCTCTTGATTAGTGCTCATAAAATATTTTTCAACTCGTTTAAATGTTTTGATATTGATCCTGCGCCCATACCGATTATTATTTCATCACTTGCTAGATTTTTTTTAAAATATCTACTCAACTCGTTATAATTTTTAATTATGATAACCTGTGTTTTTGAATTTTTTGAAATAAGTTTAGCAAATTTAATTTGATTAAATTTTAAATCTTTTTTCTCTCCCGCTGCATAAATCGGGCATATTATCACTAAATCTGATTTAATAAAAGATTTGGTAAATTCTTTATACAAAGATAATACTCTGGAGTATCTATGAGGTTCAAATACAGAAATAATTTTTCTCTTTTTATAAGCATTTTGTACTCCATCTAAAATAGACTTAATTTCGGTTGGGTGATGAGCATAATCATCATAAAAATCATTACGATTTTTTGAAAATATTTTTGTCATCCTTCTTTGGACTCCTGAAAATTTTTTTAAAGATTTTTTGATTATATTCTGATTAACACCAAGATTTAAACAAACAGTTACTGCAGCTGCAGCATTCAAAACATTATGTTTACCCAGTAATTTAATAGAAATATTTTTAATTCTTCTATTTTTCTTTTTTATATCTATAAAACTTAGGTCAAATATAGAGTAATCGATTTTGTAACGAATATTTGAAATTTTATAATTAGCATTTCGGCTTTCGCCGTAAGTGATAATATTTTTATTATTAATTCTTTTAAATATATTTTTTATGTTCTTGTTATCAATACAAATAATTGATTTACCTGTAGGAGGTGTTTTTTCAATAAATTTTACAAACGATTTTTCTAAGTTTTTATAATTTTTGTAAAAGTCAATATGTTCAAAGTCAATATTAGTAACTACAGAGTAATTTATAGGTAACTTAAGAAAGCTGCCGTCTGATTCATCTGCCTCTAAAATAGCCCATTCTCCCTTTCCTAGTTTTGCATTACTATTAAGTGAATTAATCACTCCGCCATTAATAATAGTTGGGTCTAATTTTTGATCAGATAAAATTTTTGAAATCAATGAGGTTGTAGTTGTTTTTCCATGAGAGCCTGTAATAATAATATTCTTTTTTAGAGAAACTACATCTGCAAGCACCTCAGCTCTCGTATATATTGGAATTTTTTTCTCTTTTGCATATTTTATTTCACTGTTATTGTTTTTTATGGCTGAAGATTTAACAACAATAGTTGAGTTTTTTAAATTATTCTTTGAGTGACCAATAAAAACTTTAATGCCAGCCTTAGAACAGCTTATTAAATTTTTATTTTTATTTTGGTCACTTCCTTGGATTTTAAAACCCATATTTTTCATTATTTGAGCTAATCCGCTCATGCCTATTCCCCCTATGCCAACGAAATGTATAACCTCCTTTTGCCCTAAATTAATTTTTTTCATCTATTATTTCTTTAAGTGTTTTATTTATATTTTTATAGACATTTTTGTCAGAATATTGTCTTTGATTAAGTTTAATTTTATCCAATATAGAATTATTATAGAAGATTCTTTCAATTAAATTTAAAAGTTTGTTATTTAAATCTTTTTCTTCAACTAAAAGAGAGAAGTTTTTATTTTGGTAATAAATGGCATTTTTTAATTGATGATCATCTGCTGAAGATGGGAGGGGTATAGTTATAAAAGGTATATTAGCATTAGTAAGTTCTGCTAAGATTGATGATCCAGATCTTGTAATAGCTAAATTAATTTTAGAAAAATAATTAATTAAATCATCACTAAAATTGAAAATTTCATAATCTATATTTGCATTTTTATAAAATGATTTAATTTTTTCGTTCTGAGAAGGCAAGCAATGTTGGTAAATTTTAAGAGATATTCCCTTTTTTTTGCATTCTTTAAAAATAAGTGGCAGGTTTTCTCCAAACACTTTTGCTGCTTGACTGCCTCCAAGAATTAGTACTTTTAATTTCTCTTTAGATTGAATTAGTTTCTCTTTATTTGAGAATTCGATAATTTCTTTTTTTATTATATTACCTATATAAATTATTTTTTTTTCATATTTTTCAGGTATTCCTTGAACTTCATTGTGGGAAACCAAAATTTTATTAGCAAAAGATAACAAATATTTATTTGCTTTTCCTATAATTAGATTATTTTCATAAATTATAAATTTTATCCTCAAAATTGTTGCTGCAATACAAATTGGAAAAGAAGCGTAGCCTCCCATACCAAATATAATCAGAGGTCTGTTTAGAATTAGAAAAATTACTGACCTTAAAATAGAGTAAAATACTAATACACTAGAAAGGATCATGGTTAATATATTTTTCTGTATCAGACGAGAAGAAGGTAGTATGAAAGTTTCAAATTTTGTATTTTTTCTTATATATTTATATCCTCTCAAATCAGTCACTAAATCTACATTATATTTTTCATTAACTAAGTGCTCAGCGAGGTTATATCCAGGAAATACATGTCCACCGGTACCTCCAACAGCTATTAATATTTTAGTTTTTTTATTCATAAAGATATGTTTTATTTTTAGTATAATTTAAGATAACTCCTGCAAGAATTGAACTGCCAATTAAAGATGAGCCTCCATAACTGAGAAATGGTAATGTCATCCCGGTAGTGGGTATCAAACTTGTATTGACTCCCAGATGAATAAAAGTTTGAAAAACTAATAAAGCTGCTAAACCACACAAAGAGAATTTAATCAATTGATCGTTTTGATTAATACAATTTTTTATTATTCTAAATGATATGTATAAAAAAATTAAGACAATCATTATTGAAATGATTGATCCATATTCTTCTGAAATGATTGCAATAATATAATCAGTATGTGCTTCCGGAACACTATCCTTTAAAATGCCTTCTCCCATACCCTGGCCTTTTAACCCGCCTAACTTAATTGCATCCAAAGCCGATGTTGATTGAAACTTATCTCCTTTAGAGGGGTCGATAAATGTTGCAAGACGGTTAATGATGTAACCAAATTTTTCTGGGATTAAAAATAATAATGAACTAATAGATACAATAAAAATTGTAAAAAAACCAAAAACGTAAAACAAACTGACGCCTGATATAAATACGGTAGCAATCCAACTTCCGATTAAAAGTATTGATTGCCCAAGATCAGGTTGATCAATCAAGAGAATAATAACTGAGACAAGTAACAAGAAACTAAATAAATATTTTACTTGAGAATTTTTTAATTTCTCAAGAGTTAAAATCTTTACAGTTACTAAAATAAAGAAAGGCTTTAATAGTTCTATAGGTTGCAATCTAAAGAAGTAGAAATCAATCCATCTTTTGGCTCCTTTAACTTCAATCCCTACAATTGGAACTAAAGCTAAAAAAATAAAAGAGATTATAAATAAAGGTACTACAATTCTCTTTAAAAATGAGGTTTCAATAATTGAGATAAACAGCATGATGATAAAAGCTAGAAAAGTAAATATTAAGTGTTTTGAGAAAAAGAAATAATAATCTTTATTTAATCTTTCTCCTGCAAGCGAAGAAGTAGAA
>CACODG010000014.1 GCA_902625945.1 uncultured Pelagibacteraceae bacterium | reverse complement strand
AAGTGATAAGAATAATCTTAAATGTTTTGTCAATGCATATGAAATTTTCTTTTCAAAATCTCATAAATATGATCTTCAGTTATTAGAAGGCGAACATGAGGATGAAATCTTTAGAACTGCACTTAGTATTGTTCATTTTGGTTGGAATAAAGAAGCTGTCCCTATTGTTCAATCAAAAAAGTCCTTAATTTCCAGATTTTTTGACTTTTTGTTCAATTAAAATTGTTATTTTCAGAAACATTAGTTGTTTTAATAGCTTTCTTAAAATTATGTATAAAACTTAAAATGTTAAAAATTTATCAGCAAACCTTATCAAACTCAGTCAATTTTGAAGGCATAGGCCTTCATTCTGGGAAATTAGCAAAAATTACTGTAAAACCAGGATTAGCAGATCAAGGTATAATTTTTAAAAGAATTGATATTAAAAAGGATAATTTAATTAAAGCAAATTATAAAAACGTTTCTACTGCAAAATTATGTACCACTTTAGAAAATCAATCAGGTGTAAAAGTCTCGACGGTCGAACACTTACTAGCGGCTTTGTATATAGCTGAAATAGATAATGCCATAATAGAGATTAATAATGAGGAGGTTCCAATTTTAGATGGATCTTCAAAAGTTTTCTTAAAAGAATTAAAAAAAACAAAATTAAAAGAATTAAATAAAAAAAGAAAATATTTAAAAACTTTAGAAAAATTTGAATTAACCGATGGGAATAGAAATATTTCTTTAGAGCCTACAAATATGTCTTTTGAGGTAAACTTTAAATTAAATTATGAAAATAAAATTATAGGCAATCAATCAAAATCTGTGAATTTTTATAAAGATAATCTTGAAGAAGTATATGAGTCCAGAACTTTTTGTTTATATGAAGATATAGAAAAAATAAAGAAAGTTGGTCTTGCTAAGGGCGGTTCCCTAAAAAATGCTATTGTTGTTAATGATGAAAAAATTCTTAATCCAGAAGGTCTAAGAAATCAAAATGAGTTTGTGAATCACAAAATTTTAGACTTAGCTGGTGATTTTCTATTATCAGGACATAGAATTTTGGGAAAAGTAATATGTGATCAAGGTGGTCACGAGCTAACAAATAAATTTTTAAGAAAAATGTTAGACTCAAAAACTTCTTACCAAATTTTAGAATTAAAAGATTTTACTTTTACAGATAAAACAAGCTCTTTACGTCCAACAAGAGTGGCAGTTTCGGCTTAGACTCCAAATTTTCGCATACTATTTTTTAATTAATCTGATATTAATTAGCTAATGTTAAGAATTATTTTAGTTAGTATTCTTTTTTTACTTTTATCTTGTTCAAACAAAAATGAAATTTACCAACCCTCTTCTAAAATCAATCCTTATGAATTGTATAAAATAGCTTATGAAGCTTTTGAAAAAAATGATTTCTTTTTCGCAAATAAAAAATTTACCGAAGCTGAGCTGAACTTTGAGATAGAAGAGCTCGCAGCAAAGTCATCAATTATGGCAAGCTTTTCTCTTTACGGGATCAACTTTTATGATGAAGCATTAGAAAATTTAGAAAGATTTATAAAAACCTATCCAGCAGATAAAAATATAATTTATGCACATTATTTAATAGCAATTATTCATTATGAGAGAATTAGCGATGAAAAAAAAGATATTAGTCCATTGTTATTAGCCACTCAAAAAATTGATTTTTTTTTAAAAAAATACCCTAATACCGAGTATGCTATTGATCTAAAATTTAAAAAAGATTTAACTATAAATCAATTAGCAGCTAAAGAATTGTATGTTGCAAAATATTATATAAGTGTAAAAAAATGGGTACCAGCAATTAATAGATTAAAAAATATTGTTGAGAAATATGATAAAACTATTTTTGTAGAGGAAGCTCTACATAGACTAGTTGAAATTAATTATCATTTAGGACTAGTTAATGAAGCAAAAAGATATGCCAGTATTTTAGGTTATAACTATAATTCAAGTGATTGGTTTAAACAATCATATAAAGTCTTAAACAAAAATTATGAATTTAAGAATAAAGAAGAAGCTAAAAGTAATGATAATTTACTTAAAAAAATTTTAAAAAGAATAAAGTGATGAAATAATTTAAATGAAGTAAATGAATAAAAAATCTAATCTTATAAGAACTTTTAGGGAAAAAATCAAAATACTTAAAAAACATAATCACCTTTACTATAATTTAGATAATCCAGAAGTTACTGATTTTGAGTATGATAGTCTAAAAAAAGAAATTACCAATCTTGAAAATAAATATAAATTTTTAAAAGAATTAAAATTAACAAATAATCTAGTCGGTTCTCCCCCGCAAAACAAATTTAAAAAGATAAAACACTTACATCCTATGCTCTCTTTATCGAATGTTTTCGATAAAGATGAAATGAAAGATTTCCTAAAAAAGATTAAAAATTTTTTGAATTTTAAAAAAGATGAAATTGAACTAATTGGAGAACCGAAGATCGATGGAATTTCAGCTACATTAGTTTACGAAAAAGGGAGACTTACAAAAGGATTATCAAGAGGAGATGGTGTTATCGGAGAAGATATTTTGGAGAATCTTAAAACAATAAGTAGTATTCCTAAATCAATTGAAAATAAAGAAGCACCCAAAATATTAGAAATTCGTTGTGAAATATATATAGGAAAAAAAGATTTTGAAAACTTTAAAGATAATTTTGCTAATCCAAGAAATGCAGCTGGAGGATCACTCAGACAAAAAGATCCTAAGGTTACCTCTAAAATTCCTTTAAAATATTTTGCTTATGGATTTGGAGCTGTCGAACCTATGATTTTTAAAGAACAATCTAATTTTTTAGATAAAATTAGCGAATGGGGTTTTATAACAAACCCTTTATCTCAGAAGGTATTAGGTATTAATGAAATTCAAGAACATCATGAAAAAATAGACTCTCTAAGATCTACTTTAAATTATGATATAGACGGCATAGTTTTTAAAGTTAATGATTTATCTTTGCAAAAGCGTTTAGGGAATACATCGAACTCCCCTAGATGGGCTACTGCTTACAAGTTTTCTGCAGAAAAAGCCATTACTGTAATCAAAGACATTGCTATACAAGTTGGTAGAACTGGTGCAATAACTCCCGTTGCTAAAGTAAAACCTGTTACAGTCGGAGGAGTTGTAGTTTCTAATGCCACATTACATAATGAGGATGAAATTTTAAGAAAAGACATAAGAGTTGGTGATACAATAAACATTCAAAGGGCCGGAGATGTTATTCCACAAGTGATTTCTGTAGATGTATCCAAAAGAAATAAAAACAGCTCTAAATATATTTTTCCAAAAAAATGTTTATGTGGAGCTGAGACAAAAAAAGAAATAAGTAAAAGCACGAATAAGCTAGATGCAGTTAGAAGATGCACGAAAGGTTACGAGTGCAAATTTATAGCTAAAGAAAAGCTCAAACATATTGTTTCGAAGGAAGCATTGAATATTGATGGACTGGGAAAGAAGGTTGTAGAGCAATTCTGGGAGTTAAAATTTATAAAAGAACCAGCAGACATTTTTAAATTAGATTTTGAGGAAATAAAAAAACTAGAAGGATGGGGCGAACTTTCAATTAATAATCTTAAAAAGGCCCTTAAAAATTCTCAAAATATAAGTTTAGATAAATTCATTTATTCAATTGGAATTAGACATATTGGACAAGAAAATGCAAAAATTCTTGCAGGTTTCTTTGGTTCAATTCAAGAATTTCAAAAATTATTTGATAAAAATAAAAGATTAATTTTATTGAAAAATTTGAATGATTTAGATGGCATTGGTGAAACACAGATAGAATCTATAAAAGGTTTTGTAAAAAATGATGCGAATTCAAAAATTATTAAAAACTTCATTAAACAGTTGCAAGTCAAAGATTATTTAGTTCAAAATATTAATGGAAAATTTTCTAACAAAAAACTTATGTTCACTGGAGGTTTTGAAAATATGAGCAGATCGGAAGCTAAAGCAATAGCTGAGCAAAATGGAGGAAAAGTTCTAGGTTCAATTTCAAAAAAATTAGATTTTCTAATTGTTGGAAATTCTAAGCCTACAAAAAAAAAAATAGATCAGGCTAAGGAATTAAATATCAAAGTTATTAATGAAAAAGAGTGGAATAAAATTTTAAATAGCTGAACAAGCTTCTTTAAGTTCGTTCTTCTCTGTTTTATTCATAAAATCTTTAAGATTATCAAATACAACTTGATGGTAATTATTAATCCAATTTTTTTCATTATTATTTAGTATATTTTCATTAATCAAATTTTTGTCTATAGGCGCCATCGTTAAATTTTTAAAACATATTTTTTTCTTTTCCTTTTTTACATAAATGAGATTTTCAATTCTTATGCCAAATTTATTTTTTTCGTAATATCCCGGTTCATTTGAAACAACCATTCCTTCCTTAAATTTAATCTTATTATTCTTCGAAATAGCATGTGGACCTTCATGTACATTTAGAAAATAACCCACACCGTGCCCAGTTCCATGTGAGTAATCTAAACCAATCTTTTTTAAATATTTTCTAGCTTTGTTATCAATTCTTGAACCAGTGGTATTTAATTTTAATTTAAAATCCGCCACAGCTATATGACCTTTCAGCACTCTTGTAAAAATATCTTTTATTCTTTTACTTGAATTTTTTAAAGAAATTGTTCGTGTAACATCGGTGGTTCCAAATTCATATTGTCCGCCAGAGTCGACTAAATAAATATCACCTTTTCTTAAAACTCTATTTGTTTTTTTGTTAGCTTTATAGTGAATTATTGCACCATTTGGGCCAGTACCAGATATAGTTGGAAAACTTAAAAATTTAAATTTTTTATTTTTTTTTCGTAATAAATAAAGTTTTTGAGAAGCACTTAACTCTGAGATATCCTTTTTTAAAAAATTTTTTTTAAGCCAGAATAAATATTTTGTCAACGCAACACCGTCAAATATATGGGCATTTTTTAGATTTTGTATTTCTTTTTTAGTTTTAATCGCTTTGAAGTCATAGATTGGATCTTTCTGATTTAATACTGAATTATTATAAGAGATTATATTTTCAAATTTCAAAGAGCACGTACTATTATCCAAAATAAATTTTTTCTCTTTTATTTTTAATAGAACTTTTTCAATTTCTTTAATATTAACAAAATTTATTTTTTTATAATATTTTCTCAATGAATTTGATACTTTGTTTAAATCACAAAAAAACTTCAAATTTTTTCTTTTATCAATTAAAATATAACTTTTAGGAATAGGGGTATATTCGGCATCTCTTCCCCTTATGTTTAACAACCACGCATTATTTTCACTAGAACTAATAAATTGAAAGTCTGCACCCCTTTTTTTTAAAAAGGAAACTAGTTTATTTATTTTAAACGAATGTGTGTTTCCCACTGAATTTCTAGGTAAAGTATAAAATTTTATTTTTTTGTTTTTAATTTTTCTTTTCCATATCTCATCAATTAAATTTTTTTCAATTATTTTGAATCTAACATTTTTATTAGTTTTACCAAAAAAAATATTTAAAGTTTTTTTTGTAAAAAGCTTTGGATCAAAACCAATAGATAATTTTTTATTTTTTAAAATATTGTACGGCATATTATTGGGAAAAGTAATTATTTTAAAATACTTGCCGCTTTGGTTTATGGCTTGAATAGTGTATCTCCCATCAACAAAAAGATAATTTTGATTTTTTAAAATTAGAGCTAATCCATAAGAGCCAGAAAAATTGGAGATATATTTTAATCTATCATTATGGTCAGGTATATATTCTCCAAAAAACTCATCATTTTTTGGAATTAAATAACCATCAATCAGTTCCTTATTTAAGATCTTCCTTAATTTTTTTATTTTTTCCATTTCAGCATTTTTTTCTTTTTAAAGCGATCCCACCCTGGACTTCTATACTCTTCATCAAATTCAATTGAGGTGTCTTGATTGAATTCAAATTCATCAGCACTTGACATATCAAGTTCATTTTTTTCTACACTTTCATCTGGGATTTCGTTAATAAATCTTGATGGTAGAGCGTCCATCCAATCTCCATGATAGGCTCTTTTCATTGCAAAAGATAAATATGCTTCTTTTTTTGCTCTTGTAATCCCTACATAAGCTAATCGCCTTTCTTCCTCTAAAGCGAAATCTCCCTTTTCCTCTAAAGATTTTTGATGAGGGAATAGCCCTTCTTCCCAACCTGGAAGAAAAACAACATCAAACTCTAATCCTTTAGCAGCATGCATCGTCATTAAATTTATTTTTGCTCCTTCCCAATCTTGATCAACTGAAGTGGCCAGAGCTACATGCTCTAAAAAATTTTGTAAATTATCATAATCTTGCATTGCTCTTAATAATTCTTTTAAATTATCTAATCTATTTTCATTTTCTAAATCTTTTTTATTTTTAAGCATTGTTGAATATCCTGACTCATCAAGGACTAATTTTAATAAATCATAATGTTTCAAATTTAGGTTATCCTTTCGCCATTTGTGAATCATATTTATTAATTGATTGAGTGAGGTTTTGATTTTTGGTTTAAATTCTCCTTTTTCAATTATTTTAATTATTGAGTCTTCAAGACATAGTTTATTCACTTTACCGAATTTATAAATTTGATTTAAAGTACTTTCTCCTATCCCTCTTTTTGGAGAACCAATAACTCTTTCTAATGCAAGATCATCAAATTTTTGATTGATAATTCTTAAATATGAGACAGCATCTTTTATTTCAGCCCTTTCATAAAATTTTATACCTCCAAGCACACGATAACCAATCCCCACTTGAAGAAATCTCTCTTCAAATTCTCTTGTTTGATAAATTGCTCTGACTAAAATTGAAACTTCATTTAAAGAATACTTTTTTTTTATTTTTTGTTCAATTATATCGCTGATACCTTGAGCTTCTTCTTTTCCAGTTCTATAACAATTTAATTTTACCAACTCTCCTTTATTAGCTGATGACCATAACTTTTTTCCTACTCTATTAGAATTATTTGATATTAAATGAGAAGCAGTTTCTAAAATATTTTTAGTTGATCTATAATTTTGCTCTAATTTAAAAATTTTACAGTTTTTATAAATTTTATCGAAAGAAAGAAAATTTTTTATTTCTGCGCCTCTCCAACTATAAATTGACTGATCGTCGTCACCCACACAACAAATATTTTGTTTTTCATTAACCAATAAGTTCAACCATTTATTTTGAATAAAATTTGTATCTTGAAATTCATCTACTAAAATATATCTAAAATTATTATGATATATATCTCTAATATCTTTATGGTCCTCAAAAAGTTTTACACAAAATAAAATTAAATCTCCAAAATCAAAAGCATTTAAATCCTTCGTTTTGATCTGATATATTTCGTAAACTTTTAAAATTGATTTAATTATTGAACCTGATTTTTCTATTTTAACATCATTCGGTAAAAGACCTTTATTTTTCCATTGATCAATATGATACATAATTAATTGTGGGGAAAATTTTTTTGCGTCCAGGTCTTCTGCTTTTACTATATTTCTTATAAGCTTTTTTTGGTCGTCAGTATCTAAAATTGTAAAATTACTTTTATAGCCTAGAGCTTCAGCGTGTCTTCTTAAAAATTTTACACTAATAGAATGAAATGTTCCTAACCACGGAATAGCATTTAAACTTCCTTTTAAGTGTTGTATCACGCGGTTTTGCATTTCTTTTGCAGCTTTGTTTGTAAAAGTCACACATAAAATTTGATTAGAGAAAGCTTTTTTTTGATTAATAATATTTATCAATCTTGTCGTTAAAACCTTTGTTTTACCTGAGCCTGCTCCGGCAACAATCAAGTTAGGACCTTCAGTGCTAAGGACTGCCTCTTTTTGTTCCTTGTTTAGACTTTCAATTAACTTATCTATGCTATTCATAAAATGGAATTTTCATTTATATACTAGTTATAAAAATAAAAAAAATGATAAATAAAATCTACAAAACAATTCACAACAAATTCTACAGATTTTTTAAATTTGTTTTTTTCATAAGATATCTTTTTGCAATTTTTTTTGTCGCAATACTCTTATTTTTATCAATACCACATTTTTTTGATTATCGAGCAAAGGATAAAATAATTAAGACTTACTTATCTAAAAATTATAATTTAGATATTAAAGATTACAAAAACATAAAATTCAATTCATTTCCATTACCTCATTTAGAAATGAATAATTTAAAAATGAATTTTAATTCGAAAAAAATCAATTTAAAAACACAAAAGTTATTATTATATCCAAGACTAATTAGTCTATATAATTACAAAAATTTTCAGGTTAGAAAACTTAGATTAGAAAATAGTTTTTTTGAAACTAATTTAAAAAATATTAAACGCTTAAAAAATAGTATTTATGATCTTCAAAAGAAAATATAT
>CACODG010000013.1 GCA_902625945.1 uncultured Pelagibacteraceae bacterium | reverse complement strand
AAGGTCAAGTTTCAAAAAGTGGAGTTGCTATATTACCATCAAAAAGAACAAGAAGAATTCCAGAAGTTAAAAAACCAAGCTTGGCTGATGAGGCTTTATCAGAATTAAAAGCAGAACAACCAGAAATTAAAGAAGAAAATTTAGATACAGAAGAAGCCCCTCTTGAATTGAGCGAAGAAGCTCCAACAGAAGAAGAAAACAAAACATAGCAAAACATGAAGAAAACAGTTTCAGTTGCGCCAATGATGGACTGCACTGATAAGCATGAAATTTTTTTTCTAAGTCTTATTAGTAAAAATGTTCACCTTTACACAGAAATGATTGTAGCTAACGCAATAATAAGAGGAGATAAAAAAAAATTATTATCATTTAAAAAAATATCTAACCCGGTAACACTTCAAGTTGGTGGATCAAACCCAAATGAATTAGCAGAAGCTTGTAAAATTTCAGAAGATTACGGATATAAGGAAGTTAATTTAAACTTAGGTTGTCCAAGTAAAAAAGTTCAAAAAAATAAATTCGGAGCATGTTTAATGCAAGAACCTGATCTTGTAGCTAGATGTGTTCAAGCTATGTCTAAAGCAACCAATTTACCTATAACAATCAAAACAAGAATTGGTTACAACGACGTTGAAAATTTTGATTTTTTAAAATCATTTATACAAACCACTAAAGATGCAGGTTCTCAAAAATTTATTATTCATGCTAGGAAAGCATTATTAAAAAAATTAAGCCCTAAAGAAAATTTGAATATTCCACCTTTAAAATATGATTTTGTGTATAAACTTAAAGATCACTTTAAAAAAGATGAAATTATAATTAACGGAGGTATTAAAACTACTAACGATATTAAAGATCATTTACAAAGAGTTGACGGCGTTATGATCGGAAGAGCTGTTTATCATTCTCCTTATTTTTTAGCTGACATAGAAAAAGAGGTATTTGGCAATGATAATGTGCCAACAAGATCTGAAGTCATGGAGAATTTAATTCCTTATATTCAGGAGGAAACATCTAAAGGGACTCAATTAAATCATATCATGAGACATACAGTTGGCTTATTTCATGGGCAAAACGGTTCAAAAGTCTGGAAACAATATCTTTCAAAAAATTTGTGTATTAGAGACGCAGATCTTCAAAAAGTAAATCATATTATGGATCAAGTAAAAAAAACAAATCCTGTATCGCTGGAAAGATAATTTTGGATATTCTTTCACAGTCAGAAATTTTCTATTTAATTTTTATTATGATAATTACTGCAATTCCAGCTGGTTTTGCTGCAGGTTTATTTGGAATAGGTGGCGGTCTAATTACAGTACCAATTTTATTTTATATTTTTAGCACTTCAGGAATAGAACCTAATTATTTAATGCATTTAGCAGTAGGAACTTCATTTGGAATTATAATACCCACTTCTATTGTTTCTGTGATGACTCATCATCAACATAAGGCAGTAGATTTTAATATTGTAAAGGGTTATGGAATATTTGTAGCTACAGGAGTTATTTTAGGAACAATTTTAGCAGCAAGTTTGAAAACAAAACCTTTGATTTTGTTTTTTACAATTGTTGTTTATATTTTAGCTTTTTATTTACTTTTTCTTAAAGAGAGAGAGGAAAACTTAGATGTAAAAATGAGTTTACCAGCAAGGATAATAGCAGGAATTGTAAGCGGATTTATATCAGCACCAATGGGCATAGGAGGAGCTGTAATGAACGTTCCAATTTTAAAGTTCTTTGGTTATCCGATTAATAAAGCGATTGGTAGTGCAGCAGCAATTGGTTTTATTATTGCTTTTTTTGGCGCTGTAGGGTTTCTAATATCTGGTTCGTATTTGAACGCAAAATTGCCTCTAAGTATTGGTTTTTTAAATATTCCAGCTTTTCTTATATTTTTTCCAATAACTGCTTTCATGGCAAGGTTAGGTGCTAAAGCCAGTCATAAAATAAATAAAAAGAAAATGACAAAATACTTTGGATTATTTTTAGTTGTTATTGGAACAAGATTTTTATACGAATATTTTTCGCTTTAAATTTTTTGATCATACTCTCCAATTCTACCAGTCTTTTGTAAAAGTTTATCGATGAATTCAAATATTTTCTTCTTACGCTGATCTGATGAGGGACTTTCTGTCACTACTACGAGTGAGGGTTTATTTGATGAAGCTCTGATTAAACCCCAAGAGCCATCTTCTAAAGAGAACCTCACACCATTAACAGTTAAAACTTCTGTAATTATCTGACCGTCAATTTTTATATTTTCCTTTTTATGTTTTTGGACCTCTTTAACCATGTCATCAACAACTTTATATTTTTCTTCATCTCTACAAAAAGGAGCCATGGTAGGAGTCTGAAATGTAATAGGTAAATCTTTCATTAACTCACTCATTTTTTTGTTCTGGTCACTCAATAAATGACAAATTTGAATTGAGGAATTAATACCATCGTCATAACCGTAACCTAAAGGTTGATTAAAAAAGAAATGCCCACTTTTCTCGAAACCAGCTAAAGCTTTCTCTAAATTAACTTTTCTTTTGATATGTGAATGACCTGTTTTCCAATAAATAGTTTTACATTTATTGTCTTTTAGAACTTTATCATTTGAATAAAGACCAGTTGACTTAACATCTACAATAAATTTTGAGTTCATATGTTTTGGTGCTAGGTTTCTAGCAATTAATAAACCTATTTTATCAGAAAAAATTTCATTGCCTTTCTCATCTATAACTCCGCATCTATCACCATCTCCATCAAAACCAAAACCAATATCAGCTTTATGTTCTATTACAGATTTAGAAATAGCATGAAGCATTTCCAGGTCTTCAGGATTTGGATTATATTTTGGAAATGTCCAGTCTAATTTACAATCTAATTCTATTACCTCACAACCTATCCCTCTTAAAATTTGTGGCGCAAAAACTCCAGCTGTTCCGTTACCGCAAGCTACAATAGCCTTAATTTTTTTATTTATTCTATTTTTTTTGATTAAGTCTTGAATATATATATCTTTAAAATTATTAATTTTTTTAACGTCACCTTTTCCTATCTTAAATTTATTGTTTAAAGTTATATCTTTAAGTTCAGACATTTCTTCTGGAGCATGTGTTAGTCCTTTTGTGATTCCCATTTTAACTCCAGTCCAACCATTTTCGTTATGGCTAGCTGTAACCATCGCAATAGCATCAGAATTTAGATTAAATTGTGCGAAATAAACCATTGGAGAAAGTGATAAACCAACATCTTCAACCTTACACCCTGTTGACATTAAACCTTCAGTTAAAGCTTTTTTAATTTTCTCGCTATAGGACCTATAATCATGACCAACTATGACTCTAGGACTATTGATTTTTGTGTGATTGATAATTTGAGTCCCAAGACCTCTGCCTAAATTTGTGATTCCCTCGATATCGATGTCTTTTTCAAATATCCACCTTGCATCATACTCTCTAAAACCATTTGGATTGATTTTCATTAGCTATAAATACTAAAGAATATAGGCATTTGTTATAAAATGTTTATTAACAAAACTTTCCACTTGCAAAATTAATTAGATGTTCTTATAATGTTCTATTGATTTAGGTGACATATAGTATATTAACATCTATACAACACAACATGTAGTTGTTTTGTTAATAAATCGAGTAAAAACAAGGAAAATATGAATAAAAATGTATCATTGGCAATAGAGAAAGCTGTCGGCTCAATAAGCCAAAAAAACCAAAACGAACTAAAGAATAACGGACCTAAAAAACCTGATTTGTTTTCCTTATCAGGAGAGACTGAGTTATTTCAAAACGAGAAAGGTATAACTATCAAGATAGATAGATCGAGAGATGAAAATTTAACTGACTTTGGAAGAGCTACATTAACAGATAGATATTTAGGTCAAAATGAGAGCTTTCAAGATTTGTTTGCAAGAGTAGCAAGTGTTTATGCTGATGACAATTTACACGCACAAAGAATTTACAATTATATAAGCAACCTTTGGTTTATGCCCGCTACACCAGTTTTATCTAATGGTGGCACAGAAAGAGGACTTCCGATTTCATGTTTTTTAAACGAAGCTAGCGATAGCCTAGAGGGAATCACAAATCTTTGGGAAGAAAATGTTTGGCTTGCAGCTAGAGGAGGTGGAATAGGTAGCTACTGGGGTAATTTAAGATCTATTGGAGAAAAGATTGGAAAAGTTGGTAAAACCTCTGGAATTATTCCTTTTATTAAAGTCATGGACTCTTTAACTTTAGCAATCAGCCAAGGTTCTTTAAGAAGAGGATCAGCAGCGTGTTATTTACAAATTGATCATCCTGAAATTGAAGAGTTTATTGAAATGAGAAGACCGACAGGTGGAGATGTAAACAGAAGATCTCTAAATTTACACCATGGAGTTTTGGTAACTGATGAATTTATGAGAGCAGTAGAAACTGGTAGTCAGTGGGCCCTGAGAAGTCCTTACGATGGATCTGTTCAACAAACTATACCGGCAAGAAATTTATGGATCAGATTATTGACTGCGAGAATTGAGACAGGGGAGCCTTACATCGTTTACATTGATACGGTCAACAGACAAATTCCTCAACATCATAAACTTGCTGGGCTAAAAGTTAAAACATCTAATCTTTGCAGTGAAATTACATTACCGACTGGAGTTGATAACGAGGGAAATCAAAGAACAGCTGTATGTTGTTTATCATCATTAAATTTAGACACTTATGATCAGTGGAAAGATGATCCTCAATTTGTTGAAGACGTAATGAGGTTTTTAGATAATGTTATGACTGATTTTATCAATAGAGCTCCAGATGAATTCGCTCATGCGAAATATTCAGCAATGAGAGAAAGAAGCGTTGGTCTTGGAGTTATGGGACTACATTCATACTTCCAACAAAAAAATATTCCTTTTGGATCAGTCATGAGTAAAGTTTGGAATAAAAAAATATTCCAAAACATTCAAGAGAAAGTTGACAATGCCTCAAAAACTTTGGCTGATGAAAGAGGTTCATGCCCTGATGCAGCTGAATATGGTATGAAAGAAAGATTTTCAAATAAAACTGCAATAGCTCCAACAGCTTCTATATCAATCATTTGTGGCGGGTCTTCTCCAGGGATAGAACCTATTGCTGCTAACAGCTACACTCATAAAACCCTTTCAGGTTCCTTTAATGTTAGAAATAAATATTTAAAAAAAATACTTCAAAAATATAATAAGGATACAGACGAAGTTTGGTCTACAATAACAACCAATCAAGGGTCTGTGTCACACTTAAACTTTTTAACTGCAAATGAAAAAGATACATTTAAAACTGCTTTTGAAATCGATCAAAGATGGATTGTAGAACTTGGTGCAGATAGAACTCCGCACATATCACAAGCGCAGTCTGTAAATATCTTTGTTCCAGCAGATATACACAAGAAAGCACTTCACGATATTCATTTTCAAGCATGGAAAAAAGGTCTGAAAAGCCTTTATTACTGTAGATCCAAATCAATCCAGAGAGCTGAAAATGTAAACAATGGATCTTCAACAGATGTGACAAAAAATGTTTACTCTGGAAAACAAGAATCAAATAATGAAAGCAATAACTATGAGGAGTGTTTATCATGTCAGTAGCAGAAAAAACTAAAACAACAATAATTCAGCCTAATAAAATGGGCTTGTTAGTAGAAAACCCAGTTTACAAACCATTCAGATATCCATGGTGTTACGATGCCTGGTTAACTCAACAAAGAATTCATTGGTTACCAGAAGAGGTGCCTCTAGGAGATGATGTTAGAGATTGGCAGAAAAATTTATCAGTTGAAGAAAAAAATCTTTTAACTCATATCTTTAGATTTTTTACTCAAGCAGATGTTGAAGTAAACAATTGTTACTTAAGACATTACACAACAGTATTTAAACCAACAGAAGTTTTAATGATGATGACGGCATTTGCTGCAATGGAAACTGTTCACATTGCTGCTTATTCTCATCTATTAGATACTATCGGAATGCCAGAGACAGAATATTCAGCATTCCTACAGTATAAAGAAATGAAAGATAAATACGACTATATGCAAGGCTTTGATGTTAAGTCAAAACATAACATAGCAATGACGATGGCTGTATTTTCTGCTTTCACAGAAGGTTTGCAATTATTTGCAAGTTTCGCAATTCTCTTAAACTTTCCAAGGTTTAACAAGATGAAAGGGATGGGCCAGATAGTAACTTGGTCAGTAAGAGACGAAACTCTACACTGTAATTCTATGATTAGACTTTTCAGAGATTTCGTTAAAGAAGAGCCACAAATTTGGAATGATAAATTAAAAAACGAAATTTATGAGGCATGCAAAACTATTGTTCATCACGAGGATGCTTTTATTGATCTAGCTTTTCAAATGGGTCCAATGCAAGGTTTAACGGCGGAGGAAGTTAAACAATACATTAGATTTATTGGAAATAGAAGATTAGAACAATTAGGTTTAAACCCTATTTACGATGTTAAGAAAAATCCATTAACGTGGTTAGACACTATGCTTAACGGAGTAGAGCACATGAACTTTTTTGAGGGTAGAGCTACAGAATATTCTAAAGCTTCTACAAAAGGAACATGGGGCGAGGTATTTGCTTAATATTTGCAATTAAAATATAAAAGTTATTGGAGAAAATCTGGCTTAAAAGGAAAATGGGGAAACATTTTTCTTGAAAGACTTTCAAAGCATAATCCAAAAAATGTTTTAGAGATAGGTGTTTTTTGCGGCGTAACTGCAAAAAATACGTGTGATTTTTTATATAATTCTAATAGAAATAATTTTACTTACACAGGGATAGATTTATTTGGAAGTAATCAGAGTGATGAAAGAGATGAGAATAAACCTAATTTTTTAAAAGATCAGAAATTTTCTAATCCATTAAAAAATATTTATTATAATTATATTCTGAAAGAAAATTTAAATTCAATTGAAAGCGTTCAAAAACTCCTAAAGAAATACAGTCAAAACATTAAGCTGATAGCAGGCGATACAAATAAAGTTTTAAAAGAAATAGATTTACAAAAAATCGATTTCGTCTTCCTTGATGGCGGACACAGTTATGACACTGTAACTAATGATCTCATGATTTTATACGGAAGTATGAAAGATCAAAAGAAAGTTATTCTATGTGATGATTATGGTAAAGAAAGTTATATTTCAGAAGTAGAAAAAGCAATTAACGATTTTACCAATAAAAATAATCTTAAATTAAATTTAATAGAAAATAGGTTTGCAGAAATAATTACTTAACAACCTTTAAATGAAGAGTACATACTCTGCAAAAGTTCAGAGTACATACCTTTGCCTTTATCTAAAGTTGCACCAAGAGGATCTAAAACGCCAGTTTTAATTTTAGTGTCTTTAGCGATAGATTTGATAATAGCTGGATTGAACTGAGGTTCTGAAAAAAGGCAATTCACTTTTTCATGCTTAATAACTTCTCTAATTTCAGACAATTGTTCTGCTCCTGGCAAAACGTCTGGATTTACTGTTAAAGCTCCAAGAACTTTAATACCAAATCTATTTTCAAAATATTGATAAGCATCATGGAAAACCACAAACCTAAGATTTTCTTTAAGATCTCTTTTGATATTTTTTGTTAAATTATCTAATTCAGACTGAGCTTTTTTTGAATTAGCTTTATATTTTGAGCTGTTATCTGGATCTAATTTAACTAATTGATTTTCGATTTCTTTAATAATTACTTTAGCATTCATAGGATCTAACCAAACATGTGGATCGTGTTCTCCGTGAGCATGTTTGTCATGTCCGTGATCATCATGTTTTGCTTTTTTATGACCATGATCATCGTGTTTTTTCTCTTTATGTCCATGTCCATGATCGTCATGTTTCTTTTCTTTATGACCGTGTCCATGATCATCATGACCTTCAAATATATTTTTTTCTCTAAATTTAAGTTTTTTAATTCCACTCAAATTCATTATTTCAATATTTACTGCTTTCTTAGCAATGGTGTTTAATGGTTTTTCTAGGAAAGCCTCTAAATCTTCACCAACCCAAATTATTAGATCTGCATTTTCAATCATTTTTGCATGAGAGGGTTTTAAACTAAATCCATGGGGAGAATTGTAACCATCAACTATTACATCAGGTTTTCCAACACCATCCATAACGTAACTAACCAAGGAATGTATTGGCTTGATTGATGCTATAACTTTTACCTCAGCTTTAGTTACTGAAATAGTTGTGAAAAGTACAACAAATACAGTTGAAATTAATTTAAGTATTTTATTCATAATATGTTATAAAGTAACAAAGTGTTATAATATAACATTTGTTATTGCAAGGATTAATATTGTGAATAAACTAAATTCAGAAACATTAATTAAAGTAGACAATGTTGGTCTATTTAAAAACGACAAATGGCTAGTAAAGGGAGTTTCCTTAGAAGTAAAAAGGGGAGAAATCGTTACATTAATTGGACCCAATGGATCAGGAAAAACAACAACGGCAAAAATTGCTCTTGGTATTTACAAAAACATCGAAGGAAAAGTTTTAAAATTTACAGATAAAGTTGGTTATGTCCCCCAAAAAATCTCTATCGATTGGACATTACCAATAAGAGTAGTTGATTTTATGCTACTTACACAAAATCTAAGCGATGAGGAAATAATAAATGCTTTAAAATTAACTGGAGTTGAACATCTTAAAAATAATAATTTAAGTAATTTATCTGGAGGAGAATTTCAAAGAGTTTTAATTGCAAGAGCAATTGCAAAAAATCCTGATCTTTTAGTTTTGGATGAACCAGTTCAAGGAGTAGATTTTAAAGGTGAAATCTCTCTTTACGAATTAATAAAAGAAATCTCAGAAAAGGTTAATTGCGGAATTTTATTAATATCTCATGATTTACACGTTGTAATGTCTTCCACAGATTATGTAGTTTGTCTTAATGGACACGTTTGTTGCTCTGGCACACCTCAATCTGTAGCTAACAATAATAAATATCAAGAGTTGTTCGGAGACCGTGCTTCAACGATTTTATCTGTATACGAACACAAACATGATCATACTCACTCACCTGATGGAACAATAAAGAGGAAACAATAAATGTTCGATGATTTTTTTATAAGAGCTTTAATTGCTGGAATTGGAATTGCATTAGTTACTGGACCTCTTGGATGTTTTATAATTTGGAGAAGATTATCTTTTTTTGGTGATACATTATCT
>CACODG010000012.1 GCA_902625945.1 uncultured Pelagibacteraceae bacterium | reverse complement strand
AACCCCATCATATCTGGCTAAATTAGATGAAGCTTCAGCTGGAGCAACTATATAATAAGTAGGCAAAGCATATTTTGTATGAGGTAATGAAATATCTATTAATTGTGCTCCTAGATCTTTTAATATCTTTTTGCCTTTTTCCCAAAGCTCATCAATTTCTTTAGGCATATTGTCAACACGATATTCTTTTGGAATTCCAATTTTCAAACCTTTAATATTATCTTTTAAATTTTTCAAATATTGTTCTTTCTTTTTATTTATTGAAGTAGAGTCTTTTTCATCAAACCCAGACATTGACTCCAACATAATTGCGCAATCTTTAATTGTTTTTGTCATTGGGCCGGCCTGATCTAAAGAGGATGCAAAAGCTACAATACCCCATCTGGAACATAGACCATAAGTTGGTTTTAAACCTACGGTGCCAGTAAAAGAAGCTGGTTGTCTTATTGACCCACCTGTATCAGTTCCAATTGTAGCTGGAGTCAAGTCTGCAGCTAAAGCAGATGAAGATCCTCCGGATGAGCCTCCAGGCACTAATTGATCTGCTACAGGATTAATTACATTTCCATAATGACTTGTCTCATTAGAAGAGCCCATTGCAAATTCATCACAATTTAATTTACCTAAAAGAAATGATCCGTTGCTCCACAAGTTTTTTGTTACAGTTGACTCATAAGATGGGATAAAATTATTTAAGATGTTACTTCCAGCAGTTGTTTTTATATTTTCTGTACAAAATAAATCTTTTACAGCCAAAGGAATTCCTGGAAGCAATTGATCAAAATTTGGTTTATTATCAAATTGTTTAGCCTTGTCTAAAGCTTGATCAAATGTGGTTGTAACAAATGCGTTTAATTTTTTTGCACTTTCAATATTTTTTATATAGGCTTTGGTTAAATCTGTTGAGGATACTTTTTTTGTTTTAACTTTTTCTATAATTTCATTTAGACTTTGATTTGTAATATCAGCCATTACTCAACCACCTTTGGTACTACAAAAAATTCTTCATTTTCTTTAGGAGAATTTTTAAGAATTTTTTCTCTTATTTTACCGTCACTAATTTCATCTTTTCTTGATCTTAATGACTGGTTAAGTATAGAAGTTAATGGTTCAACTTTTTCTGTATTTAACTCATTTAATTGCTCGATAAATTTAAAAATTGAGTTTAAATCTTTAGTTAGACTATCTACTTTGGCTTCATCAACTGAAATTCGAGCTAATTTAGCTACATGTTTAATTTTCTCTTTATCTATGGACATTTGTGCAATAAGTTAATTTAAATGTGTTTTATCACAAATTAGGTAAATTTCATGCTCGATATTGACGTATTTATTGAAAAAACTAAGAAAAAATCAAGATTAATCGGCATTGATCCTGGCGGTAAGAGAATTGGAATAGCTCTATCAGATGAAAATAAAATTGTAGCTACACCATACACTACGATTATTAAAGAAAATTATAGAGACTTAGTTGATCAAATTCAGAAAATTGTTAAGGAGTATGACATAGATGGAATAGTCATAGGTAATCCAATTAATATGGATGGAACGGAAGGACCTTCTTCACAATCGGCAAAAGATCTAGCTAAAAATCTCTCAAAAGATATTACAGAAAATATCACTTTATGGGATGAGAGACTATCTAGCCAAGGAGCCTTTAATCTATCTAATGATTTAGCAATAAATTCATCAAGAAAAGTGAAGAAATTAGACGAGAATTCTGCTCAATTTATACTTCAAGGGGTACTTGATTATTATCATAAAAAAAATACTTGATATAATACAGTAAAAGGCCTATAGAGTTGATTTTAATGGCAACTACAAAAAAAGTTTCAGCTATTAAAAACACTCCCAAACATCTATTAGGTATTCAAAATTTATCCGTTCTCGAAGCAAAAGAGATTTTAGCTGAGGCAAAATCCTTCATAAAACTTAACAGAGGAAGTTCTAAAAAACTAGATATCCTAAGAGGAAAAACTCAAATTAACTTATTCTTTGAACCTTCTACAAGGACACAGAGTTCGTTTGACTTAGCTGGAAAAAGGCTAGGCGCAGACGTAATGACGATGAATATGGGTAACTCTGCATTAAAAAAAGGTGAAACATTAATTGACACTGCCATGACATTAAATGCAATGCATCCTGATATAATTGTTATAAGACATCAAGACTCAGGTGCACCAAATCTTCTTTCACAGAAAGTTAATTGCACGGTCATAAACGCAGGTGACGGAAGGAGAGAACACCCCACACAAGCCTTACTTGATGCTTTAACAATTATTAATAGAAAAGGTAATATTGAAGGATTAAAGATTGCAATATGTGGCGACATTCTTCATTCAAGAGTTGCTAGGTCTAATATTTATTTAATGAATATGTTAGGTGCAGAGGTAAATGTCATTGCACCAAAAACTTTAATGCCTGAAGGAATTGATAACTTAGGTGTGAAATCATTTACGGACATGAAAAAGGGATTAGATGGATGTGATATTGTTATGATGTTGAGATTGCAAAATGAAAGAATGCAAGGATCGTTTCTTCCATCGAAGCGGGAATATTATGAATTTTTTGGGCTGACTCCTGAAAAACTTAAATTTGCAAAAAAAAATGCTTTGCTAATGCATCCTGGACCGATGAATAGAGGTGTTGAAATTGATACTAAACTAGCTGATGACATAAATGTTAGTCTAGTAAAAGAACAAGTTGAATTAGGAGTAGCTGTAAGGATGGCATGTTTAAAATTATATTGTAAATAAATGAAAGAAAAAATTTTGATGAATGTAAGAATTATCGACCCATCTCAAAAGATGGACGAGATAGGAAATATAGTCATTGATGAAAAAGGGAAAATAAAATCAATTGGAAAAAAATCTGGTTCATCAAATTCAGCTGAAAAAATTGATCTGAAAGGCTTGATAGCTATTCCTGGATTAGTTGATATGAAGGCTTTTGTTGGTGAACCTGGCTTTGAGTATAAAGAAAATTTTAGAACACTAAGCCAAGCAGCTTTAGCTGGTGGAGTAACTTCAATCGTGACAATGCCAAATACTAAGCCGATTATAGACAATGTATCTATGGTGGACTTTATTATTAGAAGAGGCAGGGATAAAGCTAAGGTAAATCTTTTTCCATGTGCTTCGATTACCAGACAGACGGAAGGTAATCAAATGACTGAATTTGGATTATTAAAGGCAAGGGGAATTATCGGATTTAGTGATGTTAATAAAACTATTCAAAATACTGAATTGATGTCTAGAATAATGAATTATGCTTCAGATATTGATGTTCTGATAATGCAACATGCCGAGGATTATGAATTAGCTAAAAATTCGTGCATTAATCAAGGTGAAGTAGCAACAAGATTAGGTTTACAAGGTGTTTCAGATATTGCTGAAAAGATTATTATTGAAAGGGACTTATCTTTATTAAGTGAATTTCCTTGCAGATATCATATTAATCAAATTTCCTCAAAAAATTCTTTAAATGTTATTAAAAAAAATAAATCTAACGGAATAAAATTCAGCACAGGGGTTTCTATAAATAATTTATCATTGAATCAAAATGACATTGGAGAATTTAGAACTTTTTTAAAACTATCTCCTCCTCTTAGAAGCGAGGAAGATAGGCTTTCATTAATAGAAGGTATCAAAAGTGATCTCATAGATGTAATTGTATCAGATCACATACCTGAAGATGAGGAAAGTAAAAGGCTTCCGTTTGCACAAGCAGCCACTGGCTCAATCGGTATTGAGACATTGCTATCTCTATCTTTAGAGCATTACCATAATGAGTCATTACCTTTAGAGAAAATAATCAAATGCTTAACAATTAATCCAGCTAAAATACTAAAGATAAACAAAGGAACTCTTAAAGAGGGATCAGATGCAGATATTTGTATATTTGACTTAGAAAAACCATGGGTGGTTAAAGCTGAAGAGTTAAAATCAAAATCAAAAAATACTGCTATTGAAAATAGAAAGTTACAAGGTAAAGTAAAAATGACTTTACTTCAGGGCGAAATAGCATTCGCAATCTAATGGATACAAATTTAATAATTGTAATAATTTATTCATACCTTTTGGGATCAATACCATTTGGATTAGTATTAACTAAAATATTTCTTAAAAAAGATATCAGAACTGTTGGCTCTGGAAATATTGGAACAACAAATGTACTTAGAACCGGAAATAAATTTCTTGCAATGGGTACATTAGCTCTTGATTTATTAAAAGGATACATTTCAGTTTATATTACAATATTTTATTTTGAAAGTTTGACTTCTTTATCTGCTTTAATTTGTTTCATTGGACATATTTTTCCTATTTGGTTGAAATTTAAAGGAGGAAAAGGTGTAGCAACTTATCTTGGAGTAATTTTAGCCTTATCTTATAAATTTTTTTTAATTTTTGGCATATCATGGATTTCTATATCATTATTATTTAGATTTGCGTCATTGTCTTCAATGATTTCAGCGTTAATAGTTTTTCTCTATGCTTATTTTTTTGAAATAGGTAACAACATTCTAATACTTTTTATTTTTTTCGTGATGATTCTTTTTACTCACAAAGAAAATATTTTAAGACTTAAAAGTTCTACAGAAAATAAAATTAAGTTATAAGTACTGTCTTTTCTAGTTTTTCAATAATAGATTTGACAAACTCGTTTAATTTTGAAAATAAACAATTAATGAACTTAGTAATTGTTGAAAGTCCAGCTAAAGCAAAAACTATAAATAAATATTTAGGCAAAGATTATTTAGTTTTAGCAAGTTATGGTCATATAAGAGATTTGCCTTCAAAAAATGGGTCGGTAGATCCTGAGAATAAATTTCAAATGGAATGGGAAATTGACTCTTTTTCAAAAAAATATTTAAAAGAAATTACAAATGCAGCTGAAGACTCAGATAAGATTATATTAGCCACGGATCCAGATCGCGAAGGTGAAGCTATCGCTTGGCATGTAAAAGAGGTTCTGGAGAAAAAAAAATTACTCAAAGATAAAAATTTGGAAAGAGTTGTCTTCAATGAAATTACTAAGAAAGCAATTCTAGATGCAATTAAAAATCCAAGAGAAATCCATTTGCCTTTAGTTGAAGCTTATCTGGCGAGAAGAGCTTTGGACTATCTTGTTGGATTTAATATCTCACCAATTCTTTGGACTAAACTTCCTGGATCAAAGTCTGCGGGTAGAGTTCAATCTGTAGCCTTAAAGCTTATAACTGAAAGAGAAAAAGAAATAGAATTATTTAAACCAGAAGAATATTGGACTTTGACATCAGATTTTACAAACAAAGATAATAAAAATATTTTTTCAAAATTAAGTTTATTTAATGGAGAAAAAATTGAAAAATTTTCTTTTAAGAATAAAGATGAAATACAAAAAGCAGTTAGTGTTATAAATAAAACAAAATTTAAAATTATGGATGTTAACACAAAAGTATTTAGGCGTAACCCCCTAGCCCCTTTTACAACTTCCACTTTGCAACAAACTGCTTCGGGACGATTTGGTTTTGGAGCTTCCAGAACAATGCAAATTGCACAAAGACTTTATCAAGGAGTAGATATCGAAGGTGAAACTACAGGATTAATTACTTATATGAGAACTGATGGAACTAATATTTCAAAAGAAGCTATTGATGATTTTAGGAAATTCATTACAGATGATTATGGTGATAAATATTTACCAGAGGAAGCTAATAGTTACACAGGAAAAAAAGCAAAGAACGCGCAAGAAGCTCATGAAGCAATTAGACCAACTAATATAAGTAGGAAACCTTCTGATATCAAAAAATATGTAAATGCAGATCAATTTAAACTCTATGAATTAATTTGGAGTAGAGCCTTATCATCTCAAATGACACCAGCAGAGTTTGATAGAAATACGATAATTATTTCTTCAAATGATAATAAAATTAACTTTAGAGCTAGCGGCTCAGTAGTAAAATTTGATGGATTTCTCAAAGTGTATCAAGTTCAGGAAACTGACGAAGATGCAAAGAATATTTTGCCTGAAGTAAAAGTTGGAGAAGAAATTAGTATACTTAAATTAAATGACGAACAACACTTTACTGATCCACCACCACGATACTCTGAAGCTAGTTTAGTAAAAAAGATGGAGGAATTAGGCATAGGTAGACCATCCACTTATGCTAGTATTATCTCTGTATTATCAACGAGAAATTATGTCGAATTAATTAATAAAAGGTTTAACCCGACTGACAGAGGCAAGCTAATTTCAGCTTTTTTGGAGAAATTATTCTCAAAATATGTAGATTATAATTTTACTGCAGACCTAGAAAATCAGCTAGATGAAATCACCAGTGGTAAAATTGAATGGGTTCAAGTTTTAGATAATTTTTGGAAAGATTTTTATGAAAATGTTGGAAAAGTCAAAGAAAAGAGAACTAGAGAAGTATTAGACTTATTAAATGAAAGTTTAGGAGCTCTTATATTTGAAAGAGACGATAATGACGCTATAGATCGAAAGTGTAAGTTATGTTCCAATGGAGAATTAAGTCTTAAGAATAGTTTTAGAGGTGGAGCTTTTATAGGATGTTCCAATTACCCGGAATGTAAATTTACTAGACCTTTATCTAAAGCTAAAGCTGCAGCTCAATACAATTTAGCAGAGCCTAAATTACTGGGTCAAAATGAAAAAGGTAAAGATATATTTTTAAAAAACGGTAGATTTGGTCCCTACTTACAATATGAGAAAGAAAAAGAGGAATTAGAAATAAAAAAGAAAAAAGGTAGAAAGAAAAAAAATGAGAACGAACACCTTAAAAATGTTTCAATTCCAAAAGGTATTAATGTCGACAGTGTTGATTTAGATAAAGCAAAATATTTATGTTCTCTTCCTAGAGTATTGGGCCAACATCCTGATAATGGGCAAGATATAACATTAAATTCTGGAAGATTTGGTCCATATCTAAAATGTGAAAACAAATCTGCAAGACTTGAAAATGTTGAAGATCTTTTTTCTATAGGTATCAATCGAGCAATAACATTAATTGCTGAGGCTAAACCTGGAAGGATTTCTTCTTCGCTAATTAAAGATCTCGGAGAACATCCTGAAGACAAAAAACCTGTAAGAATTATGAAAGGGCAATATGGTCCTTATATTAAGTACAAGTCTTTAAATGCAACAATACCAGAAGAAAAAGATCCAAATGAACTTACTATGGAAGAAGCGCTTATATTAATTGAAAAAAGAAAAGAATACGATAGAACTAAAAAAAAAGGTAAAAGAAAATGAGTAACGTTGAAAACAAAATAAAAAGTTTAAACATAAAATTGCCTGAACCAAAGGCACCAGTAGGAGCTTACGTTGCTACTAAAATTGTTGGAAAACTATTATATATATCTGGACAAATATCTATTGATGAAAATGCAAAACTTATAACAGGAAAGATTGGAAAAGATTTAGATTTGGAGAAAGGTTATAAGGCCGCCGAAAGATGTGGTTTAAGTATTGTCGCACATGTTAAAAATGCTTGCGGGGGAGATTTGGATAAAGTTAAATCTTGTGTGAAATTAACAGGTTATGTTAATTCGACAGATGATTTCAAAGATCAGCCAAAAATTATAAACGGTGCTTCAGATATTATAGCTAAAATTTTTGATGAAAAAGGTGAGCATACGCGTGCTGCTGTAAGTGTGAATAGTTTACCTTTAGGAGTTGCTGTAGAAGTTGATGCAATCTTTGAACTTAATTAGTGATAGGTCTACCAACAGAATAGTATTTGATCTTATTTTTTTTCATTTCTTCGGCAGAATATAGATTTCTTAAATCATAAACTTTAAACTTATTATTTTTTACAATCTTTTTGAAATCTATTGATTTAAATTCATCCCATTCAGTGAGTAGAACTACTAAATCTGCACCATTACAATTAGATTTTATATTGTTTCTGTAATCACAGTTTTTGATTTTTCTAAATTCATTTTTTTCTCCAGATGGGTCATAATATCTAACTTTAGCACCTTTTTTACATAGATAGGGTATCATTTTAAGGCTAGTAGAATCCCTCATATCGTCAGTGTTTGGTTTAAATGTAACACCTAAGAAAGAAATTTTTTTATTTCTTATATTTGAACCTAAAATTTTATGAATTCTTTGAGTTAGTAAACCCACTCTTTCTTGATTAGATTTAATTACTGATTTAACAACAGATAGATTTATTTTATATTTCTCTGCAGCTGATACGAGACCTTTGGTGTCCTTTGGAAAACATGATCCACCATAAGCTGGACCAGCTCGTAAAAACCTACCACCTATTCTACTATCAGAACCCATACCTAATGAAATATCTTCTATATTTACTCCAGATTTTTCACACAAGTTAGCAAGTTCATTTATAAAAGTAATTTTAGTAGCGAGAAAAGCGTTTGACGCGTACTTTATCAATTCGGCTCCCCTTCTTGAAGTGGTAAAGAATTTTGCGCCCTTGTTAATTAAAGGTGCATAAAGTTTTTTCATAGTATTAAAGGTTCTCTTTTCATTAGATCCTATTACAATTCTATCAGGGTATCTAAAATCTCGTATTGCCTCACCTTCTCTTAAGAATTCAGGATTAGAGATTACTGTTAAAAGTTTTTTCTTCTTTTTTAATATTTTTTCAATTTCATCCCCTGTTCCCACTGGGACTGTAGATTTAGTTATAATAATCTTTTTTTTTTTTGAATATTTCAATATTTCTTTTGCGCATTTATAAACAAAAGATAAATCAACTTTAATTGATCCTTTTTTTGTAGGAGTTCCTACACATATAAATATTATATCTGATATACTAATAGCCTTATCAATATCAGTTGTGAATGAGAGGCGTTTAGCTACAAAATTTTTTTTTATTAATTCATCTAATCCTGGTTCGTAGATTGGAGAAATTCCTAAGTTAAGTTTATCTATTTTGTTTTTATCTTTATCAACGCAGATAACTTGATTACCTATATCAGCAAAACAAACACCGCTTACTAATCCAACGTAACCAGTTCCTATCATACATAGTTTCATTTATTTTCCCTTAGATATTTGTATTCCTGAATTAATATACCCACTTAAAGTTCCACAATCTAAATACTTACCTTTAAAAATATTTCCATAAAATTTATTTTCTTTTTTAATTAAACTTCTAATTGCGTCAGTAATATGTATCTCTCCTCCTTGGCCAGGTTTTAATTTCTTTATTTCAGTAAAGATTTTTGTTGGTAATATGTATCTACCAATAATTGCAAAATTTGATGGCGCTTTTTTGATGCTAGGTTTCTCTACAACATCTTTTATTTGAAAATATCTTTTTCTTTTATTTTTAATTGATAAAATTCCCCATCTCGATACTGTTTTTCTTTCTACTCTT
>CACODG010000011.1 GCA_902625945.1 uncultured Pelagibacteraceae bacterium | reverse complement strand
GTTGCTTCTATTAGTTACTTCTCAAGTAAAGGCAACTGAGGAGTGTTTTGAAGGTGTTAGTAGAACAATATTTAAATTTAATATGTTTTTTGATGATGTGGTCTTAGAACCAATTGCCAAAGGATACAATAAATTACCCAAGCCAGTTAAAAAAGGAACAAATAATTTTACGTCAAATATTTCTACCCTTCTCTCAATTCCTAACTCGATATTACAAGGTAATATAAAACAGGCTGGACACGCTACTGGAAGTTTTGTAATAAATTCAACGGTTGGAATACTTGGTTTCTTAAATCCTGCAGAAAAATTAGGTTTAAAACCTCATAAAGAAGATGTGGGTCAAACTTTAGGATCCTACGGTATTGGTCATGGTTGCTACTATGTTTTACCAATTTTAGGGCCAACGACAGCAAGGGACTCAATTGGTCTTATTGCTGATACATTTATTGATCCGTTTGCTCATGTTACATTAAGGGAAAATGAACTTTTAGGAGTTTCTGGTAATAGCTTGGATTATTACTCTGTTAAAGGTACAGGCGTGGTAGACTTTAGGTCTAACAATATAACAAATTTTGAAAGTATGGAGAAAAATTCTATTGACTTGTATTCCGCGTACAAAAGTTTTTATTTGCAAGATAGAGAAAATAAAGTCAAAAATTCCAAAGATAACACAGATGAGTGGGATAATTTAGATAACTAATTATTCAAATGATAAAGTTCAAAACTCTTTTAGTATTTTTTTTATTAATTTTTCAATCTTCTCTTCTAGCATATAGCTCTAACCCAAAAGAATTTGTTTCAGAATTAGTTAATGAAGCTATTAATACTTTGGCCGATAAAGATTTAGATAAAAAACAAAAAGTGGAAATCATTACTAATATTGCTTTAGAAAATGTAGATATAGATGCTTTAAGTCTTTATACTCTCGGAGAATTACGTAAATCAGCTAACAAAGAGGAGCTGCAAAAATACAAACAATCTTTTGAAAAATATTTTTTAAAAAGTCTTACTTCAAGACTTTCAGACTATTCTTCTAGTAAATTTGAAGTTGAAGATGCTGATAAAAAAAGTTCGAATTACACAATTGTAAAATCAAAAGTTATACCTGAAGACAGTAGTCCCGAGATCAAAATTGATTGGAGAATTTATACCAAAAATTCAAACAAACCATTGATAAGAGATTTAATTGTTGAAGGTTTAAGTTTGGCTAGAACTCAAAAAGAAGAGTTTGCCTCAATTTTAAGTTCTAATAATAACGATATTAATATATTAATTTCAAAATTAGACGAGTTTGTATCCAATTGATTGGTGGGCCCGCCAGGACTCGAACCTGGGACCAATACATTATGAGTGTACTGCTCTAACCAACTGAGCTACAGGCCCTTTAGGAATATGTATATCACAATAATTTATTTTTCTAAGAAACTTTTTAGTTGTTTTGATCTGCTAGGGTGTTTTAGCTTTCTTAGAGCTTTAGCTTCGATTTGTCTAATTCTCTCTCGTGTTACTGAAAATTGTAATCCGACCTCCTCTAAAGTGTGATCTGTGTTCATACCAATTCCAAATCTCATTCTTAGCACTCTTTCCTCTCTAGGTGTTAATGAAGCTAAAATTTTAGTTGTGGACTCGCTTAGATTAGACTGAATAGCGGTATCCAAAGGTTGTAAAGCATTTTTATCTTCTATGAAATCACCCAAACTACTGTCCTCTTCATCACCCACTGGAGTTTCTAAAGACACTGGTTCTTTTGCAATTTTTAGGACTTTTCGAACTTTTTCAAGAGGCATTGCTAATTTTTTTGCCAGCTCTTCGGGAGTTGGTTCCCTACCAAATTCACTCATAATTTGCCTTTGTGTCCTAACTATTTTATTTATTGTCTCTATCATGTGTACAGGAATTCTTATTGTTCTAGCTTGATCTGCTATAGATCGTGTAATTGCTTGTCTGATCCACCATGTTGCATATGTAGAAAATTTATATCCTCGTCTATATTCAAATTTATCAACCGCTTTCATTAAGCCGATGTTTCCCTCTTGGATTAAATCTAAAAATTGTAGCCCTCTATTTGTATATTTTTTTGCTATAGAAATTACTAATCTTAAATTAGCTTCTACCATCTCTTTTTTTGCTATTCTCGACTCTCTCTCTCCTTTTTGTATCCTGCTTACCAATCTTTTGAATTCACCAACTGATAAACCGATTTTTTTACTAAATTCTACTAATCTTTCCCTTATCTCAGAAAAATCTTTTTTATATTTTTTGAAAAAAGCTTTCCAAGTATTATTTTCTTTTAAAAAAGTTTCAAACTTCGGATTAATTTCATTTCCAATATAATATTTTAAAAACTCTTCTCGTGAGATTTTATTGTCGAGAGCTAATCTCAAAAGAACCCCTTCCAATGAAACAATCTTTTTATTTTCTTTGTAGTGAGACTGAACAAGTTCTTCAACTACATGAGGTGCTAATTGTAGGTTTTTAAAATTATCTACTAAAATTTCTTGAATTTTTTTGAAATTTTTATTTTTAGACACTGAAAGCTCTTTCGAATTCAACAAACACTCTAGTTTTTCAATTTGATATTTTTGTAACTTCGAATAATTTTTATTTAAGGACTGAAGAATATTTAGAATTTTTGGTTTAATCTCTTCCTCCATTTTGGCTAAAGAAACATTAAATTCATCATCTTCACCTGAAGTGCTTTCCTCTTTATTTATCTCTTTATTTGGCTCTTCTTTGTCATCTTTTTCTTTTTTAACTTTTACTTTTTTATTTATCTTTAAGTCATCATCATCCTCTAATGACTCAAAATCCTCATAAGTCGAGTCTATATCAATAATATCTCTCACAAGAAGTTGTTGGTTTTCAATTAGTTCTCTCCATTCATTAATTTTTTTTCCAACTATTGGACTTTGCGTTAGAGCATTAATCATCACATCTTTTCCAGCTTCAATTCTTTTAGCAATTGCAATTTCACCCTCCCTTGAAAGAAGTTCAACACCCCCCATTTCTCTAAGATACATTCTAATAGGATCGTCACTTTTATCTGAACTTTTTTCCTCTGACGTTGTAGTTACTTCTTTTTTCTTATTAGACTGATATTGAGATTTTTTTTCTACGAAAGTGATCTTCTCATCTACAAGAATTATTAAAGCTTTTTCTATATTATCGTATGAACTATTTCTTTTACCTAGTGACTTTCCTAGTTCTTCATAAGTGATAAAGCCTCGATGTTTACCTTTGTCTAAAAGACGCTCAAAAGATTTTGTAATTAATTTTTCAGCCATGAGAGAATGAAGTATATATAATCACTGAAATAAAAAAATCTATCTTTTTTTAGTCCCTATTTAATTGGTTTTTAAGCCTTAGTAATTCTGAGTATGAGTTTTCGTCTAAATTATTAATGAGTTTTTCCTCTAGAGATTCAATTTTTCTTAAATTATTTTGCATTTTGAGATCATTTATTAGGTCAGTTATTAACTCTAAAACTTCTTGCTCACTCTTATCTTTAATAACTAATTTTATATTAGAATTTTCATTAATGTCATTAATTAAACTTGTATATCTCTCAATTATTTCAGGTCTTTGTGCAATGTTGTCTTTGCCTTCGGTAATTAAAGTAATCATATTATCTTTGAAACTTTGATTTTTTTCGTCGGAAAATTTTAGTTCGGCTAATTCTTCAATTTTTTTTAAAGCTATCTCAACAAAGTTTAAAATTATAAATAATATTGAGAACTCAATTATTTGAATTTTAGATAAATTTTGTTTTTTTTTATGTAAAATTTTTGTTTCATTGAGAATTTTATAATTTTTCCTCTTTTTAAAACTTAAATAATTATAAATATTCTTTTTATCTTGGAGAGGTGTCAGATTTTTGATTTTTTCCAAAAAATCTTCTAGAACATACTTTTTAACAGTTTCATCTTTAATTGTATAAGATATTTTTTTAATTTCTTTTTCAAAATTAGAAATTTCAAATGGATCGGACTTATCTACTTTTGCAAGATGATAGTCCCAAATAAATTCTTGAATAATTTGTTTTCCTTTTAAAATTTCTGTAAACGCAGTTTTTCCTTTTTGCTTTATTAAATCGTCGGGGTCACTTCCTTTAGGCATTGTTGAAAGGAAAATTTTGTTATTTTCGTTTATTAATGGAAAAAGTTTTTCTGCAATTCTATAAGCAGCGTTTTGACCACTATCATCTCCATCTAAACATATAATCGGGTTTGAAAAAAATTTCCAAATTAAAGAGATTTGTTTTTCTGTTAGAGCTGTCCCAGAATTAGCAATAACATTTTTTACTCCGGACGAATAGACGCTTACAACATCCATATACCCTTCTACAATTATTACCTCATTAGTTTCAGATCTGCAATCTTTTGCTTTATCCAGATTAAAAATCATATTCCCTTTTTTATAAAACTCAGTTTCGGGCGAATTAATATACTTTGCTAATTTTCCGTCTTTTATAATTCTACCTCCAAAGGCAATGGTGTCGCCTGATATATTATTAACTGGAAATAAAATTCTTGAATTAAATCTGTCAACAAATTTTCCAGTTCTATCATGTTTGTAATATAAACCAGTTAGATTTATTTCGTTCTCTGAAAAACTTTTCAATAGTTCCTCATAAAAATTATTCTCCCATGGAACAAAGCCTAATTGAAAACTTTCAATCGATTGTTTATTTAGGCCTCTATTTTTTAGATATTCTAATGCCTCTTGATTTTTTTTGTTAAAAAGTTGATCATGGAAGTATTTTGAATAACATTCAAAAATTTTTTTGTAAGTTTGAAATCTTAAATCTTTTTTTTGGTCAAAATTCGAAAATCTGTAAGGTTGCATTCCAGCCTCAGCAGCCAAAATTTTTACTGCTTCCCCAAATCCTACTGATTTTGTTTTCATCAAAAAATCAAAAATATTTCCATGTTCGCCAGTGCTAAAACAATGATAGAATTCTTTTTCATCATTAACTGTAAATGATGGTGTTTTTTCATTTTTAAATGGTGAGAGACCGATAAACTCTTTTCCTCTTTTTTTTAGTTGAACTATTTTACCTACCACTTGAGATACTTTTAATCTTAATTTGATTTCATTTAGGTAAGCTTTGGGGTATTTCATCATCAGTTCAAAAGTCCTTTTAAAATAATATTAACTTTAGAAAAATCTAAATTGTTTGCATGTTTGGATTTTAAGGATCCCATGATTTTTCCCATATCTCTCATAGACGTTGCACCGACAGATTTAATTGTTTCCTCACAAATTTTTTTTGTCTCTTCATCGCTAAGTTGTTTAGGTAAAAAAGCCTCGATCACCTCAATTTCTCTTTTCTCAGCCCCCAACAGTTCCTCACGCCCAGCCTTTTTATATACTTCGCAAGATTCATTTCTTTGTTTTATCATCTTTTTTAAGAGGACAATGATGTCGCCATCCTTTATCTCTTTTTGGCCTTTTGACCTCCCTGCAATTTCAACGTCTTTTATGGCAGAGACTATAAGTCTTAACGTTGGGTACGTATTTTTATCTTTTGCTTTTAACGCTTGATTAAGCTTTTCGTCAATTTTTTTTTTTAAAGACATGAAAAATTATTTTAATCACAATTCTAATAAAAAATAAAAAGAACTTTCTTGACGATTTTAGTTCTATTTCATATGTTGCGCAAAATCATGTTTATAAGTTTTTTACTTTAACTCATGAGTTGTATTTGAAGAAGATTGGTCAAAATATAAACTCTAAAAAAAATCTTAAAAAGATCGATTCCACAGCTATTTTAGTTCTTCAAAATGGTAAATTTTTTAAAGGTGTTGGTTTGGGTTACAATGGCACTGCAACTGGTGAAGTATGTTTCAATACTTCAATTACTGGTTATCAAGAAATAATTTCCGATCCTTCTTATGCAGATCAAATTATTAACTTTACTTTTCCTCATGTAGGTAATGTAGGAACAAATAAAGAGGACCACGAGTCTGACAAAATATGGGCTAAAGGAGTAATAATAAACACTGAAATAACAAATCCATCAAATTACAGATCTTTAAAACATTTAGATCTATGGCTAAAAAAAAATAAGATAGTTGGAATAACTGGAATTGATACCAGAAATTTAACAAATTTCATTAGAGACAAAGGTGCTCCCAAAGGCACTATATCTTTTTACAACAAAAACAAATTAAATATAAAAAAACTAATTAAAATTACTAATAAATGGAGCGGTCTTAAAAATTTAGATTTAGCGCAACAGGTTACCACTAAGAAGAATTATTTATGGCAAGACTATAAAACTTGGAAAAAAGAAAATGGATATTTAAAAAATAAAAAAAAGACATTGCACGTAGTTGCGATAGATTATGGGATTAAGAAAAATATTTTAAGATATTTTTCAGATTTTAATTGTAAAGTTACAATCGTACCGTGCAAAACAATTGCAAAAGACATTCTCAAACTGAATCCTGATGGGATATTTTTATCAAATGGGCCTGGAGATCCTGCAGCAACTGGAAAATATGCCATTCCGATAATTAAAGACTTAATCAAAAAAAATTTACCATTATTTGGCATCTGTTTAGGTCATCAAATATTAGCTTTAACACTTGGTGCAAAGACAGAAAAAATGAAGTTAGGTCATAGAGGAGCCAACCATCCTGTTAAAAATTTGATTGAGGGTAATGTGGAAATTACAAGTCAGAATCACGGGTTTGAAGTAGTAAAAAAAGGTTTGCCTAAAAATATAAAAGTTACTCATCAGTCTTTGTTTGACAATAGTATTGAAGGTATCGAATTAAAAAATAAACCTGTTTTCTCAGTTCAATATCACCCGGAGTCCAACCCTGGTCCGCAAGATAGTGTTTATTTATTTGATAAATTTGTAAAGAGTATGAAAAAAAATGCCAAAAAGAAAAGATATTAAAAAAATTTTAGTTGTCGGAGCGGGGCCAATTATAATTGGACAAGCTTGTGAATTTGACTATTCAGGAACTCAAGCTTGTAAAGCTTTAAAAGATGAAGGGTTCAAAGTAATTCTCATTAATTCAAACCCGGCAACAATAATGACAGATCCGAACGTTGCCGATAAAACTTATATTGAACCTATTACAATAGAAGTTCTTGAAAAAATTCTTGTTAAAGAAAAACCTGACGCGATTTTGCCAACTATGGGCGGTCAAACTGCATTAAATTTAGCTATGCAAGCAGAAAAAAAAGGAATTCTTAAAAAATATAAAATTGAACTAATAGGTGCTAATTCAAAAGCAATATCAAATGCAGAAGATAGAAAAAAGTTTAGAAAGAATATGATAGAGATTGGTTTAGATCTTCCAAAATCAAAAATAGTAAATAATTTTAAACAATCTTCGAAGGTATTAAAACAAATTGGATTGCCAGCAATTATAAGACCAGCTTTTACTCTAGGAGGTCTAGGAGGCGGTATCGCCAAAAATAAAAAAGATTTTTATAAGATAATAAAAAATGGACTTCACGAGTCACCTGTTAATCAAGTCTTAGTAGAGGAGTGTTTGGAAGGTTGGAAAGAATTTGAGATGGAAGTTGTCAGAGATAAAAATGATAATTGCATAATCATTTGCTCAATAGAAAATTTAGATCCCATGGGTATCCATACTGGAGACTCAGTTACTATCGCACCAGCACTTACTTTAACTGACAAAGAGTATCAAGTTATGAGAAATGCCTCTATAGCTTGCTTAAGAAAAATTGGAGTAGAAACTGGGGGATCGAATGTTCAATTTGCCATAAATCCAAAAAATGGAAGAATGGTAATTATTGAGATGAACCCTAGGGTTTCAAGATCATCGGCGCTAGCTTCCAAGGCCACAGGTTTTCCAATAGCAAAAGTAGCAGCAAAGTTAGCTGTGGGATATACTTTAGATGAATTAAAAAATGAAATTACAAAAGTAACACCTGCATCTTTTGAGCCTACACTAGACTATGTGGTCACTAAAATTCCAAGGTTTACTTTTGAAAAATTCTCTTCTTCAGCTGCAGTTTTGGGCACATCGATGAAATCGGTGGGAGAAGCAATGGCCATTGGAAGAAATTTCAAAGAATCTCTTCAAAAAGCCCTAGTTTCATTGGAAACAGGTCTATCAGGTTTAGATCAAATATTTAATTTAAATCTAAAAGAGATAAGAAAAAAACTTAAGGAAAATATACCAAATAAGATTTTATTAGTTGGTGAGGCTATAAGAAAAAATATAAATTTAAAGGAAATAAATAAACTTTCAAAAATTGATCCTTGGTTTTTAAATCAAATAAAAGAAATCATTGAGAATGAAATAAAAATTAAGAAAAAAGGTCTTCCTAAAAATTTCAATGAATTTAATTATATAAAGTCTATAGGATTTTCTGATAAAAAATTATCTGAACTTACAAATACTTCAGAGACATTAATTAGAAAGAAAAGAACTGCTTTAAAAGTGTTACCGGTTTATAAAAAAGTTGATACTTGTGCTGCAGAATTTAAATCTTTCACTCCTTACATGTATTCTACTTATCAAAGAAATTTCTCCGCAAATTCAGAATGTGAGGCTGACCCCTCTGACAGAAATAAAATCATAATACTTGGAGGCGGTCCTAATAGAATTGGTCAGGGAATAGAGTTTGATTATTGCTGCTGCCAAGCTAGTTTTGCTCTTAAAGAAGCTAAATATGAAACTATCATGGTCAATTGTAATCCGGAGACTGTATCAACAGATTACGACACAAGTGATAGATTATATTTTGAGCCTTTAATAGATGAATATGTTTTTAATATTATAAAAAGAGAGAAATCAAGAGGCAATGTAAAAGGTGTCATTACTCAATTTGGAGGACAAACTCCAATTAGACTTGCAAAATTTTTACATAAAAACAACCTGCCGATTTTAGGAACTCAATATTCATCTATTGATCTTGCTGAAGATAGAGATAGATTTAGAGATCTTTTAAATAAACTTAATTTAAATCAAGCTGAGAGTGGTATAGCTAGAACTTTCCCCCAAGCGATAAAAATTGCAAATAAAATTGGCTTACCTTTAATGGTAAGGCCATCTTATGTATTAGGCGGAAGAGCAATGGAAATTGTCCATGAAAAAAGTCAGCTCAAACAATTTGTAAAAGAAGCATTTAAAGCCGCCGAAAAAAATCCAATCTTAATTGATAAGTTTATTGATAATGCAATGGAGGTAGATGTTGATGCTATTTCAGATGGTAAAAATGTTTTCGTAGCAGGTATTATGCAACATATTGAAGAGGCAGGAATACACTCTGGTGACTCAGCATGTAGTTTACCTCCGGTATCGATAAAACCTTTTTTAATAAAAGAAATTGAAAATCAAACAAAAAAATTAGCTTTAGCACTCAAAGTTAAAGGTTTTATGAATGTTCAGTATGCAATTAAAAAAGACAAAATTTATGTAATTGAAGTTAATCCGAGAGCAAGTAGAACCGTTCCATTTGTTTCAAAAGCAAAAAATCTACCGCTTGCTAAGATAGCCTCAAGAGTGATGGCAGGTGAAAAATTATCAAAGTTCAATTTAAAAAGTAAAACTAAAGATATGTTTGCAGTCAAAGAGGCGGTATTCCCATTTAATAAATTTCCAAACAGCGATCTTTTGCTTGGACCAGAGATGAAATCAACAGGTGAAGTTATGGGTTTTGATAAAAATTTTGGAATGGCTTTTGCAAAAAGTCAAATCGCGGCCTCAAACTCTCTTCCAAAAAATGGTTTGGCCTTTATTTCTCTCAAAAATAGTCATAAAGCGGAGGGGGTTCAACTAGCTAAACAATTAATTAAATTAAATTTCAGTCTTTGCGGTACTAGCGGTACTGCTGATTACATTAATAAGCATGGTATTAAATGTAAAAAAATAAATAAAGTAAATCAGGGGTCCCCGCATATTGTTGATGTTCTTAACGCTAAAAAGATCGCTTTGGTCATCAATACTGGTGGGGGAAATAGCGAAACACAATTTAGTGATGCTGTATCTTTGAGAAGGGCTACATTAGCTAATAAAGTTCCTTATTGTACTAATATGTCAACAGCCAAAGTTTGTTTAGAGGGAATTAAATCACTGAAACTTAGAGATATAAGTGTTACTTCTCTACAGGATATTTAGCTTTTGACTTTCCAATCAGTCTGAAAAGTTACATAATTTATCTGAATACATCTTCTTTCTTTCTTAATCTCTTTTTTTTCCATACCGTGCCAAGTATTTGGTCCGCTAGTAAAGAAGTATCCATAATTATGTTTGTATGGAACGGTTTTAACTTTATTAAGGTTTGAATCGTAAAAATCTGTTCCTAAATTTTCTGACTCATTATGCAAATTAACAAAAACTATTGAAGACATTAATTTTTCTTCGATATCACAGTGAGGCTTCAGCCAAAAACCTTCTCTATCACAAATCACTTCAAGTCTTACATAAGAATTGTTTAAATTTTTCCCAATTAGTGAACCAATTTTTTTATAAACTTCAGGTGATCTTAGTTCTTCTATAAATTTGGTAAGATTAGGAAACAGTCCAGAATTTTCTTTAGTAACATAACACCTTAGTTTTTTAGCTTTCCCTCCATCTTTAATTCCAGCTCGAAATGCTCCTTCTCCTCCATCTAAAGCTCTGGTGCCGTCATAATTTAAATTTTGTTTTCTAGGATCAGCTATCTCTGCATTACAAATTTCATCGATTGCATTTTGTGTCAAAGGTTCATTGATTTCAAAGTGTTTAAACGGGTCACTAAATAACTTTGTTTTATTTTCTAATGATTTAAATAATTCCATTTTTTCTCATTTTTGCTTTTACAATTGGCGCAATTCTATTTACCTCATTTAAACTATTATAACTCCAACTTTCAACTCTATCTTCTAACTCTCTTGTTATACCTAAATCTTTCATTTGTGAATAAAATTTTTTAAATCTCCCAGTTGGCTTAAAAGACTTCATCATAGCAATATAGACAGGTTTTCCAGTCATTGCAGCTTCCGAAATCATTGAAGTGGAGTCGCATGTTACAACTATATAATTTGAAATCGCTAATGCCGAAAGATAAGCATTTTTATCAATATTTCTTACTACGTGATGATTAATACTGAAAGTATTGAAAGCTATTTTTAAAATATTTTCAGGAGTTCTATAAGAGGGAATAACTATAATTTTAAATTTATCTGGGGTAAACAAAGTTTTTACTTTATTAAAAAGTTCATGAATTTGTTTTTCCGAATAATTATAATATTTGTTAGGTCCGCCAATTATAAATGCAACTAATTCTCTTCTCTTATCTTTTTCTATTCTAAGATATTGAGAATTTTCACTTATTTCTTTTTTATTTAAATAATGAATTGCACCCATTGTGTTTATTATATTTTCGCCTTTTAAACTATCATGCTCAGGACTTACTATGAGGTCGAAGTGTTCAAAAGAAACTTTGGGATCTTGTATGTGAATATTAAAAATTTGATTACCTAATCTTTTTTTTAAGGCTATTGATGGTATTACACTTTTTCTTCCACAAGATATAATAACTTTACAATCACATACGAATTTATTTTTTACCAAATTTTCTGATATTGGGCTGATTTTTGGAGGTATTAAATTCCAAAAAGATTTTAATTCAATTTTTTGATGTTTATAACTTAGGCCCAAAGCTTTAGCTAATCCCTCTACTTGACTAACCATGCCGTGCATCCCTTGCGTTAAAAGAAGTGCTTTTAATTCTAACATTAGTTATTATATACCCTTACATAATGAATAATAAATCAACAAAACACACAAAAGTGTTAATTCTTGGATCTGGTCCTGCTGGCTATACAGCTGCTATTTACGCGGCTAGAGCTATGTTAAAACCAATACTTGTTCACGGTTCTCAACCTGGGGGACAATTAACCACCACTACAGACGTAGAGAATTATCCAGGATATTCAAAAGTGATTCAAGGGCCATGGCTCATGGATGAAATGAAAGGCCAAGCCGAAGCTGTAGGAACTGAGATGATACAAGATCATATTAGTAGAGTTGACTTAACAAAAAAACCTTTTACTGCAACTGGTGATAGCGGACAAGTTTATACAGCAGATAGTTTTATAATTTCAACAGGTGCCCAAGCAAGGTGGTTAAATTTAAAATCTGAACAAGAGTTTAGGGGGTTTGGAGTTTCTGCCTGTGCCACTTGTGATGGTTTTTTCTTTAAAGAAAAAGAAGTTGCTGTTGTAGGAGGTGGAAACGCTGCTGTTGAAGAAGCAATATTCCTTACCAAATTTGCCTCAAAAGTTTATCTGATACATAGAAGAAATGAATTAAGAGCAGAAAAAATGCTTCAAGCAAAATTAAAATCTAATAAGAAAATAGAGATTATTTGGGATACAGTGGTTGAAGATGTTGTTGGCACTAAAGAGCCGAAGACTGTTAATGCATTAAAAATTAAAAATGTAAAAGAAAATAAAGTTAAAGATCTTAAAGTTGATGGTTTATTTATTGCAATAGGTCATGATCCAGCAACATCTTTGTTTAAAGATCAACTAAAAATGGATAAAGAAGGGTATTTAATTACAAAACCTGACTCAACTGAAACGAATATTCCAGGAGTTTTTGCTGCAGGGGATGTAAAGGATAAAATTTTTAGACAAGCTGTTACTGCTGCTGGAATGGGTTGCATGTCAGCACTTGAAGCTGAAAAATATCTATCTGAGTCTAATTAAGGTTATCACAAAAAGATTTAATTCTTTCCATTGCTTTTTTTAAATTTTCCATAGAGGTTGCATAAGAAATTCTAAAATATCCATCTAAACCAAAAGCTGATCCCTGCACCACCGCTACTTCAGCTTTTTCTAATAACTTTTCTACGAAATCTTTATCTGTTTTAAGTTTTGTTTTTTTATTTAGTAGTTTCTTACAATTAGGAAAAACATAGAATGCTCCTTCGGGACTCAAACAACTTATACCCTTAATATTATTTAAACTATTAACAACAAAATTTCTTCTTTCTTTGAAAGAATTAGATCTCTCCAATATAAAGTCTTGTGTTCCATTTAGTGCTTCCACAGCAGCTGCCTGACTGATGGATGTAGGGTTACTAGTTGACTGAGATTGAATTTTAGCCATCGCTTTAATAATTTCTTTTGGACCCGCAGCATAACCTATCCTCCAGCCAGTCATTGAATAAGATTTACTCACTCCATTCATGGTTAAAGTTCTACTTTTTAATTTTTCAATTTGTGCGATTGTAAAAAATTTAAAACCGTCATAAGTAATATGTTCGTAAATATCATCGCTCAAAATATATAAGTCTTTATATTTTATTAAAATCTTTGATAAAGCTATTATCTCATCTTTGGTATAACCAGAGCCTGTTGGGTTAGATGGAGAGTTAATAATAATCCACTTTGTTTTCTTTGAAACCGCTTTTGTTAATTTTTCCGGTGTTAATTTAAAATTATTTTTTTCATCACACTTAATTATTTTAGGTTTTCCCCCAGATAACAAAACAATATCGGGATAAGAAACCCAATAAGGGGCTGGAATAATTACCTCATCACCCTTGTTAATAGTTGCCATAAAAGCATTATATAAAACTTGCTTCCCTCCGGTTCCGACTGAAATTTGATCAAGCTCATATGATAAATCATTTTCTCTAAAAAATTTTGCTTGGATAGCTTTTTTTAATGCTGGGGTTCCATCCACTGCGGTATATTTTGTATCGCCTTTTCTAATCGCTTCTATTGCTGCTTCTTTAATATTATCTGGAGTATCAAAATCAGGTTCTCCAGCCCCTAAACCTATTACGTCCTTTCCAGCAGCTCTCATTTCCCTTGCTTTTGAGGTAACTGCTATTGTAGGCGACGGTTTTATACGTTTTAAACTATTGGAAACTATGCTCATTGAAATTTATAATATAATTATTTTATTATTAACACAAAATGCAAAATACTTATCAAGAAAAATTAGCTGATCTAGAAGTTAATAACCCAAAAAAAATTAAGAAGTTAGAGGGAGGTATTAACTTTAAAATCAAAAGTGATTTTCAACCTAGCGGCGACCAACCAGAGGCAATAAAGCAAATATTAAAAAACTTAAAAGATAACAAACAAGAACAAGTACTTTTGGGGGTTACGGGATCGGGTAAAACTTTTACAATGGCAAAAGTCATCGAAAAGGCTAATAGGCCAGCTCTAATTCTAGCGCCAAACAAAACTTTAGCTGCTCAATTGTACGGAGAGTTTAAAAGTTTTTTCCCAAATAATGCTGTAGAATATTTTGTATCATATTACGATTATTACACTCCAGAAGCATACGTTCCTAGATCTGATACTTATATAGAAAAAGAGGCTTCAATAAATGAGCAAATTGATCGTATGAGACACTCAGCAACAAGATCTTTGTTGGAAAGAGATGACGTAATTATTGTTGCTAGTGTATCATGTATTTATGGTTTAGGTTCTGTAGAGGCGTACTCGAAAATGACAATTACTTTAAAAAAGAATTATGAGTACGAGCGAGATGATTTAATTAGAGCATTTATAAACTTACAGTATAAAAGAAATGACCAAAATTTTTTTAGAGGGACATTTAGGGTAAGAGGAGAAAATTTAGAGATCTTTCCATCGCACCTAGAAGATAGAGCTTGGAGAATAAGTTTTAATTTAAATAGATTGGAAAAAATTGAAGAATTTGACCCACTTACTGGAGATAAAACAAATGATTACTCAATTATAAAAATTTATGCAAATAGCCATTACATAACTCCTAAGCCTACTATCGAGCAAGCAATCAGACAAATAAAATCTGAATTAGCTGAGACTTTAAAAAGTCATAGAGAAAATAATAAACTTTTAGAAGAACAGAGATTAAGAGAACGAACTAAGTTTGATTTAGAAATGATTGAAGCTACCGGAACTTGTGCAGGGATAGAAAATTATTCAAGATTTTTATCAGGAAGAAAAGCTGGTGAACCACCTCCTACTCTGTTCGAGTATTTTCCAGATAATGCAATTATATTTGTAGACGAAAGTCATGTAACAGTCCCTCAATTAAATGGAATGTACAAAGGTGATAGGACTAGAAAAAGTACATTAGCCGAGTATGGATTTAGACTCCCATCATGTATGGATAATAGACCTTTAAAATTTGAAGAATGGGATTTAATGAGAACACAAACTGTTTTCGTATCTGCTACCCCAGGTCCTTGGGAACTAAAACAAACAGGTAATAAATATATTGACCAAATTATTAGGCCAACAGGTTTAATAGACCCTCCAGTTGAAATAAGACCAGCTAAAACTCAAGTTGATGATCTTATGCATGAGGCAAAAGAGATTGTAAAAAAAAGGATATAGAGTTCTTGCTACAACACTGACAAAAAAGATGGCCGAAGATCTTACAGAATATCTTCACGAAAATGGTCTTAAAGTAAGATATATGCACTCTGATATTGATACTCTAGAAAGAATTGAGATCATAAGAGATTTGAGAATGGGAGTATTTGATATTCTTGTAGGAATTAATTTATTGAGAGAAGGATTAGATATTCCCGAATGTGCTTTAGTAGCAATTTTAGATGCTGATAAAGAGGGATTTTTAAGATCTGAAACTTCTTTAATACAGACTATTGGAAGAGCGGCGCGAAATGTTGATGGTAAAGTAATTTTATATGCTGATAAAGTCACAAAGAGTATTGAAAAAGCCATTAAGGAAACAGATAGGAGAAGAAATAAACAATTAGAATATAATAAGAAAAATGGAATAACTGCTGAGTCAGTTAAAAAAGAAATTAGTGACATCTTAGAGTCCGTTTACGAAAAAGATTACGTAAAAATTAGTGAGGGGTCAAACGTAGGCGGAAACTTAAAAAAACATCTGAAAGCTTTAAATAGAAAGATGAAAGAGGCTGCATCTAATTTAGAATTTGAAGAGGCAGCTAAACTAAGAGATGAAATGAGAAAACTAGAGGCAAGTGAGCTTGAAATTACTTTAAATCCAAAGATTTCTCAATATAATTTGAAAAGCAAGATATATCCAAAAGGTAGATCAACTATGGGTATGCCGGGCACTAAACCAAGAAAAGCGATAAAAAAATGGAAGCCAAAAAAATAATAATCACCGGCGCAGCTACTAGAATAGGATCTGCAATTGCAAAAAGTTTAGTTAACTTTCAAACAAAAATAGGTATTCACTTTAATAAATCTAAAAGTAGCGCTTTAAAATTAAAAAAAGAATTAGAAGATCTCGGGGCTGAAGCATACTTATTCAAAGCCGATTTAAATAATTTAAAAGAAACCCAAATTTTAATTAAAAAAGCCTATAAAACAATGAGAGGATTAGATTGTTTAATTAATAATGCTTCTATTTTTGAAAATGATAATCTTGAGAATTTTTCTGAGAAATCATTTTCAAAACATATAAATATCAATTTAAAAGCACCAGCAATCTTAACTCAAAGTTTTAAAAAGTTAGTTAAAAACAAAGAAGGATGTATAATTAATATTATTGATCAAAGAGTTGAAAAATTAACTCCTTTTTTTTTCTCATATACTTTAAGTAAGTCCTCATTGGCCACTTTTACAAAAACATCGGCCATGAAATTAGCACCTAACATAAGAGTCAATGGTATCTCACCTGGGCCAACTTTAAAAAACATAAGACAATCTGAAGCGCATTTTAAAAAACAATGGAAATCTACTCCCTTAAGGAAAAAAGTAGAATTAGATGATATATGTAATGGAGTAAGGTTTTTTATTGAAAATAAAAGTATAACAGGAGAAATAATAAATATCGATAGTGGACAAAGACTTGCTTGGCAAACACCAGATATTATTAATATAAAAGAATGAAAATAATTAAATTCAAAAAGAGAGAAAAATTTAAATATAAAAGAAAAGTAATTATAAAAGATTTAATTTTAAAGATTTCGATTGGGATACATAATTTTGAAAAAAAAAGAAACAAAGAGTAAAATTTAATATTGAAATTTTGACCAATCCATATGTACTTCCAAATAATAAAGATTTAAATTCAATACTTAATTATGAAGAAATTGTAAATCAAATTGAAAAAATTACTTATTTAAGACATCACGAGTTACTTGAAGATTTAGCAGAAAATATTTTTAAAATGATATTTAAAAATAAACTTGTTATAAAGATAAATCTTAAGATAGAAAAGTTAGATATCTTAAAAAAAACTAAATCTGTTGGTATCGAGGTATCTAAATCAAAAGTATGATTAATAGTTTAGAGTTAGGAAAAAAAGTAATTAAGGAAAAAATACCACTAATACCAAAAAACCCTGGTGTTTATAAAATGATCAGTTCCACTGGTGAAATTCTTTATATTGGGAAAGCAAAAAATATACCAAATAGACTAAAAAGTTATGTCACAGAGTCCAACCTTCCAATAAGAACTGAAAGAATGCTTTCACTCACACATAACCTTGAAACCACTACTACAAGTAATGAGAGTGAGGCTCTTCTTTTAGAGGCGAATTTAATAAAAAAACATAAACCTCGTTACAACATCCTTTTGCG
>CACODG010000010.1 GCA_902625945.1 uncultured Pelagibacteraceae bacterium | reverse complement strand
TAAAGATAAATATTCTCTTTTAAATAAAAAATATAATATAATAAAAAAAATTAGGCTTATTACGATTAATGGATTCATTTTATTTAATTTTTTTATCAATTATTTCATTGATTTTTTTAATTGTATTAGTTTTGTGGCTTTCAATAAGCTGACGATTTTTAGAATTTATTTTATTAATAAACTTTGCTTCAGAAATTTTTATTATATCCAAAAGTTTTTTTTCAAATTGTAAATATGAACTTATTTTTGAAAAAGCATATTTATTTACAGGTAAATCAAAAATTTTACATTTTGTGTAATTACAAGCCATTATTTTACCTCCAAGTGAAATTTTTTCAAACAGCATAGTAGAATTAACGCCAATAACTACATTGCTATTATAGATAGCCTTGTAAGATGAATATTTATCTTTTTCTCTAGTAACTGAATTTTTTTTTAAAAAATTATACTCGCTTTTATTAAGTTTTTCTTTTAAAAACTTTTTATCATTAACGTATAGTGTTCCATAGTCTTTTCTTGCAAAAACAAATTTTTTTTTAAATTTTTTACAAAACTTTATACAATTAATAATTAAATCTTTATAACCTTTTTCGATATCCTCTATGTTGTAGGCTTTAGGAGAAAGGTAATTGGATCTAGGTAGATCAGATATTAAGCAAATATCATATTTAATTTTTTTTTTAACTCTACAATCTTTAAGAAAATTTGATAATCTTAAACTTCCAACTTTAAAGAAGTTTTGTACATTTACCTTAAATTTTTTGAAATTTTTAACATCATTAGATCCAAAACATAAGTAATTTTGTAAGAAAATTCTTTTAGATAAATCTTTTTTACTTAAACCAACTTTATATTCGTGTTTGTAATGTAAGATATCAGTACGACCACCATTTTGAATAGCTAAAAACTGAATTTTGTTCTTAAACAATATATTAAGATCATAGAACTTTATTGAATTATCAAAAAAAGTTATTACAAGCTTAGGACTTATTAATTCAATAATTGAAGCTAAATAAGCTGAGTATAAATTTCCTTTAAAATACTTAAAAATTTTGAGCAAAATCTTAAAAGATAAGTAGATATTTATTTTCGGGTCTTCTTTATAATTTAATACAAAATATTTTCTTTTATTTAAAATATATCGTAAATCGCCAATTTGTCTTTCTTCAAAAACTATTAGGTCACACCTTTTAGGTGTTACAAAACTAATTCTTATTTTTTTTAAATTTCTTAAAGAAGAAATAAATTTCAACATTAACTTTTAATTAATTTTTTAATGTATTTATTTGAAGAAACTGTTTATTTTATTAGAAATATGGTTTAGATCTTTGTAAGAGTATTTCACAAAAATAGGTATAGCTATAGCTCTTTCCAAGTAATTTCTTGATTTATTCCATTTTGTTCTAAAATTTTTTTTGTATAGACTAACATGTCTAAAAATATGTGACCAATTTCCTGCAAAATGCCAGTCAATTGCATTAGGTAAATTTTTAATACCTATTTTATTTTTAATAAGATAATTTTCCATTTTACTTGCTATTTTTTTATTTTTAAGGAAAAAAATTAACGTATCAGATAAATCGCCATCGCCGTTTATTCTTCTGAATTCTATTTGTTTATTAAATTTAATTTTGTTCTTTATAAAATTTTTATTAATCTTATTTTTTTTTCGAATAAAATTAAGTTTTCTCAATTGTGCAAGGCCAACAGCTGCTTGAAGTTCTGTCATTCTAAGATTTAAACCCCAAATAGTTCGAGTGTCTTTTCCACGAGGTCTAGTTTTATTGTTCTCATGCCCATGATCGTGAAATTCCATACAATGTTTATAAATATTTTTATCATTAGTAACGATCAATCCTCCTTCTCCAGTTGTTATAGTTTTGGCAAAATCTAGACTATAAACTCCTACTTTACCGTGCGTTCCCACAAATTTTTTTTTGTATTTTGCTCCAAGCGATTCGCATGCATCCTCTAAAATAGGTATTTTATATTTTTTTGATATCTCAGTTATTTTTTTCATATCACATGGATTTCCTAACATTGGTACTGGGATTATCAGTTTTGTTTTTTTTGATATTAATTTCTCTAAGTCTTTTGGGCTCATATTTAAACTATCGTCAACATTGGATATAACAGGTTTAGCGCCTAACAGAAGAATTGCCTCAACAGTTGCTACAAAAGTAAAAGATTGAGTTATAACTTCATCTCCTTGTTTAACGCCCATCGCCTTCATAGCGATAAACTGTGCCATTGTTCCTGAGGTAGTTGCCAAGCAGTATCTTACGCCTAAAAATTTTGCTACAGCTTTTTCAAATTTTCTGACTCTAAAAATATTATTTCTTCTTTTTTCAAAAGCATGAGCAAACATTACTCCATTTGATTTTTCAAAAATTGAATTTAATTCTCTTTTTTCTCTATTATTTATGAGTTCCCAACCGGGCATTTTTTTTAATGGTATCTAGTTAAGTCTTTTTTTAATTTGATTATTTAAAGACTTTTCGTATCTTTTTTTCATTTTCTGATTAATTTTTGACTTTTTGTCCATAAATTGAAAAGTTAGACCTCTTCTAGGTATAGAAGAAGAGTTTTTTTCACTTCCGTGAACAATTAGACAATGGTGTAATAAAGCATCTCCAGGATTTAATATTGGTGTTTCTTTTTTTAATTTTTTAATTTTTTTTAGTAAAGGTACTTTTTGGGATGTGCCTGGATGATAAGAGGCTTGATGTTTTAAAACTCCATATTTGTGAGAGCCGCTATAATAACTTAGTGCACCATTTTGCTTTGTGGACTTATCAAGTGAAATCCAAATAGTTAAAGCTTTCGAATTATTTACACACCAATAATAGTTGTCTTGATGAAGAGGTACGCCTAAACCTACTTTTTTAGGTTTCGCGAAAAACTCTGAAGCTCTTAACTTTACTTTTTTTGTATTTAAAAGACTATTTGTTAAATTTAAAACTTTTTTGGCTTTGGCTAACTTTTTGACATAATCGTAGTCGTGCAATTTATGAAAAGAATTTATTATTTTTTTGTTATTCGGACCATTTATTAAATTAATTTCTCTGCCATGACTATTATATTTTTTTGAGGCATTTTTTAAAATTTTATCTAATTTTTTTTTAATAATACGCAAATCTTTTTTGTTATAGAAATTTGGTATTCTAAGCCATCCAGTTTTGTTAAAAAAATTTATGTCTTTAGTGTTAAATTGCATATTTATCTTTTTTCATAATACTTGGTATTTTTTTTAAAAATTTTAATCCATCAATTCCACTTTTTTCGGGATGAAACTGAGTAGCAATTATTTTATCAGTTTTCAAGGCTGAACAAAAAATTTTTTTACCAAATACAGAGCTTCCAATAATTATCTTTTTTTCAGTAGGTTCACAAAAAAAAGAGTGGACAAAATAAAAATTTTTTTTTTGTTTCCTTTTAAAATTGACACTTTTCCAGCCAATATTTAAGGATGACAAATTCTTCTTATTCGGTAATTCTTTGACCATGCCTTTTAAAAAACTGAGACCTTGATTTTTACCCATCTCAAAACTCTTTTCAAACATTAATTGCATTCCTAAACATATTCCATAAATAAATCTAGATTCATTTCTTTTTAGAAAATTTTTTAATTCCTTATCTATATTGTGCTTTTTAATAAAACTCATTGCTCCTTTAAATGCTCCTACACCTGGTAAGATGATAAAGTCATAATTATAATTTTTATCATTTTTTTTTATAATGGATGTTTTATACCCACACAATTTACAAGCGTGGTAAATACTAAAAATATTATTTCGTTCTAAATCAATAATTCCAACTGATAATTTTTTTTTCACTAAAAATAAATCTATTATTTATAAAATATCCCTTATATGAACTATCTTTTTTAATTGCATCCTTTTATTTACTATTGGAACAATTGTAAGATTAAATTTTTTAAATAATTTAATTAATTCGTTTTTATTATAAGAGGTTAAATATTTAAATGATTTATTCATTATATTTTCAACTTTTAAATTAAAACTTTTTTTCTTTAGCAAGGCATCGATAATATCCTCTACATCTAATATACCAACAACTTTATCTTTATTTAAAACGCAAACTGTTTTTAGTCCATTAAGTTTGATTAACAACATGGCACTCTCTAGTGTTGAGTTTTTATCAATTGAAATAATTTCTAGTTTTTTCATTTAAAAAGTTAAATTTTTTATTAGGAGATTTTTATTCTTTCTTTCATTTATCAATAATTTCAAAATTCTTTCTGATGATTTTCCATCTCCATAAGGATTTTTTAGATTATTTAATTTTTTTTTAAATTTATAGCTAATTGCCTTTCTTAACGCTAATTTAATTTTAGATAATTCATATTTTTGTACATTAATTACATTTTTAGCTTGAACTCTTTTATTTTGCCTTCTCCCAATATTAATGCAAGGAATACCAAAAGAGGGTGCCTCAATAATACCTGAGCTGGAATTACCTATTATACACTCAGAGTGTTTCAATAAATTTAAATAATCTTCTCGTTTTAAATTTTCAAACAAATAGTGATCTGAAGATTTGTTATGAATGATCTTTTTTTTTACAATTAAAGATCCTGAGTCATTATTTGGTAATATCCAAACTTTATTTAATGGTGACAAATTTAAAACTTGTATAATCTTATCTATTTGAGTCTCAATCTTTGAGTACTCTTCGGTTACAGGATGGTATACTGCTAAAAGATATTTGCCGTTTTTTATCCCTAGCTTTTCTGTAAGTTTTTTTCTTGAAATTGAGGATTCTTTTATTTTTTTAATTTCATCTAACTGTGGTGCACCAACTAATTTAATTCTAAACTTTTCTTCTCCAAGTTTTAGCAATCTGCTATAAGCATCTTTATTAGATGCAAAATGAATGTGTGCGAATTTTCCAATCGCATGCCTTGCTAACCCATCAATATTTCCTGATAATTCACCAGCTTGTATATGCGCTACGGGCACGTACATGTAAGAACAAACAATCGAAGCAACTAAAGTTTCTGAACGATCTCCCGCGAGAACTACCCAGTCTGGTTTTATCCTATTAACTACATCAGTTAATGAAGTCATAAGCACTCCCATGGACTTACTCATTGTGACAGGGTTATATCCATCTATTGCCATAAAAATTTTATCCGAGACCTTAAAACCATCATTTAAAATTTCATTTATTGAATAACCATAGTTTTCTAATAAATGCATATTAGTTGCACAAATATTATACTTAATATTATTTTTTTTACATAAGCTGAGTATAGGCTTTATGTAACCCCACTCGCCTCTAGATCCAGTAAAAAAAAGTACTTTCATAGGAATTAATTAAAATGTTCTTTTTTGATAATCGTATTATACTTAATATTTCTTTTTGCAACTCTGCCAACAATTTTGAAAAAAAATCTAGATGGAATTCCTGTGCCTGGTCTCTTAGACCAAATATTTTTTTCAGAAAGTTTTTCACCTATTTTAATATCTCTAATCGCTACAAGACTTCTCTTTGCCCATTTTTCTATAGGTTTTTCCAAATTATAAATTTTTTTATTAGAACCCAAAGCTTTTTCTAACTTTCTAATACCTTGAACTAATTCTTTTAATTCATCTAAATTTATCGAAACATCTCTGTCAGGACCAAATGAATTTTTTTTTATAATGATATGTTTCTCAATAATTTTGGCGCCTAAAGAAACTGCTCCAAATGAAGTATAATTATCATTTGTATGATCGGAATGGCCTATGCGATAACCTTTACAAATTTTCTTTAATTTGGGAATAAAATTTAAATTTATATCATCATATATAGGTGGGTACTCGCTAGTACAATTTAGAAAAGATATATTTTTATTTCTTTTATTTTTATTAATAAAATTAACCATCATTTTAATATCGCTTACAGAAGACATTCCAGTGGAAAAAATTACTGGCTTGTTAAATGAAAGAATTTTTTTGATAAAAGGCTTATCAGTAAATTCTCCTGAACCAATTTTAAACATATCGACGCCTATTTCGTTTAATTCTTTTGCCGCTTTGTAACTAAAAGGTGTGCATAGATATTTAATTTTCTTTTTTTTGGTATAGGCAATTAATTGTTTATGTTGATTTATATTAAGGGCATATTTTTTTAAAAAGTCATATAATGATAAGTCAAAATTTTTTGACTTGGGTACATCAGGTAGCATTTCCTCATCAGGTAAATGGTGTTGAAACTTTATATAATCCACTCCAGCGGACTTAGCAAAGTCTACGAATTTTTTTGCTGTTTTTAACTTTCCAAAATGATTATCACAAGCTTCAGCAATAATAATAGTTTTATTTTTCTTCATAAGGTTATTTTATTATATATAATTACCATAGCTCCGCACTTTGCCAAAAGTACACTTTTGCGTTATTGTCATATTCTTAATTTAGATTGGCTGATACAAGCAGTTTTTATTTTTATTAACAACTGTTCTTATATTTCCAATCATAATAGTATTCTTATATCTTCCCATTTCTATAATGCTAAAAATTTTATTTATAAATGGTCCAGAAATAAATTTGTATTTTTGTAGTAATATATCGTTAAAAAATTCTTGCTTTATAAATCCTGATTTATCTTCATTCTCTTTACATTTTTTTATAAATTGATTAATCTCTTTTTGAGATTTCTCAAATCCTTCAAGAAAATATTTTAATCCTCTTGAGTACTTAAAATCCTTAATAGTTGAGTTTTTAAATTTTTCATGAAAGCAAAAAATATAGTCCCCTAAAATATTTATTTCTTTATTGATTTTTTTTTTATTAACTTTTTTACTGATCAATATAGTAGGTTTGTAAAAAGAAATATTTGAACCAAGTTTCTTTTCAAGATCTTTTTTTAATAATTCAAAATATTTTTTATCGAATTTTAGAATTGCCCACATGTTAATCTAACTCTTTCTTAAGTTCGTCATATTCTTTCATTTTCTTTTTCATATAGTTTATTGTCAGCTTAGTTTTTTCAGAAATTCCTTTTGGGGTAAGAACATAAATATAATTTAATTTTTTTGGATTTTTAGTAAAATTTTCTATTTTAATCAGGCCTTTGTCTTTTAAAGCATTTAAACAGTAATTTAGTTTACCAAGACTGAAACCAAGCGAACTTGCTAGTTGTCTTTGAGAACTATTTGGTTTTTTTTGTAGTTTCCTCAAAACTTCAAATTGATCTTCTGTATTTTTCATATGTTCAATAAATGAACACTTATAGCGTTCATATTTTGAACAGTAAAGCTATTTTGCTTTAAAAATAAGATATTTAGCAGATATTGATAAAAAATTTTGAAATATTCAATATATAGATTTTGAATTTTATTTAACTTATTCTGCTTTTAAATTAAGAATTCATCATGAGGATTCACGATAATCTATACTTAAAAGAGAAAAGGTACAAAAATCCAAAAGAGAGCCATAAATATCTTTTAAAAATTTTAAGTAAACTTAATCTAAAAAAAAAAAATTACAAAGTGTTGGATATAGGTTGTTCAAACGGTGAGCTTATATACAACTTAGAGAAAAAATTTAAATATTTAAAAATCACTGGTGTTGATATAAAAAAAAAATTAATTGAGAAAGCTAAAAAAAATGTATCTAAAAAAGTCAAATTTAAAAGATTAGACTTTAATTCATCGATTAGATCAATCGGAAAATATGATATCATTATATGCTCAGGAGTTATTTCAATTTTTGATGATTTGAAGATTTTTTCAAAAAATATTAAAAAGTGTTCAAAAAAAAATACTATTCTATTTATATTTGAGTCCTTTAATGAATGGGATTACGATATAATCGTAAAGTATAAAGATATTAACAAAATTAACAAATTACAGTCTGGGTGGAATGTTTGGAGCCTAAAAACAATTTCAAAAATTTTTAAAAATAAAAAGATTAAAATATATAGATTTAATATTAGTAAAGATGTTAAAAAAAAGAAACAAGACTTGATAAGAAGTTGGACTATTAAGATAAATAAAAAAAGATTTTTTACCAACGCGCTATTAAATATTCAAAATCAAATGTGGGTTAAAATTTTTTGATGAAAGCAATTATGTATCATTACATTAGAAACTTTAGCAGAGAATTTCCTAATTATAATTTTCTCGAAAGAAAAAAATTTCTTAATCAAATTGATTTTTTTTCAAGAGAGAAAATAATTTCAACTAATGATGAAATTAGGTCAAACAGAGAGGGCAATATTCTTACTTTTGATGATGGCTTAAAGGATCATATTTGGGCTGCGGAGGAACTTAAGAAAAGAAAATTATCAGGCATCTTTTTTGTTTCAACTCAACCGTATGAAAAAAAGGAAATTTTGGATGTTCACAAATCACACATTGTACTCGGAAAAGTTGGAGCTAATGATGCTTTAAAAGAATTAAAAAAAATTATTGTTCAAGAAAAGTATTTAAGTTTTTTTAATTCTAAAATAAGAAAAAAATTTAAATACGTTTATAAAGATAATAAGGACGAGACCAATACAAATGAATTTAAGAAAATTATAAATTATTTTTCAAACTCTAAGATAAATAGAATAATTTTTAAGAAGCTTACAAAAAAATTTGACATTAAACTAGATTATAGAAAATATTATCTTTCGCCAAAAGAGATTAAATATCTATCAGATCTAGGAATGGTTATTGGCTCACATTCTAAAAATCACATTCCTCTTTCTAGGCTAACTTTATATCAACAAACGAAAGAAATTAAGAGTAGTAAAAAGTTTTTAGAAAAAGTTATAAATAAAAAGTGTGATATATTTTGTTACCCTTACGGGGGTAAAATAAATTATAATAATAATACGCTTCAAGTTTTACGAAAACTTAAATTTGAATTTGCCTTTAGCACTGGAAACAAAAAAATTACAAAAAATGATTTAAAAAAGCGGCCATTTGAGTTGCCAAGATTTGATTGTAACCGTTTTTAAACTACCCAATCTTGAGTGATTATTGGCACTTCTTTATCTCTTTTTTTTTTTTCTTTTAAATACTCAGATAATAATCCGTTTTTAAAATTAAGTCTTAATTTTTTTAAACTTCCATCAGAAAAATCGTTCCTTTTATATAAATGACTTATAATTTTATTTCTTTTTATTTCTTTAATTTTAATCTTCTCAAAATTTTTTATTATTTGTGAGTAAACAGCACTCATTTGAATAATAAATTTCGCACTTATTTCATAATAGTCTTCATTTAGATTAATCCTTGGTCTGATTTGGTGAATGATATTTCCGGTATCTATACCTTTGTCTAAAAACATAAACGTTGCTCCTACATATTCAGGCTCATTATTTACAAAAGGGAAATAATTAGAGCCACTACCTCTGTAATAAGGGCTCAAGCCTAAATGAACATTAATTATCCTCTTTGCATAATCATTTAATATATCTCCTTTTAATAATGAGGTGCCAAAAACTACTATCAAATCTGGATTGAGAAAATTTATTTGCTTAAGACAATTATCTGTAGACAAATAATCTTTCTCGCAAATAATATTATTTGATTTATCTTTTGTCTTATCGCAGTATTTTTTTAATAAGGAGATTTCAGATTTATTTCTAAAATTAAGGTGTTCTTCCTTTAAATAATTTTTTTTAGCTGCTAATTGTTTTTTTAAAGTCCATCCATCTTCTGAAAAAGTTTTTAATACTTGAATGCCCTTTTGTTGGCTCAAAAACACTCTAAAATATTTATGCCTTAATTCTGTAGAGGTAAAAATTATAATTTTTTTCAATTAGTTAAGCCTTCTACATTTTGTCTTAAATTTATTAAAATTTTTATTATTTTTAAATAATGATTTTGCAACTTCAAGATGAAAAGGTTCATCTATATCAATCATTGATAAATCGGAAAAAAGATAAGCTTTAGATTTTCTATTAATAAATTTTTTACTTTTCATAAAAGACTTTGTCGAACACATGTAAATTGCACCTGAAATAAAGTAAAAAGTTTTAAATTTTTGTCTGTTGTTATCAAATTTTCTATCTAAGATTATTTTTTTTTTATTTAAATGAAAATGCTCACTAGGATGGAGCCACGAACGAGCAACTCCAAAACCAGACTCAAATTTGTTTGATATCATATCTTTTATCAAGTAATTTACTTCTTCAGCACTTCTAAAAGGGGAGGTAGGTTGTAGGAGTACAAAATATTCATAATTAACTTTTTTATTCTTATAAAATTCTAAGGTATGTAAAATTGCTTCACTTAATTTTGAATTATCTTTTGATAAATTGTTTGGTCTTGTGAATGGCGAAGAAATTAATTTAAACTTTTTCGAATAATTAATTATATCTTTAGAATCCGTGGTTAAACAAAATTTTGAAACATTTTTTATTTTTTTACATAAATCAAAAGTAAAATGTATTAGAGGTTTACCGTTTATTTTAGCTAAATTTTTTTTTCTAATACCTTTCGATCCTTTTCGTGCGGGGATTATAACAAGTATTTTCATTTATTTATGAATTATTCATCTTATTGAAATGTAATATAAATTTTCTTTTAAATTTAACGCTAAATCTTGTTTTAAAGTAAGATTTATTTACAATCAATTTAATTTTTTTGCGTTTAAAATTTTTAATTCTTTTTTTTAATATATCTTGTTTCGATAGACTTCTGTTTCTACTCTTATTGTTTTCGTTAAAGTTAGAATCGTTTAATTTTTCAAAATCTTTCGAGAGAATCCTAGATAATTTACTTTGAAAGTTTTTTATAGAAAGATGATTTTCGAAAATATCTTCATACCAAAAAATATGAACTTTAAAATTTTTTTTTAAGTTTTTTATTAATGATTTGTAATTATACGCTGTAATTGTAAATGGTTTATTTTTATTCATGTTTGAGGCATATGGAAAATAGCTAAAATCAAAAATATCGTCCAGCTTCTCGTAAACTGCACCGTTGGCCACTGAGTAATTATACAAAGATAATAAATGTTCGAAAGGTTTCCTCAAAATTAAAAGCACCTCTATTTTTCTTTTTGGGTAATTTTTTTCAAAATATCTTATTTGGGATAATAGTAAATTAATGTTTGTATATGGATTTAAAAAATTCTCACATGACAAAATGTCAAATTTGTATGGAAATTTTTTTTGAAAAGGATAATTATAATTATAAAAAAAATTTAATCTGAATTTTTTGTGATTAAATAAGTTAATATATTTGCTTTTTTTAAAACTTGGAAATATAACCTGCTGTAAATATGTTGAACCTGCTCTACTTAATCCTATATGAATTAACATTATGGAAAAAGAATATATAAGAATTATCCCAAAATTGGAAGTGAAAGGTCCTAATCTTGTAAAAGGTATTAAATTAGACGGGCTTAGAGTTTTGGGTAATCCAGAAAATTTTGCATTACATTATTTCAATGAAGGTGCAGATGAAATTTTTTTTCAAGACGTAGTGGCCTCTCTTTATCAACAAAATACGTTATTAAGTATTTTAAAAAAAGTTGCAAATAATATTCTTATACCGATAACAGCTGGAGGGGGCGTAAAGACACTTAGTGATATACAAAATTTTCTAAACGCAGGAGCAGACCGAGTTTCAATTAACTCAGCGATTGTTAGTGATTTTTCTTTTTTTAAAGAGTCTATTAAAAAATTTGGAGTTTCAAATATCGTGGTCTCTGTTGAAGCAGTAAAAATAAAAGAGAAATATATGATTACTATAAAATCTGGTAGAGAATTTACTGGAATAGAACTGAATGACTGGATAAAAAAAATAAATTCAGTGGCTCCAGTAGAAATTTTTTTGACTTCTGTTGATATGGATGGAACAGGAAGAGGTTATGATATAAATATGGTTAGTTATTTAAGAAATGTGAAAAATTCAATAGTTTTGGTTGGAGGTGCTTCAAATCTTAGAGAAATAGCTGAAATCATAAAAAAAAATAAATACATCAATGGTATCGGGATAGGCTCAGCTTTGCATTACGATACAATATCTCATAAAAAACTTAAATTTGACGACACTGGCAATACGGAATTTTTAAAACATAATATTCATAAACCAAAAAATTTGGTAACGTTCAGTTTAAAGAAAATTAAAAGCTATCTTAAACAGAAAAAAATTAATATAAGAAATTAGCTTTTAAAAAAATATGAAAACATTGTTTAACCAACCATCCGAAACAGTTTTTTGTAAGTCCTGTGTTTTGTCAAACCAAAAACCAGTTACTATTCCCGAATTTTTACACCAAAAAGATAGAAAAAATGCCTCTTACATGCAGGTTGCTGATGATCAAGTTTGTGTGGCCTGTAAATTTCATAATGTGAAATATTCGACTATTAATTGGAAAAAAAGAGAACGAGAATTACTTAAACTTTTAGATAAGTATCGAAGTAAAAATTATTATGATTGTTTAGTACCCGGAAGCGGAGGCAAAGATAGCGCATTTACTGCTCATGTCTTAAAACATAAATACGGAATGAACCCTCTCACAGTTACTTGGCCGCCTATTATGTACACAGATTATGGTAAAAGAAATTTTGATAACTGGTTGAAATACGGTGGTTTCGACAACGTACTTTTAACTCCAAACCCATCAGTCAGACAAAAATTAACTCAACTTGCATTTAAAAACCTTTTGCACCCATTTCAACCATTCGTTTTAGGACAAAAAAATTTAGCTCCTCAAATAGCTCAAAATTTTGGTATTAAGTTAATTTTTTTTGGTGAAAACGAGTCCGAATATGGAGCTCCTATGGAAAAAAATAAGTTACCAACACGATCTAAAGAATTTTTTACAATAAAAAAAATTAATAATACTTTTATATCTGGAGTGTCCTATAAAGATTTAATAAATAAATATAAATTTACTTATCATGATTTAATGCCGTATCTACCCATTCAAGAAAAATCTTTTAATAAAAAAATTGAAACACATTACTTGGGTTATTACCTTAAATGGATACCTCAAGAAAATTATTATTATGTGGTAGAAAATTGTGGATTTGCGCCCAGACCATATAGAACTGATGGAACATTTTTAAAATTCCAGAGTATTGATGATAAAATTGATGATATTCACTATTATGCTCACTTTATAAAATTTGGTTTAGGCAGGGCTAGTCATGATGCTGCTAAAGAAATAAGAAACAAACACATTACAATATTAGAAGCGAAAAATTTAGTTAAAAAATATGATGGAGAATTTCCCAAAACATATATTAAAGAAAATTTAGAGTTTCTTGAGTTGAATTTAGAACAATTTGAAAAAATTATAGATAAGTTTAGATCACCACATATTTGGAAGAAAGTAGGAAAAAACTGGAAATTACGACACACTGTTAATTTAGATGGATACAACGATTAGAATGATTATTTCATAATCAAATAAAAATTATTTAATACTTTTAATGACAAAATTTAAAAAAATTCTTATTATGGGTTTGCCTGGATCTGGAAAAACGACCTTAGCAAAAAATCTTAACTCCAAAATTAAATCCAAATGGTTAAATGCAGACAAAGTTAGAAAAGATTTTAATGATTTTGATTTTAGTTTAGAGGGCAGATTGAGACAAGCTGGACGTATGAGGGATTTAGCTGAAGAAATATTAAAAAACGGAAATCATGCAATTGTAGACTTTATCTGTCCAACTAAAAAAACAAGAAATATATTTAAAGCAGACATAACTATTTGGTTAGATACAATTGAATTTGGAAGGTTTGATGATACAAATAAAATGTTTGAGGCGCCAGTAGAATTTGATTTTAGAGTGACTGAAAAGGAAGCAGAGATTTGGTCTGCAAAAATTGCAGAAGAAATAAACAAAAATAAATAGTTATTTTTTTAAAAATATCTTTTTCATTAATATTCTTGTTGACTGTTCTACTGTCAAAACGTCAGTGTTTATCTTTGTGACTGAATATTTTGATTTTTCATATTTAATTTTCGAATTGTACCCGATAAGGTTTTTCAATTTATTATCTTTTGCTCGACGATAAAGTCCCTTGGTGTCTCTTTTTATTAAGGTAGACAACTTTGAAAAAGTATTTACTTCAAAATAATTTTGACGAAAGGTTCTTTTAGCTTTTATCCTTGTTTTTATAAGAGGAGAAATAACAGAAACTAATATAAAGTCGTAAAGATGGATCTTTTTTTTAATTGATTTGATGATTAAAAAATTATTTTTTTCAATATTTTTTTTTGTGAAGCTATTTTTAAATTTGTTTTTTTTTCTAAAAATATCTCCATCATAATTTAAAACTTTAAATTTTTTTTTTTTTAAAATCTTATAAATTTTTTTTGAAAGTGTTGATTTGCCTGTACCTGATAATCCCGTGAACCAAACTATTTTACAGGCCATTTAGAGTTCTATATAACATAAAAATGAGTCAAATTTATTTCTTTTGATTTGACAATTTCTTATATTTAACTCCTCTAGCATTGCTAAAGTTTCGCCTGGTCCCTCTTTTGCTCCAAGATCGTCAAATGCAATTATTGAACCTTTTGGCATCCTTGGGATAAAATGTTTGAGAGCACTTTTGGTAGGGGAGTAAATATCAAAATCAATGTGTAAAAGTGAAATAATTAAATGAGGATTTTTTTTTATAAATTTAGGTATAGTCTTTTTTGCATCGCCCTTTATCACTTCGACTTTTGGAAGATGTTTTGTTGGGCGCTCTTTCTCATGAAACTCTAATGAATTAAGTATTTCATTATAAGATTGTTTACTTTTAAATTCCTTCCATCTTTTTTTATCTAAATAAATTCCGTGTTTATCTTTTTTTTTACTTAAATCTTTGAAACCATCAAAAGTATCAAATCCGACTATATATCTTGAGCTGTTGTAAGGTTCAAAAATATTTAAAAAGTGAAGCCATGAAAATAATCCAAAACCTAGATTTACTCCACATTCAACTATAGCTCCATGTTTTTTTGATATTTTTTTATAGATTTCATATCTATTTAGAAATGTTGCAATATCTCTTCTAGGAACATACCTGGTAAAGTTTCTAAGTTTATCCGATATATTTAGTGAAGATTTTTTAAAATGTTTATCTAAATTTTTAACCATTAATAATTATACTAAATAATTTAAAGAATTTCTAAAGAATCTTATAAACTTAAGGTCATTGCCCACATTAATTTTTTTTAAACCAAATTTTAGTTTTATATCGCTGATGATAGAAAAATGGTGTTTGTACAGTAGAGAAAACAACATTGAACTCCTTTTGTAGTGGAAAATTATCTATTATCACCTCTGTGTGACTATATCTATCTAGTTGAGTTTCTTGATTTGAATTGCTGCTAACAATAATTTGTAATTTACTTGGTAAATTTTCTAAATAATATTTAACAGTTTCATAATCCATTTCACTAAAAGAGGCAAAATTACACAAAAGATCATAATCATCATATTTTTTTAATTCGCCATAAAAAGCTGAGGGTACTAAATAGATTTTTTTCTTATCTAAATCGATTTTACGTTGTAAATCATTAGCAGAATTTATTAGTTCAACTGTGTCCTTTCCGTATTTCGAGCATAAATAATAATATGCAATGCACAATGTGGCTGGTAAATCGACTAAGGTTATAGAGTTTAGATTATTGCTATCAAATAATCTTTCAGCTAAAGAGCCAAATCCGCCTCCAATTTCTAAAATATTAAATTTATTTTTTTTCTCCAACAAATTTAATGAATCAACAATTAAATTTTTTTGAAAATCTGAGGATAAATCTAAAAATTGTATTTTTTGTTTTCCATTTGAATAGCCCCATTTGTTTAAACTATCAGAAGAAGGTAAATTTTTGTAGTCACGAAACATTATTTTATAAAGATGTAAGTCTTTAAGAAATAATGATATCCCGGTGTAATTTTTTTTTATTTGATCAAAATGCGAATAGCTCCACAAACCTCTTAATAGAGAGTTAAAAAACATATTTTCGTGTAAAAGTAATATCTTTTCTGAATTTGAACTTTGATATGTTTCAAAAAGTTTTTTTTTATTTTTAAGAAGGTAATCTTTCCATAAACCTCCTATTTTAAGGCAATCAATTACATTAACATTTTCATAAAAAAAATTGCAATTTTTGTTAAAACTAACTAACTCATTAACTAAATCTTTTTTTAAGTCTAAGTCCTTTACATCATTTATATTTTTAATTTCACCATCACTAAAAAAGTTAAGTTTAAGTTTTTTTAGTTTTATGCTGGAAATGAAGAAATTGATTATATTAAATAGAATTTTAATCATTTGATAATTTTTTAAAAATTTTTTTCAGTGCATAAATCAAGCCAATTGAGCTATTAGTACTGGTCAGCTACACACGTTACCGTGCTTACACATCCAGCCTATCAACGTAGTAGTCTACTACGGCTCTATAGGAAGAACTAGTTTTGAGGTAGGTTTCCCACTTAGATGCTTTCAGCGGTTATCCCGTCCATACTTAGCTACCCGGCACTGCAGCTGGCGCTACAACCGGTCCACCAGTGGTATGTTCATCCCGGTCCTCTCGTACTAGGGACAAATCCTCTCAATTCTTCTACACCCATGGCAGATAGGGACCGAACTGTCTCACGACGTTCTGAACCCAGCTCACGTACCACTTTAATTGGCGAACAGCCAAACCCTTGGGACCTGCTCCAGCCCCAGGATGTGATGAGCCGACATCGAGGTGCCAAACACCCTCGTCGATATGGACTCTTGGAGGGTATCAGCCTGTTATCCCCGGCGTACCTTTTATCCGTTGAGCGATGGCCCTTCCACTCAGAACCACCGGATCACTATGACCGTCTTTCGACTCTGCTCGACTTGTCAGTCTCGCAGTCAGGCAGGCTTATGCCATTGCACTCTACGAACGATTTCTGACCGTTCTGAGCCTACCTTCGCACGCCTCCGTTACTTTTTGGGAGGCGACCGCCCCAGTCAAACTACCCACCATACAATGTCTTGCTGCCGGATTACGGCAAGCAGTTAGATGTCAAGAATAATAAGAGAGGTATTTCACTGGTGACTCCGTTTTAGCTAGCGCTAAAACATCAAAGTCTCCCTCCTATGCTAAACATATCATTCCTAACACCAATATAAAGTTGTAGTAAAGGTGCACGGGGTCTTTCCGTCTAACCACGGGAACTCCGCATCTTCACGGAGAATTCAATTTCACTGAGTTGATGTTGGAGACAGCGGAGATATCGTTACGCCATTCATGCAGGTCGGAACTTACCCGACAAGGAATTTCGCTACCTTAGGACCGTTATAGTTACGGCCGCCGTTCACTGGGGCTTCAGAAATTAGCTTGCACTAATCGCATTAACCTTCCAGCACCGGGCAGGCGTCAGACCCTATACATCCACTTACGTGTTAGCAGAGCCCTGTGTTTTTGATAAACAGTCGCATCTCCCTGGCTTGTGCCACCCACTTAAAGTTACCTGAAAATGGGTCCTCCTTCTTCCGAAGTTACGGAGGCATTTTGCCGAGTTCCTTCAACATCATTCTCTCAAGCGCCTAATTATACTCTAATAATCCACCTGTGTCGGTTTCGGGTACGGTCTAATGATGGAGCTATTTCCTGGGACTTCTTCGCGGCTAACTCAATCCATTAAGAGTTAACAACTTTTAAAATCCGTCACTACCATCCGGTCAAGGAATATTAACCTTGTTTCCATCGACTACGGCTCTCGCCCTCGTCTTAGGGACCGACTAACCCTGCGCGGATTAACCTTGCGCAGGAACCCTTGGATTTTCGGCGACAGAGTTTTTCACTCTGTTAATCGTTACTTATGTCAGCATTCGCACTTCTGATACCTCCAGGATCCCTCGCGGGTATCCCTTTGCAGGCTTACAGAACGTTCCGCTACCAGATATAATTTCCGAAGAAATTATAAATCCACAGATTCGGTACATGATTTGAGCCCCGTTACATCTTTGGCGCAGAAACTCTATTAGACCGGTGAGCTGTTACGCTATCTTTAAAGGATGGCTGCTTCTAAGCCAACCTCCCGGCTGTTTAGGAATCTCCACATCCTTTCACACTTAATCATGATTTAGGGACCTTATCTGGTGATCTGGGCTTTTTCCCTTTCGACCATGGACCTTAGCACCCACAGTCTGTCTGCTGAGGTAAAATGTTTGGCATTCGGAGTTTTATGAGGGTTGGTAAAGATTTCTCTCCCCTAGCCCCTTTAGTGCTCTACCTCCAAACATCAATTTACTCAACGCACTACCTAAATAGTTTTCGCGGAAAACCAGCTATCTACGAATTTGGTTGGCCTTTCACCCCTTACCACAAGTCATCCAAAGACTTTTCAACGTCAACTGGTTCGGTCCTCCGGCAAGTGTTACCCTGCTTTCAACCTGCTCATGGTAAGCTCATTCGTTTTCGGGTCTAATTCATGCAACTTGCGCCCATTTAAGACTCGCTTTCGCTACGCCTACACCTTGCGGCTTAAGCTTGCTGAATAAATTAAGTCACTGACCCATTATACAAAAGGTACGCCGTCACTCTAAAAAGAGCTTCGACTGTTTGTAGGCATACGGTTTCAGGTTCTATTTCACTCCCCTAATAGGGGTTCTTTTCACCTTTCCCTCACGGTACTAGTTCACTATCGGTCACTGAAGAGTATTTAGGCTTAGAGGGTGGTCCCCCTATATTCAAACAAGATTACACGTGTCCCGCTCTACTCAAAAATAACATTAAGCTTTACTCCTACGGGACTATCACCCTCTGTGGTTAGTTTTTCCAAACTATTTAGATTATCCTAATATCATTGCTGGCCTATTCCGCGTTCGCTCGCCACTACTAACGGAATCTCAATTGATTTCTTTTCCTCCGGTTACTTAGATGTTTCAGTTCTCCGGGTTAGCTCTTCAAACCTATGAATTCAGTTTGAAGTACCACATAAAGTGGTGGGTTGTCCCATTCGGAAATTCTCGGATCAAAGCCTGCATACAGCTCCCCGAAACTTATCGCAGTATACCACGTCCTTCATCGCCTTTCAGTGCCTAGGCATCCGCCATACGCCCTTAAACGCTTGATTTATGCACAGAAAATAATTTTCTGTATAAATTAAATTTTTAATTAAATATTCATCTATTCGAACATTTATTGATTGTTCATCTTTTCGAACAATCGGATATAGATATTGTTTGATTGTTCTTACTGTTCGAACAATCAAAATTGATATTCATTATTTACAATTTAAAAAAACTAAAAGTATCAATGGTGGAGGATAGCGGGATCGAACCGCTGACCTCCTGAATGCAAATCAGGCGCTCTCCCAGCTGAGCTAATCCCCCGTGAAAAATGGTGGGCCGAGGACGACTCGAACGTCCGACCTCACCCTTATCAGGGGTGCGCTCTAACCACCTGAGCTACCGGCCCCTAAGCATTTATGAGACACTTTACTTTTTAAGAAGAGAAATGAGGACGGCCACATTAACTTAATTTTTTAAGACCAAAAGAAATTTTTGGTCTTCCTTAGAAAGGAGGTAATCCAGCCGCAGGTTCCCCTACGGCTACCTTGTTACGACTTCACCCCAGTTGCTGATCGTACCGTAGTCAAAGGTATAAGCTTTGCCTTAAGGTGTAACCAACTTCCATGGTGTGACGGGCGGTGTGTACAAGACCCGGGAACGTATTCACCGCGGCGCGCTGATCCGCGATTACTAGCAATTCCAGCTTCATGCACTCGAGTTACAGAGTACAATCCGAACTGAGGCACATTTTAGGGATTAGCTAAGAGTCGCCTCTTTGCATCCCATTGTAAGTGCCATTGTAGCACGTGTGTAGCCCAACACATAAGGGCCATGAGGACTTGACGTCATCCCCACCTTCCTCCAGCTTATCACTGGCAGTTCTTTTAAAGTGCCCAACTAAATGGTGGCAACTAAAAGTAGGGGTTGCGCTCGTTGCGGGACTTAACCCAACATCTCACGACACGAGCTGACGACAGCCATGCAGCACCTGTGTTTCGTCCAGCCAAACTGAAAAGACTAATCTCTTAGTCTCGCGACGAACATGTCAAGCGTTGGTAAGGTTCTGCGCGTATCTTCGAATTAAACCACATGCTCCACTGCTTGTGCGGGTCCCCGTCAATTCATTTGAGTTTTAACCTTGCGGTCGTACTCCCCAGGCGGTGTGCTTAATGCTTTCGCTGCGACACTGAAAAATATATTTCCAACGTCTAGCACACATCGTTTACGGCATGGACTACGAGGGTATCTAATCCTCTTCGCTACCCATGCTTTCGCTCCTCAGTGTCAGTAGTGACCCAGTAAGTTGCCTTCGCATTTGGTGTTCTTTCTAATATCTACGAATTTCACCTCTACACTAGAAATTCCACTTACCTCTATCACACTCTAGCTAAAAAGTTTTGATGGCAGTTCCAAGGTTAAGCCTTGGGATTTCACCATCAACTTTTTTAACCACCTACGAGCTCTTTAAGCCCAGTAATTCCGAACTACGCTAGGTCCCTTCGTATTACCGCGGCTGCTGGCACGAAGTTAGCCGGACCTTCTTATTCGGGTACAGTCATTTTCTTCCCCGACGAAAGAGTTTTACAACCCAAGGGCCTTCTTCACTCACGCGGCATCGCTGCATCAGGGTTTCCCCCATTGTGCAAGATTCCCCACTGCTGCCTCCCGTAGGAGTCTGGGCCGTGTCTCAGTCCCAATGTGGCTGGTCTTCCTCTAAGAACAGCTATTGATCGTTGCCTTGGTAAGCTTTTACCTTACCAACTAGCTAATCAAGTGCGGGCTCATCTTTCGGCATTAAAACTTTCCCCGTAAGGGCTTATTCGGTATTAGCACAAGTTTCCCCGTGTTATTCCAAACCAAAAGGCAGATTCCCACATTATACTCACCCGTTTGCCACTCAGTATTGCTACTGCGTTCGACTTGCATGTGTTAGGCGTGCCGCCAGCGTACGTTCTGAGCCATGATCAAACTCTCAAGTTTAATAACGGCGCACACTAGCTTTAATAACTTTGAGGTATATCAAA
>CACODG010000009.1 GCA_902625945.1 uncultured Pelagibacteraceae bacterium | reverse complement strand
AAATTACCTTATGCTTTGGCATATTCTTTGTATCCCAGGGTTCGCCTTGATCATCCAAAGTGACTTCAATTACTTCTGAAATAATTCTAATAACAGAGTCACCAGCAAAAACTATATTCATATCGTAGTTATTATCAGGCATTTGAACAGTTTCAATAGTTAGAAAATCCAAAAATTCATCTTTTTTAGATTGTTTAATATTTTTAGAATATACTTTCAATACATTTTCAAATTTTAAAATAGTTCTGATTCTTTTATTTTTTCTAAAAACTCCTTTTTCTACATCTTCCCACATAAATCTGTTTAGTTGCATAAGTAAAATCTTATTTTTTTTCAGGTTTGCAATATCAGTAACATTTAAAATTGAATCTTGAAGATGCGCAGAAACAACTCTTAAATCACTCTCTGATCTTGCGATTAATTTTAGATTTTTTGATTTCATTAAATTCTTCTTATTATTGCGTCACATTTTCTTAGTTTGCTTTCGAGAAACTCATAGCCTCTATCTAGGTGATAAATTCTATTAATAATTGTTCTATTATCTGCAATCAATCCAGCCATAACTAAACTTACTGAAGCTCTTAAATCTGTCGCCATAACTTCTGCGCCAGTCAATTTTGTGGGTCCATATATGATAGCTGTTTTATTTGTAATTTTTATGTTTGCACCCATTCTTTTTAATTCTGGAACGTGCATAAACCTATTTTCAAAAATATTTTCTTTTATTTTAGATATACCCTTTGCTTGTGTCATCAAAACCATTAATTGTGCTTGTAAATCAGTTGGAAATCCAGGGTATGGTTTTGTAACAATAGAAATCTTTTTTAAGCCCTTATTTTCTAAAACAAATATTGAGTTTTTGGCTGAAGTTATTTTTGCTCCCATTTTTTTAAGAGTATTAATTTCATATTTCAAAATTTTTGGATCAATTTTTTGAATTTTTATTTTTTTTCCAATTAAGTTAGCTAAAATTAAGTAAGTTCCAGCCTCAATTCTATCAAAAATTATCTTATGATTAATTTTTTTTTTTATTGAATTTTTACCAATAACATAAATCTTTCTTCCAAAAATTTTAATATTAAAACCAAGTTTTTTCAAAAATAATATTAGATCAAGTATCTCTGGTTCAATTGCGCAATTAGATAGAATAGTTTGTCCTTTTGCACCAACAGCAGCAAGTAAAGCATTTTCTGTTGCTCCTACTGAAATAGATGGAAATTTTATATTTGCACCTAATAGACCTTTTTTCGCCTCAGCAATTATATAACCGTCTTTTATTTTAATTTTTGCTCCAAGTTTTTTAAGAGCAAACAAATGTAGATCAACTGGTCTTGTTCCTATAGCGCACCCCCCAGGTAAGGATACCTTTGCTTTTTTAAATTTTGTCAAAAGCGGACCCAAAACTAAAACACCAGCACGCATTGTTTTTACCAACTTATAAGGCGCTAGAGTATTTATATTTTTCTCATTACAATTTAATTGAATAATTTTTTTATTTTTTTTAATTTTTACTTTTAATCCTATAAATTTTAGTAAGTCTAACATGGTAAAAATATCTTTTACGAGAGGAACATTTGATAATTTCACATTATTTGCTAAAATAGAGGCTGCTAGAATTGGAAGTGTAGCGTTTTTAGAACCTGATATAATAATATTACCAATTAATTCTTTTTTGCCTTTAATTAAAAGTTTTTGCATTAAAGAACTTTATACCTTTGGAAGTGTAACGCCTTTTTGTTTCATATATTTACCTTTTCTTTTTGCATATGTAACATCTGGTTTTTCATTCCCTCTCAAAAACACAAATTGCGCAACACCCTCATTTGCATAAATCTTAGCTGGTAATGGAGTAGTATTTGAAAATTCTAAAGTTACATGACCTTCCCATCCTGGTTCTAAAGGGGTCACATTCACAATTATTCCACATCTCGCGTATGTTGATTTACCTAAACAAATTACTAAAACGTTTTCAGGAATCTTAAAGTACTCTATAGTCCTCGCTAACGCAAAAGAATTTGGAGGTATAATGCACTCTTTTCCTTTTTTTGTAACAAAGCTATCTTTCTTAAAAACTTTTGGGTCAACTATTCCTGAGTTTACATTTGTAAATATTTTAAATTCATTAGAAACCCTCGCGTCATAACCATACGATGAAAGTCCGAAGGAGATTTTACCTTTTCTAACTTGCTTGCTAACAAAAGGTTTGATCATTTGCTTGGTCAAAGCAGTTTTTTTAATCCATTTATCTGAAAGTATTGGCATTTCTATATCTAATTAATATTTTATTTTTTTTTCTCTTTTTTAAATTTTTTTTTAATGAATTTTCTCTTTTTTTTAACAATGAATCTTTCTTTGCAGAAGATTTCATTATAATGCTAATTTTTGTCTGGATTAGTTAAATCTTCAAGAGTGATTGGTTTGTTGATATCATGCATAGTTTCCTGCTCTCCCTCTTTTGGATTAGCGCTTGATCTTTTTGCTCTTCGTTGCTCAATTCGTGCTTTTCTTTTTGCCTCTTTTTTCATAGCTTTATCCCCACGAGTTGATTTGTAGTCATAATGAATTCCCATAAAAAGCGCCCCTTCATTGTTATGCAAATTTACTTCTTGAAATACTTTTTTGCAAGTGTCTTGATTAACACCTCTTAATAATTACAAACAAAATCGACAAAATTACGGCATCTTTTTAATCACTTGTAATACAACCATTCTCATTACAATTTTTACCAACATTAATATTATTAAAATAATCTAGAGCCCTTATCGATGTCATCATATGATTTTTGTAAACATTTAGATATCCATTTAAACTATCAGATAATTTTTTAGCTTCTTCCATCATGCCTAGTCTGATTAGGTTTATAAGCATTATCGCATTGCCATTGGGTATTGTATTATCACCAATATCTATTGGCTTAAAAAAAATATCTTCGCTGTTTTTGGAATTTTTTTGGAAAATATTTTTTTCATCTAAAAAAAATTTTTCAATTGTTTCTAATGACAATTTTTTAGCTAAATTTTTGTATTTAAAATTCATAGTTTTATCAAAAAGATCATTAAGCGCATTTATCAAGTAAGCATAGTCCTCTAGAAAAACTATGTCTTTTGAAAAACTGTGGTAAATTTTATTGTTAATATATTTTTTTTCAATTTTTGAAAAAAATTCTTCTGCTAGTGTTAGGTACCCTCTGTTAGGTAAAACTTCGTTAGCAATAACCAATGAGCTCAGCCACAAACAATTTAAATCTAGTTGAGTTTTATCATCAAAAAATGGTTTTTTTCTTTTTAATCTTATTTTAGTAAGATTACTTAGAATTTCTCTAGAAGGTAACTCTTTTTCTACTAAAATAATCTTTTTTTCCCAGTTGCCTTCAGGTTTGATTTCAAAAAATCTTTCTATATCTTTTATATCTTTAATTTCATCATAAGTGTAAACATAGTATTTGCCCTCTTCTCCGTCACTATCAGCGTCATACGCGGACCCTAGAAAACCCTCATTATTTAAAAAATTTTTTTTAAGAAACTCAATTGTTTGCTCTAATTTAATTTTAAAATAATTGTTAGAATTTATTTTACAATACTTAGAAAGGAGAATAATAAACTGAGCGTTATCGTAAAGCATTTTCTCAAAATGCGGGATAATCCAATCTTCATCAACAGTATACCGGGCAATACCTCCCTCAACGTGATCATAAATACCTTTTGAACAAAGTTGCTTAATTATTAAATCAACTGGTTTTAAAAACTTTTCATCATTAGATTTATTATAGAAATACAACAACGTTTCGTAAAGATTGAACGTTGGAAATTTTGGTCCACCTTTATATCCTCCTTTTTTTTGATCTAAGTATCCCATTGATATTTCTATTATAGGTTCGAGATCTTGATTTAAAACAGAATTTTTTTTTAAATCTAAGTTTTTAATAATTAAATTCTTCTGTTCAATTATATTTTGTCTTTGATCTTTGTAAGCGTCTGATACTTTATTCAAAATTTCTTTGAAAGATGGTAACCCATGTTTTGAATTTTTAGGAAAGTAAGTACCTCCCATAAAAGGCACTCCATTTTCATCTAGAAACATTGTTAAAGGCCAACCTCCTCCCGTTTGATTAAATAATTGAAAGGAACTTTGGAAAATAAAATCTAAATCAGGTCTTTCTTCTCTATCGACTTTAATGTTGACAAATAATCGATTCATTAATTTAGCAGTTTCGAAATCTTCAAAACTTTCGTGAGCCATAACATGACACCAATGACAACTTGCGTAACCAATACTCAGTAAAATTGGTTTTTTTATATTCTTCGCGTATTGTAAAGTTTCCTCAGACCATATTTGCCAATTTACAGGATTATCCTTATGTTGTTTTAAGTAAGGACTTGGTTCATTAGATAAAATATTCTTATCAATTTGTATCATCAAAAAACTTTTTTTTAATTATAAAAGATAAAATCATTAAACCCACAAACATCAAAATTGGTATATAAATTTCAGGCGTTAAAATTAAATTAATAATACTAAAATTTTCAGCTTGCTCTATATATTTGTTCAACCCGGCCCCTATGGTATTTGTAATAAAAAAAATTGGAATAAAACCAAAAAAACTAGCAAGAAAATAATTAGTTTTTTTCATACTAAATAAAATTGGCAAAAGATTTTGAAGGAAAAAAGGTACTCCTAATCCTCCAGCAAATCTATAAACGAAAAAATAAAAAAACTCATTTTTTTGAAAAAGTTGAATATATTTTTCAAATTTCTTTTCTAAAACCTTTTTAACCAAATTACTAAAAAAGAAGTTTCCAATTGTGTAAAGAACGAGGGCACCAATTGAAATCGAGACTACTGAAATCAGTGTTCCTAACCATTGTCCAAATAATATTCCAGAAATAATTAAGAGCGGGGACCCGAACCCAAGAAGTGAAATCCAAATAATCGCAAATACAAAAAAATAAAATAAATTTATAATTGTATTTGCACTAACAAAAATATCTAAATCTGATTGCAGCTCTTTATAATATGAAAAATCTCCTAATCTACTAATTTGCACACCTGAAAATATGAAATATAAGAATAGGAATAATATGAGTAAATAGGTTAAGCCTAAAAAAAATTTAAAATTTTTACTCATAATTTACCTGTACAATAGACAACAATTAAAATATATACCTTTAAATATCTATGAAAAGAACATACCAGCCCAGCAATTTAGTAAGAAAAAGAAGGCACGGTTTTAGAGCTAGAATGGCTACTAAAACTGGTAGACAGCTCATTGCTAGAAGAAGAGCTAAAGGAAGAAAAACTTTATCTACGTAAATTTCAATGGTTAAGCTTGAAAGTTTAAAAAAAAGCAACCAATTCAGAAAAGCGCTTAAAGAAAAAAAAATTCACACGGAATATTTCTCTATTTTTTCAGCAAGGAATTTTATAAAACCCAGGGTTAAAGCTAATTTAATCATTAGTTTTGTGATGAAAAAGAAAATTGGAAATGCAGTAAAAAGAAACAAAATTAGAAGAAAATTAAAAGCAATTGTTCAAAAATTATTAAAAAAAAGAGGTGCAATTAATAAAGATTACACTTATATAGTTTTTGGTAAGTCTAATGCTTACTCTCAAAAACATGATGTGCTTTTGCCATTGATGGAGAAAAGTTTTAGAAAATTACATAAATGAAAACATTTTTAATTTTTATAATCAAATTTTACCAATATTTTATCTCACCGCTATTGGGAAATAAATGTAGATTCCTGCCAACTTGTTCCGAGTATTTTACTGAAGCTCTTAAAACGCAAGGATTCATTAGAGGAGTTAAATTAGGAATAAAAAGAATTTTAAAATGTCATCCATTTAATAAACTAGGTGGAAGTCATGGCTTAGATCTTGTTCCAATCCCAAAAAGTGCCAATAGAAAAGAAAGATTAAAAAAAATCGTAGATGGCTTACAAAGAGCTGGATGGAAATTAGAAGATAAAAAGGAAAGTAAAAATGGATAGAAATGTTTTTGTAGCTATTGCTCTTTCAATGTCTGTTTTACTTTTCTGGGGAGCTTTTTTTGAAACTCCTAAAAAAACTTCTGATCAACCAATTGATCAAAAGGTAGAGCAAAAAACAGAGCAAAACTCCATCACACCTACAATCGATCAACCAAAAATAATAAAAAAACTTAGTAGAGAAGAATCTATCAATGAAAGTAAAAGAATTAAAATAGAGAATAGTAGTGTAGTAGGTTCAATTAATTTAAACGGTGCTCTAATTGACGATATATCCTTTAAAAAACATAAACAAAAAGTTGAAGATGGAAAAAACATTATTTTTTTAAATCCCTCTGATACTGAAAACGGTTTTTATATTGAAACAGGTTGGACAAGTATTGGAAATAAAATTAAAGTTCCAACAAAAGAGTCTGAATGGGCAGTAAAAGGTAACAATATTTTAAGTGAAAACTCTCCTGTTATTTTACAATGGAATAATAAAGAGGGTGTTACTTTTGAGAAAAAAATTGAGCTAGATGACAAATATTTATTTAAGATATCGCAGCAAGTTAAAAATAATTCGAATTCATCTATTGATCTATATCCTTATGCTCAGATGACAAGAAATAAAATTCCAGATGATATTCAAAATTTTTACATTCAACATGAAGGGTTTATCGGTGTATTTGATGATGAATTAAAGGAAGATGACTATAATGATGTGGAAGAAAAAAAAATAGTAAGAGATTCAAGTGAAGGCTGGCTTGGAATAACAGATAAATATTGGATGACTGCCTTTGTCCCTGAGGCAGGTAAAAATTTTAAATCTACGTTTCTTTATGAAAATGGATTTAAAGCGAATTATATTATTAATGAGCCAGTTAGTATTAGTAAATCATCAACTGGATCGAATAAACTTAGATTATTTATTGCCGCCAAAGAAGTTGAGACAATTGATGGATATGCTGCAGACCAAAATATAAATAAATTTGATTTAGTTATAGATTGGGGATGGTTCTACTTTTTTACTAAACCTCTATTTTTCGTTATAGATTATCTGTTTAAAATTTCAGGAAATTTTGGAACAGCAATAGTATTATTAACTATTGCTATAAGACTAATTTTCTTCCCACTAGCTAACTTCTCGTTCAGGTCAATGGCAAAAATGAAAGCGGTTCAACCTGAGATGATGAGACTTAAAGAACTACACAAAGATGACAAAGTTAAACTTCAACAAGAGATGATGGCTTTGTACAGAAAAGAGAAAATTAATCCTGCTTCAGGTTGCTTGCCAGTTTTAATTCAAATTCCGTTCTTTTTTGCGATTTATAAAATGCTTTTTATTTCTTTAGAAATGAGGCATCAGCCATTTTTTGGTTGGATAAAAGACTTATCAGCACAAGATCCAACTTCCTTGTTCAATCTATTTGGTCTAATTCCATGGGATCCCCCAGGGTTTATGATTATAGGCATTTGGCCAATATTAATGGGGGCATCAATGTGGGTTCAACAAAAATTAAACCCAGCTCCGGCTGATCCTATTCAAGCAAAAATATTTGCTTTCTTTCCGTTATTTTTAACGATCATACTTGCTTCTTTCCCTTCTGGATTAGTTGTTTACTGGACGATAAATAATATCCTTACAATTGCTCAACAGTACGTAATTGTTAAAAAAACGACTGTGAAAACAAATTAAATGTCAAAAAATATTTCTCTTGATGAGATAAAAGAATTTTGGCCTGATAAAGCTCCAGATATCAATATTGTTCAAAAATATATAAAAAAATATGAAAATGAAAAAATTGTAATTAAATATGGTGGCAACGTTCTAATAGACAGAAAAGTTTTTAATAATTTTATATCTGATATAAATGTTCTTAATAGATTGGGTTTATCTGTGATTGTAGTTCATGGTGGTGGACCAAGAATTAAAAGAGAATTAGATAAAAAAAAAATTGTATCGAAATTTATAAATGGGTTGAGGGTGACCAATAAAGATATAATTGATACCGTTGAGGAAGTTTTAATTGATTTTAACAAAGACATAGCTAGTTCACTTAAGAAATTAGGTTCTCAAGCAGCTATGTTTCATACTAAGACTGATAACATTATAGAAGTTGAGCCTGAAAGAGAGGAACTTGGATTTGTTGGAATACCAAACAAAATTAACGATAGTTTTATTCAAAACGCATTAAATGAAAATAAAATTCCAATCATAGCACCTTTAGGTTTAGGAAAGAATGAACAAACTTATAATATTAATGGTGACACTGCAGCAAGTGCAATTGCAAAAAAACTTAAGTCTAGAAGGCTAATATTAATGACAAATGTTGAAGGTGTATATGACGATCAAAAAAAGTTAATATCAGAAATTAAACCTTTAGATCTTGAAAATCTTATTAAATGGAAAGTTGTTCAAGGAGGAATGATTCCAAAAATACAAAATTGTGTCGATGCTGTGCAAAATGGAGTGAGAGGTGTAGTAATTTTAGATGGAAGAAAACCCCATTCAATTTTGCACGAAATTTTTTCAGATAAGGGATCTGGAACACTTATTAGAGAATGAAAGATTTAAAAGATATAAAATTTTGGTTATTTGACTTAGACAATACGCTATATGATGGCGCTACCAAAGTTTTTGATCAGGTAGATAAAAAAATGTCAAAATTTATTTCTGAAAAACTAAATGTCAGCATTGAAGAGGCTAGAAAAATTCAAAAGAATTATTTTCAGGAATATAATACAACTTTAAACGGAATGATAAAACACCACAAAATAGACGCTGATGAATTTTTAGAATTTGTTCATGACGTAGATCTAAGTTTTTTAAATAAAGATAAAGATTTAGAGGATGAGATCAAAAAATTAGATGGGAAAAAAATAATTTTTACAAACGGCTCTAGAGCACATGCCCTCAATGTCACAAAACGAATAGGAATAGATAAGCTTTTTGATGGAATTTTTGACATACGAGATTGCGAATTTATTCCAAAGCCTTCAAAAGAACCTTATAAAAAATTAGTAGAAAATTACAAAATTGAGCCACAATATTGTATATTCTTTGAGGATATTGCAAGAAATTTAAAACCAGCATACGAATTAGGAATGAAAACTGTTTGGATTAAAAATGATGAACCTTGGGCAGCAAAATATTCTGACTCAGAATTTATCAATTATAAAACTGACAATTTGGCAAAATTTTTAAAGGAGATTAATGAGTTACGATAAACTAGAAAAAATAATAAACCAAAGTTTTGAAATAAAAGAAAAAATAGGTCCAAAATCAGATAAAAAATTAATAAAAGCTATTAATGACACTATCAATTTAGTTGATAGCGGAAAAATTAGAGTTGCAAATAAACAAAATGGCAGTTGGGTTGTAAATCAATGGATTAAAAAAGCTATCTTATTGAGCTTTAGAATTAATAAGATGGATATGATGAAAGGTCCATATACTACTTGGTATGATAAAGTACCTGGAAAGACAGTTAAGTGGAAAGAGAAAGATTGGAAAAAAGCAGGATACCGTCACGTACCTAATGGAGTTGTAAGAAAAGGAGCATACATTGCTAAAAATGTTGTTTTAATGCCAAGCTTTGTAAATCTTGGAGCTTATGTAGATGAAGGCACAATGATAGATACATGGGCATCTGTTGGCTCATGTGCTCAAGTTGGAAAAAACTGTCATGTTTCTGGAGGCGCAGGTATCGGAGGAGTGTTAGAACCACTTCAAGCTGGTCCAGTAATAATCGAGGATAATTGTTTTATTGGTGCTCGGTCTGAAATTGCTGAAGGCGTTTTGGTAGAAGAAGGTGCTGTACTTTCAATGGGAGTTTACATTGGAGCTTCTACTAAAATAGTAGATAGAAACAGCGGAGAAATATATTACGGAAAAGTACCTGCATATTCAGTTGTGGTTCCTGGTAGTTTGCCTAATAAATCTAACCCGAATGGACCTTCGTTGTACTGTGCAGTTATAGTTAAAAAAGTTGATGAGAAAACTAGAAGCAAAACTTCTATTAATGACTTACTTAGAGACTAATGACTATTATTAACGAATTACAATTATCTAAAGATTTAATAAGGTTTCCAAGTGTTACCCCCAAAGATGCAGGAGCAATTAAATTTCTAAGTAAAAAATTAAAAAAATTAGGCTTCAATTGCAAAATACTAGAATTCAAAGATAAAAAAAGTAAACCAATAAAAAATCTATATGCACGAATAGGTAAAAAAGGACCTAACCTTTGCTACGCTGGCCATACCGACGTAGTGCCTCCTGGTAATATAAAAGACTGGACTATAAATCCCTTTAAGCCATCAATTAAAAAAAATTATTTAATTGGAAGAGGTGCTAATGATATGAAAAGTTCCATAGCGTGTTTCGTGGCAGCAGTAAGTAGATTTTTACATAAAAACCAAACATTCAAAGGATCAATTAGTTTGTTAATTACAGGCGATGAGGAAGGATATGCAATAAATGGTACAAAAAAAGTTGTAAAATACTTAAGAAAAAAAAGAGAGAAAATTGATTTTTGTATTGTAGGAGAACCAACAAATCCAAATAGACTTGGGGAAATGATTAAAATTGGGCGAAGAGGAAGTTTGTCAGGAAATATTGAGATTTCTGGTACACAGGGACATATAGCCTATCCTCATTTATCAAATAATCCAATTAATACCTTAATTACAATTTGTAAAAAATTAAAAGAAAAAAAACTTGATAAAGGAAATAAAAGTTTTCAGCCCTCTAATTTAGAGTTTACATCCATTAATGTTGATAACAAAGCACACAACTTAATACCTGCTAGAGCTAGAGCACGTTTTAACATAAGATATAATAATTTTCATACCTCTAGCTCTTTAAAAAAAATAATTAACAATTTAATAAAAAATATTAGTAAAAAAAATAGATGTAAATTTAAAGTTGATTATATGGCTAATGGAGACTCTTTTTTGACTAGGCCAGAAAAAAACATCTTTATGGCAAGAAAAATTATAAAAAGAATTACAAAAATAACTCCAAAGTTTTCTACAACCGGAGGAACTTCCGATGCAAGATTTATAAGAAAAATTGCACCATGTTTAGAATTCGGACTAGTGAATAAGACAATGCATAGAGTAGATGAGTGTGTTTCATTAACCGATTTAAAAAAACTTACAAAGATATATAATGATTTTTTAGTAGAGTATTTTAAGTGAGGTTATATAAAATTCAAAAATCTAACATTGATAATAATGGACTATATGCAAACTGTAATATTAAGAAAGGTACGAAAATTATTGAATATAAAGGAAAAATTATATCAGTAAAAAAAAGTGATACCGATCCAAAATTTGATAACAAAAAAGCTATTTATCTTTTTAATATTAATAAGCGATATGATCTGGATGGTGATTTTAAATTTAATGTAGCAAGATTAATTAATCATTCATGTGAACCAAATTGTGAAGTCTCAGGGGAAGGTATGAAAATATGGGTATATGCCATGAAAGATATTAAAAAAGGTGAAGAATTGTCTTACGATTATGGATTTAGTTTTGACGAGGATTTTAAACAATTTCCATGTAATTGTGGATCAGATAATTGTGTTGGGTATATTGTTAGAGAAGGATCGAGATGGAGAATAAAGAGGAAGAAAAAAAAGAGATAAATTCAAAAAATAAAATAATCTTAAATTTTTTTTCAATCACACTTTTAATATATTTTATTTTTGGTTTTTATAATAATGAAAATAGTGCTGGCGCTGGAGGTTACAATGGAGATTTTAATTCGATTTGGAACAATCTCCTTCTTTTAAAAGAGGATATAATAGGTAATCTAAATAATACTTCATATAATGACAGCAGAACCCCTTTGTCTTATATACTTCATATAGTTTTTAATCCTTTTACATACAACCAAGATGTTTTTAGAATAAGCATTTTAGTAATTTCATTTTTTATACCAATATTATTATTTTTCTCATTAAAGTTAAATTATCCTTTGGCAAATAATCATATAATTCTAGCGTTTGCTTTAATAATTACATTAAGTCCTTACTTTAGAACAACTGCTTATTGGGGTTTAAGTGAAAACTACGGTTTAATCAGTTTAATCCTTTCTTATTTAACTTTTATGAAACTTAAAAAAAATTTTTCAAAATACAGTGATTTCAAAAATATTCTTTTAGTATTAACATTATGTTTTATTTCATCTTTAACGGTATATTTTGACCAAAAACTTATTTTTTTACCATTATTTATATTTCTTGCTCTTCAATTAATGGGTTTAAATTTTAAGATAAAAATTTTTTCGTTTTTATTCTTTGCAATTTTTTCTATACCATATCTTTATTTAATATATATTTGGGGATCATTTATTCCAACCTCTGTAGCTGAGTCACGACAAGTAGGTTCTAATATCAATCCTTTGCACCCTGGATATTGCATAAGTATTATTGGTTTTTATCTACTTCCATTTGTTTTAGTTAGAGAAAATTTTATAAAAGATTATAAAAAAATATTTCTTACCAAAAAATTTTTATACTATATTTTAAGTATAATTTTATATCTTTTTTTTCTATTTAATTTTAGTAATTTTGAAAATCAGGCTATTGACGGAAAAGGTATTTTTCATAAATTAATTTCAATTACAATTGACAGTAAAATTTTAGAATTTATAGTAACAGTATTAATAATTCTACTCTCGTCAATTATAGTATACATTTTTTTTAAGGAAAATAGCGATATATTATTTTTCCTGTATTTCTTAATTTTATCTATTTTTACTTTTCCTTTTTATCAAGAATACTTAGATCCTTTGATCTTAATTTTAATTTTTACTTTTTCTAAAACTAAAATAAAACTGAATATTAAAAACTTTTATATTATTTTTGTTTATTTTCTAATTTTTTCTTTAAGCACAAAATTCTACTATAGTAACATCATATAGTCATTTCATACAAATAGTCGTAAACCAAGTATATGGGGGGAATGGTTGATGTGTAACTTTTGATTTTAATTTTCTAAAATGTACGCGTAACAGTTTTAAATATTGACTTTTTTCTCTAACGTTAATTCCTCTATCATTATTTATTAAAAATCTGGCAATAAAATTTTGATTTTTAATTTTAATTGGGTCCTCGGTAAGTAATTTTGAATTTTTCTTCATTTTTTTTTTACATAGCCCTAATATAGAATTTACTTGCTTGCTATCTAGATGATGCATGATTCCAAAAAGGATTACAAAATCAAATTTTGGTAATTTTTTAATCTCTTTTTTTCTAAATTCTTTACAAAAAAAATGGTAATTTTTATTTGAGTAGTTTTTTTTAGCATAGCGTATTGATCTTTCGTCGATATCATAACCATAATAATTACAATCCGGCATATAATCTATTATTTCGGCAGGGCCGCAGCCTATATCAAGTACATTAACATTTTTTTTTTTAATATTTTTTTCTATAATTTTTTTTCTAAATGATGTTCCCAACATAAATTTCTGAATTAATTTATATACAGAGGGTGAATTTATAAGATTATGTAAAATATTTGATCTTTGTGACATTATCCTTATTTAAATTATTTGTTAATATATACACAATTATGATATTTAAACAAATTCCCATATGAATAATAGACAAAAACAATTTATTATTGGATCGGGCTTTATAGCCAAAAAGTTTAAAAAATATTTAAAATTTATTAAAAAAAATGAAATAACCATTTATGCAGCAGGTATATCCAACTCATTAGAAAAAAATAATAAAAATTTTACAAAAGAAATAAATCGATTCAAAAAGTTTTGTAAGGAGAACCAAAAAAAAGTAATTTACATAAGCACCTATTCAATAGGTGATTTTTTACGTGCAAAGAAAAAATATGTAAAAAATAAAATTAAAATTGAGAAAATAATAAAAAAAAAATGTCCAAATTATTTAATTATAAGATTACCTGAGATAGTTGGTCAAAATAAAAACCCTAATTCTCTTACAAACTTTTTTTATAACAAAATTAAATCAGATCAATCATTTGATTTATTTAAGAAAACAAAGAGAAATTTGCTTGATGTAGATGATGCATTAGAAAATTGTATAAAGATAATCAGGCGTAATATGAATAAAAATAAAACAGTAAATTTATTGAATAATAAATTTTATTCCCCTTCTCAAATAATTAATATTTTACAAAATATATTAAATAAAAAAGCTCTTTATGAAAAGAAAATTATAAAAAAAAATACATTAAGATTGAAAAATATTTTTTTTGTAAAAACAAATAAAAATTATCTTAAAAAAATTTTAATTAAATATTATAAATAAAATGAAGTTGTCAGTCATAATTCCTGTGTTTAACAGTTCAAAAATTTTAGAAGATTTAATTGAGAGAATAATTAAAACTTCAGAGAAATTAAATATGAAAAATGATTTTGAGGTTTTAATGATCAATGATAACAGTTCTGATAATAGCTGGGATGTTCTTAAAAAATTATCAAAAAATTATAATTTTTTAACTTGTATAAATTTAACAAAAAATTTTGGACAACATAACGCAATTATGGCAGGATTGAATAATGCCGTAGGTGATTGCATGATAACTTTGGATGACGATTTACAACATCCACCTGAGTTTTTTCCAGAAATAATAAATAAATTAAAAAATTTTGATGTATGCTACACAAATTATAAAAATCGAAAACATGTCGGTTGGAAAAGAGCCGTAAGTGCTCTAAATAACTTTGTATCTAGCTTTCTATTAAATAAGCCATTAGAAATTTATATGTCTTCATATAGAGGCATTAATAAAAAAATTGTGGACGAAATTATCAAATTTAAAAAACCTGATGTATATCTAGATGGATTAATAGTAAATACCACTAAAAACATTGGGATGATTACAGTTGATCATCATGCAAGAAAGATTGGTGAGAGTAATTATACATTTAAAAAATTATTAATTCTTTGGTCAAATATGATAATAAATTTCTCTTTTTTTCCTCTGAGATATGCTTCAATTTTAGGAATAATTCTAAAACTTATAATAAAGTTGTTTAGAAAAAAAAATAACGGACCTCAGTATGAAATTTTAGAAAAAATTTAAAATGATAAAAGATAAAAGTGAAGTTGATATAATTTTACCAAACTATAATAGTGAGAGATTTATAGACCAAACTTTAAAAAGTGTTATTAATCAAAGCTTTAAAAACTGGAAACTAATTATTGTTGATGATGCATCCAACCCAAAAACTAAAAGTCAATTATTAAAATATAGAAAACATCCAAAGATAAAAATTTTTTTTCTTTCGCGAAATAGAGGAGCAGGTTTTTGTAGAAATTTTGCGATTAAAAATTCATTTTCAAAGTATATAGCATTCATTGACTCTGATGATTTATGGCACAAGCATAAGCTGAAATTTCAAATTGATTTTATGAAAAAGAAAAAAAGTGATTTTTCTTACACTTTTTATAAAACATTTGGACTAAAAAAAAGAAAAATTAAAACACCTTTAACTTTCTCATTTTCTAATTTTATAAATAATACATCGATTGCAACTAGTACTATGATTGTTTCAAGGAAAATTGTTAAAAATATTAAATTCACAAATTCAAAAATTTGCGAAGATTATTTTTTTAAATGTAGTTTGTTAAAGAAAATAGGTTATGCTCAAGGAGTTAACAGATATTTAGTTTATTACCGAATAACATCTGGTTCATTACAAAGTAATAAATTTAAGAATTTATACTGGATTTGGAAAATAAATTCTGTTTATAACAAACTCAATCTCATTGATAATATAAGATCTTTAGTTTCAATTTCTTTTAATTCCTTAAAAAAATATGGCTTTAAATAAATATTTAATAAATAATTTTTTTTAAGTAAAGTCCACATGCTGGTGCTGGAGGGGCACACAACTGTCTTTTCTTAGATTTGAAAGCTCTTTTAAAATCTTTCATTTTCCATTTTTGAGTTGATAAGTACTTCAAACAACCAACCATTGACCTTACTTGGTTCTGTAAAAAAGATTTTGATTTAAATGTTAATGATATTTTTTCCCCTTTTTTTTTAATTTTAATGGAATTCATTTTTTTTATAGGAGATACTGAGGAACATGTTGAAGCTCTGAAAGTTGAAAAATCATGTGTACCCTCTAATATCTTTGCTCCTTTTTTTAAAAGTTTTACATCAATCTGCTTCTTTATATGCCATGCTTTATTTTTATATAAGGAGAGAGGTCCAGTTCTATTAATAATTATATATTCATAAATTCTCTCTTTTGCAGAAAATCTTGAATGAAAGTTATCTTTTTTTTTCTTTATTTTTTTTATTGTAATAAGGTTTTTATTTAAAAAAAAATTAATAGAGTTTAAAAATTTTGTTTTATCTCCTATATTATGCATAGTTTTAAAATTGGCACATTGATTTAAAGCATGCACTCCTTTATCTGTTCGACCTGCTCCATTAATTTTTATTTTTCTTTTTAAAACCTTTTTTATAATTTTTTCTATCCTTTCTTGAACTGAGACACCATTTTTTTGGAACTGCCATCCTACGAATTTGGTTCCATCGTATTCAATTTCAATCAAATAATTATTCATGGAATTAGATTTGTGAACCTATATTGATTTTATTTCCTTTTAAGAATTCAGAGACTAACATTTTTTTTTTGCCTTCCTTTTTTAATTCTAAAATTTGAATAGCATTTTCTTTACATGCGACCGTAAAATTTGATTTCAAAATTTTTCCTGGTGTGCCTGATAATTTGATCTCCTTAGCCTTCACCAATTTAATTCGTGATCCTTTAAAATAAATCCATGCTCCCGGATTTGGATGAAATGCGTTAATTTTTGCTATTGTTGTCCTTGCAGTGTCTTGCCAATTTATTTTTGCCTCCTGTTTATTGATTTTTTTTGCATATGTTGCGGCTTTTTCATTTTGAGGTATATACTCATCTTCTTTTTTCTCAATTAAAGTTAAAGCCTTTAAGATCATTTGGGATGCAAGAATAGACATATCAGAGCTGAGACTCTCATAATTTGCATCTTGATGAATATAAATTTTTGATTTCATCATTACTGGACCAGTATCTAATTTAGGCACAATTTTCATAATGGATATACCAGTTTCTTTATCTTGGTTTAAAATTGCTCTATGAATTGGTGCAGCGCCCCTCCATCTAGGTAACAAAGATGCATGAATATTTATAAACTTAGTTTTATCTAGATCTAGTAATTCATTAGGTATTATTTTTCCGTAAGCCACAACTACAACCACATCAGCCTCTTTATTTATTATATATTCAATCTCTTTCTTGGAGTTTAAATTCTCAGGATTTTTTACATTCAGCTTTAATTCATTAGCTAGTTTATGAATTGGAGAAATACTAATTTTTTGACCACGATTTTTTTTTTTAGGAGGTTGAGTATAAACATCTACAATTTCATGTTGCGAAAAACTCAAGGATTTTAAAATCGGCACTGCAAAATCCGGCGTTCCCATAAATATAATTTTTAATGACATTTTAAAGAATAATCTTATCTAACTCTTTTTTACTTTTTACCAATTTTTTAATAATCATATCCTTTTTAAGTTTTGATAAATAATCTATAAATAAGACACCGTTTAAGTGATCAATTTCATGTTGAATACATGTAGCTAATAGTCCTTCAGCCTTTAGATTTTTTTGTTTTCCATCATAATCAATAAAATCTATATGGCATTCTGCAGGCCTTTCTATTTCAGCGAAATGTCCTGGTAAGGATAAACAGCCTTCTTCGTGCACTGATGTTTTGTTGGATTTAAATGATATAGTTGGGTTTACTAAAAAAAGAGGTGCTTTTTTTTCATTCTCCTTTGAAATATCAATTACGATTATTCTTTTTAATATTCCAATTTGAACTGCTGCTAAACCAATGCCTGGTGCATCGTACATGGTTTCTAACATATCATTCATTAAAGTTCTTGTTTCTGGATTTATTGTTTCTAAAGGTTCGCTTTTTTTTCTAAGAATAGGGTCTGGTTCAATAAGAATTGTTCTTTTGGTCATTAAGTAATATTATAATTCAATTAAACTCTTTGGGGTAGAGCAGAAATTATTACCTTATTTCTTATCTTAATGAGATCAGTTTCATTTAATAGATTTATTACAAAATAAACAGTTTCAGGGTCTAATTGGTGGGGTTCATCCTCGCCGATAATTTCTACTATTTTTAAGGCTAGAAATGCTTTTTGGTTTTTTTCAATTAATTGAATCAAATTTTTAGGTATATTGTATTTGTTCTTTAAGTCTTTGTAGTTAAGATTTTCTGGCAATTTAAAACCATCTTTTGAGAGAGACTCTAACAAAGCTAGATCTTTGGCTGAATAAAAATATTTTTTGTTTTTTGATATTTTTTTTAAGATTTTATCTAAATCTTTTTGTATTTTTTTATCCTGAATTCCTTCAATGTAAAATTTAATTATTTTAGATTGGTGAAATACTTTATCATTATATTTTACTTTACCTACTAGAAGTTCTTTATTTCTTAAAATTCTGTTCTCTGCTAACTCTTTAAACTCTTTAGGCATATTTTCAGGGCCAATTTCCTCCAGCCTGTCACTTAGAAATTCCACAAATACTTTTCCTAAATCATCTTGTTTAAAAAGATCCTCTAATAAAAAAAGATACTCAACTTTTGAATTGATTTCTTCTGATAATAAATATTTCTGAAAAATCAAAGCTCTTGCATCAATTTTATCTAAAGTTTGGTAAAGATTTTTTGCATTTATTAGAGTATTTAGATTGAACGGCATTTGTTTATAAATATTAAAAATTATTTTTTCGTCTATTTGACCTAATTGAGCTGCAAGCTCTAAATCTTTAATCTTTTTTTTATCTGAATAATCTTCGAGTTTTATAAGATTTGCGGCATTAAGATATTTCCAAATTTCTTTTTTTGTTTTTTTTGTTGGTTCATACTTAAAATTTTCAATTGTAATGCTCGAAAGATAAAAATTAAGTAAATTTTTTTCATTTATTTTACTACTTGTTTTTTTTGATATTCCTAAAATGAAATCAATTTTATCATCAAAGAATGGATCAGATTGATTTTGTTCTCTTAACAAATCTAAAAGTAATTGAGCTTTGGATTTTTGATTATCGAATACCAAACAATAAATTTTAAATTTTTCAAGATAGGAGTCTTTAATTTTGGTATCGATGAATTTAATTTTTTCACATCCAGCTTTTATATTTGCTTGAGCAATATTTTCATCTACAAGGTATTGTACTGCTTTGCTTTTTTCATCAAATTCATCATTTTGACTTAAAAAATTTTCTATTAAATCAGAACGGTTATTATTTATCATCCAATTAAGTTTTAATTTTACAAATTCAGAATTTGTCATCCCTTTAGGTGGATAAGAGAAAGATAATAAAATGTTTTCAAAAATATCACTAGAGGTTTTTGATAATTTTATTTTTTCTAACCTTTTAATACTAGATTTTACATCTTCTGCTTTTGTAGATGACCACATATTTAAATTAAAATTGTAATCAGCAGGATCGTAAATTCCGAAAACTTTCATTTCTTTAGAAGTATCTAAAGGAGAATTTTCTATTTTAATTAATTTGTTAGCATTGTCTTTTTTTTCAGATAATTTGCTTTTCACATCTATAGTAGATTTATTATCTAAAATTATATTTTCTGTGTTTTTTGTTTTATCTTTCTTATTTTTCCAAATATCTATCTTTTCCTCACTAAGAACTGATGATGAAGAGAATATTAGGATTAATAAGCTTAATAGGAGTCTAAAGCTTCTTAATTTCATTTGTGATATCTATATTAAATTTTTTTTCAGGGCTAGGAAAATTAATTTTTTCTACTAAAAATATAGCTAAGATAAAAAATAATATTACAATCAAAAATCTTATAAAGAATTTGATTAAAGAACTTCCTAAACTTGGTTGTCTGTTGTATTTAAGTTGCATACTTTATGAATTAATTTAAACTTAATAAATAAGACATAATTATGAAAAATCAAATTTAAAATCGGATACTAAATTGACAAAAAACCTTGTTTTAACAGGAATGATGGGAGTAGGAAAGTCTACGGTTGGAAAAATGTTGGCAAATAAGCTTGCGTACAACTTTATAGACATTGATAAATTAATTGAGAATGAAGAAGGTTGTACGATTAATCAGATTTTTAAGAATAAAAGTGAGAATTATTTTAGACGAATTGAAAATTCAATTACTCTTAAAGAATTAAATAAAAATAACAGCGTGATATCCTTAGGTGGAGGTGCTTTTTTAAGCAAATCTATAAGAAAAGCTGTTAAAAATTCATCGATTAGTTTTTGGCTTGATGTTAATGCTAACGAATTGTTTAAGAGGTTAAGTAAAACAAAAAAAAGGCCACTTTTGTATAAAAAAGATTTAAAAGTAACTATCAATAAAATTTACTTGGAACGTAGGAAAACTTATAGTGAGGCAAATTTTAGGATAAAATGTGATTTTTTAAAACCACAAGTAATTGTAAATAAAGTTTTAAAACTATATGAAAAATCAAGAGATTAAGTTTAAAAATAAAATTAATTCCTATTCAGTTTTAATCGGAAACAATGTAATCGGACAACTTCCAAAAAGAATTAAGAAGATTTGTCCAAAGGTTAAAAACATAGCAATTATTATTGACCTCAATGTTCCTGTAAAATTTAGAAAAAGTTTATTGAAAAAGCTTAAAAATTATAATGTCGTTTTTTTCAATTTTTTACCAAATGAAAAAGCTAAATCTATTAACACTGTAAATTTATTTTTAAACAAGCTGTTATCCAAAAATTTTAATAGGGATGATTTAGTTATTGGTATAGGAGGAGGAATTACTGGGGATGTAGTTGGATTTGTTGCTAGTGTGTTTAAAAGAGGTATAAATTTTATAAATATTCCCACTACATTACTTGCTCAAGTTGACTCAGCCATTGGAGGAAAGACAGGAGTTAATTCACCATACGGAAAAAATCTTATCGGCGCATTCTATCAACCTAAATTAGTAATCAGCGATACTCTTTTTTTAAAATCTTTGTCAAATAAAGAGATGATTTGTGGTTATGCTGAAATATTG
>CACODG010000008.1 GCA_902625945.1 uncultured Pelagibacteraceae bacterium | reverse complement strand
GATCCGATTTGATATAATGGGACTGTTATTTGGTGACATCTTAGCTGTAAATGAAATAGATCTATTAATAATTTGGATCGGTGGAGCATTAATCTTATTAATATTGAAATTTATTTGGAAACCTTTGTTTGCTTCCACTGTTAATCACGAACTAGCTGAAGCTGAAGGCATGAACCCTGATAAAGTGAACGCAATCTTTACAGTTTTATTAGCAGCGATAATTGCAATATCAATTAAAATTGTAGGTCTTCTACTGATAACAGGTATGTTAATTATGCCAGCTGCAATGGCAAGAAATGTTTCTAACAATCCAACGCAGATGGTTAAGTTATCAATTATAGGTGGCTTGTTATCAGTAATAATTGGTTTGTTTTCATCTTTACAAATTAATACTCCTTCAGGACCATCAATAATAACAGCAGCGTTAGTTTTATTTTGTCTTACACTTATTAAGATTAAAAAATTTTCTGAATTGAAAAAATGATATTTAATTGGTAATTTATATTTATGGCACAAGCGCAAATACTTTCTAAGAATCAACAAATTGTTTTAGACATTATTGAAAAAGCAAAAGGTCCTTTAAAAGCTTATTCCATACTTTTTAATGTACAAAAAAAAGGAATTAACGCACCTCAACAAATTTATCGAGCTTTAGATAAATTAATTGAGATTGGAAAAATTCATAAAATTGAGAGTAAAAATGCTTTTGTTGCATGCAGAAATTCAAATTGTGAAATTTCAAAAGCTACTGCATTTTCAATTTGTGAAAGCTGTGAAATGGTCGATGAAATAAGTGATGTTAAACTTTCAAAATATTTATCAAGTTTTAGTGATAAAAAAGGAACTAAGTATAAAAGATTTAATTTGGAATTTTTTGGTTTATGCAAAAAATGCAAATAAAAGACAAAATAAGCTAATCTTAAAAAATCATAAGCATATCTTCCATAATTCACTTTTTAGTTGAACTACGGTTACATTATTAACTTATACATGTTAAAAAAATTGATGAAATTAGGAGGACAAATGAAATATTTAAAATATTTAGTATCAATAATTACAGCAATGTCTATTAGTAGTGTCGCGTTTGCAAACGAGATCAAGATGGGCAGAGCTGATTGGGACACAGGCTATTTTCAAGCTGAAATCTACAAGCAAGCTTTAGAAAAAATGGGTTACAAAGTATCAGGCCCAAAAACTATGAAGCCCCAAGTATTCTACGTTGCTGCTACAACAGGTGATGTAGATTTATGGGTTAATGGTTGGTTCGGTACACATGATGGTTACATCTCAGAGTCAAAAGGTAAAGTTAAACCAGTTGGCCATGTAATGAAAAAAGGTGGATTGCAGGGATACCTAATTGATAAAAAATCAGCTGACAAGTTTGGAATTAAAACAGTGTTGGATATTAAAAAACATGCCAAAAATTGGGACTCTAATGGCGATGGTAAAGCAGACATGGTTGCTTGCCCTCCAGGTTGGGGATGTGAAAAAGTAATCCAAAAACATTTTGATGAACTTGGTCTTGGTGAATTTATTAATCCAGTCAAGGCAGATTACTCAGCATCTATGGCCGACGTAATCTCAAAATATAAAAATGGTAAGTCAGTGTTGTTTTATACATGGACACCTAACTGGACAGTTGGAACATTAAAGCTTGGGAAAGATGTAGTTTGGATAGAAGTTCCATACAGCGGATCTAAAGCAGGGAAGGTTCCGAACGCAACAAAATCTAAAGTAAATTTAGGTTTTGGAGCTGATGATATTAGACCAGCTGCAAACGTTGACTTTTTAAAAGCAAATCCTAAAGTTGAAAAGATGTTAAAAAAAGCATCAATTCCTTTAGCTGACATTGCTGCTCAAAACCTTAAAATGAATAAAGGTGAAAAGAGTGAGAAGGCAATTAAGAAACACGCTAATGAATGGATAAAAGCAAATCAAAGTACATTTGATAGCTGGATCAAGTAAGGGATTAGGTTAATTTTAAATGAGTTTAAAATTAGCCCCTTCTGATTACGAAATATACATTCCATTAGGTGAATGGATTGAGGGAAATATTAAAGAGTGGCTGTTCGAACAAAGGCCACTCTTTAAAAAGATTTCAGCACCAATAGATACCGTTTTAAATAGTTTAGACTCTCTTTTAAATTTTATTCCTTTTCCGATAATACTTTTTATATTTGTTTTCTTTGCATTCAAAACTAATGGTTTAAAGTTTGCAATTTTTTCATTTATAAGTTTACTTTTTATTGATCTTGTTGACCTATGGTCTGAAAGCATGACAACACTAGCAATGATTTTTACTGCTGTTTTATTTTGTATGTTAATTGGAATTCCTCTTGGCATTGTTGCCTCGAGAAGTAATACTTTTGAAATTATTTTACGCCCAATACTTGATATAATGCAAACAATACCAAGTTTTGTTTATTTAATACCTGTAGTTATGCTTTTTGGAGTTGGTTTAACTCCTGGAGTGGTTGCTACTATTATATTTGCTTTACCGCCAATAATTCGATTAACAAATTTAGGTATAAGGCAAGTTGGTAAAGGATTTAAAGAGGCAGGATCAAGTTTAGGACTTACAAAGCTTTTGATACTAATAAAAATTGAAATTCCTTTGTCATTAAAAACTATAATGGCAGGTGTTAATCAAACATTGATGCTTGCATTGTCGATGGTAGTTATTGCAGCTCTTATAGGTGCTGGAGGATTAGGTTTAACTGTATATATTGCCTTAGGAAGACTTGACGTCGGCTCTGCGGTTATTGGCGGAACAGGAATTGTAATTCTAGCAATTATTTTGGATAGAATTACACAAAAAATTATTAAATCACACTAAAGACTTTAATTTTTCGATATGTTTTGGAGTAATTTCACAACAGCCTCCAATAATTTTTGCTCCCTTATTCTTTAATTTTTTACAAATTTCAAAGAACTTTTTGGGAGTTAAATCTTTTCTTTTTCCAAGCTGAACTTTAGGATTGTTCGAGTCTGGTTTCCAACCTGGTGGTATATGTTCAAAAGCGTTAATTTTAAATCCAAATGGGACCTTAAGTTTTTTTGCGTCTTTCATCACTTCATTTAAATCCTCAAACGAAACACAAGAAGCCATAATTCCAATAGGTTTATGTTTTTGGACTTTTTTTGCAACAGTTATAAATTTTTCTCCAGAGGGTAATAATCCTTTACTTCTAATATGGATACCGATTAAAACTTTTTTCTTGTATTCTTTAATTGCACTCAAACCTAATGAACACTCTTTCCAGCTACTCATTACATCTAAATAAAAGAAATCTACATATGGATTAAGATATTTTGCTTGAGATTTAAAACTTTCTTTTATAAATTTTAAATCTTTTCCAAGATCAGCAAAATAAGTGAAGTTTTGAGGAGGTAAACTTCCAGCAATCAAAACCTTTTTCTTAGACATAGCTACAGCCTTTTTTGCCAATTTTCCTGCTAAAACGTTCAGTTTTTTATATTCTTTTGCTAAACCATTCTCGATCAGCCTTCGTTTTCTGCTACCAAAGCTATTAGTCACTATAATTTCTGCTCCAGCTTTTATAAAATCTAAATGAGTTTTAATAACCGTTTTATGGTATTTCTTTTTATATAAAGCGGAGGCTCCCCAAAGAGTTCCGTGAGGTTTTACTCCACGGTTAAGCAACTCTTGGCCCATACCTCCATCTAAAATTCTTGTTTGTTGAAAAAAATTATTATCCAGAAACTTCAATTCCAAAAAAGGTAGATATTAAAACTATGACTGCAAAAATTATAAGCCACATAAACCATTGAGATGCAACTTTTACTAAAGAACCTTTATCAATACCTTTCCAAGGCATAAAAGTATATGTTGCCAGTGTAACTAAGATCAACAATAAAAGTAAATTAGTTAAAGTCATTTATCTTTGATTTAATAACATTACCTCTCTTACTTCAGCCCCTCTATATTTGGACAAAGGTCTTATAAGTTTATTTGAAGCATGTTGTTCCATGATATGCGCAGACCAACCTGTTATTCGAGACATAACAAATATCGGTGTATAGAAATCTATATCAATCCCCATCATATAATAAGTTGGGCCACATGGAAAATCTACGTTAGGATGAATATTTTTTCGTTCTAACATTACTTTTTCTAAAATTTCATACATCCTTGTATATTTTTCTTTTTTTAAAAGTTTAGCTACTTTGAACATATAGTGTTTCATAGTGGGTACTCTGGAGTCTCCCGTTCTGTAAACTCTGTGACCAAAGCCCATGACAACTTTCTTTTTGTTTAAAGCATTCTCAATCCACGCTTTTGCTTTTTCTGGTTTTCCTATTTCTTTCATCATGTGCATGACAGCTTCGTTTGCTCCGCCATGTAAAGGCCCTTTTAGTGATGCTATGGCACCAGTTATTGCTCCGTGTAAATCTGACAAACTTGAAGTAATTGTCCTAGCGGTAAAAGTTGAAACATTGAAACTATGTTCAGCATATAAAATTAAAGAGATATCAAATGCTCTAACTATTTCTTTATCTGGCACTTTATTAAACATCATTTTAAAAAAGTTTTCTGAAAAAGATAAATTTTTACTAGGAGAAATTATGCTTTTACCTTTTCTAGATCTAAAATAGGCAGCAACGGCAGTAGGAGTTTTTGCAAAAATTCTCATTGCTTTCCTCATATTTGCTTTTGGAGAATTATCTTTAGTATCTTTATCCTCTAAAGCCATTAAACTCACACATGTTCTAATTACATCCATTGGATGTGCGTTTTTTGGCATCTTTTTTATATCGCTTAATATTTGTTTTGAAAGTTTTCGCTCTGATCTTTCTTGTTTAATAAATTTTTTAAGCTGATTTTTGTTTGGAAGCTCACCATTTAAAACAAGATAAGCAACTTCCTCAAAGTCACATTTATCGCAGAGTTCTTGAACAGTATAGCCTCTATAAGTAAGTGCGCTTAGTTCTGGTACTACGTGTGATATTGTTGTTTCATCAACAACAATTCCAAGTAATCCTTTTTTAATTTCCTCACTCATTATTCATGCCCCTCTGTAGAAAAATCAGTAATTTTTTTATCCGGCGTATTGTACTTCTCATATTCTACTAACTCGTACAACCTTTTTCTAGTCTGCATTTTGTCAATAATATTGTTTTGATGACCATCGTTAAATATAGATTTTAAACCCATTTCAACATTTTGCATTGCAAGTCGTTGTGTGCTTACAGGATAAATAACAAGGTTGTAACCTAAATTTTCCAATTGTTTTTTATCCAATAATTTAGATTTTCCAAATTCAGTCATATTAGCTAACAGATATCCTTTTACAACTTTTCTAACTTTTTCAAATTCAGTTTCATCTTTCATAGCCTCAGGAAAAATCATATCTGCTCCAGCATCTTCATAGGCTTTAATTCTTTCTAAAGTTTTATCTAAACCCTCAACACTATTAGCATCTGTTCTAGCGATTACTAAAAAATTATTATCCTTCTTAGCTGCTACTGACTCCTTAATTTTTTTTACCATTTCCTCTTTAGATACAAGTTCTTTATTATCTAAATGACCACATCTTTTTTCTGATATCTGATCTTCCAAATGACATCCAGCTAAACCTTTGTTTTCTAAAATCTCAACTGTTTTTTTACAATTCCCGAAACCTGTATCAATATCAACTATTGTTGGAAGATCTGTGACTCTAGCTATTTGTCCACTCCGATAGCTTACTTGATCTAATGATGTTAAACCAATATCGGGTAGTCCAAGATCATTAGACATAACACCTCCTGAAATGTAAACTCCGTCAAAACCTATTTCCGCAATAAGCTTAGCACACAGTGGATTATATGCTCCGGGAAATCTTAATAATTTTTTTGACTTTAAATTTTTAATTAGATCTGAACGTTTGTCTGATACTGTTTTTTTAGTAAAGTGCATTCGGGTGGATTTATATTAGAGCAGGGTATAAAAATCAAAGATTATTTAAGAAGTATAAATAAACCAGTTAAAACTAATAAAACTGCCAGCAAATATTCAATAATTTTTTTTATTTTTACATCAGTTATAAATTGTCTTAAACCACTTCCAAAAAGGGCCCATAAACTTATTGTCGGAAAACATATTATGGCAGCTGTAAGAGTTACAAATAAAACTCCAACAAAAATATTTTCATCGGTAGGAAAAAATCCTGAAGCAACTGTTACAGCAATAGACCAAGCTTTTGGATTGATAAATTGAAATAAAGAAGCCTCATAAAACCTTAAAGGTCTTCCTGTTTCTTTCTGCACCATACTGAAAGAACCAATCATTTTCCAACCTAAGTAAACTAAATAAATAAAACATAAAATTTTCATATAAAATTGAACCTGAGGATAAAGTAAGAATAAATTAGCCAAACCAAAGCAAGTTAAACCAATTTGGAAAATATGACCCAATGGTATCCCAATTAAATGCGGTAGAGTTCTTACAAAACCAAACTTCATTCCCGATGCTGTGAGCATTGCATTATTTGGCCCAGGCGTAAAAAACATTGTAAAATAAAAAGCTGATAGTGCAGAAAACAAAGCAAAGGTAATCATAAATATTTTTCTATAATTTTTTCAAATCCAATGAAATCACTTATTAATTCGTCGTGTTTAATTTCCTTTTCAGATTTTTCGGTATAGCCATCTTTAACTAATACAAATGGTAAATTAGCATTGTGAGCTGAATTAGCATCTACTTCACTGTCTCCAACCATAATTGTTTTTTTTAAATCTCCTCCAATGATTTCAACTACATCTGTCAAATGACGAGGATCAGGTTTATTAAAAGCAAAAGTGTCAGATCCAGCTACGTATTCAAAATATTTATAAATATTCAATTTCTTTAAAAGATCAATGGCTAATTTCTCTTGTTTATTAGTACAAACTCCCATGGAAATATTATTTCTTTTTGCCCAATTAAAAAATTGAATTGAACCTTTTAAAGGCTGACTATTTTTATCAATATTTTTTGAATAATAATCTAGGAATTCTTTAGTCATTTCTTTTTTTATGTTATCATCCTTTATTTCCTCTTTAAAAGACCTTTGCATCATTACCCAAGCACCCTTACCCGCCAAAGATTTAATATCTGATAATTTTTTTTCCACATGACCAAATTTTCTCATAACATGATTATGAGCTGCCATTAAATCAGGCGCTGTATTGACTATTGTGCCGTCTAAATCGAAAAGAATTGTATAAATTTGAGTCATTTTAAAAGTATTAAAAAGAAATATTTTGTGACTTATTTCAGTTACATTATTAATGTAAAGAAAATTTTAATGAAAAGAAATAATAAATTGAACAAAGCTAATGCTTATCGGCTTTCCCAGGAAGTTTTAAGAAATAAAGCTTTAACAAAAGGGGTAAATTTAATCGCTCCGGAGACAATTTTTTTATCTGAAGATACATTGTTTGGAAAAAATGTTACTGTTGAACCATACGTAGTTTTTGGACCAAAAGTCAAAATAGGTGACAATTCTTATATAAAATCTTTTAGTCATCTAGAAGGAGCTAAAATTGAAAAAAATGTTGTTGTTGGACCATATGCGAGATTAAGAGAAGGTACAGTTTTAAAAGAAAATACTAAAATAGGAAATTTTGTAGAAACTAAAAAATCAAATATTAATAAAAATTCAAAAGTAAATCATTTATCCTATATAGGCGATACATCAATTGGAAAAAATTCAAATATAGGGGCGGGAACTATAACTTGCAACTATGATGGAATAAAAAAATCTAAAACAGTTATATCGGATAATGTGTTTATAGGATCCAACTCATCTTTAGTCGCGCCTGTTAGAGTGGATAAAAAAAGTATTGTTGGAGCCGGGTCTGTAATAACAAAAAATGTTAAGAAAAAAACACTAGCATTGACTAGAGCACCTCAACTAGAAGTAAAAAATTATAAAAGAAAGAAAAAATAATGTGTGGAATAATTGGTATAGCTAGCAATAAACCTGTTTCTATAAATATAATAAATTCACTTAAAAAATTAGAATACAGAGGCTACGACTCCGCAGGACTGGCAACTTTGACAGACAATATTATAAATGAAAAAAAGTGCTCTGGTAGAGTGGAAGAATTAGAAAAAATTTTATTTAAAACACCTTCTAATGGCAATATAGGAATAGGACATGTTAGATGGGCTACTCACGGCGTTCCTAATATTGTTAATGCACATCCCCATTCATCAGATGAGGTTTCTGTTGTTCATAATGGTATTATTGAAAATTCTGATGAATTAAAAATAGAATTAAAAGCAAAAGGAGTAAAATTCAAATCTCAAACTGATACTGAAGTGGTAACATTATTAATCACTGAGGCTTTAAAAAAAAATGATCCTTTGAATTCAGTTTTTAAGACGTTAAAAAAATTAAAAGGAAGTTTCGCTCTAGGAATAATTTTTAAAAACTTTACAAACATTATTATTGGAGCAAGAAGAGGGAGCCCTTTAGCTGTTGGGTACTCAAAAGAAGAAAATTATATTGGCTCTGACTCATATGCATTAAAATCTATGACAAATAAAATTTCATATTTAGATGATGGAGAACTATGTGTTTTAACAAAAGATGAAGTAAGTTTTTATGATGCAAGTCTTAAAAAAGTAAATAAAAAAATTCTTATAATGTCAGAGAATGAGTCTTTAGCTGATAAAGGTGAATATAAACATTTTATGTTTAAAGAAATTAATGAACAACCAGTTACAGTTAAAAATTGCATAGATGAATATATTGATAGTATTAAAAAAAATATTAATATTCTAAATTTTCCAATAGAACCAAAAAAGATAAATAAGATCGTTTTGATAGGCTGCGGTACAGCTTATAATTCATGCTTAACTGCTAAATATTGGTTTGAGGAATTATCTTCAATTGATGTTGAAATAGATATTGCTTCTGAATTTAGATATAGAAAATTAAAATTTAATTCAAATAATCTTTATATTTTCGTTTCACAATCAGGAGAAACTGCTGACACAGCTGCTGCGTTGGAATTATGTAAAAAAAATAACGTTAAGACATGTTCAATAGTTAATGTGATAGAAAGTACCATTGCAAGAAACTCTGACTGGGTTTTACCAATTCATGCAGGTATTGAAATTGGTGTTGCATCAACCAAAGCATTTTTAGGACAACTTACAGTTCTTTATATTTTATGTTTAAAACTAGCTTTTGTGAGAAAAGATATTAACGAAAATATTTATGAAAAAAATGTAAGAAATTTAAAAAAACTCCCTGATGCAATAAAGCAGTGTATAAAAAGTGAGAGCAACGTCCAACTTATGGCGAAAGAATTTATTTCAGCAAAAGGTTCTATGTTTTTAGGAAGAGGACCATCTTTTCCAATTGCTTTAGAGGGTGCATTAAAATTAAAAGAATTATCTTACTTACATGCAGAGGGGTATCCAGCTGGTGAAATGAAACACGGACCTTTAGCTTTAATAGAAGAGGGGTTACCAGTAATAGTTATTGCCCCTAAGGATAAATACTTTGAAAAAACAATTTCTAATATGCAAGAAGTGATAGCTAGAGGTGGTAAAATACTTTTTATAACTGATAATAAAAAAGAGTCTTTGAATGAAAATATTAGATTTGGCCTTAGAGTTCCATATATTGATAATTTATTGTCACCAATATTATTAACTTTACCGTTACAAATGCTTGCTTATCACGTTGCCTTACTAAAAAATTGTGATGTAGATAAACCTAGAAATTTAGCAAAATCAGTAACAGTTGAATAAAATGGCGTCTAAATATAAAGCAATGGTCTTATCATGTATTGATCCAAGATTTCAAACCATTGTCTTTAATTATTTAAAGAGAAAAAAACTAACTGGAAAATATAGTAAATTTACAATTGCTGGCTCAGCTATAGGTGTTACTGCCAACAAATTTAAAAAATGGCATAAAACTTTTTGGGATAATTTTGATACCTCAATTAAAATGCATAATATATCAAAACTAATTGTAATTAATCATCGAGATTGTGGTGCCGCAAAAATTGTAAACAGGAAAAAAGTATTTTCAAAAATTAATGAGACAAGAGTACATAAAAATTCTTTTCATAAAATTAAAAAGTTATTTAAGAAAAAATATCCAAAATTAAGTATCGAGTTTAAAATTATTTCATTAAATAGCAAAGTTGAAACATTTAGGTAAATATTTTGGAAATATTATATTGAATATTTTTTACCAATACTCTATATATATCGCAGGTTGAATATGAAAAAATGGAATTTAAATAGCTGGACAAAATTCCCTGCTAAACATCTACCTGTATATCAGGATAAAGAGGAGCTTGATTTAGTTTTAAGTAAAATCAAAAAATATCCTCCACTAGTTTTTGCAGGGGAATCTAGATCTTTAAAAAAATCTTTAGCAGAGGTTGCTGAAGGTAAAGCGTTTTTATTGCAAGGAGGAGATTGCGCAGAGAGTTTTGCAGAATTTCATCCTGACAATATTAGAGATACTTTTAAAGTTCTCTTGCAAATGTCTTTAGTTTTGACAGCATCCGCTGCGGTACCAGTTGTAAAAGTTGGTAGGATTGCTGGGCAATTTTCAAAACCTAGGAGTGCTCCAACTGAAAAAAAAAATGGTAAAGAATTACCAAGTTATCTTGGAGATAATATTAATGGAATGGAATTCACTGAAAAAGCCAGAATTCCAGATGCGAAGAGATTATTTAGAGCTTATTCCCAATCAGCTTCTACTTTAAATTTATTAAGGGCTTTTTCCCAAGGAGGATTTGCTGATCTTCGACAAGTTCATTTATGGAACTTAGGATTTATAAAAGACAAAACCAAAGGCAAATACAAAGAGATAGAAGATAAGATCAGTGACTCACTTACTTTTATGGAAGCTTGCGGAATTAACCCTGATAATAATAGAAGATTAAGAACGGTTAATTTTTACACCTCACACGAAGCTTTACATTTACCATTCGAAGAGTCCATGACACGGGTAGACTCAACAACTGGTGAATATCATGATACTTCAGCTCATTTCGTATGGATTGGTGATAGAACAAGACAACCTGACGGAGCTCATGTAGAATTTTGTAGGGGTATAAAAAATCCAATTGGCCTAAAATGCGGTCCAACTTTAAAACCAGAAGAATTAATTAATTTATGTAATATTTTGAATCCTGACAATGAAGCTGGGCGATTAACATTAATTTCAAGATTCGGAGCTGACAATGTTCAAAAATATTTACCAAAATTAATGCGAGCAATAAAAAAAGAGGGCATTAAAGTCATTTGGTCTTGTGATCCTATGCATGGTAACACAATTAAAGCAGCTACAGGTTTTAAAACTAGGCCTTTTGAGAGTGTTCTCAAAGAGGTAAAAAATTTCTTTGCAGTAAGCCATGAGGAAAAAAGTTATGCTGGAGGTCTACACATTGAAATGACTGGTCAAGATGTGACTGAATGCACAGGAGGAGCTCAGAAGATCTCTGAGAAGGATTTATTTAATAGATACAGGACTCACTGTGATCCAAGATTAAATGCAGACCAAGCTTTAGAGTTAGCTTTCTTAATTTCTGAAGAAATTAGGAAAAATTCAAAAATATCAAACAAAATTATTCAAGCCGCGTCTTAATAATTATTGTAATTATTAAGACCAAACCTTAAAAGAGAGGTAAGGTATTAATTATGGATGTAAAAAAAAGATCTAAAATAATTACTGATTGGATAAATAACTATTGTGAGTCGGCATCATATAAACCTAAAGCTTTAGTTGTTGGAATTTCAGGTGGAGTCGATTCTTCCGTTGTTAGTACTTTATGCGCAAACACTGGTCGTAAAACAATTGTGTTAACAATGCCAATAAAGCAAATTAGGTCACAACATGACTTAAGCCTAACTCATGCTAAATGGTTAAAACAAAAATATAAGAATGTGGAACATCATCTATTAGATATGGATAAAATTTTTACATCTTTTTCGCAAGTTTTAAACAAATTTGATAATGAGCATGGATATGCAAACTCAAGAGCAAGATTGAGAATGGCAACTTTGTATCAAGTGGCTGCAGCGAATAATGGAATAGTTGTAGGCACAGGAAATAAAGTTGAAGATTTTGGTGTTGGTTTCTATACTAAATATGGAGATGGAGGAGTAGACATTTCTCCGATAGCTGACTGCACTAAAACTCAAGTGTGGGAACTAGGAAAATACCTAAATATTTCAGAAGATATTATTAACACTCCTCCAACAGATGGTTTATGGGATGATGGACGAAACGATGTTCAACAACTAGGAATGAGTTACGAGGAACTTGAAAAAGCTATGGATAATGAAAATGACCCAAATTATCAGAAATATTTAAAAATAAGAGAAAAAAATTTACACAAAATGAACCCAATTCCTGTTTGCAAGTTTAATGAATAATCTTCAATTAACTAACTCACTAACAAGAAAAAAAGAAATTTTTAAGCCAAATAATTTAGAAAAAATTTCTTTATATGCTTGTGGCCCAACAGTTTATGATAATCCTCATGTAGGTAATGCTAGAACTCTTGTAGTATTCGATGTTCTATACAGAGTTTTAAATGCACTTTTTAATTCAAATGTAACTTACGTAAGAAATATTACTGACGTTGATGATAAAATAATTGAAGCATCTCAGAATAACAAAAAGGACATTAACGAAATTACTAACGAAGTAATAAAAATTTTTCATGAAAATTGTAAAAGTTTAAATTGTTTAAAACCAACAGTAGAACCTAAAGCCACTGAACATATAAAAGAAATGATTGAAATGACATCCTCATTAATAAAAAAAGGTTTCGCATATGAGAATAAAGGACATGTTTATTTCGCAGTAAGTTCATTTAAAGACTATGGAAAATTATCAAATAAAAATTTAGATGAACTAAAAGTTGGAAGCAGAGTAGAAATTTCTGATCTTAAAAAAAATCCTATGGATTTTGTTCTATGGAAGCCATCCAAAGAAAAAGATCCAGGTTGGGAGTCACCCTGGGGAAGAGGAAGACCTGGCTGGCACTTAGAATGTTCAGCTATGAGTGAAAAATATCTTGGTAAAAACTTGGATATCCATGGAGGTGGTCTTGACTTAATTTTCCCACATCATGAAAATGAGATAGCCCAGTCTTGTTGTAATAACAATACAAAAAAATTTGCAAATTACTGGGTTCACAATGGTTTTGTGACTATCAATAAAGAAAAAATGTCAAAGTCACTAGGAAACATAATAACGATTTCTGATGCAGTTAAAAAATATTCTGGACAAGCGGTAAGGTTAGCTCTTTTGAGTGCACATTATAGTCAACCTTTAGATTGGAATGATGAACTTTTAAAAAATCAAGAAAATGTAATTAATAAATGGTATAATCTTTATTCTCCTGAGAAAAACAATGTGTCCGAAGTAGACGAAATATTATTAGATGATTTAAATACTCCAGGATACATAGCTAAAATTCATCAATTATATAATGATGCAAGTAAAGGCAATGCTGAGAAAAAAATTAAATTTAATCAAGCATGCAAACTCATTGGATTGTTTAGCATAAGTAAAAAAGATTGGGAAAGTTCCAAAAAGAGTAAAATTAGTGTATCTGAGAGCTATATTACTAAAAAAATTGAAGAGAGAATAGAAGCTAAAAATAAAGGAGATTTTTTACTTGCTGATAAAATTAGGGACGAACTTCTTTCAAAAGGTATATTAATTGAGGATCAAAAAGAAAAAACTATTTGGAAAGTAAAATGAGTAAAGAAAAGATTTATATTTTTGATACAACTTTAAGAGATGGGGCTCAAACAGAGGGAGTTGACTTCACTATCGAAGATAAAAATAAAATTGCACAAGTTTTATCTGAAATTGGAGTCGATTATATTGAGGGCGGTTGGCCAGGCGCCAACCCAGTTGATACAAAATTTTTTTCTAAACCTCCCAAAATAGATGATGCCTTATTTACAGCATTCGGCATGACTAAAAAAACTGGAAGAAGTGCAGACAATGACCCGGGTATAGCATCATTAATTAATGCAAATACTAAAGCAGTCTGCGTAGTAGGCAAATCATGGGACTTCCACGTTAAAGTTGCGCTAGGTATCAAAAATGAGGAGAATTTAGAAAATATTAGAGAAACTACGAAGCATTTTGTGAAGAATAAAAAAGAGTTTTTATTTGATGCTGAACATTTTTTTGATGGTTTTAAAGCAAATCCAGAGTATGCACTTAATTGTTTAAAAGAAGCATATGACAATGGAGCTAGGTGGGTTATTTTGTGTGATACTAACGGAGGAACATTACCTAATGAGATTAGAGAAATAGTTTCAGAGGTTACCAAAACAATTCCTGGAAAAAATCTTGGAATTCATGCCCATAATGATACAGAAAATGCAGTAGCAAATTCCCTAGCAGCTGTTGAATGTGGAGCTAGACAAATACAAGGAACAATAAATGGACTAGGAGAAAGGTGTGGTAATGCTAATTTAATGTCAATTATACCAAACTTATGTTTAAAAAAAACATTTAGTGAAAAATATGAGGTTAATGTTAAAAAGGAAAAACTTTCCTCTTTAACTGAATGCTCCAGAATGCTTGATGAAATCTTAAACAGAAAACCAAATAAAAACATGGCTTATGTAGGTGCCTCAGCCTTCTCACATAAAGGCGGTTTGCATGTTTCAGCAGTTAAAAAAAACCCAAAAACTTATGAACATGTCGACCCCCAATTAATTGGTAATCATAGAAATATAATTATTTCTAACCAATCAGGCAGATCAAATATTTTATCAAGACTTGAAAAATATGGTGTTCAAATTGACTCTAAAAACCCAAAGGTTCAAAAAATATTAGATGAGGTTAAAGACAGAGAATTTAGTGGCTATTCATATGATGGTGCAGATGCCTCTTTCGAGTTATTGGCAAACAGGTTGCTAGGAAAAGTGCCTGAATACTTAAAAGTAAAAAGTTACGATGTAAATGTATCTAAAGAAAAAAAAATAAAAACTAAAGCAAGTGTTGTTTTTTTAATTGATGGCAGAGAAATAGAGTGTCATGGCGAGGGTAATGGGCCCGTTAATGCTTTAGATAACGCTATAAGATCTAACTTTAAGAAAGTAACTAAATACTATAATTTTTTCGCAGACTTAAAACTCCTTGATTATAAAGTAAGAATTTTGAATACTGGAACAGAGGCTACAACAAGAGTTTTGATTGAAAGCACAGATAAAACCGGTGTTAGCTGGTTTACTGTTGGTGTTTCACCAAATATTATTGAAGCGTCTTTTAAAGCTTTGATAGACAGTTTAGACTATAAACTTTATAAAGAAAAAGCTCCTGCCAATTTGAATGAAAAATAAATTTGGGTTTATATTAATTAAACCTCAATTAGGTGAAAATATAGGCGCATGTGCTCGCTCAATGAAAAATTTTGGATTTAAGAGATTAAATATTGTTTCACCAAAATTTAGTTTTCCCAATCATAAAACAAAAGTCACTTCTGTTGGTGCTATTGATGTAATTGATAATGCAAAGGTATTTGAAAATACTGAGGAGGCAATAGGTGAATTCGATATAGTTATATCTTTAACAGCTAGGCAAAGAGATATAAATAAGAAACATATTTCTATCAAAGATTTCTTGCAAATCATAAAAAAAAAAAGAAACTCAAACTTTGGTTTTATGTTTGGACCAGAAGCTTCAGGGTTGTCAAATAAGGATATTTCCTTATCAAACTTTATCCTTCAAATACCAACTTCTAAAAAATTTAAGTCTTTAAATTTATCTCATTCATTAACGATAATTTGTTATGAAATATTTAAACTTATAAACAAGAACTCTTTTGGCAAAAAGGATAAAAATCTTAAAGTATCATCAAAATCAAAAATTACATCGTTAGTTAATCATTTAGTAAAATTACTTGAACCAAAAGATTTTTTCTTACCAAAAGAGAAAAAACACTCAATGCTTAACAATATAAATAATTTAATACATAGATTAGAGCCAAATGATAAAGAACTAAGGATTTTAGCTAGTATTATTAGTTCGTTGAATAAAAAAAACTCTAAAGGATAATTGACAATTAGAAAGGAAGCCTTATAAACACACAATTATTAATTTATGACAAAAAGACTAAAATCTAAACACAAAGTAGATAGAAGACTAAAAGCTAATATTTGGGGACGTCCAAAAAGCCCTTTTAACTCTAGAGCCTATCCTCCTGGCCAACACGGCCAAAATAAAAAAGGCAAACCAACAGACTATGGAATTCAATTGCAAGCAAAACAAAAACTTAAAGCATATTATGGAAATATAAACGAAAGACAGTTTAGAAATATTTATAGAAAAGCCTTATCAAAAAAAGGGGATACTACTGAGAATCTTATAGCTTTACTCGAAAGTAGATTGGACACTGTGATCTATAGAGCAAAATTTGCACCAACGGTTTTTTCCGCAAGACAAATGATTAATCACGGACATATAAAAGTAAATAAAAAAAGAGTAAATATTGCAAGTTATGTTGTTAAAGATAGCGATCTTATAGAGGTGAGAGAAAAGTCCAAAAAAATGACAATAATTGATGGCTCTTTGCAAAGCAAGGAAAGAGAAGTTCCTGAATATATACAGCTTGATAATAAAAACAAAACAGCAAAACTAGTGAGAACTCCAAAATTTTCCGAAGTACCTTATCCAGTTGTAATGGAGCCAAATTTAGTTATCGAATACTATTCTAGATAATAATTACATATTTAAATTAATAGCTTATAATTAGTTATTGTGAATTTTTACTTACTTTTCAAAAAACATTATTTTTATATATTTTTAATTCCTTTTTTTTTCATAGGAGCAACTCTCTCAACAAAAGTGGGAATTACCCATGATGAATTGTACGACCTAAATGTTTGGGAAGCTAATAAAAATTTATTTTTAAATAACTTTTTCAACACAGATTTAGATACAAGTTTTTTGTCAGGAGGTAGTAAATTCTATGGCAGTGGTTTTCATATCCTGTCTATTCCTATAGAAAGTTTAACAATTTTTTTATTTTCTGATACCCATTATTTAGAAAAAACTAAGATTTTGTTATCAAAACATATTACTGTTTTTATTCTATTTTTTATCTCAGGTCTTTTCTTTAAAAGGATTTTAAAATTAATTATAGAAAATGAATTTTTTTCTAACCTAGGTACAGTATTTTATTTTTTAAATCCTTACCTACTTGGACATAGTTTCTTTAATGTAAAAGACATTCCATTTTTGACTTTTTGGATAATTTGCACATATCTTATTATAAAAATTTCTAAAGTTTTTTTTAAAGAGAGAGAAGTTAAAAATAAGCATGTAATTTTAATTAGTATTTTTACAGCTGTGCTTTTATCAATCAGGATTAGTGGTATCTTAATATTTATACAATATTTTCTATTTTTCTTGTTAATAACAAATTCAATGAAAATCAATCTGATTTATTTTGTTAAAAGATTTTTATTCAAGATCGTATTATCTTTAATTTCTATTTACACTTTATTTATTTTCCTGCAACCGAGTTATTGGAAGAATCCTTTATTAATTTTAGAAGCTATAGATTTTATGTCTGATCATCTACAAACTGTTTGTACAATTACTTTGGGAGAATGTATGAAGGCACAAAATCTCCCTTCTACTTATTTACCTATTTGGTTTTTTTTTAAAATGCCGATAGTAATCATTGTTGGTTTAATTTTATTTCCGTTTGTTGAAAAAAAAATTACAAATCAATCTTTAAATTCTTTAGTTTTAATTTCGTTAATTTGTTCAATTTTTGCTATAAGTCTTTTATTGATACTTCTTAATGTTAATCTTTATGATGAAATCAGACAAGTAATGTTTTTATTACCTTTAATATTCATCATATCCTTATCAATGATGTTTTATTTTTCAAAATTATTATTTAATAGTTTAGTTTTATTATCATTATCTTTTTTTCTTTTACAAAATATAACTTTATTTCCTTATAACTATATCTGGATTAATAATTTTTCTCATATTACTAAAGTAAAAGATATGTTTGAACTTGACTACTGGGGAGTATCCACTAAGACTATTTCGAATTTTTTTAATCAATCAGATCTTGATAATAATATATGTATTATATCAAATAGAAATAGTGGCTTAAAAGCTTTTGATAGAAAAGAATATTGTTACATAGACTTTAAAGACCTTCACAAGAAAAATAAAAGACCTTTCTATGTTGCTTTAATCGAAAGAGGCGTCAATAAGGGAGTTCCGAATAATTGTAACTTAGTTTTTAAGGAAGAAAAAAATATGAATTTCTCAAATGAAAAATTAATTTTGGCAAAAATTTTTAAATGTAGTTAGTTAGAAATTTCTAACTCTTTTCTAATTTTTTTTATAAAATTTTGAATTAGAATTCTTTCTTCTTGATCTAAGTAGTTTTCTTTTTCATTAGCTTTTTTTATCTCTTTTTTAAGAGAACTAATAATTTGTTTTCTGCCGTCAGCAGTGGAAAAATAATTAATTTTTTGGTTAATTTGCGCAATCTCTTTACCAATTGTAAACTTAAAAACTACTATGAAAGCTATTCCAGCTATTAATACTTTATATAAGTAATTTTTCATTATATGATTTTTTTTTCAGCAAGAATATTTTTTAGTTCACCGTTTTCGAACATTTCTTTAACAATATCGCAACCTCCTATAAAGTCGCCTTTAACATAAAGCTGGGGTATTGTAGGCCAATCACTGAAATCTTTAATTCCTTGTCGCAAGTTCTCATTTTCAAGTACATTAACGCCTTTGAAATTAACCTTTAAATGTTTTAAAATATTAGAAACCGCCATTGAAAATCCACATTGTGGTGAGTCAGGCGTTCCCTTCATAAAAAGACACACATCATTTTCTTTAATTATTTGCTCTATTTGATCCTTAATTCCCATTACTTTTCCTCTGTAGTAATTGATAATGCGTGTAGTTCATTACCCATTTTGCCTTTCAAAGATTTGTATACAAGCTTATGTTGATCAATTTTATTTAAGTTCTTAAATTTTTCAGATTTGATTACAGCGGAGTAATGATTGTTATCTCCCATTAAATCTTTAATTTCAATAGATGCATCTGGTATAGCATCTAAGATTAACTTTTTAATTTCATTTATCGGCAAAGGCATTAATAGTTATTATACCATTGGTTATTAACTTTAAAAAGGTCATTAATGTCTATTTTCATCTCTCCCTCTATTTCAAAATATTTTTTTTGAGTAAAGCCAATAATTTCGTAAAAGATATCGTTTAATTTTAGTATTTTTTCAACATCTTTTTGACCCTTTTTATCAACTTCAATAACATACCTTCCTTGATCTTCCCCGAATAAATATTCAGTGAAATTAGTTAACTTTTTAGGCTTGCTTACTTTTACTCCCATCAGACTATTTATTGCCATTTCACTTAAAGCAGTTATCAATCCTCCGCTTGAAATGTCGTGAGCTGAAAGTATCAAATCTTGTTCAATTAAATTGAAAACTGTTAATCCATTGTTTCTTTCATTAACAAGATTTGTTTCTGGAGGAGCGCCATCTAATATTGAATAATTTTCTTTTAAAAAACAACTTTGACCAATATGACCAAATGTTTTTCCAACTAAAATTATTAAACTATTCTTTTTTTTAAATTGACTACTAAGAGATTTTGTAAATTTATTTATCAGACCAACTCCACCAATTACTGGGGTTGGAAAAATATTTTTTTTATTCGTTCCGTTATAAAAAGATACATTACCTGAAACAACCGGATAATTTAAAAAATTACAAGCTTCTTTAATTCCTTTTAAACATTCAGCAAACTCACCCATAATAACTTCATTCTCAGGATTCCCAAAATTTAGACAATTAGTAATAGCTAGAGGTTTTGCTCCTACTGAAATTAAATTTCTCCAATTTTCACAAACAATTTGTTTTCCACCAGTGAATGGATGAGACTTACAATAATTTGCAGAGGAGTCCACAGATACAGCTATTGCTTTATCTTTATTATGTATTCTAACTATTGCTGCATCTGAGCCGGATTTTTGGATTGTATCGCACATTACCATTTGATCATATTGATTAGTAATCCAGCTTTTATTTGAATGATTTGGTGATGATAAAATTTTAATCAAAGCGTCTTCAATTTTTATCTTTTTCAATTTTTTAATTTCGATTTTTTTTGTAGGTAAATTTTTTTTAGTCCATTTTCTGTCGTACACTGGTGCTTTAGAAGCTAGTGCTTCTATTGGTATTTCTCCTTCAACTTTGCCTGCAAATTTTAAAGTTAAATTCTTAGTATCTGTAGTTTTACCTATAACAATAAAATCCAAATCCCATTTTTCAAATATTTTTCTAGCATTTTCCTCTTTTCCATCTTCCAAAATAATCAACATTCTTTCTTGACTCTCTGACAACATGATTTCATATGGCGTCATATTTTCTTCTCTACAAGGAACTTTATCTAATTCTAACTCTATTCCTAATGAACCTTTAGAGGCCATTTCTACACTTGATGAAGTTAAACCAGCTGCACCCATATCTTGGATTGAAATTATAGAATCATCTCTCATTAATTCTAAACAAGCTTCTAAAAGTAATTTTTCTGTAAAAGGGTCACCTACTTGTACAGTTGGTTTTTTTTCCTCAGAATTCTCATCAAATTCTGCAGAGGCCATAGAAGCTCCATGTATACCGTCTCTACCTGTTTTTGACCCAACATAAACTACAGCTTTATTTATCCCTTTCGCTTTCGAATAAAAAATCTTTTCTTTTTTTGCATGACCCACAGCCATAGCGTTTACTAATATATTTTCATTATAAGTATCATTAAATTTTGTTTCACCAGCTACTGTGGGAATTCCTATACAATTCCCGTAACCTCCTATCCCAGATACAACGCCGTTTAATAAAGTTTTCGTTTTTGGGTGGGAAGGCGATCCAAAGTGAATTGAATTTAGAAGAGCTATTGGTCTAGCACCCATAGTAAATACATCTCTTAAAATACCCCCCACACCAGTGGCCGCGCCTTGATAGGGTTCTATGTATGATGGATGATTATGGCTTTCGATCTTAAATATAATTGCATCATCATCTCCAATATCAATAACACCAGCATTTTCACCTGGACCTTGTATTACTTGTTTTCCCTTTGTGGGTAAATTTTTCAAGTGAATTTTTGAAGACTTGTAAGAACAATGTTCATTCCACATTGCGGAAAAAATACCTAATTCAAGGAGATTTGGATTTCTTGTAAGTAATTTTTGAATTTTTTTATATTCATCTAGTTTAAGACCATGTTTTTCTAAAATCTCATTATTGATTGACATAAAATTAACTCAGTAAACTCGAAAATAAATTTATACCATCTGTGTTTGAAATTGATCTATCTATCATTCTTTCTGGGTGTGGCATCATCCCTAATATATTTTTTTTAGAATTAAAAATTCCTGCAATATTTTCTTTTGCGCCATTTGGATTAGATTGTTCATTAATTTCTCCATCTTCATCACAATACTTAAAGGCTATTAAGTTTTCCTTTTTAAGCTCTTCGAGGTGATTGTTATTAGTAAAATAGTTTCCCTCATTATGTGCAATATTTATCTTTAGAACCTGATTCAATTTATATTTAGAGGAAAATTTTGTTTTATTATTAATTACTTTAATATTCACATCTTTATTAATAAATTTTAGATTTTTATTTCTTAATAGTGTACCTTTAAGTAATCCTGTTTCGGTTAAGATTTGAAATCCATTACAAATTCCTAGAATTAAGCAACCAGAATTTGCAGCTTTAATCACTTCATCAATAATTAAAGATTTTCCTGCTATTGCTCCAGATCGTAAGTAATCTCCGTAAGAAAATCCCCCTGGTATCACAATAAGATCTGATTTGGGTAAGGAGGTTTCTTTATGCCATACCATCTGATTTTTAAATTGCATTTTTTCTAATGCAACAGCAACGTCTCTATCACAATTTGAACCTGGGAAAATAATTACAGATGATTTCATTATAATTTATTAATTTTATAATCTTCAATAATTAGATTTACTAAAAGTTTTTTGCAAATTTCTTCAATCTTTTTATTAGCTTGTAGTTCATCATTTTCATCAATTTCAATTTCAAAAAATTTTCCTTGTCTAATGCTTTTTAAATTTTTGATACCTAAATTAGTTACTGTATTCTGTACAACTTTACCTTGAGGGTCTAACACATCTTTTTTTAAAGTGACTGTGACTGAAAATTTCAATTTATTTTTTTTTGAATTTAATCGGTATGGTTTTTCCGAAATTAACTTCACTTATATTTGTTTCTTCAGGCATTATACCTAATCTTCTAGCCACTTCTTGGTACGCTTGTATAATATTGCCTAAGTCTTTTCTAAATCTATCTTTATCTAATTTTTTTTCAGTCTTTGAATCCCAAAGTCTACATGTGTCTGGACTAATCTCATCTGCTAATACAATTTCTTTAATTTCTTTATCTTTATTCCAAGCTTTTCCATATTCAATTTTAAAGTCAACAAGCTTTATACCAATGGCTCTAAATAAACCTGTTAAAATATCATTGATCCTTAAGGTCGTTTTGTCTATGGACTCAATTTCTTTTTCAGTTGCCCAACCAAAAGAATAAATATGCTCTTTTGAAATAAGCGGATCATTTAATTCATCTTTTTTATAGCAATATTCTAAAAGCGGTTTTTCTAAAAGCGTACCCTCGGGTATTCCTAATCTTTTGGTTAATGAACCTGTAGCTATATTTCTTACAATAAATTCAATTGGGAATATCTCAGCTTTTCTAATTAATTGCTCTCTCATGTTTAATCTTTTAACAAGGTGAGTTTTGATTCCGCATTGAGCCAAATTTGATAAAATGTATTCAGAAATTCTGTTATTTAAAACACCTTTACCTTCAATTTTTGATTTTTTTAAATTATTAAAAGCTGTAGCATCATCTTTAAAATGTTGGATTACTAGATTTTTATCTTTAGTCTCATAAATTATTTTAGCTTTACCCTCGTATAATTTAGTTCCTTTATTCATGTGGCTACTATTTTTTTAGACTACGTTTGAAAATTATATTAATTTTTTTGATATGATAACTAAAATTAAATAGTTTTTTTAGTTTATTAACAGGTATTTTACCCGTAATTTTTTTATCAGCTAATATATTGCTTAAAAAAGATGAATTATTTTTCCATGAACTCAAAGCATTTTTTTGTACAATCTTGTATGCCTCTTCCCGAGTGAAACCAGCCGTGGTTAACTCAATTAATACTCTTTGTGAAAAAAATATTCCGTTTGTAATATTTAAATTTTTGAGCATATTTTTTGGATAAATATTTAAATTTTTAATTAAATTGTTCAATCTTGCTAAAGCAAAATCTAATGTAATTGTTGCATCTGGACCAATATTTCTCTCGACTGCAGAGTGAGATATATCTCTTTCGTGCCACAAAGCAACATTTTCAAGAGATGGAATAACACTTGACCTTATCAATCTTGCTAAACCTGTTAAGTTTTCACTAAGTATCGGATTTTTTTTATGAGGCATTGCTGACGATCCTTTTTGTTTTTTTCCGAAAAATTCCTCAACTTCTAAAACTTCAGTTCTTTGTAGATGTCTTATTTCGGTCGCAAATCTCTCTATAGAACTGGCAATAATTCCAAGTGTAGAAAAAAATTGAGCGTGTCTGTCTCTTGGTATAATTTGTGTCGAGATTGGCTCCACACTTAGTTTAAGTTTTTTTGAAACATAACTTTCTACTCTGGGATCAATGTTAGCAAAGGTTCCTACCGCACCAGAAATTGCACATGTAGAAATTTCTTTAATAGAGTTTTGTAATCTTTTTTTATTTCTCAAAAATTCTTGATAAAAGGTTAACATTTTTAATCCAAATGTAGTAGGTTCAGCATGAATACCATGACTTCGCCCGATACATAAAGTGTATTTATGTTTTAAGGCTTGGCTTTTAATTGATTTTAATAGTTGATCTAAATCTTTTAATAAAATGTCGCCGGATTGTTTTAATTGGAGGTTAAAACAAGTATCTAAAACATCTGAAGAGGTCATTCCTTTATGCAGAAATCGAGCTTCTTTACCTGCTACCTCGGCAATCGATGTTAAAAAAGCGATTACATCATGTTTAACTTTTTCTTCAATTTTTAAAATTCTTTTGACATTAATTTTAGCTTTACGTTTTATTTTTTTTACAACACCTTTTGGAATAATTTTTAATTTTTCCATACTTTCAGCTGCTGCTAATTCAATTTCTAACCATATAGAGTATTTGTTGTAATCTTCCCAAATACTTTTGATTTCTTTTCTAGAATATCTTTCAATCATTTATTTTTTGATAATGTAAATATTTCACAACCATCTTTTGTTACTCCTATAGTATGTTCAAATTGTGCTGATAAAGATTTATCTTTAGTTACCGCAGTCCATCCATCTTTAAGGGTTTTAGTTTCATAATTCCCTAAATTAATCATAGGCTCTATAGTAAAAATCATTCCGGCTTTAATTTTTTCTCCAGTTCCTTCTTTTCCATAGTGTAAGACATTAGGCTCCTTATGAAAAACCTGACCGATTCCATGACCGCAGAAATCTTGAACTACTGAAAATCCCTCAGCTTCAACATGTTTTTGTATTGTTGCTCCTATATCACCTAAATAAATATCATCTTTAACAATCTTAATTGCTTTCATCATAGCATCGTAGGTTGTCCTAACTAATTTCTTAGCTTTTACAGAAATTTCACCAATTTCAAAAGTTCTGCTAGTATCACCGTGCCAGCCATCTTTTAATGCAGTAACATCAACATTGACTATATCTCCCTCTTTAAGAATTTTGTCAGAGGGTATTCCGTGGCAAACTACATGGTTTGTAGATGTGCAACATGATTTTGGAAAACCTCTATAAAATAAAGGTGCCGAATAAGCTCCATGATCGTTAATGTACTCGTAACAAAGTTTATCTATTTCGTCTGTTCTTACACCTGGCTGAGCAATTTTCGATACTTCGTCTAGTGCTCCGGCAGCTATGATCCCAGCTGTTCTAGTTTTTTCAAAACTTTCTTTAAAATTTTTGCTCATTAAATGTTGAATTCTATTTCCCGATTTATTTTTATTCCTTTTGATAAAAATTTACAATCATAGCAAAGGACTTTTAATTTTTTCTTAACAGCTTTTTTTAACATTTCAAAATATTGATGATCTATATCATTAGCTATTTTAAACTTATTACAATCGTTTCTTTGAATCACGTAAATAAGATAAATATCATAACCTTTTTGAGATGCTTCTAATAATTTTTGAATATGTTTTAATCCCCTAGCTGTAATTGCATCAGGAAATTCAGCGATACCGTTTATTCTTGAAAGAGTAACATTTTTTACCTCAATAAAAATATTTTTATTTTTTTTAGATAGCAAGAAGTCAAATCTTGTGTTTTTTCCAAATTTTACCTCTTGTTTAATACTATCTATATTCCTTAATTTGCTGATTGAATTATTATTCAAAGCGTCAAGGATTATCTTATTTGTTAAATGAGTATTAATACCTATTTTCGACTGTTTATTTTCTATGATCTGTAAAGTGTATTTAAGTTTTCTTTTTGGATCGTTAGATTCTGTTAACCAAACTCTATTACCCTCTTTAAGCAATCCCATCATAGACCCAGTATTAGGGCAGTGTGCCGTAACACGATTATCTTTTATTTTTACATCCACAAAAAAACGTTTATATCTTTTTATAAATTGACCTGGTATTAATTTTCTTTCAAAGTTCATGTATAACTATCTATGAAGAAAAAAAACAAAAAAGTAAATGCCGCTATTTTAATTATTGGCAATGAAATTTTATCTGGAAGGACTCAAGATAGAAATATAGCCTTTATAAGTAATTGGCTTAATTCTAATTGTGGAATTTCAGTAAATGAAGTTAGAATTATACCTGACGTTGAAAAAAAAATTATTGAAAGTGTAAAGGTCTTATCAAAAAAATTTAATTATGTCTTCACAACAGGAGGCATAGGACCAACGCATGATGATATTACAGCACAATCAATCTCAAAAGCTTTTAGACTTAAATATGATTATCATAAGGAAGCTTACAAAATATTGGAAAATTATTACGGTCAAAATAAATTTAACGATGGAAGAAAAAAAATGGCTAAAATGCCTGTTGGTTCAAAATTAATTTATAATCCATCAAGCGCAGCTCCAGGTTTTATAACTAAAAATGTTTTATCGTTGCCAGGTGTACCGTCTATTTTAAATTCTATGATTGATAATTGTAAAAAATATTTAATAAAAGGGTCAAAGGTACATAGCAAAACTTTAAACCTTTTTACTGTTGAAAGTAATATTTCTAAAAAACTTGGTATAATTCAAAATAAATATAAAAAATCTGTAGATATTGGAAGTTATCCTTTTTTTAGACTAGGCAAAATTGGTGTTTCTTTAGTATCGAGATCAACTTCTAAAGCAAAACTTAAAGAAGTTAATAAAGAAATATTTAAATTAATCAGGTCAAAAAATATAAAGCTTTTAAAAGTTTAAATTAGGCTTAAAACTTCATCAACTCCAATAGAGTTTATATCTTTAGTTTTATGAATTTTTTTGCTGTCTAGTATTTTTGTATATTTATTCGAAGGAGCAAATTTTTCTGAACTTGTCGGTCCAAACAAAACAATTAAAGGTATTTTAGACAGAGCCATCATATGCATTATACCATTATCGATAGATACCGCGATATCTAATCTAGATGATAATGCAGTAACCAGTGCCGGGCAACTATATTTAGAATTTAATTCAGGAAATAAAGCCGAGGGTACTTGATTTTTAATTTTTTCAATAAGATCAATCTTATCTTTTTCAATAAAAAAAACTGGAATTTTATTTTTCGAAATTATTTTATTTGCTAAGGATGTAAATTTATAAATTGACCAGCTTTTTTTTCTATATTCATTTCCTTGGGTTATAGAAAAACCAACGTAATTACTGCCTGGTAATAATCTTTTGGACTCTAATAATATTTGTTTTGATAATTTTTCAACTTTAAATTCAATTTCAATAACATCTTCTTCTAAAAATAAACTCAAATTTTCTAAGTGGTTTTTTGAATTAGATTGAATTTTTTTTGAGGAAAATAAACCATTTAAAGTTCTAGAATAAAAAGATTTATGGGGAATTCTTTTTAGAATAAGCGAGTTTCTAAGTTTTGTTTGGAGATCAATTATTAGATCAAATTTATCAAAAGTTTTTTCTATTTGTTTTAGTGCTTTTTTTCTTACAAATAATAAATGCCACCATCTAAAACCAAAGTATTTTAATCCTAGATCAACTGTCTCAATACTTATATTAAACTCTTTTAATTTACCCTTAAAATGGTTTGTGTGAGCCCCAAGGTAAAAAAATTTTGCCTTTTTAAAATGATTTTTAAGACTCAGTATCAGAGGAAATAATTGTATAGAGTCTCCTAATCCTCCCCCAGAGTTATATAATAAGATGCTTTTCATACATATTGCTTGAATTTAGACATTAGATTATTATTGAAATAATATATATAGTCATAATTCTATAACATAATGATTAAAAAATATAAAAATTATTCAAAAGAATGCAAAAGACAGAATATTAGACTTGTTGAAAAAAATCTAAGTATTCAAACATTTTCTAACGTAAGTATTAAAATCGATAAGAATTATTTTGTTATAAAGCCCAGTGGTGTGAAACCTAAAGAGATAAACATAAAAGAGTGTCCAATTATCAGAATTAGCGATGGTAAAAAAGTTTCTGGAAAATATAACCCTTCAACTGATACACCTACACATCAAATTTTATATAAAACTTTCAATCATATAAAAAGCATATCTCATACACATTCAAAATATGCAACAGCCTGGGCGCAGTCAGGCAAATCAATCCCAATTTACGGAACAACACACTCTGACTATTGGGCAGGTAAAATCCCTGTTACAAGTTATCTTAAAAAAAATCAATTAAAGAATTATGAAAAGAATACTGGTTATCTAATTGTAGAACTATTAAAAAAACTTAAATTCAAAACTATAGAGTGTCCTGGTGTAATTGTAGCTGGTCATGGCCCTTTTTGTTGGGGCAATACTTATGATAGCGCTGTAAATTATTCTGAAATGATGGAGTTTATAGCAGAGATTGCTTACTTTTCAGAGCAAATTAAAGTAAAAAATAAATTACCTTTTTACATATCAAAAAAACACTTTGAAAGAAAATTTGGTAAAGATAGATATTATGGCCAAAAATGATTTTCAGAAGTGATTTTATTAGAAACATAAACTTTTTCTTTTATAAAAAAAAACATTTAATTATCTATACTGTAATAGGGTTTTTATCTCTACTGTTTGAGCTGTATTTACGCAGATTAATAGGCGAATATATTTCTTCAAATGAAATTTTTTTACACGCATCTCTTTTATTTGGAATTTTATTTGCATTTTATTTTAATATAAAATTAAATTTTAATGTACCAAAAATTTATTTAAAAAAATCTCTTTTATATTTTTTTTTAATATCAACATGTTCTTATCTCTTTCAATTATTTCTAAAAAAACAAATAGAATTAAGTAATTACAGTTTTGAGGAAGCTAGAATTTTAATTTCAGGCAGCTTTTTTCTTGTGGCATACTTTTTTCATATAAAGCTATCTTTTAAAGAAACAAGAAAAGTAGGTGTTGCAATTTATGCAAATGGATATGAGGATATCAAAAAGATCTATAGCTTAATTGGTCCTTATCCAGATTTTATTCATGTGGACATTGTAGATAGAACTATGAATGGAGATGCAGCAGATCCCAATCTCTCAAAATTAGAGGTTGTGAAAGCTTATTGGCCTGCTCACTCTGTTGAAACTCATATCATGTCAAAAGATCCTCTAAATCTAATCAATGACAATATTTTAAATTTTTCTGACATTATTTATTTTCATAATGAAATAGAAAATAAGAATGAGGTAGTTAATAGGATAAAAAGTAAAAAAAAAATTCCAGGGATTGTATTACACTCAATATATGATTATCCAGATATTGAAAATACAATTAAAGATTTTCAGCAAATACTAATCTTAAGTATTAAGAAACCAGGTGTTTCAGGACAGATATTTAATGAAAACGCTTTGAAATTAATTGAAAAAATTAATTTATTAAAATCAAGAAATAAATTTACAGTTTGCGTAGATGGTGGAGTTAAAAGTAATATTATCAACAAGTTCATAAGTGAAAAAGTTGTTTCAGGATCAGATGTACTTAATAGCGTCCACCCAATTAGAAAAATTATGAAATTGCAAACTGTTGCAAGATATGAAAAATGAAAATCGGTGAAAGTATAATTGAAGAATTAATCAAAGATAAAGAAGTTATTTCCGCAACAGTAGTTGGTTCTTATACAGAAAAAAGAAGCATCAATAATATAGGAGATTTAGATATAGTCGTAATTTGTAGAAAATTAAAAAAGAATATTTTTGAAAGATTGATTCGAAAAATTAAAAAAAAAAAATTTAAAAAGAAAATAATGATTAATTCAACATTTGGTCCTGTTAAAATTAATAGTGAACAACATTTACCAATACATTTAATGATTTATGATATTAGTTCTCATAAAGATCACGTAATCAAAAGCCCCTTTACTTGCTATGATTGGGAAAGGTCTAATATTTTCAGGGGAAGGAGGTTGAAAAATATATTTTCTGTTAAAAATCTTAAATTGAATGATTTTTTTAATGCAAGAAGGAATTCATGGGA
>CACODG010000007.1 GCA_902625945.1 uncultured Pelagibacteraceae bacterium | reverse complement strand
TTTTATCCAAAAAAATTTTCTTTTTAAGCTTAATCTTATAAACGATGACGAGCCAAACTGGTACGGAACAAGAATTTGTAGAAAAAAGGATTTGAAAAGTCCCCAATGGTTAAGAGAAATTAAAGCCATTAAAAGACCTTTTTATAAATTTTATAAGCCAAAGTTTGATAAATTTTTAATTGACGGTGGGTGGCATTTTAGCTCTGTAAAATCAGCAAAAGGAATTTATAAAAAATTAAATTCTTATGCAGAACAACAATATAATAATTCCGATTTTAAAAATTTAGAAACCATCGAAAAAAAAATAAAAAATAAAGAAGATTTATTTGGTAGAGACTTTAAATATAAAGTTATTAATATAGATGCAAGTTATCCAAAATATCTTCTTGATAATATAGAAAAGTACAAAAATTTTATTTATTTTGAATAAAATGTCGCTATCAGTGATATAGAAATTTTACTATAATAATCTCATGTTTAAGTATCCTGAAATAATTCCAGTTTTTCCACTTAGTGGTGTTATCTTTTTTCCAAAGACAAATTTACCACTTAATATATTTGAAGAAAGATATCTTAATCTTGTTAATGATGCTTTTAACAAAGATAAACTTATGGGGATGGTTCAATCTCAAATTAGTAAAAATGAAGTTTACAAAGTTGGTTGTCTTGGAAAAATAAGTGATCTACAAAAAACCGATGATGGAAGAATAATAATAAATCTTGCAGGTGTAATAAGATTTAAAATTATAAAAGAAATAGAAAATAAAAAACTTTACCGAGAATTCAAAGTTGATTATAAAAATTTTGAGGCAGATCAAAAAGAGATGTTTGGGAACCAGAACACTGATAACTTAATGGAAAAGATAAAAATTTTTTTTAAACGTAGTGGTTTATTATTAAACTGGAAAGAGTTTGAAAAATTAGACAAGACACAACAAATAAACACCTTGTCCATGATTTCTCCTATTACGAATGAAGAAAAACAAAAACTTTTAGAAGCTGTATCTTTTGAAGATAAGATGAACTCTTTGGAAAATATAATTAGTTTTTACTTACACGAAAATAATTCGACTAACCAAACAATTCAATGATTTAATTTGCAGATTTGTTCATCGAATCAAAAAAATCTGAGTTATTCTTAGTATTTTTCAATTTCGAAATTAGGAATTCAATACCATCCATGGTTCCCATTGGGCTTATAATTCTTCGTAGAACATTCATTTTTGATAACTCATCTTTAGCAAACAAAAGTTCTTCTCTTCTAGTACCAGATCTTGTGATATCAAGAGCAGGGTAAATTCTTTTATCGGCAACTTTTCTGTCAAGAATTAACTCCGAGTTACCTGTGCCTTTGAACTCTTCAAAAATTACCTCATCCATTCTACTTCCAGTATCAATCAAGGCTGTTGAAATAATTGTAAGTGATCCTCCTTCTTCTACATTTCTAGCAGCACCAAAAAATCTCTTAGGTCTCTGAAGAGCGTTTGCATCTACCCCTCCAGTTAATACCTTTCCAGAGCTTGGTATAACAGCGTTGTAGGCTCTTCCTAACCTGGTTATTGAGTCTAATAATATTACTACGTCCTTCTTGTGCTCCACCAATCTTTTTGCTTTTTCTATAACCATTTCTGCTACAGCAACGTGTCTAGATGCTGGTTCATCAAAAGTTGAAGCAACTACTTCACCTTTTACCGATCTTTGCATGTCAGTGACTTCTTCTGGTCTCTCGTCGATAAGTAGTACCATTAAGTAACATTCCGGATGATTGGCAGTAATTGATTGAGCGATGTTTTGTAATATAATTGTTTTGCCTGCTCTAGGAGGTGAAACAATTAGTGATCGTTGTCCTTTACCTATTGGGCTTACTAAGTCTATAAGTCTAGCTGTATTATCTGGCTTTTTTTCAACTTTATTCGTTTCTACTTCTAATTTAATTCTTTCATTTGGATATAATGGGGTTAAATTATCAAAAGCAATTTTATTCTTTCCTTTATCTGGATCATCGAAATTAATTTTATTTACTTTTAGTAAAGCAAAATATCTTTCAGCATCTTTCGGCCCTCTAATTTCCCCCTCAACAGAATCTCCAGTTCTAAGTCCAAATTTTCTGATCTGGCTAGGACTAACATATATGTCGTCTGGGCCCGGTAAATAATTGGACTCGATAGCTCTTAAAAAGCCAAATCCATCTTGCAAAACTTCTAAGACTCCATTGGCTGTGATCTGCTCATTTTTTTCAGCTTTTTTCTTCAAGATTGCAAATAAAATTTCTTGCTTTCTTAAAGTACTTGGGTTTTCTATTCCGAGCTTTTCCGCCTCAATAATAAGCTCTGCTGGATTTTTTTGCTTTAATTCTTGTAAGTTCATGAAATTGTTTTGAAATTAGGGATGTATTGAAAATATATGACTTTTTTTAAGAATTTCAACCCCTAATTATAAAGGTTTAAAAATCACTACAAATATGACCACAATCAGTATTAAAGTGGGTATTTCATTGTATATTCTGAAAAATTTTGATGTTTTCTGATTATTTTCTGTAGCAAAGTTATTTAGATGTTTTCCTAATGTAAAATGATAATAGGTCAATATTGTTACGGCAATCATTTTTATTTGCATCCATAGTTCGGCGAAGACGGAAAAACCGAGACTATGAATTAAAATAATTCCAAACAACCACGATAATAACATTGCTGGCATCATTATGTAATTATACAGCTTTCTTTCCATAATTTTAAAAACTTTTTTTTGAGATTCATCTTCAGCATCTGCATGATAAACAAATATTCTCGGCAAATATAGAAGGCCGGCCATCCATGAAATGACTGCTATTAAATGAAGTGATTTGAAAAGTAAGTATGAGTTCATGCTATAAATATTTTTTTATTAACGATTTGAATAATTCGATTTGATCTGGGGTATCATTTAAACAAGGGATTAAGTCAAAATTCTTTCCTCCTTTCTCAATAAAACTTTCTCTTCCTTGGATATTAATCTCCTCGAGAGTTTCAACGCAGTCTGATGCAAAACCAGGGCAAATAACCAATAGATTTTTAATTCCTTTGGCAGGTAACGTCTCTATAGTTTTATCTGTATAAGGAGTTAACCATTCCTGAGGTCCAAATCTTGATTGAAAAGTAGTTTGAATTTCTATTTCTTTATATTTTTCCTTCATAAGTCTTGTCGTTTTCTGACAATAGCAATGATAGGGGTCTCCTTTATCAAAATAAGATTTTGGGATACCATGATAAGATGAGACTATTAAATCTGGTTTCCAGCTTATTTCATTAATTTTTCTTTTAATGCTATTTATTAGAGCATTAATATAGAGAGGCTCACTTTCATAATGAGGAATTATTTGTAGACTCGGCTGCCATCTCATCCTCATAAGCGATCTATAAACTTCGTCACAAACAGTTGCCGTAGTAGCAGCCGCGTACTGAGGATACAAAGGTAATATTATAATATTTTCACATCCTTTCTCTTTCAGACCACTTAATTTTGATTTGATGCTAGGATTTCCATATCTCATGGCAAAATCTACAATAGTTTTTTCATTTCCAATTTCTTTACTAAGTTTTACAGCTTGATTTTTTGTAAAATATAGCAAAGGAGATTCGTTGGTTTCTTTTCTCCAAATCTTTTTATAAGCATGTGCTGTTTTTGATGGTCTAAAAGTTAAAATAAACAAATTTAAAATTATTTGCCAAATTATTGGATTAACTTCTATGACTCGTCTGTCAGATAGAAACTCTTTCAAATATTTTCTAATATCCCACCAATTGGTCGTATCTGGTGTTCCAAGGTTAATAATTAAAACTCCTGTTTTGCCAAATTTTACTTCTGGGTGATCCTTGTCCATTAAAAATTCCTATAAAATTTTATTAATTTATCTACTTTATCAGGATCTGTTTCTGGAAGTAAACCATGGCCTAAATTGAAAACATACGGCATTTCGCGAAAAGCCTTAATATATTTTGTCGCTCCTTCGAACATTTGATTTTCAGATTTTAACAATTCTTTTGGATCTAACCCTCCTTGGATTACAACATTTTTTAACTTATCCCTTGCCCATGAAGGATCTATATTTGAATCAAGATTAATTCCGTCTGATTTAACAAATTTATTAAATAATTCATATTTTTGTCCAATACCTTTTGGAAAACAAATACATGGCGCTGTATATTTTTTACAAAACTCAACAATTTTAGCATTGGGCTCAAAACAATAATCTATGACTTTATCTGATGGTAATAGTCCCGCCCAAGAGTCAAATATTTGAACAACATCCGCTCCAGCATTTATTTGATTTTTAATATGAATGCATAAAAAATTTACAAGTTTATCCATAATCTCATCTATTAAAAATTTTTTATTATCTAACTCACTTAAATCAATAGGTTCTTTTTCACTTTTATTTTTTCTTAGACCAAACATGTATAGTATTAATGTCCATGGAGCACCTATAAAACAAATTAAAGATTTTTCTTTATTTAATTTTTTTCTTGTCATCTCAATTGCTTTGTAAACTGGCTTAAGTTTATTTGAAAATTCGTTCTCATTTTTTTTATAAAATGTATTATTATCGAATTGGCTAAGCCTTGGGCCAAATTCTTTTGTAAATTCTACGTGTTGACCTAGAGCATGGGGGACCATTAAAATGTCAGAAAATATTATTGCAGAGTCTAGATCAAATCTTTTAATTGGTTGTAACGTGATTTCTGAACTTAATTCACTATCTAAACAAAGTTTAATAAAATTTTGATTTTGTGATCTGATTTTTCTAAATTCAGGTAAATATCTTCCTGCTTGTCTCATAAACCAGATTGATTTACAAGGAATTTTTTTTAATAAAATATTTTTTAATTGAGTCATACTAAATAGCTTTTTTATTACCTAGTTTAAGTAGTAGGACGTGTTTAATACTCATATAATTTTTTATACATAGTTTATACATGTACAAGTTAATAATTTAGTTTCGAAAAAGCTCTTTTTTACAGACTTTATTAATCTTATAAACACTAGTAAAACAAAATTATAAACATAGAATAAAATGTTCAAATAATGTTGATTAATGTTAATTTATTTTGTTTCCAAGCTAAATTAGGTGGAAAAACGATGCTTATCATTTATTTATTAACAAATATATGAACGAAAAATACAATGTATATCTTGTGTCTGACTCTACCGGTGAAACCCTGGATAGAATTTTTTTATCACTTAAGTCACAATTCTCCAACTTTGAATATGAGAAAAAAGAATTTGCTTTTGTAAGAACAGAACATCAAATTAATAAGATAATTGATGAATGTGTATCACGGGAAAACTCTTTAATTTTATACACTATAGTCGAGACTAAACTGGCAAAATATATCTCAGGTCAAAGTGAGAAAAACAAAGTGCCTTGTTTCGGAATTCTAGGAAACTTAATACTTAGTTTTTCTAAATTACTAAATCAGAAAGCGATTCATAAACCAAGTGCGCAACACGTTTTAGACGATGACTATTATAAAAGAATCGAAGCAATACAATTCACAATGTCTCATGATGATGGAAAAAAAGTTGACGATATAAATAATGCCGATGTCATACTATTAGGTGTGAGCAGGACCAGCAAAACCCCAACATCAATTTACCTTGCTAACAGAGGGTATAAAACAATTAACATTCCTTTAGTTTTAAATCAAAAAATACCTGAAAGTTTAATTCATAATAAAAAAGCCTGCATTGTAGGTTTAGTAGCAGATCCGGAAAGGTTAGCAGATATTAGAAGAAACAGAGTGGCCATTATGCAAGACCATAAATTGAAAGAATATACAGATCCTGAATTTATCAAAAAGGAGGTAAATGATTCAAAAAATCTTTTTAAAAAAAATAACTGGCCAACAATCGATGTAACAAGAAAATCTGTTGAAGAAACTGCAGCATCAATTTTAAAAATAATCGAAATAAAGAAAAATAAATGAAATTAATTTTAGCATCTAAAAGTGGTGTAAGAAAGAAAATTTTGGAAGATCATAATATTGATTTTGAGGTAATAGTATCTAATGTAGACGAAGATGAAGTGAAAGCATCACTTATAGCTGAAGGAGCAGATCCTTTATTAATTTCCAAAAACTTAGCCGAAATAAAATCTGTTAAAGTAAGTAACAACAATCCCAATAAATTAGTTTTAGGAGCTGACAGCGTTATCTCACTTAACGATGAGTTAATAAACAAACCAAAATCAAGAGAAGAAGCTCTTTTAATACTTAAAAAACTTAATGACTCAAAACACTATCTTATAAGCTCAGTTTGTATTTCAAAAAATGGTGCTATGATATGGAACCATTCGGACACTTCCGAATTAAAAATGAAGAATTTATCAGAAAAACAAATATCAGATTACTTAAGCAAAATTGAGACTAAAACTTTACTAGCTTACGGTGTGTATCAAGTAGAGGCTGATGGGCTAGACTTATTTGATTATATAAAAGGCGACCAGAATTCTATAATGGGTTTGCCTATAAAAGATATAATCAATTATATTAAACAAAATAAATAATGACAAAAAAATTTGGAATAATCGGAAATCCCATTAAACACTCGTTATCTCCAGTGCTTCATAATTATTGGTTTAATAAATATAAAATAGACGCAACTTATTCGATTATAGACACAGAGGAAAAAGAACTAATTGATATAGTAAAACAAATAAAAGACGAGAAACTAGTCGGAATTAATATTACTTTACCATATAAACAAAAAATTGTTCCTTATCTAGATATTCTTGTTAATGACGCTGAATTAACAAATTCAGTTAACACTTTGTATCTTGATAGTAACGGTTCAATAGTTGGCGATAATACAGATGTGTTCGGATTACAAGCAGCTTACTTAAAGGCATTAGACAATGTTCATAAAATGAAAGGCCTTGTAATCGGAGCAGGTGGAGTTTCGCCGTCCGTCATTCTATCTCTGAAAAAATCAGGTTTAAAGAGCATCTCAATAGTCAATAGGACTATCGAAAAATGTATTTTTTTAAAAAAAAGATATAAAAATTTAGATATTATTGAATGGAAAAACTTAAAAAATGAAATTAAAAATTATGATATTGTTATAAATGCCACTAGCTTAGGTCTTAAAGGTGGCCAAGAATTTAATTTTGATTTTGAACTTACAAAAGAGAATTTAATTTATATTGATACAATTTATAATCCATTGGAGACAAAAACATTAAAATATTTAAGGGATAAAAATATTAAGGTATTTAATGGTCTAGATATGTTTATTTACCAAGGTCAGAAAGCTTTTTACTTGTGGAATAAAATTAACCCTGAAATTGATCAGAAGCTGATTGACCTCCTGATCTCAAAATTAAAATGATTAAGATTGGAATTACAGGATCTCTTGCCTCTGGAAAAACAGTTGCTAGTAGAATTTTATCCTTCAAAAAAGGCCCCCTTTTCAGTGCTGATAAAATTGTTAAACAAATGTATAAAAAAAATAAATTCAAGGCGCAAATAAAAAAAAGACTTAATATTCCTAATAGAGTAAATTTAAAGAAATTCTTAAGATTAAAAATTCTTAAAGATAAATCTAATATAAAAATCCTTGAAAGAATCTTACACCCCCTCGTAAGAAAGGAAATGATCAAGTTTACTAAAAAAAATAAAAAGCAAAAATTTATTTTTTTTGAGATCCCTCTCTTAGTGGAAAGTAAATTAATGAAACATTTTGATGTGATTTTTTTTATCAAAGCAAAAAAAAACATTAGATTAAAGAGATTTCACATCAAAGGAGGAAGCAAAGACCTTTTTGAAATATTAAATAGTAAACAACTAAGTGATGCTAAAAAAGCTAAATATTGTAATCATGTAGTTGTTAATGAAAAAAATTTAAAGATTTTAAAAAGGAATTTATTAGATATATTTGAGAAATATGAGTGAAGTTTTTTTAGATACAGAAACTACAGGTTTGTCATTTAAAGATGGTCATAAAGTTGTAGAAATCGCATGTATTGAAACAAAAGATCTTGTCGCAACTGGTAAGGTATTTCATAAAGTAATTAATCCCAAAAGAAATATGCCTGAGGAAGCATTCAAAGTTCATGGCTTCTCAGAAAAATTTCTTTCAGATAAGGAAATATTTGAAACGGTAGCGGATGATTTTTTATTGTTCATAAAAGGAAAAAAAATTATTATCCATAATGCTCCTTTTGATCTGAGTTTTTTAAATGGTGAACTTAGTCAAATCAAAAAAGAATTGATTGATAGAGATATGATTATTGACTCACTAGAAATTGCAAGGAATAAATTTCCAGGTACATCCAATTCTTTAGATGCTCTTTGTAAGAGATTCAATATCGATCTGTCTAAGAGAACAAAACATAATGCTCTATTAGATTGTGAATTGTTAAGAGAAGTATATATAAATTTATTAGATGTTAAAGAACCTAAATTTAATCTTTCGTCTAATATTACTGAACAAAACTTTATTAAAAATAATGGTTACAATAAAACAGTTTTGAACATTAAAAAGGATGAATTAAATCTTCACAAGGATTTTCTAAAAAAAGAACTAAAAAAGAATTTTTACTGAACCTTTCTCATTTTATAAAGTTCTTGGAAATCTACTTTTTCACTTATTTTTATATCTTTAAACCCTGATTTTTCAAATAAATCTATAAATATCTTTCTAAGATCGCCATATATCTTTGAAGGAACATCTACCAAAATAATATTCTCAAGCTCTTTATTTTGAATTTTATCATTTTGTATCTCAATAACTGCGGCAAAAATAATCAATGTATTTATCTCATCAAAATCATTTTTTACTGGTGATAAAGTGAGTGAAGTTAAAACTTCAATAACATTTTGATTTATTTTGTTGCTGTTTATATCAATTTTAATTTTGTAATTCTTTATATCTTTTGATAGTAAAAAAAAAGTTTTAGTATTAGGAATATTAAAATTAAGTTCTTTAATATATTTTCCAATTATTTTATAACTCATCTTTATCTTTATTAACTATTTCACCATCTATGGTATTTTCGTTATTTTTCTCATGATTAGTTTCTTTTTTATTTCTTAAAAAAAACTTTAATAGTAAATTTCTTGTAAAAGGTATTAAAATTAAAAATCCAATTATATCTGTAAAAAAGCCAGGTATAATTAACAATAAAGCAGCGAATGCTATTGATGCACCCGATATAATTTCATAAACCGGTGCCTTATTTTGATAAATATTTGTTAAACCTGATTTTAAAGTTTGCAATCCTTGAATCCTCGCATAAAAAATTCCTACAAAAGCCGTTAAAAATATAAGCCCTACAGTATTTAAAGCTCCTATTTCACCTCCAATTTTGATCATCAAAAATATCTCCAAGGCTGGTAAAATAACAAAAATTAAGAAAAATGTGTTCATTTGTCTGATACAAAATTATATTATTCATGTATATTTATCAAATTATGAGTAATAGTTTTGGGTATTTAGACATAATTTTATTAGGAATGATCGCGGGATTTATCATTTTGCGCTTAAGAAGTATATTAGGAAGAAAAACTGGCCATGAGTCCAAAGTGTATCCAAACTTCGCTGAAAAGAAATTCAGCATTCCACAAAATGATACTAAACCTGTTGAACAAAATTTAGAAGTTTTAGAGGGTAAAGATAAAAAAGACTTCTTAAGAGGGGCAGAAATAGCATACGAGTCTATTCTTACCTCTTTTGCAAATGGAGACCTTATTAAATTAAAAGCTTTACTCGCACCAAATATGTTTTCTAATTTTTCAGAAGCTATTAAAGCTAGAAATAAAGAAAATATAAAGTCAGATTTTACTTTTATTGGTGTAAAAGAGTCATCAGTAGAAAAATATGAAAAAATTAAAGACAATTTGTTTGCTACAGTACGATTTGTAGCAGAAGTGATATCTGTTAAAAAGAATAAAGATAATCAAATTATTGAAGGGAACCCAGATAAAATTAAATTTGTTACTGATAGCTGGAAATTCAAAAAAAATATAAATAATAAAAGTCCTAATTGGTATCTCGCCGAAATTATCAGCAAGTGATAAAAAAAAAAGATCTTTCACTTGATGATAAAGAAACTTGGCAAGATTATATAAAAAATCCTTCAGATATTTACGATAAAGAGTCTAAATCACAAGACAAAGATAATAGGAGAGAAAGATTTAAATATGATCTTCATGGTTTCTCTTTAAATGAAGCAAATAATAAAGTTAAGGAGATAATTTTTTTTTGTAAGGAAAGTAGATATAAAGAGTTGTTATTAATTACTGGGAAAGGATTACATTCTACTAATTATAAAGATACTTACGCTTCCAAAGATTTAGGTAAGTTAAAATATTCAGTTCCAGATTTTATCAAATCAGATCCTGAGTTAAATAAACTTATTATTTCTATTAAGGAAGCTGAGACCAAAGACGGCGGCGAAGGCGCAATTATTATAAAATTTAAAAAATTATAATATAAATTTTGAGAGATCTGTATCTTTTACTAAATTTCCTAAGTTATCTTGAACAAATTTTTTATTTACCGTAATAGTTTCACCCGCTTTATCTGTCGCGTTAAAACTAATATCATCTAAAACCTTTTCTATAATGGTGTGTAGTCTTCTTGCACCAATGTTTTCAACCGATGAATTAACCTCTGCTGAAATTTTAGCAAGCATTTCTATCCCATCTTCTGAAAATTCAAGATTAACATCCTCAGTTTTTAATAAAGCTTTATATTGTTTTATTAAACTGTTGTCAGGTTCCTTTAGAATTCTTTTAAAATCCTCCTCATTGAGTGCATTTAACTCTACTCTTATTGGCAATCTTCCTTGTAGTTCAGGTAATAAGTCAGATGGTTTAGCCAATTGAAAAGCCCCTGAGGCAATGAATAAGATATGATCAGTTTTAATTGGTCCGTGTTTTGTGCTTACAGTTGTCCCTTCAATTAAAGGCAAGAGATCTCTTTGAACCCCTTCTCTTGAAACATCACCTCCAACTCTATCGCTTCTTGCTGAAACTTTATCTATTTCATCTAAAAATACTATTCCATTTTCTTCAGTTGCCTTTTTCGCTTCTTTTATAATTTTATCTTCCTCAATCATTTTATCTGATTCTTGGGCTACTAAAATCCCGTGAGATTCTTTGACGGTCATTTTTTTCTTTTTACCTTTTTTGCCCCCCATAGATTTACCAAGGATGTCTCCAAGGTTTACCATTCCAACGTTTCCTCCTGGCATACCAGGTATTTCAAAACTTTGTAATCCGGAAGATGTATCTTGGACCTCTATTTCTATTTCATTGTTATCTAAGTCACCATTTCTTAATCTTTTTCTAAAACTTTCTCTTGTTGCAACACTCGCTTTATTTCCAACCAAAGCATCCAAAACTTTTTCCTCTGCTTTTAGCTCAGCCTTAGCTTTTACTTCTTTTCTTTTTCTTTCTCTTTCCATTGCTATAGCAATTTCTATTAAATCTCTGACAATTTGTTCAACATCTCTTCCTACGTATCCAACTTCAGTAAATCTTGTTGCTTCAACTTTTATAAAAGGAGCTTCAGCTAATTTTGAAAGTCTTCTCGAAATTTCAGTTTTACCTACTCCTGTTGGTCCAATCATTAATATATTTTTTGGTAAAACCTCATCTCTCATTTCATCAGTAAGAGCCTGTCTTCTCCACCTATTTCTTAGTGCAACAGCAACAGCTTTTTTTGCTTCTTTTTGACCTATCACATATCTATCTAGCTCAGAAACTATCTCTCTTGGTGAAAGAGCACTTACCTTCGAGCTATCAGTTTTTGACCCTTTAACTAATTTTAAACTTGTTTCTTTCTTAGATTTTGACATTTAAATTTTTTCCATCGTTACATTATTATTTGTAAATACGCAGATGTCAGATGCAACTTTTAAAGCTTTTCTTGCTATCTCTTCAGCTTTCATATCAGTTTCAATTAAAACTTTTGCTGCTGCAAGAGCGTAGTTTCCTCCTGATCCAATTCCAATTATTCCGTCTTCAGGCTCTAACACATCACCTGTACCAGAAATAATAAAACTGTGTTCTTTATCTGCTACTGCCATCAACGCTTCCAGTCTCCTTAAAAACTTATCACTTCTCCAATCTTTTGCCAATTCAACAGCTGCTCTCTGTAAGTTTCCAGCATGCTTTTCTAATTTCGCCTCAAGTCTTTCAAATAAAGTTAAGGCATCTGCAGTTGAACCAGCAAACCCTGCGATTACTCCCCTGCTCTCAATTTTTCTAACTTTTTTGGCTTTACTTTTTAAAACCGTATTACCAAGACTAACTTGACCGTCACCAGCAACAATGGTCTCTCCATCCTTTCTAAGAAGGACAATAGTAGTACCGTGCCATTTTTCAGCTGTATTCATGAAGTTATATGTGGAGATTAATTTTAGATCTTCAATAGTGATTTATTGATAAAATGACCATTTAAATATATATCAAAGGTAAATTAGGTATTGTTTATGAGCAGAAAAGCAAAAATTACGAGGAAAACTAAAGAGACAAACATCTCTGTTGCGGTGAATTTGGACGGAAGAGGAAAGTATAAAATTAAAACTGGAATAGGCTTTTTAGATCACATGTTAGAGCAATTATCAAAGCACTCTCTTATAGATTTAGAAGTTAAAGCAAAAGGCGACACCCACATAGATCTACACCACACTACCGAAGACACCGGCATAGCCATTGGCGAAGCTATTAAAAAAGCAGCTGGTAATAGAAAAGGAATTACAAGATACGCCTCCACAATGATTCCTATGGATGAAACTTTAAGCAGAGTATCTATAGATGTATCAAATAGACCTTATTTAATTTGGAAAGTTAATTTACCTGTAGAAAAATTAGGCGAGATGGATACAGAATTATTTAAAGAGTGGTTTCAAGCTTTTTCACAATCAGCAGGAGTTACTCTTCACATAGAAAATATTTATGGTGAAAATAGTCACCACAAAATCGAGTCATGTTACAAAGGTTTAGCTAGATCATTAAAAGATGCTTTAGCGATTGATAAAAGAATTAAAAACTCAATACCTTCGACAAAAGGCTCTATTTAAAATTGATGAACGTCACAATTGTTGACTACCAATCGGGCAATATAAGCTCTGTCATAAATTCCTTCGCAGAGGTCTCTAAAGGCAAAGTTAATTTAGAGGTCACATCAAATACTAATAAAATTAAGTCAAGCGACAAGATTGTTTTACCCGGTCAAGGATCATTTAAAAGCTGCGTAGAATCTCTTAAAAGTATTAACGGATTAGTAGAAACACTAAAAGATTTTGCAATTACGAATAAGAAACCCCTTTTAGGTATATGTGTAGGTTTACAAATGTTTGCTGATGTAGGTTATGAAGATGCAGAAACAAAAGGTTTAGGTTGGATACCTGGAAAAGTCTCTAAAATAGATAATCAAAAAGGAAAATTTAAACTTCCGCATATTGGCTGGAACGAAATTGAAATTCAAAAAAAAAGTAAAATATTTAAAGATATAAAAAATAAGGCTCACATGTATTTCGTACATAGCTATGAGTTTATTCCTGAAGATAAGTCAGTCATTTCAGCCACAACAGACTATTCATCAAAAATCGTATGTGCGGTTGAGAAAGATAATTTGTTTGGTACACAGTTTCACCCTGAGAAAAGTGATAAAATTGGATTAAAAATAATTGATAACTTTTTAAAATTATAATGAAAATATTTCCTGCTATAGACATAAAAGATAAGAAATGTGTTAGGTTAGTTAAAGGAGACTTTGATAATAAAACTGAATATAAAACTTCACCAGTTGATCAAGCAGCAAAATTTAGAGATCACGGCTTTAAAAACTTGCATATTGTTGATTTAGATGGAGCTTTAACTGGTACAACGGTTAATTTAGATATTATTAAAGAGATAGTAAGTAAATACGATTTAAAAATAGAAATTGGAGGCGGTGTACGAAAAACTGATAGTATTAAACAATATATTGATGCTGGAGTAGAGAAAGTAATTTTGGGTAGTGGGGCAATTAAAAGTAAAGAATTCTTAAAAGAAGCTTGCGAAAATTTTAAAAATCAAATCGCTCTAGGATTAGACGCGAAGGACGGAAATCTTTCAGTGTTAGGTTGGAAAGAAAATTTAAATGTTAAAACTGTAGATTTTCTAAAAGAAGTTAAGAACTATGGAGTGAGCAGAATTATTTACACAGATATAAATAGAGACGGCATGAAGACTAGTCCTAATTTTGATGAAACCGTTAAAATTGCAGAGCTATCTAATTGCCCTGTGGTTATTTCTGGGGGCGTTTCTTCACTAAATGATATTAAGAAAGCAAAAGAATTAAATAATAAAAAAATTGAAGGTATAATCGTTGGTAAAGCTATTTATGATGGTGATATAAAATTAGAAGAGTTAGCGAGGGAGATCAGTGCTTAAAAATAGAATTATACCTTGTCTTGATGTTAAGAACGGAAGGGTAGTTAAAGGGATAAACTTTGTTGAATTAAAAGATGCCGGAGATCCAGTTGAACAAGCTAAGATCTATAGTGATGGAGGAGCTGATGAAATTTGTTTTTTAGATATTACCGCATCAAATGAAAATAGAGATACAATCATTGATATTGTAAAAAAAACTGCAAAAGAATGCTTTGTACCTCTAACCGTAGGTGGTGGTGTTAGAACTATTCAAAATATAACTGATTTATTATTAGCTGGAGCTGATAAGGTTTCTATCAACACTGCTGCAGTTAAAAATGTTAATTTTGTAAAAGAGTCTTCAAAAAAATTTGGATCTCAATGCATTGTTGTTGCAATCGATGCTAAAAAAGTTTCAGATAATAAATGGGAAGTTTTTACTCACGGTGGAAGAAATAAAACTGGTATGGATGCAGTAGAGTTTGCAAAAAAAGTGGAAGAAAATGGAGCTGGAGAAATTTTATTAACTTCAATGGATAAAGATGGAACTAAATCCGGTTACGACGTTGATTTATTAAAAGTAATCACTAATAGTACTAATATTCCTATAATAGCTTCCGGTGGAGTTGGAACTCTTGATCACTTATATGATGGTATTGTTAAAGGCGGCGCAAGTGCAGTTTTAGCTGCTTCTATTTTTCATTATGGTGAATATAAAATCAAAGATGCTAAAGAATATTTGAATTCTAAAAATGTATCGGTAAGGTTATAAAATGCTTAAAAACTTAGAAGAATTAATCAAAACAATCAGAGAGAGAAAAAATTCTTCTCCGGAAAAGTCTTATACGAATAGACTTTTGAACGATAAAAATTTAAGTGTTTCAAAAGTAAAAGAGGAAATAGGCGAATTAATAGAATCTGTGGAAAAAAATTCAAATAAGATACACGAAACTGCTGATGTGATTTATCATTTGATGGTTTACTTAGAGGCTAATAATATAAAGATCGAAGATGTGATGAGTGAACTTAAGAAAAGGCAAAGATGAGTTACGACAAAAATAATATATTTGCTAAAATTCTAAGAGGAGAAATCCCGTGTAAAAAAGTTTATGAAAATGATCATGTTTTAGCTTTTCATGATATTAATCCTCAAAAGAAAGTTCATGTTTTAATTATTCCCAAAGGTGAATACGTAGATCTTAATGATTTCAACAATAAAGCTTCAGATAAAGAGATTGTAGAGTTAAACAAAGCCGTTACACATGTTGCAAATTTAGTGGGCGCACAAGATAAAGGATATCGAGCGTTAACTAATATCGGAAGTGATGGTGGTCAGGAAGTTCCTCACTTACATTTTCATATTTTTGCAGGTGAAAAAATTGGAAAGATGGTTAGCTAATGGTATCAAGAGTAAAAAGATATTTTTTAGAAATAAAAGACTTTTCAAAAATAGTTGATTTAAATCTACCAGAAAACTTTAAGATTATTTTGGACGATAAAGATAATTTTCATTTAAATAGATTTTTCTACAAACAAATTGGCGTAGATCATTACTGGAGAGATAGATTACTTTGGTCCGATAGCGAGTGGGTAAAATATGTCACAAATCAAAATTTAGAGACTCACGTTCTTAAAAAAGGTGAAGATTTAGTTGGGTATTATGAACAAGAATATCACCCTGGAACTAATGAAGTAGAGCTTATCAATCTAGGAGTGTTAAAAGAATTTAGAGGCTTGAGGCTAGGTTCGACTCTCGTAAATCATGCTATCGCAAGTGCATCAAGAAAAAATCCTGAGAGAATGTGGGTTCATACCTGTAGTTTAGACCACAAACATGCATTACAAAATTATAAATCCAAGGGTTTTGAAATTTTTAAAGAAGAAGAAATTGATTTTGTAGCTTAGTTTATTTCAGGTACTCTAAAGGTATTTTTTTTAAAAGTGTTATTTTTAGCAACAATCTTTAGGGAGAAATTTATATTATTGTTGTATTGATCTTTAATTTCCCAACCTTTCAAGTCTAAATTCTTTTTATCGAAAAAAACTGTGATTTTGTTTTCACCAATATAAACAAGCTTAATTATTTGATCAGTTAACTCTAATTCTCCTGATCGGACAATTTCTAAAAGTTTATCTTTATATAGAATATTTAAGAATGGAGATTTTGAGATAGGATAATGATAAGTCTTATTATACCTTTTTTGCGTTATTGCTAACCTCTTATTATTAATAACTAGTTCTTTTTTCTTGTCATCAAAGTAATTGCACTTTAATTTTCCAGGAAATTCTAAAAGACAACTACCTTTTTCTTTTTTTTCATTAATTAACTGATCAAATGTAAATTCCAAAGAATTTAAGCTATTTAATTGCGTAACTATTTGATCTTTTTCACTAGCTAATAAACTCGTTGTTATTAATAGAAAAAACGAGATTAAAAATGTTTTTTTAAAGAACTTCACGTTTACCAACATGATTTGCTTTACTAACAATACCTTTTTCTTCCATCATATCAATAATTCTAGCAGCTCTATTGTATCCTATCTGTAATTTTCTCTGTAAAAAACTCGTAGAGGCTTTTCCTTCTGCTTTAATAATTTCCACAGCCTGATTAAACAATTCATCTTCATCCCCCTCACTTCCAGGAGTTAATGAGCTTTCAGATGTTTCTTGGGAAGTAATCTCATCCATATAATCTGGTTCTCCTTGCGCTCTTAATGAATTTGTAATTTTCTCAATTTCTTGTTCAGAAACATAAGGACCGTGAATTCTAACTATTCTGTTTGCTGATGACATGAATAACATGTCTCCTTTACCAAGTAATTGTTCAGCACCCTGCTCCCCCAAAATTGTTCTACTATCAATCTTGGAACTTACTTGGAAAGATATTCTTGTTGGAAAATTTGCTTTTATTGTACCTGTTATTACATCAACACTTGGTCTTTGCGTAGCCATGATGATATGAATGCCTGCAGCTCTTGCCATTTGTGATAATTTTTGAATGTAGTTTTCAATTTCTTTTCCAGCTACAAGCATTAAGTCTGACATCTCGTCAACGACTACAACGATGTATGGCATTTTAAGTTTGTGCTTAGCATTATAACCATCAATGTTCCTTACTCCTACCTTGCTCATTAATTTATATCTGCTGTTCATTTCTTTAACTGTCCATGATAAAGCTGATGTTGCTTTTTTAGCATCAGTTATAACTGGAGTTAATAAATGAGGTATTCCTTCGTAAGTAGATAGCTCTAACATTTTTGGATCAATTAAAATAAATTTACAAAGATCTGGACTTAGTTTGTAAATCAGTGAAACGATTATAGTATTAATACAAACTGACTTTCCTGAACCAGTGGTACCTGCAATTAAAAGATGAGGCATTGATGTTAAGTCACCAACAATAGGCATTCCAGAAATACTTTTACCTAATGCTATCGGAAGTCTTACATCTTTCTTTTGAAATTTATCATAAGAAATAATTTCTCTCAGTGATACGCCCTCCCTCTCCTCGTTTGGAATTTCAATTCCAACAGTGTTTTTTCCCGGAATGACTGAAACTCTTGTAGAAGTTGAACTAGTATTTCTTGCTAAATCCTCAGATAAATTAATTATTTTTGACACTTTCACGCCAGGCGCTGGCTCAAATTCATAAAGGCTTACTACAGGACCATTATTAATTGTTTTAATTTTTCCGTCTATACCAAAGTCTAATAATATTTTTTCCATAAACTCAGCATCAGGTCGGTTTTTATTTCCATCAGAACTAAGTCTAGATAAATTTTTTTCTAAATAATTTATATCTGGTAACCTATATTTAGTTTTTGCAGTAACTTGCTCTACTTTAGAACTTGTGTCAGTATCAAATAAAAAAGATTGCTGTGGTTTTTCTAAAGTCTGTGGCTGATCTTCAATATTAATTTTAGTAAAATCTGGCTCAATATTTTCTTCAGGTTTTCTTCTAAAAAGTGAAATAATTACTGAGAATGTTTTTTGATAATTTATATCAGCTGAAAATGAAAAAAAAATTATAGTTAAAATAAGTAGTCCATAAATTGAATATGTATTATCAATCCACGGAGCCCAAGTATTAATAAAGTTATATGTTATTTTTCCAACAAAACCTGAATTACCATTATCAATTAACCAAAAAGAATTATCGAATGTTAAATAGATAAAAACTGTTCCAACAGTTAAATAGGCTACAACTAAAAATAGTTTTAAAATTATTCTTCTTAATTCTTTTTTTACCATTAAATCTAATCCCCAAAATAAAAAATTAAGTAATAATAAAAAAGAAGCTAAACCAAAACTTTGTAACAAGAAATCCGCAATGCTGCTTCCATAAATCCCAAAAAAATTTTGGATCTCAAAACTTCTATCTCCATAAACAAATGAAGGATCTTCAGGAGAATATGTTGTAAAGGCGATTGCAAGTGCGACACTTGATAAAACTAAGATTAAACCTAGTAATTCAAAGGTTCGCTTTTTCAAAAAATTTGTTAAACTATCTAAAAAGTTTGTATTCATTACGAATCGATTACGTACTTTTTACCATTTTTATGAAAGTGTTAAAAATTGTTATATGATAAAGCAGAGAATATGTATTGTCGGAGACGGTCTTTCAGGCTTAATGACAGCTGCAGTTTTAGCTAAAGTACCAGGTATAGAGGTAAATCTAATAGCAAAAAAAGTCACAAAAAACGTAGATAAAAGGACTACTGCTATTTCAGATACAAATTTCAAGTTCATCAATCAAAATATCACTACTTTAGGACAAAAATTGTTCTGGCCCTCAAAAAAAATTGAGCTTTTTTACGAAACTTCTAAAGAGAAGATAAATTTTTTAAATCTTAACGAAGTTAACTCAAATCTTATGTATGTCTTTGAAAATGATAAAGTTAAAAGTTTATTATTCAAAGAAATTTCAAAAAATAAAATTAGATTAATAAAAAAGGATGTAAAAAACCTAGAAGATTTAAAAAATTATGATTTAACTATCCTTTGTATAGGCGGGCAATCTAAAATTTATGATAAAATAATTAAGACTAGATCTATTGAGAAGAATTATAAAGAAATAGCTATAACAGGCTATGTAAAACACAAATTCAAAACTCTAAACACAAGCCAATTTTTTTTAAAAGAAGGGTCATTAGCTATACTCCCTTTTTCAAATAATTATTTCTCATTTGTTTGGAGCGTAAAAAAATATTTCTTCAAGAATAATTCAAAAAAAATTAAAAATTTAGTTAAAGAAAAAATAATAGAGATACTAAAGTGTAAACAAAATATTACTATTAGCAATATTCAATCTTATCCGATCTCACTCACTTTAAGAAGACAGTATCATCAAAAAAATATATTAATTCTTGGAGAGGGTTTGCACACTATTCATCCTGTAGCTGGACAAGGTTTTAATCTTGTTCTTAGGGATATAAAAAAATTAAAAGAAATTATCAAATATTATGTGAGCTTAGGTATTTCGATTAAAAATAGTTATGCGTTAGATGATTTTTATAATAGCAGAAAACCTGAAAATACTATCATTAGTTTGGGCGTTGATGCTACTCATAGCTTCTTTAAACAAAATAAATATTTAGACCCATTTAAAGAAATAATTGTAAAAAATATTAAGAACAACGAGATATTAAAAAAATTCAGTAAAATAATCTCTAATCAAGGTTTATCATTATAACTCAATGAACATTTATGCTTTATCTTCGGGTAGAGGACCTTCCGGAATAGCTATCGTTAGAATATCAGGCAGTGAAACACTTAAGATTTGTCAAAATTTGACTAAGTCTAAAAATATTATGTCAAATCAAGTAAATTTTTGTAAGTTTTATGACCCTAAAAATGACAATGTAATAGATCCAGAGGCTCTATTATTGTGGTTTCCTGGGCCAAATAGCTATACTGGGGAGGATTTAGCAGAACTACAAATCCATGGAAGTAACGCAGTTATTAACGCTTTATTGAGAGTTTTATCCGAGCAAAAAAATTGCAGATTAGCTGAACCAGGTGAGTTCACTAAAATTGCTTTTCAAAATGATAAAATCGATTTGTTAAAAGCAGAGAGCATAGTAGATCTTATTCATTCTGAAACAGAACTACAAAGACAACAAGCTATAAAATTAGTTCAGGGAAACGCATCTAATTACTATAATAATCTGAGGGAAAAAATAATAAAATCCCTTGCTTTTATAGAAGCAAAAATTGATTTTGCAGAGGAAGATCTTCCAGAAAAAGTACTAAAAGATGCCCACAAATCAATCAAAAAAGTTCATTCAGAAATTACTAAAATTATTAAGGATAATAAAGTTGGAGAAAAAATTAGAGACGGTTTTAGAGTTTCAATTACAGGAGAGGTTAACGCAGGTAAATCATCATTATTAAATTTACTTTCAAAAAGAGAAGTAGCAATTGTTTCAGATGAAGCCGGAACAACAAGAGATGTTATAGAAACCTACTTAAATTTAGATGGATATCCTGTTCTCCTAGCTGACACTGCTGGTATTAGAGATACTAAAAATGAAGTAGAGAAAAAAGGAATTTCATTAGCCCTTGGCAAATCAAAAGAAGCAGATCTAAATATAATTGTCATTGATAATTCCTCTAAAAAAATTAACAACGAAATACAAAATATGATTAATAAAGATACTATAATTTTTTTAAATAAATCAGATGTTTCAGATAAACAAAATCATAAATTTAAAGTTGATACTGTTTTAGCTTCAGTAAAAAATAATAAAAATATCGATAAATTAATAGATTTGATTAAAGTTAAGTTAAGCAAAAAATTTACATCCAATAATAGCATTTTAATTACTAGAGAAAGGCACAGAGTTAAGCTTAATGATTGTTTAAAAGAAATTGATAAGTTTCTTAAAAAGGATCAAAACAAGGACCTCGAATTAGCGGCTGAGGACCTAAGAATGGCCACACGACATCTTGGTAGCATCGTTGGCAAGGTTGATGTGGAAGAAATACTTGGATCTATCTTTAAAGACTTCTGTATCGGTAAATAAAATACTTCTTGTATTCTTAATCTAGACGTTTACATTCATGGAATGACAAAACAAAGCTATGATGTAGTAGTTATAGGAGGAGGACATGCTGGATGTGAGGCAGCAGCAGCTTCCGCTAGAATGGGCGTAAACACTGCTCTTTTTACCCATAAAATTGAAACTATTGGTGAAATGTCATGTAACCCTGCTATAGGAGGACTTGGAAAAGGGCATCTTGTGAGAGAAATCGATGCTTTAGATGGTGTTATGGGTGTAGTAGCTGATAAATCAGGTATCCAATTTAGATTATTAAATAGAAGTCGTGGTCCAGCAGTGCAAGGACCAAGGACTCAATCAGACAGAGCTCTTTACAAAGAACACATGCAAAAGATTTTATTAAATTATAAAAATTTAGAGGTAGTAGCTGATCCAGTAGTAAAATTCTTATTTGATGACAACAAAGTTATAGGTTTCGTTTGTCAAAGCGGCAAAGAAATAAGTACTAAAGAGCTAATACTGACTACTGGTACTTTTTTGAATGGTTTAATACATATAGGCGAAACACAGATACCAGCTGGTCGGTATGATGAAAAACCTTCTACTGGTTTAAGTGAACAATTAGCAAAATTTAAAATGCAAATTGGAAGATTAAAAACCGGAACTCCTCCTAGACTAGATGGCAACACAATTAATTATGATGATTTAGAAATGCAGCCTGCTGATGATGATCATTACTATTTCTCTTTCTTGACGAACAAGATCAATAATAAACAGATTAAATGTGGGATGACTTACACAAACAATGATGTTCATAAAATTATTAGTGAAAACATTTCAAGAAGCGCTATGTATTCAGGTAATATAAAAGGAGTAGGACCTAGGTATTGTCCATCTATAGAGGATAAAATTGTTAAGTTTAAGGAAAAAGAAAAACACCAAATTTTTCTAGAACCAGAGGGATTAAAGGACAATACTATTTACCCAAATGGTATATCAACTTCACTTCCAGAGGAGATACAGCTTAAAATATTAAGCAAAATCAAGGGTTTAGAGTACGTTAAGATGAAGAGGGCTGGATACGCAATTGAGTATGATTACGTGGATCCAAGGGAGTTAAAAGCAACCTTAGAAACTAAAAAAATTAATTCTTTATTTCTTGCCGGTCAAATTAATGGAACTACGGGGTATGAAGAAGCTGCAGCTCAAGGTTTGATAGCTGGAATTAATGCGGCTTTGAAAATTCAAAAACAAGAGGAGTTTATTTTAGATAGATCAACTTCTTATATTGGCGTTATGATTGATGATCTTATTACTAAAGGAGTCACAGAACCATATAGAATGTTTACATCTAGAGCTGAGTATAGATTAACTTTAAGAGCCGATAATGCAGATCAAAGGTTAACTGATTTTGGAATTAATTTAAATTTAGTGAAGTCTGAAAGAAAAAAAATATTTAATGAAAAGAAAAAAAATATTTTTGCACTTAATACGATTTTAAAAAATAATTATTTAACTCCTAATCAAGCTAAGAAATTTGAAATTAAAATTGCTATGGATGGTGTCAAAAGATCCTGTTTAGAGATTATGGGTCAGCGTAAAGTAAATATGGCAAAAATAAGGCAAGTTTTCCCTAGTATTCCTAATTTTCCAAGGTCAATAGAAAATCAAGTTGTAACAGATGCTCATTATATGGGTTACCTGGAAAGACAAGAAAGAGATATCAAGTCTTTTAAGAAAGATGAGACTGTAATTATTCCTGAGGGTATAAATTATGAAAAATTAAGCGGCTTATCTAACGAGATTAAGAGCAAACTACTTCAAGTAAAGCCTAAAACTTTGGGTCAAGCCATTCGTATTGACGGTGTTACGCCTGCAGCAATAATTATTCTTCTTTCACATATTAAAAAACTGAGATATAAAGCCACTGCTTGATGCAGGAGCTGGAAGTAATAAATATTCTCAAAAATAGTCTTAATTTTAGCGATCATTCAATCGATAAGCTAAAAAAATTCACACATTTAGTTTTAAAGGAGAATAAAAATTATAATTTGATTGCTAAAAGTACTGAAAATCAAATTTGGCTTAGGCATATACTTGATTCAGCTCAATTAGTTAAGTTTATTGATTTTAACTTTAAATCGTTAGCTGATTTAGGTACTGGCGCAGGATTTCCAGGTCTTGTAATAGAAATATTCAATAATAACAAGGCTTTTCACGTGAAATTATATGAAAAATCACCAGTAAAAAGAGGATTTTTAATAAAGGTAATCAAAGAATTAGATCTTAATGCTCAAGTTTTTGGAGATGTGAGAGATGAAGTTCTAGACTCTGATATTATTACTTGTCGAGCTTTCAAAAAATTGGATCAAGTAATACAAGTTTCACGTGAAATCGCTAAAAAGCCACATAAATTAATGATTCTAAAGGGTCAAAATGCACAGAAAGATATAAAAAAATCTTCCAAAACGAAAAAATACCCTTATAAACTAGAAAGCAGTATGACAAATAAAGACTCAAAAATAATTTTAATGGAGATTAATAAGTAAATGTCATTACCAACAACACTATCGATCATAAATCAGAAAGGCGGAGTTGGAAAAACGACTACAGTAATAAACTTAGCCGCTTCACTGTCCATTATGGGTCAAAATAATTTAGTAATTGATTTGGATCCACAAGGCAATGCAACAACTGGCCTAGGTAAGAATAATAATGATGAAGATAATAATGTTTACAATCTTTTAATAAAAAAAAAAAATATTGAAAGTATAATTCAGAAAACTGATATTGAAAATTTAGATCTAATAGGATCGCATGTAAATCTTTCTGGTCTTGAAGTTGAAACTGCCAATGATTCTAACAGAGCATTTGTATTGAAAGAAATTCTGAATTTAAAAAAAGATGGATTGTTAAAAAAATACGATAATATTTTTATAGACTGCCCTCCATCATTAAGTTTACTTACTATAATGGCATTAGTTGCCTCTGATGAACTATTAGTTCCACTACAAACTGAATTTTTTGCTCTAGAGGGTATAACCCAACTTGTGAAAACGATTGATCGTATAAAGGAAAATTTAAATCGTAATCTAAAGATCAGGGGTATTTTATTAACGATGTTTGATAAACGAAATAAACTTTCTTCTGAAGTTGATAGGGAAGCGCGTAATTACTTTAAAGAAAAGGTTTATCAGACTGTGATTCAACGAAACGTCCGTTTATCAGAGGCACCATCACATGGTTTGCCTTGTGTAGTGTATGACAAGAATTGCATTGGAAGTAAATCTTATTTTAAGCTTGCCGAAGAATTTTTAAAAAAAAATCGAATTGAAGGAGCTGCATGAATACTAGCAAAAAAAAGGGTTTAGGCAGAGGATTGTCCGCACTTTTTGGAGACTCATCTTCTGAAGAAAAAACAAAAATAAACAACCAAAGCAACATGGTAGCGATTGCAGATTTATCACGAAATCCTTATCAGCCAAGGCAAAATTTCAGAGAGGAAAAACTTGAAGAACTGGCTAATTCTATAAAGAAAAATGGTATTATTCAGCCGATCGCTGTAAGGCATAGCAAATCAAGCTCTGTAAAGTATGAAATAGTGGCTGGAGAGAGAAGATGGCTTGCAGCCCAAAGGGCAGGCTTACATGAAATTCCAGTCACTATATTGGATTTGTCAGATGTTGAGTCCTTGGAAGTGGCAATAGTAGAAAATATACAAAGAGACGATCTTAATCCAATAGAAGAAGCACGAGGATATAAAAGACTAAACGAGGAATTTAAATACGATCACGAAAGTATATCTAAATTAATGTCCAAAAGTCGAAGTCACATAAGCAATACTTTAAGGTTGTTGACTTTACCTAGTGATGTAATTTCAATGTTAGAGGAAGGTACATTATCCTCTGGGCAAGCAAGGCCTTTAATCGGCATCTCAAACGCCTCATCTATTGCTGAGGAAATTGTAGCCAAGAATTATAGTGCTAGAAAAGTTGAATATTTAGTTAGAAATAAGAAAAGTGGTAATAAGGAAAAGCTATTTGATGCAAACATTCTGCAGACACAAGAACGGATAGAGAAAATACTTGGTCTTAAAGTAAATATAACAAATAAAAAAAATAATTCTGGAAAAGTTACTATAGAGTACAAGGACTTAGAGCAATTCGAATTAATATCTAAATTATTAACTAAGAATTAGCATAGACGCATATTTCTACCATTAAATTTTTTAGCAGAACGTCCTTGTTAATATTTGAATTGGATTTAAATTTTATTTCTAGATCGAGTAATTTAATTTGAAGATTTTTCAGCTTTTTAGGTGTCCATTTTTTAATTTGTTTTATAAAATTGGGTTTATCCTTCCAAAAAATAGGTGGTTTTAAGCTGTTTATTTTGTTTTCTAAACTTTCTCCTGCAGAGATATTTATTTCATTAATTTTTATCAAGCGTTGATTAATTAGGCTTAGGTAGTAAATTAATTTATCATTATCAATAATTGTTTCACTGAGGAGTTTATTTGTTTTAATTTTATCACCTAATAAAGCTTCATCTTTGAGCTTGTTAAAGTCTTCCATGATTTTAGAATCCAGTAAAATTTCTAATTTGCTCGAAATAATTTCTTTCTTATCGAAGAAGGTTTGTATTTTATCAATTTCATTATTTAGTTTAGCCCTATTCAATCCAACGTGATCTAAAATTAAATTTATATTATTTGGCGTAAGACCGCTATAACCACTTAATTTTTTATTTATTATATTTTTAATACCGATCTCATTATCTTCATAACATGGTACAACACCACACAAGTTTGATTTTTCAAAAAAACTTCTTAATTTAGATTTCTTATCTAATACATCTGAAAATAAATAAATTGTCTCGTTATTTATTTTTGGAATTATTTCTTCAATAATTGCTAGAATCTTATCCGTTACTTGTTCTATAATAAAAACTTTATTCTTTTCAAACAAAGAATTGTTGCTAATTTCATTGTATAGCAAACCACTATTTGAAATAATGTTATCTTGATTGAAAATAATTGTGTTTTTATCTTTTAAATTTTTGATTTTTTTTTTAAGATCGTTTTTTAAACCTAAATTCTCCCCGTAGAATAATATTAAATTTTCTTTGATCTCGTTTATATTATTTTCAATTAAAAAACTTTTATATATCATTAATCTTTAGGGAAACTTTATTTAAAATTATTTCTCCTAAATCTACAACTAAATTATTTATTAATTTTTTTTCATTACTTAAACTTTGTGAATGTTTTGTTGAAACGCTGTATTCTCCTTCTTTCTTAACCACAAAATTATCAACTTTTAAATTATCTAATACTTTGATTTCTACTTTAACGATAATTATCACCTTATATTTGGTAATTTCGTTTTTAATATTTTTTTCTTTAACCTCTTTCTTTTTTTGTGTTCTTAAGTCTAAGGTTATAAGGTTTTCGTTATTCTCCTGAGAACCAGTCAAAAGTAAATTCTTTAATCTATAATTTATTCTTTGTTCTCCGCTAGAAGTTAAGTTTGTAATTTTGAAATTCATAAAATCAGATTCATTAACTACTTTAAAACCACAACTACTTAGCAGTACTAATAACCCAAAAATTATAAAATAGTTAATAATTCTCATTTAATATCAGTTATGTAATTAATAATTTTATTTTTTACAAATATTACTCTTGAAACTTTTTTATCCTCTAGAAACTTTTTAGCTTTTGATTTGTTTAAAATAATTTTATTAATCTCTTTTTCCAATAAGTCTTTTTTTACCTTAATAATGTCCCTTGTTTTTCCATTAATTTGAACAGCCAATTTTATTTCCTCGCTAATATTTTTTATGTCTATCTTAGGCCAAATTTCTTTAGTCTTACAATCTAATAATTCGAGACATTCATGAGATATGTGAGGAGTAAATGGAATCATGAGTTTCATAATTTTAACCATACTTTCTTTTAAAACTTGTTTCTTTATTTTTAATTCTAAACTTTTTTTTACTAAATTATAAACTTCATAGAAATGGGCTATTGAAACATTAAATCTAAAGTTTTTTATAGAATTATCTATTTTTATTACAAAGCTATTGATTTCTAAAACGAATTTTTCATTAGCTTTTTCATCAAAATCCCCATTTTTTCTGTTGGAGATTAGATGATTTAAGTTCCAAACTTTTTGTAAAAATTTGTTAGCAGCCGATACACCCGAGTCCGACCATTGTATATCTTTCTCAGGTGGACTATCGGAGAGAATGAACCACCTCACGGCATCAGCTCCATACATCTTAATCATTGTTTCAGGATCAATAGTATTTTTCTTTGATTTTGACATCGATTCAGGAGGACCTACAATTACTTTACTTTTATCAGTTTTCTTTACTACATTTTTGGAGTCCAACTGTTCAACTTCATCTGGATATAACCAATTACCAAGTTTATCTTTGTAAGACTCATGACAAACCATGCCCTGAGTAAAAAGATTTTTAAAAGGTTCAGAAAAATTTAAGTTCTTTTTTGAAAAATTAATACCCTTTGTAAAAAAACGAGAATAAAGTAGGTGAAGGATCGCATGCTCTATTCCTCCAATGTATTGATCAACAGGCATCCAATAATTCGTTTCTTTAGTATCAAATGGTCCTTCTTTATATTTTGGAGAGCAAAATCTTAAGAAGTACCAAGAAGAGTCTACAAAAGTATCTAGTGTGTCCGTTTCTCGTACTGCCTTTTTACCGGTAGACTTTTGAGTTGTAAATTTCCAGCTCACATGACTATCTAAAGGATTGCCTTTGGCATTTAAATCAATTTCATTTGGAAGCTCAATTGGTAATTCGCTTTTATCAACCGGCACTACCTTACCATCTTCTAAATAAATCATAGGGATTGGGCATCCCCAATAACGTTGTCTAGAAATACCCCAATCTTTTAACCTGAATAATATTTTTCTTTTGCCGATTTTATTCTTTTCAATTTTTAAAATTATCTCCTCTTTTGCCTGGCTAATGTCTAGACCATTCAAAAAGTCAGAATTTATTATTTTACCTTCTTCAGTAAACGCTTCTTTAAGATCTTGATTTTTTGATCCATCTGAAACAACCCTAATAATTTCTAAATCATACTTTTTTGCAAAATCGAAATCTCTTTGATCATGGGCCGGGCACCCAAAAATAGCTCCTGACCCGTAATCCATCAGAACAAAGTTAGCAAAAAAAACTGGCAAATTTTTATTTTTTATAAATGGGTGCTCAACTTGTAAACCTGTATCGTATCCCAGTTTATCGGCATTTGCCATTGCTTCCTCAGTTGTCCCTGTTCTGTCACATGCTTCTTTAAATTTTTTGAAATCTTTTTTATCTTTAAATTCCTTATTCAGAGGATGGTCGGTAGATAAAGCTATAAAACTTGCACCGAATATCGTATCCGGTCTAGTTGTAAAAACATTGACCTTCTTTTCACTATCTTTAAAATTAAAATTAATTTCACATCCAAATGACTTACCTATCCAGTTAGTTTGCATCAATTTTACTTTTTCAGGCCATCCTAATAAACTTTGTAAGTCGTTTAAAAGTTCCTCTGAAAATTTAGTAATATTAAAAAACCATTGAGATAGTTTTTTCCTTTCAACAATTGCATTAGATCTCCATCCACGACCGTTAATAACTTGCTCATTAGCTAAAACTGTTTTTTCTACTGGATCCCAATTTACATAAGTTTCTTTTCTGCTAACTAATCCATTATTATAAAAATCTATAAATAACTCCTGCTGATGTTTGTAATAATCCTTATCACATGTAGAAATTTCACGATCCCAATCAATTGATAGGCCCAACATTTTTAGTTGAGCTTTCATTGTATCAATATTTTTATTTGTCCAGTCTTTGGGATGAAGATTATTTTGCTTAGATGCATTTTCAGCGGGAAGACCGAAACTATCCCAACCCATAGGATGAAGAACATTAAAGCCATTTAAAAATTTATACCTCGCTACTACATCACCTATCGTATAGTTTCTTACATGTCCCATGTGTATTTTGCCCGAAGGATATGGAAACATTTCAAGACAGTAAAATTTAGGTCCTTTAGGATTTGATAGTTTAGTCGTAGAAAACTTTTTTTGCCATTTCTTTTCAATTACTTGAAAACTAACTCTTTCCATTAGATTTAATTTTTCTTTTTCTTTTTACCTTCTAATTCTAACTGAGCTGCCTTTTTGATTATAGTCGTTCTTAATTCTTGGCTTATTGTTGAGTTATTTAGAACTCTTATATTACAAGCAGAATTTTTTTTGCATATTTTTTCATGAACTATTATTTTTAAACTATCGCTTCTTACTTCATTTGATAAAAAACGAATTGTAATTTTAATGGACTCATCACCAGCGGCATTAGTTTGAGTGTACCAGTCTGAAATAATCATACCTCCTGCATAATCGACAGTTGTCATTGGAAGAAAATCTAAAATTTCTAAAGAAGCTCTCCACATTGGATTTGATGTGCTAAATTCAAAAGTGGTACCTCCTCTGTTTAAAATATTACCAAGGCCAGCTCCTCTTCCCTCTTCAACATTTTTTCTTGCTCTCTCTAAAGCATTAACTGGCGTTTCTCTTGTATCTGTTTTAGAAAGACCTTTACAATTACTAACAAACAACAAGATTAAGATTGAAGAAATTATTTTGATATATAAACGCATTTTAAATGTTTTATTTCGTTTAATTAATTTAATAAAGTTTTTAAAAAGTAATAATTAATTACCTATTAAATTAACGTTAAAAGCTAATTTAGGGCAAAAAAATCAGTTTTACGGCTAATTTGTGTGATATTTATATCACAGTTAACAATAAAAACCGCTAAAAATAGTATTTTTAAGGCTTCTAGGGCATTAATTATCTATAAATTGTGGAATTATTAATACTAATATTAATAAACAACAAAGGAAAAATATGAAAAACATAATCAAATCTTTAATCGTTATGTTATCTTCAGTTTCTTTATTTGCTTCAGCAAACGCTGGTGAATTAGGTGTTAGTGGTACTGCAAAAGCTACTTACAACATTCAAAGCGGAAAAACGAATGCAGCTAAAGGTATTGGTATAACAAACGAATTAAACTTTACTGCTTCAGGTGAACTAGACAATGGTTACACATGGAACTATTCAATGGAGTTAGATCCAGCGGATGCTTCTACAGGTGGAGCAGCAACGAACGATGATACAAAATTAACAATTGGAACACCATTTGGTACAGTTGGAATTTTCGTATTAGAAGGTGGATTAGACGTTGAAGATGCAGCATCTCAATCAGTATACGGAAGACCAACTGATATAGGTGACCCTTCAGGTACGTCTGACAACTACACAATCGATTCGTACAATAACATTCAGTATCATACAGCAGCAGATGCATTACCATTTGGTTTATCAGTAAAAGTTGCATACGCAACAGGTTTAGATGGAACTAACAACTCAGGTAACGCAGCTGGTGGAGTAATCACTGATGCAGCTGAAGGTATGGGAGATAGCGCAAGTGAGTATCAAGTTAAAGCTGCTCCAATCGACGGCTTAACACTAGGTGCTTCTTACATGGAGTTCAGTGGTTCAGGTACAGCAACTAAAGCACAAGATCCAGAGTCAGGTGCATACTATGCAACATACGCAACTGGTCCATTCTCAGTTGGTTATTCAAAAGCATACAAAGCGCCAATCGTAGGTAGCATAACAGCTGCTTCTACAATTGAAACTGTAGAAACTTACGAGCAAACTAACTGGTCTGTAGCTTATGCAGCAACAGATGACTTATCTGTTTCATACGAAAGAGAAACATCTGAAGCTAACTATGTATTAAATACTACAGCTGATGTAGAGCAAGAATCTTCAGCAGTACAGATTGCATACACAATGGGCGGTGCTACAATCGCAGTATCTCACGCAAGTCATGACAACAATGCTTACGTAGATGGCGACAACACTGACCAAACGTTGTTTGCATTAACTATGGCATTTTAATTAGTTAATTAGACATTTAAAAAAGCCGGCTGAATATCTTAGCCGGCTTTTTTTTTACTTCCGATAAAAGCGCGAAACCTTCAACATCAATCAATTTAAGCTTGTTTAAATTTTGACAATTAATGCCACCTAAAGGAATAAGTTTTTTTTTAAAATGATTTAATAGTTTATTATATTTTATTAGACCCAAACTTGCTGAGGTTGGATCATAATTTACTTTAAAAAGTTTTGAAAATATTATTAATTTACAACCTTGTCTTCGCTTTTCAAAGATTTCTTTAAAATCGTGAGCAGATCCTATGATATCAAAATTTGTTTTAATAATATTAAGAGGTCTAAAAGATTTGTTATATGATGATAAATAAATACCATCAGCTTTTAATTTTATGCAAAGTTTAAAGTGATTTGCTACATAAAATCTAATTTTTTTTCGATAGCACTCTTTTCTAAATTTGATCAATTTATCTAACTCATCCCTTATTTTAGAAGATCTATAAATTATAATAAATTTATTATTTTTTTTTATGTTACTTAAATTAATATCTTTGATACGCTCAATAATTAAGAAATATTTATTTTTAAGAGCAAACATATGAATACAATAGTTGAAAGATTTGAAAAAATACAATCGAATATTACTTCGTTAAAACTTAATAAACCAGTAAATATTATAGCAGTAAGTAAAACATTCGATTTAGACTACATTAAACCTCTTGTTGAACATGGACACATTCATTTTGGAGAAAATAAAGTTCAAGAAGCTACAGCCAAGTGGACAGAAATAAGAAAAAGTAATCAAAATTTAAGGCTTCACATGATTGGCAAATTGCAAAGCAACAAAGCTAAAGACGCAGTTAAACTTTTTGATTATATCCACTCACTTGATAATCAAAAGCTTGCTGACGCACTTTCAAAACATCAAACAAGCCTAAAAAAAAATTTGAAATATTTTATACAGGTAAATCTTGCTAATGAGTCTCAAAAATCTGGAATTTCAGTAGGTGAGCTGGAAACTTTCTACAATTATTGTATTAATGAAATAAATCTTAAAATTATTGGTTTGATGGTAATACCGCCAATTGATCAAAGTGCTGAAAAGTATTTTAAGTCTTTATGTGAATTAAACAAGTCTTTGGCTCTTAAAGAAATGAGTATGGGAATGTCTGCAGATTATGTTGAGGCTATAAAACATGGATCAACATTTGTAAGGGTAGGGAGCTCTATTTTTGGTTCTCGATCTTAACTTTAGTATTACTTTTTATTTTTTTTATAATCTTTAAAAGATCTATTTTTTTTAGAGCCACACACCCATTTGTTTTTTTATAATTCTTTTTAGCAATATGAATAAAAATCGCACTACCTTTATTTTTTACTATGGGATTCATGTTATAATTTAAAACTAAAATAATATCATAAGTGTTTTGTTTTCTATAAAGTTTCTCGTAGTTATAAGGAGATGGTAACATAGTAAGCTTATTATAATTTTGAGACGTTGGATCATCGCACCAACCCATGTTTTTTTTAATTGCAATTTTTTTGATTTTAGATTGAATTCTTTTAATTCTATCTTTTCTGTACAAGATATATTTGATTTTATATCTTCCTTTTGGTGTTATTAAATCACCTTCCTTCCTCTTATTACCAATTCCCCTTTTACCTACACAGCATTTTGCTTTATAGTTTTTATAAATTAAGTATTTTTTATTAATTAAAATATGCACAAAATAAATGTTCGAATTCTAGGCCCTTCCTCATTTATTTCAACTTTAAATGAATTGAAAGCAATTTTAAAGTTTAATCCTTTGGTAGACAATTCGAATGATAATGCTAATGTTATTTTATTCCATATTGACGTTTTAGAGGATAAGAAACAAAAAAAATTTATTGATAGCTATAATGCAATTAAAATTTGTGTTGGAAAAAAGAAAACCCTTTTAGACAATTATGATGCAAGATTAGAACTACCAACAACTTTAAAAGAAATTAACAGTATTATAGAAAATACGTTTGCAAAAAAAAAATTTATAGATAATTCATCAATAGAAATTAAAAGCTATCTTTTAAATAAGAATGAGAAAAAATTATCAAAATTAAATACTTTTATAATTCTTACTGAAAAAGAAGTTCAACTTCTTGAATTATTTCTTAATAATAAAAAACCGGTATCCAAAGACGATATTTTGTCGTCCGTCTGGAATTATTCCTCCGAAGCAGATACACATACAGTCGAAACACATATTTATAGATTAAGAAAAAAAATCAATGAAAAATTTATGGATGAAAAATTTATTCTAAATAATAAAGATGGATATTTTTTATGAGAAAAAGAAATAAGGTAGCAAAGGATCTTTTTACAATCAAGTATAGAAAAAGAGTCGTGAGACCAAAAAAAGGAAAGGGAAGTTTTAAAAGAAAAAAAACTAATTTAAGTTCTCTTTAAAAATTGTTTTATATTTGATCAACTAAGTCTAGCCCCTATTATTTGAATGACTTTCGAGGACATTTCTGTTCCTATATCTAAACTTTCTTGAGTTGATTTTTCATTAATTAATCCATGTAGAAAACCGCCAGCAAATAAATCTCCCGCGCCTGTTAAATCTTTAATTTTGAGATTATTCTTAGCGGAACATTCTACGATTTCGTTTTTATTTATTGCAACTGCTCCTTTGTCTCCACGAGTGACAACAATTAACTTATTTATTCCTTTAGCAAAATTAATTACTTCATCAAATTTTTTAACATCAATCAAAGACATTATTTCTTGCTCGTTTGCAAACGTGATATCTAATTTGTTTTTAACTAAATCTAAAAAATGAGGTTTATGTCTTTCTACACAAAATAAGTCTGACAGTGACATTGCGACTCTATTTGCATTATTTATAGCTTTTTCAAAAGCTTTCTTTAGTTCTCCTTCATCCCAAAGATATCCCTCAAGAAATAAAATTTTACTATTCTTTACAGCGTTTGTATCAATATCGTTTTCATTAATTTTTCCTGCAGTTCCAAGAAAAGTTACCATAGTTCTCTCAGTGTCAGGTGTAATTAATATTAAACAAGTGCCAGTAGGTATTGATTCCTTTTTTTTCGAGTAGAAGAATTGCACATTTTCTTTTTTTAAACCTTCTTCATATTTGTTACCTAAATCATCATCACTAATTTTTCCAATAAAACCTACTTTGCTTCCAAGTTGTGAAAGACCTACAATTGAGTTTGCTACTGATCCACCAGAAACGGTTTCCTCTATTTTAAGAGTAGATAATAATTTTTTAAATTCAACTTCATCTACAAGTTTCATTGTACTTTTTATTAAATTATTTTGAGCGATAAATTTATCTTCAACTTTACAAATTACATCAACGATAGCGTTGCCAATTCCCAAGATTTTCATTTAAGCTTTTTTTACTTTAATTGGTTTTTTTCTATTTGGATAACAGCTTTTACAAATTTTACAAGTTATTCCATAACAATCTCGAGCTTTACAATATTCCCTTCCGTACCAAATTATTTGTAAATGTAACCTGTTCCAATACTTTTTTGGAAAAATTTTCTTTAAATCTTCTTCCGTTTGAACAACGTTTTTTCCATTAGTTAAACCCCATCTTTGGGCCAATCTATGAATATGTGTATCCACCGGAAAAGCAGGGAACCCGAAACCTTGAGACATGACAACGCTCGCAGTTTTGTGACCAACACCAGGCAATTGTTCCAATTCCTCATAAGTGCTTGGAACATTTCCTTTGTATTTTTCAACTAAAGTTTTAGATAAATAAAATATACTTTTAGCTTTTACTCTAAATATTCCTATTCTTTTTATCAATCGTTCAATTTTCTTTCTACCAAGTTTTACAAAATGAATTGGTTTATTATATTTAGGATAAATATCTTTTGTTACATTATTTACATTTACATCGGTACACTGAGCTGAAAGCAATACAGAAACTAAAAGTGTAAAAGTATTTTTATAATTAAGTGGTATAGGAACTTTAGGATAAGTTTTATTTAATATCCTTAAAATATTTTTAGCTTTTTCTTTATTGTTCACTTAAAATTAAGAAGGTCTCTCATAGAGTAAAGGCCTGCTTTTTTTGACATTAACCATGAAGCAGCAACTAAAGCACCTTCAGAATATAATGCTCTATCAAACGATTCATGGTTAAGTTTTATAATTTCTTTTCCACTAGAAAACCTGACTTCATGCTCACCAATGACTTCACCTTTACGAATAGAATTAAAGTTTATTTTTTTTGCATAAGGGAAATTTTTTTTATTTAAATATTTTTTTCCGATTAAATTATAAAAATTTTTCTTCTTCCCATCGGCTATTCCTTTACCAAGCATTAAAGCCGTACCTGACGGATAATCAATTTTATGTTTATGATGTACTTCGTAGATCTTACTTAAAAAATTATTTCCAAGTGATTTCGAAGCAATTTCAGTTAAATACATAAGTAAATTTACTCCAAGGCTCATGTTTCCTGCTTTAAGTATAGGAATTTTCTTTGAGAAATTTCTAATCAAATTTTCCTCTTTTTTTGTGAAACCAGTTGTGCCAATTACGACTCTTTTCTTTTGTTTTGCTGCAATATTGAGAATTTCTAAAGTACACTTAGGAACTGTAAAATCAATAATTACATTTGTTTTTTTGAAAGCACTTAAAGAATTAATTTGGGGCCTGATGCCTGATATTTTTTTATATAATTTTTTATTTTCAGTTAAAGTAACAATTTTGAAAGATTTATTTTTATAGGCAGACTTTATGAGATTTTGCCCCATTCTACCCATGCACCCTGTGATAGCTAAATTAATTTTTTTCATTATCTAATTAAATAAATAACTACAATAATAACAAGTACAATTATAGTCCAAATAGATAAATTTTTTAAAAATTGTTTTAATCTATTATTGGTGGATAAAAAACCAGGTAAGATTAAAGCTAGTACTGCAATAAGAAATATCGCAGACATTATTTGATCAGTTTCCATTTAAATTAAGATTTTTTCCAAAATTTTTTAGCTTTTTCAAAAAAATTTTTTATTACTGGATCTGGTTTATTGGACTCGATTTCATTAAATTCTTCTAATATATCTTTTTGTCTTTTAGAAAGTGATGTTGGGACTTGAGTGACGACTCTTATATATAGATCACCAAATACACTCCTTCTTAAGATAGGCATACCTTTACCTTTTAATCTGAATTGTTTTCCATATTGCGTGCCCGCTGGAATTTTGATCTTTGATTTACCCCCATCAATTGAAGGCACTTCTACCGAGATCCCCAATGCTGCGTCTGAAAACGCAATCGGTAATTCGTAATATAAGTTTTCGTCTGATCTTTTAAAAATGCTATGATTATCGATTGATATAAATAAATACAAATCTCCACTAGACCCGCCTTTTGAACCAGATTCACCTTTACCAGACAGCCTGATCCTAGTTCCATCATCAACTCCTTTTGGTATTTTGACAGTGACATTCTCATTAGCTTGAACTTTTCCATTTCCATTACAACTATTACAAGGAGTTCCAATCATTTCTCCATAGCCACTACATTGAGGGCAGGTTTGTTGTACAGTAAAAAAACCCTGATTTGTTCTTACCTTTCCTCTTCCTGAACAATAGTCACATCGTATTGGTTTAGATCCTTTGGCAGCTCCGCTACCAGAGCAAGTTTTACAAGTTTTGTAAGTGGTATATCTGACATTTTTTTCTGTACCTATGTAGGCATCTTCCAAACTTATGCTTACGTCATATCTTAAATCATTTCCTCTGTTACTAGTTCTTCTTGAAGTGCCGCCCCCAAAGTCGCTAAAAAAATCTTCAAAAATATCTGAAAAAGAAGAGCTGTCAAAACCACTAAAGCCTTGAAATCCTCCGCCACCGCCTCCCTCAAAAGCTGCATGCCCAAACTGGTCATAGTTTGCTTTTCTCTTATCATCTGAAAGTATGTGATACGCCTCACTAGCTTCTTTAAATTTTTCCTCAGAAGCTTTGTCACCTTTATTTTTGTCTGGATGGTATTTTAAAGCTAGTTTTCTATAAGCTTTTTTTATATCGTCTTTTGAAGCTCCTCTAGGGATACCTAAGACATCATAACAATCTCTTTTAGCCACAGGACGTCTCCTTTTTTATCTTAGGCGCTTTTTTCTTTATCTTCTTTTATATCTTCAAAATCTGCGTCAACTACATTATCTTTTTCACCAGGCTTTGCATCTTTTGGCCCGCCAGAGCCTTTGTCATCATCCTTTGGTTTTTGTTGGCTTTTATATACAGCCTCTCCCAGTTTCATAGAAACCTGAATTAAACTCTGGGTTTTCTTTTTAATATCTTCGATATCTGTTCCCTCTAAAGATTTTTTAAGGTCAGCAATACCATTTTCAATAGCTTTTTTCTCCTCAGCAGATATTTTATCACCATGCTCTTTTAAACTTTTTTCTGTTGAGAATACCAGGCTGTCCGCTTGGTTTCTTGCATCGACAGACTCTCTTTTCTTTTTATCTGCTTCTTTATTAGCTTCTGCATCTTTTACCATTTTTTGAATTTCTTCATCGGATAACCCTCCAGATGCTTGGATTTGAATTTTTTGCTCTTTACCTGTCCCTTTATCTTTTGCTGAAACGCTAACAATACCATTCGCATCAATATCAAACGTTACTTCTATTTGAGGTGTTCCTCTCGGCGCTGGAGGTATGCCAACCAATTCAAAGTTTCCTAATATCTTATTATCTGCAGCCATTTCTCTTTCCCCTTGAAGAACTCTAATTGATACTGCAGGTTGATTATCTTCCGCGGTAGAAAACACTTGGCTTTTTTTTGTTGGTATAGTTGTATTTTTTTCAATTAATTTCGTAGAAACTCCGCCTAATGTTTCAATCCCTAAAGATAAAGGTGTAACATCTAAGAGCAATACGTCTTTTACATCCCCTTGAAGGACACCTCCTTGAATAGCTGCGCCCATAGCAACTACTTCGTCAGGATTTACACTTTTATTTGGCTCTTTTCCAAAAAAGTTTTTAACTGTCTCAATAATTTTGGGCATTCTAGTCATCCCACCTACAAGAACTACTTCGTTTATTTCTGCAGCAGAAAAACCAGAGTCTTTTAAAGCTGTCTTACATGGTTCTAAAGTTCTATCAACTAAGACTTGAACCAAAGCTTCTAACTTAGCTCTAGTAAATTTTAAATTTAAATGTTTAGGACCTGTTTTATCTGCAGTTATAAACGGTAAGTTAATTTCAGTTTGAGCAGCAGAAGACAATTCGATCTTAGCTTTTTCCGCAGCCTCTTTAAGTCTTTGAAGTGCAAGTTTATCAGTTTTTAAATCGATACCGTTATCCTTCTTAAATTCAGAGGCAAGATACTCAACAATAGCGTCGTCAAAATCCTCCCCACCTAAAAAAGTATCCCCATTAGTTGACTTTACTTCAAACACGCCGTCACCGATTTCTAAAATTGAAATATCAAAAGTACCTCCTCCTAAATCATAGACAGCTATTTTCTTTCCTCCTTTTTTATCCAACCCATAAGCTAAAGAGGCAGCTGTTGGTTCATTTATAATTCTTAAAACTTCTAAGCCGGCAATTTTTCCCGCATCTTTTGTAGCTTGCCTTTGAGAGTCATTAAAATATGCTGGAACTGTGATGACAGCTTTGGTTACAGCTTGCCCTAAATATTTTTCTGCAGTCTCTTTCATTTTCTGTAAAACAAATGCAGATATTTGTGCTGGTGAATATTTTTTTCCTTTACCTTCTACCCAGGCATCACCGTTTTCAGATTTAACAATTTTATAAGGAACTTTTGAAATATCCTTTTGAACAGAAGGACCGTCAAATTTTCTACCAATAAGCCTTTTTACAGCAAATATTGTATCACCAGCATTTGTAACAGCTTGTCTTTTAGCTGGTTGCCCTACTAGTTTTTCATCTTTTTCTAAAAAAGCTACAACTGAGGGAGTGGTTCTAGCTCCTTCTGTATTTTCTAAGACTTTAGCTTGTTTACCATCCATTATAGCCACGCATGAATTCGTGGTACCCAAGTCAATTCCAATTACTTTGCTCATTTTTTATTATCCTTCTGTTTAATTTATATGGGTGTTTTTTTGACATCTGCAAGGGAGCACATTCTATTTTTTTTCACTTTTTTCATGGTTTTTTGAGCTTTTTTTCTTAGCAACACCTACTAATGCTGGCCTCAATAATCTTTCACCCAACATGTAGCCTGGTTGAATTTCTTGAACAACGCTACCAGGCTCAGAATCATTATCTTCAATTTCTGTCATTGCTTGATGCAGATTTGGATCAAAAGACTTTCCAAGTGAGTTAATTTTTTTAATGTTATTTTTTTCAAAAATAGATATTAAATCTTTCTCTACAATAGATATATTCTCCAAAAACTTATCAAGATCTTTATTCTCTTTTAATATTTTATCATTTTTTATAGCTTCCTTCGCTCTTTGCAAGTTATCAAGTATTGCTAAACTTTCTTTAGCAAAATTAAAAGATCCATATTCGAAAGCATCTTTAATTTCTTTCTCAAATCGTTTTCTTTGATTTTCAATCTCAGCAAGCGACCTGAGTAATTTGTCCTCAGTATCTTTTAATTTTTCTTCTATTGAAACGTCGTCCTTTTCAATTTTTTCACCTAATTCTGAAGCTTTTTTAATTTCTTTTTCTTCAGATTTTAATTCATCATGTTTTTTTTGGTCATTTTCAGACATTTGAGTGGTATATAGTCAATAATATAAAAATTACCAGGTCGAAATGAAAAAAATTTTAATAGGAACGCATAATAAAGGAAAATTCAAAGAAATTGGAAAACTAGTTTCAAAAAAATACAAAAAAATCTCTCCTTTTTCTCTTAAAATAAAAAGCCCTAAAGAGACCGGAAAAACATTCGCATCTAACTCCAAGCTGAAAGTAAATTTCTTTTCAAAATTCGTAAACTACACCGTGATTTCCGATGACTCAGGAATTTGTATAAAATCATTAAAAGGTAAACCAGGAGTTCATTCTGCAAGGTTTGCAAATAAACTTGGAGGATTTAATAATGCGATGAAATATATTTTAAAAAAACTTAAAAATATGAAAGATAGAAAAGCTTTTTTTGTTTGTAGCCTTTCACTAAAAACAACTAATAAAAAAGTTATAACTGTTGAAGGAAAAGTTCATGGTACGATATCTAAAAATATTTTAGGAAAAAATGGTTTTGGATATGATCCAATTTTTATACCAAAAAACAGCAAAGTAACATTTGGTCAAATGAAAAAAGCAAAAAAAATGAGAGTAGATCACAGGTTTTTAGCTTTTCAGAAGCTTAAAAAAAAAATTAAAATTTAATAAATTTATTTTTATCTGTCTTGTATATTTCTAAATCTTGAAAAACCTTCCTATCTTTAAAACTAAATGTTCCGATTTTTCCTTTAATTTTATTTTTGAACAAAAAATCATTAACTGAATTAATTTTTCCGTTATTTTTCCAAGCATAATAAATAAGTCCAAGAGAGTCGTAGGCTAAAATAGCGATCTCAGTAGGATATGATTTAAATTTTTTAAAATAATTATTATTAAATTTTTTAAATTCTTTGTAGTTAATTGAAGGGTAATACATATTTTTTATTGTATTTTCGTAAAATATACTTTCATCAAACCATTGATTTACCGTGGTAAATAAAACTTTATCTTGATTTACGTCAGAATAAACTAACGATGTTAAAACACTCTTAAGATTATTTCCAAAATCAATAATGATTACTGAGTCAAAATTCACTTCTCCAAGTGTATAAAGCTGCTCTAGTCTCTCTAGTTGTTTAATCGATTGTTCATCTTCTTTATCTTCGTAAAGTTTTTTCCTTAGTTCTAAATTTTTTTTTCTCTGAGAGTAATTTGTCAAGATTTCAATTTCACCAGTTAAAACCTGAGGATCAGGATTATATTTAAAGGTTCTAAAATTTTGTAATTTTATATTTTTTAATTTTTTTTCTACAAAATTTGTATATTGATTCTCTGGATATAAAATTACAGTCCTATTTTTTTTTTGTTTCTTTATAAAATTAGATAAAGCATCTAACTGAGACTCTAAGCTAACACCAACACTTATAATATTGTTATTAAATTCTGGTGAAATATTCGATGGCGAAATAAAAATCAAATCATTATATTTTGAAACTAATTCAAATTCATCGTTGTTTATCGGCCCAATTATGATTTTTGCTCCTAACGCTCTTATATCCTGAATAGCTTTTGTTAATCTATCTTTATCATTAAAACCTGAATCTCTAGGAATTATAAATACACTTTCGTCATTTATTTCTTCAAGCGCTAACTGTAAAGAATATAAAAGTGAGTTTCCAAGTTCCTTATATTGACCTGAAAGTGGTGCCAATAAACCTACTTTTAAAATCTTCTGTTTTTCTGAGGCCAAAAGGTTAGAATTAAAAAATATTATTATATAAGATAAAATTATTATTATTTTTTTCATATTATGAAATTATCTAACAACAGTTTATATATTGTTTCAACGCCTATTGGAAACCTTGACGACATCACCTTAAGGGCTATTGATGTGTTAAAAAAATCAGATTTCATTCTTTGTGAGGATACTCGTAGATCCTTAAAATTGCTTAATCATCTTAAAATTAAAAAAAAATTGATCTCCTATCATAAATTTAATGAAAAAAAACAAATTAATCATCTTATTGAATATATAAATCAGGGCAAAATTTTGTCTCTAATTTCTGACGCAGGTACCCCCTTATTATCAGATCCTGGTAAAATTTTAATTAACGAGTGTATTCAAAAAAATATAAAGATTATTTCTATCCCAGGAGTATCATCATTGACAGCAGCTATGAGTGTTTCTGGATTTGATGATAAATTTTTATTTTATGGTTTTTTACCAAAGACTGAAAAGGAGTTAGAAAATGTTCTCTCATTTCTCTCGAATTATAAATTTTCACAAATTTTCTTTGTTCCCTCTTTAAAAATTAATTTTTATATTAAGCATCTTAAAAAATATTATTCTGGAAGAAAAATTCTAATAGCAAGAGAGATAACAAAAATACACGAGTCAATTTATAGGAAAAATATTGATGATCTAGAGGAATTCAGTAGTAAAATAAAAGGTGAAATAACAATTGTTATATCTGAAACTCTAGAAAAGAATAAAACCCTTGATAAAGAGAAAATTATCAACAGAGCAAAAAAATTATTAAAAAAATATAGCTTAAAGGATACTGTTGATTTAATTTTTGAATTAGAAAAAAAAAATAAAAAACAAATTTATCAAATATGCTTAAAGTTAAAAAATGAGAAAAATCGCTAGTTATTTAATTGTATTTTTACTCTACTCGTGTAGCTCGATCGGTCAATTCGGTGCTGGAGTTGATATTACTTTTGATCCTAGAACTATAGGGATGCAAATTGATGATACCATCATGCAAAAAAATTTATCAGCTAGACTAGCATTAGCTAATAAAAAATACTTTATATCTATTCAGTCTAAAGTTATAGACGGGCGAATATTTTTGACAGGTAAAGTAGATGAACCTGAGGAGAAAATTAAAATAACCAAAATGGCATGGGAAACAAAAGGTGTCAGAGCAGTTAAAAATGCAATTACAATTAAAGGAAATACTAACTTTAAAACTACAGCAAAAGATATTTTAATAACCAGTCAACTAAGGTCTGCTTTAATCTTCAATAAAAAAACAAAAGCAAGAAATTATACTTTAGAAACAATAAATAAGAATATTTATATTTTTGGTATCGCCATGGATCAAAGTGAGAAAGAGGAAGTGATAAACGAGGCTAATAAGATTTACGACGTTAAAAAAATTTTTCCATCAATATATCTTGCTACTGAGTTAAGTAGAAATAAACTTTAACTAGAATAATCAATTACATCAGATGAATATGCTGCGATAGAAGCAAGATTTAAAATTTCAGAAGTACTTGCTCTTAGCGGAGCTACTTCAATAGGTGATCCCAATCCAATTAATAGCGGACCGATTAACTTACCTCCCCCAAATACCTTCATCAGTTTTGTAGATATTGCAGCGCTGTGAAGAGCAGGCATAATTAAAATATTCGCATTTCCCACAATTTTGGAAAAAGGATAAATCTCTTTATAAATTGGATTTAAAGCAACATCGGGTTGCATCTCACCATCAAAATCAAAATCCACTTTTTCAGTTTTTAATATTTCTATAGCTTTTCTTACGTGTTTTGTATTTTTTGAAATTGGTTTTCCAAAAGTGGAGTGAGATAAGAATGCAACTTTAGGATCAAATCCAAATAATCTAGCTACACGAACACAAGATTTTGAAACTTTAACTAATCTTTCTGGAGAAGGAAAATCTTGTACGTTTGTATCCGCTACCAAAATTGTTTTTCCCTTAAGAGTAATCATTGTCATGCCAAAAATTTCTTCACCTGGTCTAGGGTCGGTTACTTTTTTTAATTTTTCAATTGAGGCTGCGTAGTGTCTTATGTTTCCAGTCACCATTGCATCTGCATCATTGCAAGCGATCATTGATGCGCCCCAGGCTATTCGCTCATTACGCACTAACCTGTCAACGTCTCTTTCAAGCTGGCCTTCTCTTTGAAGTCTTTTATATAGGTGTTTCACGTATTTTTCCCGTTTTTCTTTATTAGTAGAATTTACAATTTCAATTTTATAATTTTCATCTAAACCTATATTCTTTAACTGTTCTTTAATTCTTTTCTCTGCACCGATTAAAATTGGCGTACCTAATTTATTTCGGCCAAATTCGATAGCGGCTTTTAACATATTTTCATCTTCACCTTCAGCAAATATAACTCTTTTAGGATTTTTTCTTACTTTTGCATTTATCCCTTGCATTAATGACATTGTAGGGTCTAATCGGTTTGTTAATTGATCTTTATAAGCCTCTAGATCTGGAATATTTTTTCTTGCCACACCACTTTTCATCGCTGCATGAGCAACAGCAGAGGGAATCACGCTTATTAATCTCGGATCAAAGGTTGAAGGTATTATGTAATCTTTTCCGTATCTTGGCCTATCACCTCCATAAGCAGAAACTACCTCATCAGGAACATTCTCCCTAGCTAGAAGAGCTATAGCATTGGCTGCAGCAACTTTCATTTCTTCATTAATTTCTTTAGCTCTTACATCCAAAGCGCCTCTAAAAATATAAGGAAACCCAATTAAATTATTTACTTGGTTAGGATAATCAGATCTTCCCGTAGCAATTATTGCATCTGATCTCACTTCCTGAATAAGCTCTGGTTTTATTTCTGGATCAGGATTCGCGCAAGCAAAGATAATTGGATTTTTTGACATCGATTTTATCATTTCTTTTGAAACAACATCTTTTGCAGATAATCCTAAGAAAACGTCAGAACCTTTCATTGCTTCATCTAGAGTTCTTAGTTTCGTTTCGGTTGCAAATGCTGATTTAAATTGATCAATATTTTTTCGACCTTTATAAATAACTCCCTTACTATCACACATAGTAATATTTTTACTTTTAACACCAGAACTCTTAAATAAATTTGCACAGGCTTGAGCTGAAGCCCCAGCACCATTAATTACAACTTTTACCTTATCTATTTTTTTCTTTGAGATATCCAGAGCATTAATCAAAGCAGCAGTAGTAATAATAGCAGTACCATGTTGGTCATCGTGAAAAATTGGAATATCTAATAGTTCCTTAAGCTTCTGTTCAATAATAAAACAATCAGGAGCAGCAATATCTTCAAGATTTATTCCGCCAAATGTTCCTCCTATATTTTTAATGGTATCAATTATCGAGTTAGGATTACTATTATCTATTTCAATATCAATAGAGTCTATGTCTGCAAATCTTTTAAACAATACAGACTTACCCTCCATAACAGGTTTGGATGCTAAAGCTCCTAAATTACCTAAACCTAAAATCGCGGATCCATTGCTAATGACAGCAACTAAATTTCCTTTACTAGTATAGTCATAAGCCAGATCTGGATTTTTTGCGATTTCTTTAACTGGAGCAGCTACTCCAGGAGAATAAGCTAGAGATAGATCTCTTTTTGTTGTTAAGGGTTTACTTGAATTAATCTCAATTTTGCCAGACTTTCCTTTTATATGAAAGTCGAGTGCTTCTTTATCTGAATAATGATCAATTTCTGTTTTTTTTGGCATTTTATTTTATGAGTATGTAATATAAAGAAAATTAATTCACTATAAATTTATGGCTTAATTTAGATTTTCTATGAACTTGCTTTCTTCAGCTTCAATATTTAGTTTTTTTACAATAATAAGTAGAATTTTAGGCTATCTAAGAGACATATTAATAGCAATATTTTTAGGAGCTTCAATTTTTGCAGACGCCTTCTTTGTTGCGTTTAGATTACCCAATACCTTTAGACGACTTTTTGCTGAGGGGACATTTAATGCTGCATTTATACCAAGTTATACATCAGCAAAATTAAAAGGTCAGAAAGATGGAATTAAATTTGCTGACGAAGTTTTTAATCTTCTTCTATTAATTTTATTGTTTATAGTCACACTTGCAGAAATATTTACTCCATTCTTAGTTTATTTAATCGCCCCAGGATTTGCAGATGATAATATAAAGTTTGATCTAGCAGTAGAGTTTACAAGAATTACCTTCCCTTTTTTATTGTTCGTAAGTTTATCCTCTTTTTTTTCAGGTATATTAAATTCAAATAATAAGTTTGCAGCTGCTGCTTCAGCACCAATATTTTTAAATGTTATTTTGATTATCAGCATTTTAATTTCATATTTTCAAGAATTAAATATTGCTAAACAACTTTCTTATGGCGTCACACTTGCCGGTGTGGCTCAATTAATTTTTTTAATTTTTTTTACTTTAAAGTTTTATAGACCTAATATTCGATTTAGTTTCAAACCTAGTAGTAAAGTAAAATTTTTTTTCAGAAAATTATTACCAAGTATTTTTTCGTCTGGAGTTACACAAATTAATATTTTAGTAGGCACAATAATTGCATCGTTTCAGTCTGGAGCAGTATCATACTTGTACTACGCAGATAGAGTATATCAAATTAATCTGGCTATTGCTGGAATAGCAGTAGGAACTGTTTCATTACCAGTACTTTCTAAAGCATTTAAAAATAAAGATTATAACAAAATTTTAAACATACAAAATAAATCTATACATCTGTCTTTATTGCTTTCAGTGCCTGCTAGTATTGGTTTAATAATTGCCTCAGAAGAAATAGTAAATGGACTATTTGGATATGGATCATTTAATATAACAGATGTTGAAATGACCTCAAAAGCATTAATGTTTTTTGGATATGGTATTATAGCATTTTCTTTAATTAAAATTTTAGCTAATTTTTTCTTTGCTAGAGACAACACTATAACGCCATTTTATATTTCCTCTTTTATTGTTTTTTTAAACATTACGATTAGTGTAAGTTTTTTCAATAAATTAGGATTTCTAATTATTCCTATCGCTACTTCTATTTCAACCTGGATAGGCGTATTAATATTTTTATATTTATTATTGAGAAGTAATTATTTAGTCTTGCAAAGGAAACTGTTCAAAGACTCCTTTAAAATTCTTATCTCATCTTCAATAATGGCCTTTATTCTAATATATGTCTTAAATAAGTATTCTAGCTATCTTGATTACTCTTACACTTTTAAATCAGTTTATTTATTAATTATTGTAGGTTTCGTAGGAACTATTTATTTGTTATCTTGTTATCTATTTGGATTATTAAAAATAAAAAACTATAAAATAAACTAGATGAGTAAAAAAAAATTAGTATTTTCTGGAGTTCAACCAACTGGAAACTTACATTTAGGAAATTATCTTGGAGCCCTAAAAAATTTTGTTTCTCTTCAGAATGAAATGGAATGTATTTACTGTGTTGTAGACTTGCATGCGATAACCACTTTTCAAAAACCCGATGAACTACAAAATAATGTTTTAGAAACTGTTGCGAGTTTCTTAGCCACTGGATTGGACCCAAATAAAAGCATTATATTTAATCAATCATCAGTTTCAGGACACACTGAACTAGCTTGGATTTTGAATTGCGTTTCAAGAATAGGCTGGTTAAATCGGATGACACAATTTAAAGATAAAGCTGGATCGGATAAAGAAAAAGCAAGTGTGGGATTGTACATTTATCCTAACCTTATGGCAGCTGATATTCTACTTTATAAGGCTACCCATGTCCCCGTTGGAGCAGATCAAAAACAACACTTAGAACTTTCAAGAGACATTGCACAAAAATTTAATAATGATTTTAATTGTAAAGACTTTTTCCCTATTCCTGAACCTTTAATTCCAAAAAATGTATCTAGAGTAATGAGTTTAAGAGATGGCACAAAAAAAATGAGTAAATCAGAAGAATCTGATTTTTCTAGAATTAATTTGAAAGATAGTGCTGATGAAATAATAAAAAAAATTAAAAAAGCTAAATCTGATTCTGAGCCTATTCCCGAAAATTTAAAAAATTTAGAAAAAAAACCGGAAGCACTAAATCTACTTAATATATATTCTGAAGTAACTAAAAAAAGTTTAGAAACCGTTCTTAATGAAGTATCTGGTAAAGAGTATTCATTTTTAAAAACAAAATTATCAGAGATTTTGATTGGAGAGATAGAACCAATCGGCAAAGAAATTAAAAAGCTGTTAAATAATAAAGATCATTTGAAGCAGATTTTGAAAAAAGGTAGAGAAAAAGCCAATAATATCGCTGAGGAAAACCTTAAAAATATACGTGAAAAAGTGGGATTGTTATAATATAAATTTCTCATGATACAAACGGAATCTACTCCAAATCCAAATTCACTTAAGTTTCTTTCAGATAAAGTCATTTCATCTATTGGAACTGAGGAATTTCAAAAAGCAAAATCTAAGAATTTAAATAATAAATTTGTTAAGGAACTTTTAGAATTCAAAGGTGTTGAATTAGTACTACTATCTAAAAATTTCTTATCCGTTAAAAAAACTGAAGATGTGACATGGAATGTATTAAAACCTATGGTAATTTCACATCTAAATGATTATTTTGAAAAAAATGACGAACCAATTTTAAAAGAAAATGTAGAGTCCAAATTCACCAAAGAAGAAAATGATGAAACAATAAAAAAGATAATTGACGTCCTAGATACTAAAATACGGCCTGCAGTTGCTAGAGATGGTGGAGATATAAAATTTAAATCTTTTAAAAATGGAATTGTAAACGTAGAATTGCAAGGAAGTTGCTCTGGTTGTCCAAGTTCGTTAATGACCTTAAAACAAGGAGTTCAAAATCTTTTGAAGCATTACGTTAAAGAAGTCAATTCTGTAGAGGCTAATTAAAATATGAAAAAGAAATTAAGTTACAGAGATAAGTTACTAGAGCTTGCGTATATTTATAGCGTAAAAGAAATACAAGATTATACAAAAAATAGAAAAAATTTAACTACAGGTCAAATCGAATTAATTTTAAAAAAAAACAAGATTGTTATTCCAAAAGAATTTAAAACGAATTTTTTTAAAGAAAATTTTTTAAAACCTGTAACAAGATTAAAATCAAATATTATAGATTACAAAGAGGAAAAGATTAAAGATAAAAATAGATTTTTTAGAAGGGTAGAAAACTATAAGTACGATACATCTAGAAAACTTAATCATGGTGTAAGTCACTTATGGAAGAATATTGGATCTGCTGGATTAAATTTATTAAATGTCTTGCCA
>CACODG010000006.1 GCA_902625945.1 uncultured Pelagibacteraceae bacterium | reverse complement strand
TATTGGTATTGGCCATGATGTAAGAAGATACTACAATCAAGCCGTCAAAATTACAGATGTTCAAGATTTGGGTGACGTAATGATAAATCAGCTAACTGATCTATTTGTTGCAAAGAATAAAAAAACAATTCACTAATTTTTTATTTCTGAAACCGAACCATCTGAAAAATCTTTAATTCTATTGATAAAGAGTTTAAATGGAATCAACATTACTAGTGTAATAAGTAATTTTACAGCTAAATCTCCAAAAGCTAAAGTTACCCAAGGAATACCTGTTGCATAAAAAGCAATTGAGAAAAATAGAAAAGTATCAGTTATGGATCCTATAAGTGAAGATACTAATGGAGCTATATACCATATTTTTTTTCTTAGAGAATGGAAGATTTGAACGTCTATGTTTTGAGCAATAAAAAATGCGACTCCTGAACCAATAGCTATTCTTATAGAAATAATATCCGTAAAATTAGTAGACACAAATAATGTTAAAAGCACCCCTATAGTGAATCCTATATAAACAACTTTTCTTGCTACTAATTTTCCATAAGCACGGTTTGCTAAATCAGTGATAAAAAAAGTGATTGGATAACTAAAAGCTCCATATGTTAAGATTTCACTTAACCCAAAATGTTGGATAGGGAATTGAACTAAGTAGTTTGAGAGCACAACTACTAAACCCATTAAAAGCGAGAGTTTATAAAATAAATTCATTATAGAATTATGATTTTGCTGAAATGGATGCTTTAATTTTTTTTACTTTCTTAGAAAGTTTTGTATTTTTTGCAGATATTAAAAACTTATCTATACCGCCTTTAAAATCTACAGTTCTTAACGCAGCATTAGCAACGTTTAACTTAATATCTTTTTTTAAAATATCGCTCCTAAAAGTGACTTTCTTCAAATTTGGTAAAAATCTTCTTTTGGTTTTATTTTTGGCATGGCTAACGTTGTGACCTTTTAAAGGGGATATACCTGTTAATTCGCATCTTTTAGACATAATTTTTTCCTGGTGTTATATAATTCTTGTGGTCACTACGGTCAAGCATTAATTCCGACTGCCTCGCTTATATTTTTGAGATTTTCTTTTCTTAAAATTGATATTAAGTCTTTCTTTATCTTTTTAACAATTCCAGGTCCTTTATAAACCATCCCTGTATATAATTGAACAGCATCAGCGCCAGCTGTTATTTTTTCAAAAGCGCTTTCTCCAGAGTCTACTCCCCCGACTCCTATTATTTTAATTTTGCCCTTAGTTTCTTTGTAAAATTTTTTAATTAAGTTTGTTGAAATATTTTTAAGTGGTTGCCCTGATAATCCTCCTGTTTCATTTTTTTTCGTATCAGAAAGATTATCGCGATTACTATCTGTTGTATTAGAAACTATTAAGGCTTGTATCTTATAACTACTCACTAATTCAACTATCTTACTAATTTCACTATTATCTATATCTGGCGATATTTTTACTGCTATCGGACATTCAATTTTTTTTTCTTTTATAATTTTATTAATTCCTGATAAAAGTTTTTTCATTTCATCTTGGTTGTGAAAATCTCTTAGACCTTCGGTATTTGGGGAAGAAATATTTATTGTTATATATCCAGCATACATAGCAAGCCTTGAGAGACAAATAAAATAATCATCCTCTTTATTTTTTGTTTCTTTATTTGGCCCAATGTTGACTCCTAAGAGACCATCTGGGTAATTACTTGATATTCTTTTAGAAACAGTTTCTGAACCATGGTTGTTAAATCCAAGACGATTTATAAGCGCTTGATCTTGTTCTAACCTAAATATTCTTGGTTTGGGATTTCCCAATTGTTGTCTAGGAGTAACAGTACCTACTTCAATAAAACCAAAGCCAAATTTAAAAAGAGAATTATAAACTTCAGCACTTTTATCAAAACCAGCTGCTAAACCTATTGGGTTAGAAATTCTTTTTCCAAAAAGACTTGTCTCAAGCATTTCCTCATTTTCAACATTAAAAAAACTCTTTGGTAGAATATTTGCTTTCAATGATTTTATAGCTAAATCATGAGCTACTTCAGGATCTAACGAAAAAATATAAGGTCTTAAAATCGAAAACATTAGTTATTATTTATTTTATCTTTTATTAATTCTATTGTCTCTTTCAGTCCAAAAAAACTGACAAAATATCCCATCCTAGGCCCATTTTCTTCTCCAAAAACTACCTGATAGATTAATTTAAACCAATCTCTCAGGTTTTTTTCATATCCATTCTCTTTACCTGCTGTGTAAACAACTGTTTGGATTTCTTCAGGTTTTAAATTTTCTTTAATTTCAGATAAATTTGAAACAAGATTTTCTAAAGCTTTCTTCTCATTAGCCGAAGGCCTTTTAAATTTTTTATTAGGTTCAACTTTATTTTTAAAATAATTAATGGCATATTCTGTTAATCCATCTAAAATTGGATAATCTTTTGGTTCTATCTTTTGATGGAATCTGTTTATAAACTTCCATAAAATTTCTTTATTGTCTGCATTACTAGATCCAACTAAATTTAGTAGCATTGAGAATGGCATTATGACTTTCTCTGAAGGAGGCTTTCCATTATGAACATGCCAAACTGGATTTAAAATTTGATCTTTTTCTTTTTGATTTGGAAATTTTTCGATATTCGTAAGGTATTCGTCAACTGTTTTAGGAACAACTTCTGCATAAAGTTTTTTAGCTCTTTTAGGATTTGGATACATATATAAAGATAGACTTTCAGGTGAGGCATATCTAAGCCACTCCTCAATAGAAATTCCATTTCCTTTTGATTTAGAAATTTTTTCTCCTTTTTCATCTAAAAAAAGTTCATAAGCAAAACCATTAGGAGGTTTTTTTCCAAGTGTATTGCAAATTTTATTTGATAAAATAGCGCTCTCAATCAAGTCTTTGCCATACATTTCAAAATCAACGTCGAAAGTAAACCATCTCATTGCCCAATCAACTTTCCACTGAAGTTTAGCATTTCCATCTAAAATATTTGTCTCAATTTTTTCCCCGCTATTGTCAAAAACTGCCCTGCCAGTTTTCTTATCTATTTCTAAAAGAGGTATTTCAAGTACTTTTCTAGTTTTTGGACAAATCGGTAAGAATGGACAGTAGGTTTTTCTTCTTTCTTCTCTAAGAGTAGGTAAAATAATATTCATCACTTCATCATATTTTTCTGCTACCCTTATTAATGATTTATTAAAAATACCTCTTTTATAATTTTCTGTTGAACTTTTAAAAGAAAAAGTAAATTTGAATCTTTTTAAAAATTCTTTAAGCATCTCATTATTATGCTCTCCAAAGCTTTTAAATTTTTTAAAAGGATCTGGAATATCTGTTAGGGGTTTCCCAAGATTGTCTTTTAAAACTTGATCGTTTGGTATATTATCAGGGACTTTTCTTAAACCATCCATGTCATCAGAAAAAGTAATAAGCTCATGATCAATTTTTTCAATGTGATTTAGAGCGTTTATCATCATCGTTGTCCTGGCTACTTCACCAAATGTTCCTATATGCGGTAAACCACTTGGTCCATAACCAGTTTGAAAAGTTATTTTACCCTTTTTTTTAATAATATCTTTTCTATCTTTTAAAAGCTTTCTAATTTCAACAAATGGCCAAGATGAGGTAGATTGAATTAAGTTATTATCCAGCATAGTAAAGGTTTATTAAATTTTATATGCAAAATACAGATATAATTACGTCATATTAAGTTGAATTTTAGATCTATTTAAATAATCTCATTTTTTATGGTTAACAACAAAACAGTTTTTTTCTTAATAGGTATTTTGCTTATAGTATTGGGGCTTTCAATGTTAGCGCCTTACTCGATGCAAGTTATATATAAAGAAAATAGCCATAGCTTTGTTTCAGCCTCTTTCGTAACTATATTTATTGGAATATTATGTATATTAGCTAATCTAGAAAAAGATTTAAAATTAAATCTAAGACAAACTTTTCTATTCTCAACTCTTGCCTGGGTTACAGTAGCAATCTTTGGAAGTTTACCATTTATTTTATCGAATCAATCATTTTCATTCAGTGACGCTTTTTTTGAAAGTATGTCAGGTATAACAACTACAGGAGCTACCATAATATCTGATTTAGATAATAGTCCCAAAAGTATTCTACTATGGAGGGCAATTATGCAATGGTTGGGTGGAATAGGTATCGTTGTAATGGCAATTACAATTTTACCATTATTGAAGGTAGGTGGAATGCAGCTATTTAAAATGGAAGGTCCAGATAGCACTGAAAAGATTTTACCCAGAACTATTGAAGTAGCAACTATTATAATCTCAACATATATAATTCTTACTCTTTTTTGTGGTTTTTTTTACTGGATATTTGGAATGACAATTTTTGACAGCATCTGTCACGCGATGACGACTATAGCAACTGGTGGTTTTTCAACTCATAATGACTCTATTGGCTTTTTTAAAAATTCAAACATAGAAATAGTTGCAAGTATATTTATTATTTTAGGCAGCATACCCTTTATTTCTTATCTAAAGTTTTCTCAGGGAAATAAAAAAGTATTTTTTCAAGATGTTCAGATTAAAGGTTTAGTATATCTTTTGGCTTATTCAATATTGATTATGTTTCTATACTTATTGTTCATAAATTATGATGGCAATTTATTTGAAAAAATAAGAATTTCTTCGTTCAATGTTATTTCTATTCTATCGGGCACAGGATACGTTACTGATGATTTCGGTTTATGGGGTAAATTTTCTTTGATTTTTTTCTTATTTTTAATGTTTATCGGAGGATGTGCTGGTTCAACCGCATGTGGTATTAAGATTTTTAGATTACAAATGCTTTTAATATTTCTAAGAAACCAAATAAAAAAGCTAATTTATCCTAACAGCGTTATTATAACCAAATATAATAATCAAAAAATTTCTGAAGATTTTATAAGATCTGTAATTATTTTTATTTTTTCTTTTTTATTCATTTTTTTGATTATAGCCATGCTCCTTTCTATTAGTGGTTTAGATTTTGTGACATCAATTTCTGGTGCTGCTAGTTCGATTTCAAATGTTGGACCTGGTTTAGGTGAAATAATTGGTCCAGACGGAAATTATAAAAGTTTACCAGACTTGTCAAAATGGATTCTAACAATTGGGATGCTGCTTGGTAGATTAGAACTTTTTGCAGTTCTTGTTCTTTTCTTTCCATCTTTTTGGAGAAATTGATAATGGAAATTTATAAAAAACAAACATTAGCTGAAACATTTTCTGTCTACTTTGATCATAGAATGATTAAAATATTATTACTTGGAGCGATTAGTGGTTTTCCTTGGGTAATTATCGGGAGCAGTTTAAGTCTCTGGCTTCAAGAAGATGGATTAAGCAGAAGCACCATAGGTTGGGCTGGACTTATTTTTGCAGTTTATGCTTTCAATTATTTATGGGCCCCAATTATTGACAGAGTTAGAATACCTTGGCTAACTAGAAAAATTGGTCATAGGCGTGGTTGGATTATATGCATGCAAATGTTAATATTAGCTTGTTTAGTTAGTTGGAGTTTAATAAATCCGACAGCAAATTTAACATTAGTAATTAGTATTGGACTTATAATAGCAGTTGCGTCCGCAACTCAAGATATTACCGTTGATGCTTTAAGAATTGAGCAAATATGTGAACATGAAGGAAAATCAATGCAGGCAGGCGCTGCGATGGCAGTAGTCGGTTGGTGGACTGGATATAAATTAGGAGGAATTGTAGCTCTAAATTCAGCAGAGTTTTTTCAGCAAGCAGGTTTTGAAAACTACTGGCAAATAACTTTTTTGGTTTTGGGAATACTCATAATTGGTTGCAATATTGGTTTGATGTTTATAAATGAGCAACAACCTATCGATAGAGCAGAAAGACAAAAGCAAACTGATAGAATGATTGAGAATAAATTGGGTTCATCAAATTTTATTACAAAAGTAGTTGCTTGGTTAACAGGGACCGTAGTTGGTCCAGTAATTAGTTTCTTTAAAAAAAACGGCTTTAATATAGCAATAGCAATTTTAGGATTTGTATTTTTATTCAAAATTGGTGAAGCTTTCTTGGGTAGAATGTCTGTTATTTTTTACAAAGAAATAGGATTTTCTAAATCAGATATCGCTTTATATTCAAAAGGCCTTGGTTGGATTACAACTGTTTTATTCACTTTAATCGGAGGATTATTTGCTATTCGCTCAGGAGTAATTAAAGCAATGTTTGTGTCTGGTATACTAATGGCTTCTACTAATCTATTATTTTCTTTACTTGCGTGGTCAGGAAAGTCTGAACTGTTGTTTGCTATAGCTGTTATATTTGATGATATGGCTGCAGCTTTTGCTACAGTAGCATTTGTTGCTTTTATTTCTATGCTCGTAGATAGAACGTATACTGCAACTCAATATGCTCTCCTTTCCTCTATTGGAACTGCAGGTAGAACTACTCTTGCAGCATCTTCGGGCGCTTTAGTTGATTGGTTAAATGGTGATTGGGGAATTTTCTTTATTATTACTGCAGTAATGGTGATACCTTCTCTGATATTTCTTTATATGATCAAAGATAAATTAAAATTGAATGACTAAATTTTTTACAAATAATTTTTCAGTTATAAATCTACATAAAAAACCCTCGACTAAATCTGAAATTGTTTCACAAATGATTTATGGAGATAATTTTTCAATATCTAAGAGAGGTAAAAAATGGTTAAAAGTTAAGATCAAAGAAGATGGTTACAATGGTTTTATCAGAAATAGGAAATTTTCAAAATATTTGAAGCCTACCCATAAGGTGAATATACTTAAGTCAAAAGTTTTTAAACTCCCAAAAAAAACTAAAAAAATTGACGAGATTCCATTTGGTTCAAAAATAAAAGTCATAGAAAATAAAAAAAATTTTTTAAAATTTTCAAAGGGATGGATTAATAAAAATGATGTAAAGCCTATTTCTTTTAAAGAAAAAAACCCTTTTAAAAAAATATTTATTTTTAAAAATATAAAATACAGATGGGGAGGAAAATCTTTTAAGGGAATTGATTGCTCCGCTCTTATACAAGTATTTTTAAATTTTAATAATAAATTTTGTCCTCGTGACGCAAAAGACCAAGTAAAATATTTCAAAAAAAACGTGAAACTTAAAAAAATAAAAAAAAATGATATTATTTATTGGAAAGGTCATGTAGCCCTTGCTCTTTCAAATAAAAAACTTATTCATGCCTATGGTCCAATGAAGAAAACAGTTGTTATGGGGATCAACCAAACAATCGAGAAAATAGAAAAAACTGCTAAGTTAAAAGTGATAGGAATTAAAAGGTTATAAATAGCAAAGGCAGCTTCAGTCTCCCTCCACTGCCCTTAAGTATAATTTAATTGATTCGATCATTATTCTTAAGACTCTTTTAAGTTGAATGTGGATAATTAATTAAACTAAAATCTATGAGAATATTTTAGATTAGCTTGAATTCCGCTTGTATCTTGAGATGTTTGAAGTCCATCAAGAGCTATTGAAAATTTACTTTTTTTTGAAAAATTGTAATTGTAATTTAAACCAGCAGATAAACTAAATTCAGTTTTTAAATCATTGTTCTGAGTATAAGACCCTTTTGTTCCATTTACATGAAAGATTTGAACGTTATCATCTAATATTGTTCTGGCATCAGCTATCCAAGAAAAATATAAATTCTTTTTTTTATCTCTTAAAATTTGATGTTCATTACTTAAGGCTATAGATCCGTTGTAAACATCTCTATCCTCCCACTTATAATATTTGCTTTCCTCATGAGAGGGTGTATGTGAATAACCAAAATTAAAACTTAAATTGGGTAACAAATTATCAAAGTTTATCTTTTTTCCGGTTAGAACTTCATAACTTAAATATTCATCTGTAATGTCCAACAATCCAGTTTTTGTAGTATTAGTTAAAATATTTCTGTCACTTTTATTAAAACTAGCTCCGCCTAAAAAATAAATATCTGAATTTATTCCGTCAGTAATTTCAATTTTATCAAAATTCATACCTGTGAGAAAACTAAATTTATTGATATCGTGATTTTTGGAAATATTTTGCAAACTGTTTTCAAAAGAAAAAATTAAAGTTCTATTATTTGAAATTGGTTCAAAAATATTTGCTCCTATACCTATTTTTTCGTTATCCAGTGCTAAAGTGCTACTATCTCCATCTCTTTTTAAAAAAGATGTTGTGATCTCACCCCATCCCTTATCTCTTTCAAAAAATTCATCAGTTTGCTGGTATCTAACAAGAGAATTTCTAAAACTTAAAGATTTGTATCCTAGTTCCTCATCTACCATTTCGTTCCCACCTTGGCCAACAGATCCTGCTGAGCCTTTAACAACTGGATTACCATCAAGATCCTGCAAAGTGTAAGTGCCGCCTCCAGTAATGTCATAGTAGTAACCTTGTCCAGCACCATGTTGTAATCTTATGGTATGACCTGAGTCAGATACATTAATTTTACCAATTACTATTCCCGCGTCTTTTAGAGTTACGGTTACACCACTTCCGGCTATCCCAATAGCCCAATTTTCTGGACCAGCTTTATTTTCTATTTTTCCACTGTTAGTCAAAGTTGCAGTGTCCTCGGCAGCGATAAAAACTGTTGCTTGTTGTAAAGCAGTAGCGGAGGAATTATTATTATATATATGTCCCCCAGCATTATTTATTAGTGTCATATTATTAGTATCGTCTTCAGACTTAACAGCATTATTATTAGTTGTACCTGAGCTAACTGCTTCGGCAAAAATCTGTCCTGAGTTAGTGACTGTAACATTGTTTCCTGTTCCGCCGTCTTCGGTAAGAGTAACCGTGTTAGTATTACTTTTTATAATTCCTCCAGAATTATTTGTAACCGTAGAGTTTTGAGCATTTAATAAATTAATTGCTTTCGATCCACCAGAGCTAATTGTTCCTGAGTTAGTCACGGTTAATCCATCCTGATTTCTACCTTGAACTGTATTATGTGAAGTAGCTGTAATTGAAGAACCAGAGTTTATTGTTAGAGTTCCGTCATCTTTTCCATTTATATTAACTGGTGCCTGTCCGGTTCTTGAAAGAGTTGAAGAATTTGTAATTGTTAATGATGTATCATCTGCGTTATATACTTGTTGGGTTGACGAGTCACTATTTATAGTATTTGAACCCGTTATATTTGCGGCATTAACTCGACTTAATGACATCAAATAAATTATAATTATTATTAATCTAAAGACTCTCATAATTTTTAAATTTTTTATAGATATACCTAAAATTTTATGAAAGTGCATCTATTCCATTTTAGGTTTTATTTATGGCGGAGAGAGAGGGATTCGAACCCTCGAAACGGTTTCCCGTTTACACGCTTTCCAAGCGTGCGCCTTCAACCACTCGGCCACCTCTCCTATTTGTAATCCTCGATAGCTTTTACAAATTCTTCAATAAATTCTTTGTTTGTTGGAAGTTTATTTTTCATCATGTCTTTTTGAATTTTCTTATAATTTTTCTTTATATGATTTAACACCCCAAAGAAGTTTAAAAAATTTCTTTTAGCTACGAAGATGCCTTTTTTATCACCTATAATATGTTCGATATCTTCAAATACAATCACTGGTCTTCTTCTAGCTAAGGCCTCTAATAAAACCATAGGATGTCCTTCGGTAAATGAGGGTAATATAAATATATTATGATCATCATAATATTTAATCAGTCTTACCTTATTACTTTGAGTTAACTGAATATTAATATTACTTTGATTAATTTTATAAGACGTATTTTTTTCAGCGCCTACGATAGTTAAAGAAATATCTCTTTTGTTTTTAATTAAACTAGCTAGGGAAAAAATACCTTTTTCAACTCTAATTCTTCCTACATATAAAAGTTTAAAGCTTTTAACTTCTTGAGCCTTAGGTTTTTTAAACCATACTGAGTCAAGTTGAGATGGGTGAATTACTTGACCCTTCTTTTTTCTTAATATGTATTTTCTACAACTTATAAAATTTGAAATTAAAGATGTAAAACTAAACATTAAATGATAGATAAGTTTTCCAAAACTACCTAAAATAGCTTTATACTCTCCATATCCATCACTTCTCAAATAAACGATTGGGGTTTTTCCAAAAACTCTTAAAAATAAACAAATTAGAAAAGTGTATGGAGAAATTGAGATTACCAAGTATTTTGTATTTTCAATCTTTGTTGATTTTACTACTTCTGACAGGTACGAAAAAATATTAGATAAAATTTTAATTTTTTTTAATTTTATTTCGTGTGCTCTTTTTTTTGAAGATTTTCTACCAAAAAGATTTACTTCAAATTTTTTGTTTAAACCTTCTGGACTAGATTTTAGATCAATATTATCGCAAAAAAATTTTTCATCTTGTAAAGAAATACTTTCATTTGAAAAAATAAATAATTTCTTTTTCATTAAGTTTCTTTATTAATTTTTAAAACCCCGATAAATGCTTCTTGTGGTATCTCTACTTTTCCAAACTGTTTTGATCTAGCCTTACCCTTTTTTTGTTTTTCTAATAGCTTTCTCTTTCGGTCTGTAGCTCCTCCTCCATGAATTTTTGTTAATACATCTTTTTTAAATCCTTTAATGGACTCCCTTGCTACAATTTTTCCACCAATCGCTGCTTGTACTGGTATCATAAAGTTATGTCTGGGAATTAAATCTTTTAATTTTTCACATACTTGTCTGCCAGTTTTTTGAGCAAAGTCTTTATGAATAATCATTGCTAAAGCATCAACAGGTTCTGAGTTTACTAAAATTCCTAATTTGACAAGATCACCTTCTCTATATTCAGAAATTTCATAATCAAAACTTGCATAACCACTAGATACAGATTTTAGTCTGTCGTTAAAATCAAATACAACCTCATTCAGTGGTAAATCATATGATAATACTGCCCTGCTTCCAGAATAAGATAAATTAGTTTGAACTCCTCTTTTATCTTGGCAAATCTTTATTATTGAGCCTAAATACTCATCTGGTGTGATGATAGTAGATTTAATCCAAGGCTCTTCAATTTTTTCAATCTGAGAAGGATCAGGCATGTTTGTCGGATTTTGTAAATCCAAAATTTTACTTCTAGTCGTGTGGACTTTATAAATAACCCCTGGGGTAGTTGTTATCAAACTTACATCAAATTCTCTCTCAAGCCTTTCTGTTATTATCTCAAGATGTAAAAGACCTAGAAAACCACATCTGAACCCAAGACCTAATGCACTTGAAGACTCTGGTTCATATGAAAAACTCGCATCATTTAATTTAAGTTTAGCTAAACCATCTTTTAGTTTTTGGTACTCTGAACTATCGACTGGAAACAAACCACAAAATACAACTGGCTTACTCGGCTTAAATCCAGGAAGAGGATCATTAATTGGATCATTAGCATCACATATTGTATCTCCAACTTTTGTTTCTGATAGAGATTTTATGCCAGTAATTATAAATCCAATTTCTCCAGAGTTTAGTTCGTCTATATCAGTCGGTTTAGGAGTAAACACTCCTACTTTTTCTAGTAAATGCTCTTGATTATTAGACATTAATTTTATCTTCATACCTTTTTTTAATTTACCGTTAATTACACGAATTAAAATCACTACACCTAGATAACTGTCATACCAGCTATCCACTAATAAACATTTAAGTTTCTCGTTAGAAATGCCTTTAGGAGCCGGTAACCTGTTTATTATTGCCTCTAGAATATCATCAATACCTTCACCGGTTTTTCCTGAGCAAGGAATTGCATTTGTAGTTTCAATTCCAATTACATCTTCTATTTCTTTTTTTGTTTTTTCTATATCTGACGCAGGTAAGTCTATCTTATTTAATACAGGTATTACTTCATGATTTATCTCAAGGGCTTGATATACATTAGCAAGAGTTTGAGCTTCCACTCCTTGGGTGCTATCAACTATCAATAACGAGCCTTCGCATGCAGATAGTGACCTGCTAACTTCATATCCAAAATCTACGTGTCCAGGTGTATCAATTATATTAAGCTTGTAGCTTTGACCATCTTTGCTTTTATAATCGAGTTTTACTGTTTGAGCCTTTATTGTAATTCCTCGTTCTCTTTCTATATCCATTGAATCTAAAACTTGTTGTTTCATTTCTCGATCTGTCAAACCTCCACACTTATGGATTATTCTGTCTGCAATAGTAGATTTACCGTGATCGATATGCGCAATTATAGAAAAATTACGAATTCTTTTTATATCTGACATTAGGACCTAATTGTAGCACCTGTTTTTTCTTTGACGACATCAATAATTTTTTTACTAATTTGATCAATATCTTTTTCGGTTAAGGTTTTATTCGAAGACTGTAAAGTAACATTAATTGCAACTGATTTTTTATCTTTAGGAATGTTTTCACCCTCGTAAACGTCAAAAGTTGTTACTTCTTGAATTATTGAGTCATCTATTTCTTTAATAATCTTTTCTAACAAACCTATTTTAAAAATTTTATCTATTACAAAAGCAAAATCTCTTTGAGATTTTTGAAAATCTGAAGGTTGAAAACTTTTTTTAGTTTGTCTAATTTTTTTGCTGGGTTCAGGTATATTTTTTAAAAATATTTCTAATCCATAGATATTTGGTTCTTTAAAATCTAATTTTTTTACAATTGCTGGATGTATTTCTCCAAAATAAGCAAGGTAAGGACCTTTTTCTGATTTCAAATTAATAGATCCAGATCTGCCTGGGTGGTAACATTGTTTTGTTTGATCGCTTATAAAAAGATCTTTCTCGGATACTCCAAGTTCAATTAAAGTTTTCATAACATCGCCTTTAATATCAAACACATCTAAGTCTCTTTCTTTTTCTATCCAGCTTTTTCTATTCACTTTTCCTGACTTCAAGGCACCGACAACAATTTGTTGTTCTCCAGGATTTTTTCCGAAAAATACTGGTCCTATTTCAAATAGAGATACATCTTCATAACCTCTATCTTGATTTTTTTTTAGATAGATTGAAAGGTTTGAAAAGATTGATCTTCTCAAAACACCAAGATCAGATGAAATAGGGTTTAAAATTGAAATTTCCTTTTCACCTTTTGAAAATTGACTATCAATTTTAGAGTCAGTAAATGACCAGGTAACTGACTCAAGAAATCCTTTAGATGCGAGAGATCTTTGTGACAAGTGGAATAGCTTTTGTTTAAAATTTAAGGTTTCATTTTCTCTACTTCTCTCAGGAATAACTAATTTTATATTTTTGAAACCTTTAATTCTAATTAGTTCCTCAATTATGTCTACATCTTGATTAATGTCTGGTCTCCATGAAGGAATTTCTACTTTAAGACTCTTTTTTCCTTTTTTGCAAATGAAACCTAATGAAGTCAGAATTTTTTGCGCCTCATTAATAGATATAGGTATACCAATCAAATTTTCAAAATTATCAATCTCAAAATTTATAATTTTATTTTTTTGAAAATTTTTTCCTGTAATGGTAAACTTACTGGCTTGTCCCCCGCATATCTTTAATATCAAATTGGTAGCAACTTCTAAGCCCTCTAGTACAGAATTGGGATCGATACCCCTTTCAAATCTATATTTTGCATCAGTATTAATTGATAACTCTCGAGATGTTTTTCTAATGGAAGATGGTAGAAAATACGCAGACTCAAGCAAAATATTTTTAGTATCAAATTCAGTCGACGTTTTTGTCCCCCCAATAATTCCGCCAAGGCCCAAAACGCTGGACTTATCAGTTATTACACACATTCCTTTTTTAAGTTTGTATTTTTTATTATCTAAAGCCTCAAACTCTTCTCCTTCTTTTGCGTCTCTAACAATAATTTCTCTATCAATTTTATCTGCGTCATAAGCGTGCAACGGGCGGTTAAAATCAAACATCACATAATTAGTTATATCTACAACAGCAGAGATTGGTTTTAAGCCAAGAGCATGAAGTTTATTTTTTAACCATTCTGGACTCTCTCTATTAACTATATTTTTAATATAGCAACTTCCAAATGTTAGACATCCTTGATGCTTATCTTTAGTTATTGAAGTCTTAATATGATGTTTAGCACTTTGTTTTATTTTTTTTCTTTTTAAAGTTACAAATTTACCTATTCCAGTAGAAGATAAATCTCTTGCTATACCTCTTATGCCCAGACAGTCTGGTCTATTAGGTGTAATTGCAATATCGATTACTTTTTCTGATTTGCTCTTAAAGTAACTTTTTCCTATTTCCTTTTCCTTTGCATTTAATTCTATTATTCCATCACTTTCATTTGATAAATTTAGTTCGCTTTCAGAACACAGCATGCCGCGAGACTCAACGCCTCTTATTTTAGCAATTTTTAATTGGAACTTAGTTTTCGGTATTATAGCGCCTGGCGGTGCATAAATTGTTATGAGGCCATCTCTCGCGTTTGGAGCTCCGCAGACAACTTTCAAAGTTTCTTTTCCTCCAATATTTACATCGCACACTTTTAACTTATCTGCGTTGGGATGTTTCTCGGCTTTAATAATTTTTGCTATTTTAAATTCACTCAGTTCTCCTGAGTTTTCTTTTACACTTTCAACCTCCAAGCCGATGTCAGTGAGTTTATTTATAATTTCTTTCTCATTTGCATTAGTTTTCAAATGCTCTTTTAACCATGGAAAAGTAATAATCATTTGCTTAGTCCTCTATAATTTGTCGGCACATCTAAAGGGTCAAAACCAAAATGACTTAACCATCTGTAATCTGTTTCAAAAAAAGCTCTTAAATCATTAATTCCGTATTTTAACATAGCCAATCGATCAATGCCCATTCCAAATGCAAATCCTTGATATTTTTTTGGATCAACTTTTGCATTTTTTAAAACATTTGGATGCACCATTCCACAGCCTAAAATTTCTAACCATTTATCTCCCTCACCAATCACAATTTTTTTATTCTCAATTTTATATCCAATGTCTACTTCAGCCGAAGGTTCGGTAAATGGGAAATGACTTGGTCTGAATCTCATTTTAACTTTTTTGACTTCAAAAAATTCTTTAATAAAATAATCTAAACATCCTTTTAAATGACCCATAGTAATGTTTTTATCAATGTGAAGTCCCTCTAATTGGTGAAACATTGGAGCGTGTGTTTGATCGCTATCACATCTATAAGTTCTTCCAGGAACAATTATCTTAAATGGAGGTTTTCCGTTAAGCATTGCTCTAATTTGAACCGGAGAAGTATGAGTTCTTAAGAGTAATTTTTTATTTTTTTCTAAATAAAAAGTGTCATGCATATCTCTAGCTGGATGATCCTCTGGAGTGTTTAGCGCTGTAAAATTATTATACTCTGTTTCAACATCTGGTCCTTCAGCAACTGAAAAGCCAATTTCTGAAAAAATAGAAGAAATTTCATCTATGACTTGCGACACTGGATGAATTTTTCCTTTTTGATATGGTCGTATTGGTAAAGTTACGTCAATCTTTTCATTTTTTAATTTATCATTTATTTCAGCGTTTTCTATTTCAAAACTTTTTTGTTCAATCTGACTCGATAAATCATCTTTAATTTTATTTAATTTGGAAGCAAAATCTTTTCTTTTATCTGGATCTAAAGAGCCTAAAGTTTTAAATTGTTGCGTAATTTGACCGTTCTTTCCGAAAAACTCTGTTTTAATATTTTGTAAATCTTCTTTAGATTTTACAGAATCGATCTTTGCATTGAAAATAGAATTTATTTTATCCAAATCACTCATCAGGTAATTGATTTTTTATATTAAAGTTTGTATTAAATCAAAGACCCTTTTATCCAAGGGAGGATTGAACCTTTTTTACTACTGATTTAAAGACTTCTGGATTGTTGTAAGCCAGTTCTGCTAAAACTTTTCTATCTAATCTAATTTTTGATTTTGCCAAACCATTAATAAATCTTGCGTATGTTAGTCCTTCTGCTCTAACTCCAGCGTTTATTCTTTGTATCCACAAAGATCTAAATTCTCTTTTTTTGGCTTTTCTATCTCTATAAGCATATTGCATCGCCTTTTCCATGGCCTGACGAGCAATTCTGATTGTGTTTTTTCTTCTGCCATATTGTCCTTTAACTGATTTTAAAACTTTTTTATGTTTTGCTCTACTAATGACACCTCGTTTCGTTCTAGCCATATTATCCTCTCAGGTTATATGGCATATACGACTTTACAATTTTTGTATCTTGTTTAGTCATTATCGTAGTGCCTCTTTGTTTTCTGATTTGTGAATTAGTTCTTTTAATCATACCATGACGTTTACCTGCTTGAGGCATTTTAATTTTTCCTGAAGCAGTAAATTTGAACCTTTTTTTGGCTGAGCTTTTTGTTTTAAGTTTTGGCATAAATAATTCGGACTTATATAGACAATATCCTATCTTAGCAAGTCGCTAATAATATTGATTTAGATGGGTTGAATGATCATTACCATTTGTTTGCCCTCAAATTTAGGCTGGCTTTCAACTTTTGAGATTTCTTTAGTTTCCTCAATAATCTTATTCATTAATTCTTTACCTAATTCTGTGTGCTGCATTTCTCTACCTTTAAATTTAATCGTAAATTTAACTTTATCACCTTTTGTAAGAAATTTTTTTGCATTTTTTATTTTAAAATTATAATCATGTGTTTCAGTTCCTGGTCTTAATTTAATTTCTTTTAAAGAAACCGTCTTCTGTTTTTTCTTTGCTTGATTAGCTTTTTTTTGCAAGTCATACTTATACTTACCCATATCCATAATTTTACAAACAGGAGGTTTTGTATTTGGAGATATTTCAATTAAGTCTAAATCTTCTTGCCTTGCTAGCTCAATAGCTTTTTTTAATTGAAGCACGCCTAAGTTCTCTCCGCTGCTTCCAATAACTTGAACATCTAAAGCTCTTATACGTTCATTAGCCCTTGGTCCTTGAGGTTTAGTTCTTCTTTGAAAGTAATTTGGTTTTGAATTTGACACTTAATTTAAAGGCAATTTATTTAGGTCTAACATATTTTTGATCAGGTTTTCTCTTTTAATAACTTCTTGCTTATCTGAGCCAAGCTTCCTCACGGTAACTGTATTCTTTTCAACTTCTTTTTTTCCACAAACTAAGATATATGGAGTTTTTGCAAGAGAATGTTCTCTTACTTTGTAATTTATTTTTTCATTCCTTAAATCCATTTCACATTTTATACCCTCTTTAAACAAATCTTCAAATAACTTTTTAACATAATTATTATTTTCCTCTGCAATTGAACATACTACTGCTTGTGATGGAGATAACCAAAATGGCAGTTTGCCAGCATAATTTTCAATTAAAATTCCAATAAACCTCTCTAAAGAACCAAATAAAGCTCTATGAAGCATTACTGGAACTTTTTTAGTTCCATCTTTAGCAACATATGATGCACCTAATCTTCCAGGAAGATTCAAATCCACTTGTAGTGTTCCACACTGCCAATCTCTACCAATAGCATCTCTTAAAACAAATTCAATTTTCGGCCCGTAAAATGCTCCTTCTCCTTTATTAATTGTGTATTCTAATTTAGATTTTTTAATTGCGGTTAATAGTGCTGCTTCTGATTTATCCCAAATACTATCATCACCAACTCGTTGCTCAGGTCTATCAGAATATTTTAAAATTACATCTTTAAAACCCAAATCTCGATAAATTTCCAATATTAGTTTTGTAACTGATAATGACTCATCAGTGATTTGATCTTCTGTACAAAAAATATGCGCATCATCTTGTGTAAATGCTCTTACTCTAAGTAATCCATGTAAAGCACCTGATGGTTCGTATCTATGAACTTTTCCAAATTCAGAAAGTTTAAGAGGTAAATCTCTGTAACTTTTTAATCCTTGATTAAAAACCTGCACGCAACCTGGACAATTCATTGGTTTAACAGCGAAAGTTTTTTCATCAGGTGTCTCAGAGGTAAACATGTGCTCACCAAACTTATCCCAATGACCAGATTTTTCCCACAAAGTTTTGTCTAAAAGTTCTGGTGTATTAATTTCTCTATAACCTGCCAATCTTTGCTTCATTCTCATATATTCAACTAATCTTTGAAATAATAACCACCCTTTTTCATGCCAAAAAACTGATCCAGGGCTTTCTTCTCTGAAATGAAAAAGATCCATCTCTTTTCCAAGTTTTCTGTGATCTCTTTTTTCAGCTTCTTCTAATCTATGTAGATAATCATCTAAATCTTTTTTCGAACTCCAGCATGTGCCATAAATTCTCTGTAACATTTCGTTATTAGAATCACCCCGCCAATAAGCTCCGGAAACTTTTGTTAGTTTAAAAGCTTTTCCAATTTTACCCGACGAGGAAAGATGGGGGCCTCTACATAAGTCATGCCAAGTGTCACCATGATGATAAACGGATAATTCTTCATTTTTTGGTATGCTTTCTATAATTTCGGCTTTATATTTTTCCCCAATTTTTTTGAAATGAGATATAGCTTGATCTCTTTTCCAAACCTCTCTTTTTGTTACCACGTCTCTATCAATTATTTCTGACATTTTTTTTTCAATTTTATTTAAATCATCGCTAGTGAAAGGATCTTTCCTTGCAAAATCATAATAAAATCCATTTTCTATAACAGGTCCAATAGTTACTTGTGTTCCAGGATACAATTCTTGAACTGCCATAGCCATAATATGGGCTGCATCATGTCTTATGACTTCTAAACCTTCTTTGTCCTTAGGAGTTATTATTCTTACTTTAGAGTCCTTAGTGATTTCATGACTGAGATCTTTGAGTTCTCCATCAACTTCCATTATCAAAGCAGATTTTTCCAGTGATTTACTAATTTTTTTTATAACTTCAAAGCCGTTTATTGATTTTGTAAATGGAATTTTTTTTCCGTCTAATAATTGAATTTGTGGCATTAATCTTTCAATAATTTTTTATATTCTCTTAAATTTGAGTCACACATTGCTTCTACGTCAAATTTTTTTGTAATGTTTTTTCTACCTTCGTTTCCTATTAATTTCAACTCTTCTTGACTCAATTGAATAACAGTATTTAAATTTTTCGCAAGTTCTCTTGGATCGTCGTGTTTGTATAAAAAACCAGATTTTTTATTCAAAACTGTTTCTTTTGAACCTCCAATATTGCTTGCAATTATTGGTTTACCCATAGACTGGGACTCTACAGCGACTCGGCCAAATGCTTCTGGCTCTACAGATGCAGAAACTACTACATCCGCAAGAGAATAAGCTAAAGGCATTTCTTTACAATTATCAATAAACTTAACTTTTTTTAATAAACTGTATCTTTCTACTAAACTAAGAAGCTTTTTAGAATATACTTTTCTTCCTTGATCTGAACCTAACAAAATTGCCTGAAAATTTGTGATATTATAATCCTCTATTAATATATTTAATGACTCAATAAATTTTTCCTGTCCTTTCCAGGATGTCAACCTTCCAGGCATTAAAATTGTAAACTTGTTCTGATCTAGCTCCCACTCTTGTTTTAGTTTTTCTTGTTTTAAAATCGAAATATTTTTTTGACTGAAATAATCTATATTGATTCCTCTAAAAATTACCCTTAATTTTTTTTTTTTATTTAAATATTCACTGTAATTTTCATTTATATGTTCAAAAATAAAGTTTGAGCCAGCTATGGTTAATTTAGATCTTAACATTATGCTATTGTAGAATTTTTTTAATTTACTTTTAAAGTTATAAGTTCCATGAAATGTAGTTACAAAGATTGTGTTTGTTATTAAACAAGCAAAGTAACAAGACCAAGCAGGCGCTCTACTTCTGGCATGTACAATGTTTATTTTTTTTAAAATTATTAAAATTGATAATAATAAAGCATTTAAAATGATTAAAATTGGATTTTTTGATTGCACTGGAATTTTAAAAATTCCTACTTTGTTTTTTTTAACAAATTTCAATAATTCCCCTCCAGATGTTGCGATAAATGAGCCGCACTCTTTTTCTGCTAAATAATGGGCGATATCATAGCAACCAGTTTCAGCTCCTCCATAACCCAGCTTTGGTATAACTTGTAATACGTTTATTTTAGTAGTCATGATAATGTATATATAATAACAAATTAATTTACCCTAATATGAAAAAATTTAAGTATTTTAAAATTTCAAATACTAAAAAGCTTAGATATATAGACAATTATTTTAAAAAAAAACTCTATATAATTTTTCTTCCTGGTTTTATGTCTGATATAGAAGGCAAAAAACCTCAGGCTATTTTAAGATTTGCAAAAAAGAACAGATTGGGTTTTTTAAGTTTGGAATATTCTGGACATGGAAAATCTTCAGGAATTTTTACAAAAGGAAATATTAGTATTTGGTCAAATGATGTAAAAAGGTCAATAAAAAAAATTGTAAAAAAAAATAATTTTATTTTAATAGGTTCAAGTATGGGGGCCTGGATTTCTCTAAATCAATTTAAATACTTTAAATCTCAAATTAAAGGATTTATTGGAATAGGGCCAGCACCAGAATTTTTAACAAGATTAATGTGGAATAAATTTCCAAAAAAAACAAAGAAAGAATTGCTTAAAACAGGAAAAATTTTAATAAAAAATGGAGGCTATGAATACCCGATAACATTACAGCTAATTAAAGATGGAAGAAAAAATAAAGTTTTACATAAAAAGATAAAATCTAAAATAAATGTAACGATGATTCACGGTCAAAATGATGAGGTTGTTCCAACTATTTTCTCAAAGTATGTTTTAAAATTGTTCAACAAAGCAAAAAAGAAAATCATAATTATCAAAAAAGGTGATCATAGTTTATCCAATCAAAATCAACTTAAAAGAATAGTAAAAGAATTAAGCATTATTATTAAAAATGTAGTTTAGGCCATCTTCATATGTAGGATATTTTAAATTATATTTAAAATAAGTCTTCATTTTTTTGTTATCTACTTTTTTTGAGTCTTTATAAAAATTTCGTAACATTTCACTTTCAATTTCCTCTAGTTTCATTGGATTAGGTTTTTTTAGTTTAAGTAGTTTTGCACCATAAGCTGCTACCTCGCTCTGTGGCGCGGGTTTATCATCACAAATATTATAAATTTCATTATTTTTAAAGTTATCAAGAGACTTAAATAAAATATTAGCTATATCCTCAACATGAATTCTAGAAAAAAAATGGTTTTTTTTATCTACTATTTGTACGCTGCCAGTTTGTAATCTTTTCAAAATATTAAATTGATTTGAATATATACCTGCTAATCTAAAAATTTGCAGAGGATAATTATTTTTATTAGATAAATTTTTCCAGGTTTTTTCTGCTTGCAATCTACTTATTCCATTAGCTGAGGTAGGTTTAGTAGTACTATTCTCATTTACCCAATCACCATTGTGATCTCCGTACACACTAGTTGCTGATAAATAAGTGATCCATTTACAATTTTTTAGATTTTTTAGATTTGCATCAAGAAAATCTGCTACAATATCTTTACCATCAATAGGTGGAATAGAAATTAATAAATAATCTGCCTCCTCTATTTTTTTTAAAATTAAGCTATCAAATTTAACATTTGTAAACTGGAATGAATTTATTTTGATATTGTTAAACTCTATTTGATGAGTTTCCTTTCTAGAAGTGATACTTAATTCTAAATCCTTTTTTTCATTAATTAATTTATCAATAAAACTTTCTGCAACTTGCCCAAAGCCAAAGCAAAATACTTTAAGTTTACTCATTAACCTGCTTTCTTAATATGAGGTTTTAAGCTGATTGGATTATCTAATTTATCAAGCATCTCAATAGGACAAACTTGTTTGAATTTTTTCAGTTCTTGTTCGAAATTTTGTAAAATAAATTTTGCTTTCTTAGAAAAAGTTTTAGTTTCAAAGTCCTTAATACTTTCTTTCAAGAATTTTTTCCAATAGTCAGTTTCAACAGATTGCCAAATAATTGAAGTGGGGTTGGCATAATTTTCAAAATCATTTTTTTCATCATAGATAAATGCCATACCGCCCGTCATTCCAGCGCCAAAATTGTCACCAACTGCTCCTAAAATAATTGCAGTTCCTCCAGTCATATATTCACATCCATGGGCGCCACAACCCTCAATAATAGCGGAACTACCAGAATTTCTTACTGCAAATCTCTCACCTGCTTGACCGGATGCATAAAGTTCTCCTGATGTAGCCCCGTATAAAACTGTATTACCAATAATTGTATTTTGATCTGCAACTAATTTACTTTTTTTAGAAGTCCTTACTATAATTTTTCCTCCTGAAAGACCTTTTCCAACGTAATCATTACAATCACCCTCAACTATTAAACTTATTCCTTTTGTTAAAAAAGCTCCTAAGGACTGACCGGCAGAGCCTTTTAATTTTATATTTATAGTATCATCACTAAGTTTTTCATTGCCATATTTTTTATAAACGTGATGTGAAAGTCTAGTACCAACAGATCTATACGTGTTCTCAATTTCATATTCAAAATTGTTTTTATCTGAGGGATTGATCTTATCTTTAATATTAGACCAAATTTTTTCATCTAAAGTTTCAGGAACTTTGTTGATGTGATTATCTTTACAATATCTTAGATTTTCACCAGGATCTGCTTGTACTAATAGTGGGTTTAAATCTAGATCGTCCAAATTTGATGCTCCCTTGTTAACTTGAGTTAATAAATCAGTTCGTCCAATAATTTCATTGATAGATTTAAATCCTAAGGATGCTAAAATTTCTCTAACCTCGGTAGCCACAAATTTAAATAAATTAACAACTTTCTCAGGAGTACCAGTAAATTTCTTTCTTAAGGATAAATCTTGACTACAAACACCAACGGGGCAAGTATTTGAATGGCACTGTCTTACCATTATACATCCCATAGCAACTAGCGAAGAAGTTCCCATACCATATTCCTCAGCACCCATCATTGCAGCAATTACTACATCTCTTCCAGTTTTAAGTCCTCCATCAGTTCTAAGTGTAACATTATGCCTTAAATTGTTTAAAGTTAATATTTGATTAGCCTCGGTCAAGCCCATCTCCCAAGGTATCCCAGCATACTTTATACTTGTTTGGGGGCTAGCCCCTGTTCCACCTGAGTGACCAGAAATTAAAATTATATCTGCTTTTGCTTTTGCAACTCCAGCAGCAATAGTTCCAATGCCTGTCGATGCAACAAGCTTCACTCCTACCCGAGCTTTTGGATTGATTTGTTTTAAATCATAAATTAATTGTGCTAAGTCCTCAATCGAATAGATATCATGATGTGGAGGAGGAGAAATTAAAGTCACACCAGGCGTAGAATGCCTTAATCTAGCTATTTCTTCGGTAACTTTAAAACCAGGAAGTTGCCCGCCCTCACCTGGTTTTGCACCTTGAGCAATTTTAATTTCAATTTCGTTTGCATTATTAAGATAATCTACAGTCACACCAAATCTCGCTGAAGCAATCTGTTTTACTCTAGAATTTGCACTATCGCCATTTGAAAGAACTTTAAATCTTTTTGCATCCTCTCCTCCTTCTCCGCTACAAGAAGCTCCTTTAATTCTATTCATACCTGTTGCCAATGTTTCATGTGCCTCGGCAGATAAAGCTCCATGTGACATACTCCCACTTCCGAATCTTTTCAAAATATCCTCAATAGGCTCTACCTCATCCAAATTAATTTTATTTTTTGGTTTTTTAAATTCCAATAAATCTCTAATATTTATTGGAGGAAGATTATGTATGCCTTTAGAATATTTTTTATATTGTTCAAAAGATCCTGAACTTACAGCACTTTGGAGTAAATGAATTAATTTTCCCTGATACTGGTGGTCTTCTCCACTTTTTCTATATCTATAAAGACCGCCTATAGGCAAGGTGAATACGTTTTTTGCATTGAATTTATCATGTAATTCTTTAATTTTTTTCTCAATCCCGATTACTCCTATACCAGATATTCTTGACGACATTCCTGGAAAGTAATCAGATACGATAGCTCTGCTTAATCCAACTGCTTCAAAATTACATCCTCCCCTATAAGAACTTATTACTGAAATCCCCATCTTAGACATTATTTTTAATAATCCAGCGTCTATTGATTTTTTAAATTTTACTACACAACTCTCAAAGTCAGACTTACCAAATAATTTTTTTTCAAATCTTTGGTAAATACTATCTAGTGCCAAATAAGGATTAACAGTTGTTGCGCCTACTCCAATTAAAACTGCAAAAGAGTGTGTATCTAGAGCATCTGAACATTCCACATTCAAAGAACAATAACCTCTTAAGCCAAGTTTTACTAAATGTGAGTGAACTGCTCCAACTATTAAAATGCTTGGTATACTAGCTTTCTTATTTGTTATATTTTTGTCGGAAAGTATTAAGCAAGTACTCCCTTCTCGTACGGATGTTTCGGCTTCCTCTCTTATTTCTTCAATCCTAGCTTTGAGTGATGACGAAATATCAAAGGTACAATCTATCTCTTTCGTTTTTTTTGCGAAAAATTTCTTAAATTTTTTAAATTGTGAATTTGTTAATACTGGGCTATCTAAAACATAAATATTTTCCTCCGTTAAATTATCAAAGTCTAAAATATTTCCTAAATTTCCAAATCTAGTTTTCAAACTCATCACTTTATTTTCTCTTAAGGAGTCTATTGGAGGATTGGTAACTTGACTAAAGTTTTGTCTAAAATAGTGTGAAACAGGTCGGAAGTGACTTGATAACACTGCTACAGGCGTGTCATCTCCCATTGATCCAGATGCCTCTTTACCTTCCTCGGCCATTGGATGAAGTATCAACTCTAAGTCTTCAACGCTTAATCCAGACAAATATTGTCTTTTTCTTAAATCTTCACCAACAAAATTAGCTTTTTCATTTTCATTTGAAATTTTCTTTTCTAAATCGATTATTTGTTTATTATATTTTTTGTAATCTTTTGCTAATAGATCTTTGATTGCCTTATCTTTAAATAACTTTCCTTTTTTTAAATCAATAGCAATTATCTGGCCTGGACCAAGTTTACCCTTTTCAATGATATTCTCTTCAGGAATTTTTATCATACCAGTTTCAGATCCAGCAAAAAATAGATTATCTGAAGTTATTGTATATCTTAGAGGTCTTAAACCGTTTCTATCTGATGAAGCTAATACCCATTTTGCATCTGTTGCACAAATTGCAGCTGGTCCATCCCAAGGTTCAATTGTGCTATTTAAAAAATTAAATAGATCTTGATGATTTTTTGATACGGTTTTGCTTCTTTTAGACCATGCGTCTGGTATCATCATTAGTTTTATTAGAGGAGCTAATTTTCCTGAGTGAACAAGTAATTCAAAAACATTATCAAGTGCTCCTGAGTCTGAGGTGCTTCTAATTACTGGTTTAAGATCTTTCACATTTTTAAATAATGAGCTTGACATATCTTGCTCATGTATTTTCATCCAATTTATATTCCCTTTAAGGGTGTTTATTTCCCCATTGTGCGCTAGAGTTCTAAATGGCTGGGCTAGATCCCAGCTAGGAAAGGTATTTGTTGAGTATCTTTGATGGAATACTGCAAATCTTGAGGTGAGCTTTTCATCATTAAGATCTGGATAAAACTCTGATAGCATTTCTGCCAAAAACATCCCTTTATAAACAATTGACCTTGAGCTAAATGAACAAATATAAAACTCCTTCAACTGGCTCTCTCTAGCAATTTTTTCAATTTTTTTTCTTGTTTCAAAAAGGTCACGCTCTAAATCATTAGTTTCTAAATTTTCGTTTTTTTTAAACATAACTTGAGCTATTTCAGGTCTACTCTGATCGGCAGTTTTTCCGAGAACACTTGGATTAATTGGAACTTGTCTCCATCCATAAATATAATAATTTCCTTCAAGTAAAGCAGTCTCTATTATTTCTCTACACTTTTCCTGTTCTGAGTAGTCTGTGCGAGGTAAAAAAACCATTCCTACGCAAATTCGTTTATCATCATCAACCGTGTGACCAGTAGATAAAATTTTTTCTTTAAAGAAATCTGGAGCTATCTCAATTTGTATACCGGCTCCGTCACCAGATTTTCCATCAGCATCTACAGCTCCTCTATGCCAAATTGCTTTAAGTGCTTCTATTCCGTATTCGACAACTCTTCTGGATTTTTCTCCATTAGTAGAGGCGATCAAACCTACACCACAAGCATCATGTTCCATTTCAGGAAAATAATTATGAGTTTTCTCTAAAAGTAGTTTATTTTTTTTATAGTTATTCATTTATGCAGCAAATTCAGATCTTTTTTTATTATCTTTTATTTTTAAATATTTTTCGATTTGAGTTGCTGCATCTCTTCCGTCTCTTATAGCCCAAACAACTAAAGATGCGCCTCGGACAATATCTCCGGCAGCAAATATTCCGTCTAAATTTGTTTGCATTGATTTTAAGTCAATTTTAATAGTTCCCCATTGTGAAATACCTAATTCTTTTGCGTTGAATAATTTTGGTAAATCTTCTGGATCAAATCCTAAAGATTTAATAACAAGATCTGCTTTTATTTTGTATTCTGAACCTACCTCAATCTCTGGTCTTCTTCTGCCTGAAGAGTCTGGTTCTCCGAGCTTCATTTTATTAACCTCAACCTCTGTAATTTTTGAGCTGCCAATAAACCTTTTTGGACTACTTAGCCACACAAACTCAACGCCCTCTTCGATAGCATTACCAACTTCTCTTGCAGAGCCAGGCATATTTTCTCTATCTCTTCGATATAAGCATTTTACAGATTTAGCTTTTTGTCTAACTGATGTTCTTACACAGTCCATAGCTGTATCTCCTCCTCCAATTACAACTACATCTTTTCCTTCTGCGTTAAGAGTCCCATCATCAAATAGCTTTACCTTATCTCCTAATCCTTTTTTATTTGATGCAGTTAAAAATTCCATTGCAGGAAAAATATTTTTGAGATTATGCCCCGGGATATTAATTTCTCTAGGCTTGTAAACTCCTGTCGCAATCAATATAGCATCATGTTTATCTTTTAATTCATAAAGAGTTTTGTCTTTCCCAACTTCAAAATTTTGAATAAATTTTATGCCACTTTCTTTTAAAAGTTTAGTTCTTCTCTCTACAACAAACTTTTCGAGTTTAAAGTTTGGTATACCATAAATCAAAAGTCCGCCAGGTCTATCATATCTATCGTAAATAGTAACTTGATAACCTGACTTTCTTAGTTCTTCTGCACATGCCATTCCGGCTGGACCTGCTCCAATAATTCCTACAGATTGTTTTAATTCTCTTTTTACCTTTATTGGTTTTACCCACCCTTTTTCCCAAGCCGTATCCGTTATATATTTCTCAATGGAGCCAATAGTAACAGTTCCGTGTCCAGATTGTTCTATAACACAATTTCCTTCACACAATCTGTCTTGAGGACAAATTCTTCCACAAACTTCTGGCATATTGTTAGTGCTTTGAGAAATTTCATAAGCATCTTTTAGTCTTCCTTCAGCCGTTAATTTTAACCAGTCCGGAATATTGTTGCTCAAAGGACAGTGTATTTGGCAAAACGGTACTCCGCATTGAGAACACCTGCTTGATTGTTCACTTGCTTTATCTGTTATGTATTCCTTGTAGATTTCTTTAAAATCTTCCTTCCTATTCGAAGTCTTCCTTTTAATAGGAGTTTCTTGTTTTAAATCTACAAATTGTAGCATTTTTTTTTTCATAAGAAGGTCAAAATAGTTAAGAATTTTTATAATTAATAGTAATTAAAGGTCAATGTTAATTACCTATATTTAATATTTATTAGGTTTTTAATGTATTTTTTTGCATAGCTGATATGCATTCCGAATGTCATTAAATAAACATTCTTCATATTTAGACCTTTAGTATGATCGAGTTACTAATTCTTTCTGCAGTTCAAGGTATAACTGAATTTCTACCAGTCAGCTCGTCTTCACATTTATTTATTATTTCAGAATTTATAAATTTTAGTGAACAAAGTCTTTCTATAGATGTAAGTATGCATATAGGTTCATTAATTGCGGTAGTAACCTTTTTTTATAAAGATTTATTTAATTTTATAAAAAATAGAGAACTTTTGATTAAAATATTAGTTTCATCTCTACCTGTGATGTTTGCTGGTTATTTTTTAATCGAAACAAATTTAATAAATGAATTAAGAAATATTAGAGTTATAGGCTGGATGACGCTAATATTTGGTATTTTTCTTTATATTAGTGATAAATTTGGTCTAAACAAAAATATAGATAATGATTTTAGTTTTAAGTCCGCCATAATCATTGGTATCTTTCAAACTATTGCTTTAGTTCCTGGAGTTAGTAGATCGGGTATTACTATTTCTGCAGCAAGAGTCTTAAATTTTAAAAGGTATGATGCAGCTAAAATTTCTTTTTTATTATCTATTCCGACTTTAGGAGCAGTTTCAGTTTTTGGAGTTAAGAATATAATATCAACCAACGACCTATTTTTTTCAACACTAAATGTTACTGCGATTATCTTTTCATTTTTTTTTTCATTGATTACAATTAAATATTTCTTAAAGTTTATAAAAAATTTTAGTTTAAATTTATTTGTGTACTATAGAGTTGTTTTGGGGTTGGTTCTTTTAACTTTTGCTTATCTATAAAATAATTGTGAAAATAATTAATATTACAAAAACCAGAATAAAGAAAAAAACTACAGCAGACTGTAATGATAAATTTTTTAAAAAAGGCATATGTATAAATTTACAATGTATTATATGAGTTTCAACAAATTTTTGGTGCGCCTGCTAGGATTTGAACCCAGAACCTCCTGGTCCGTAGCCAAGCGCTCTATCCAGTTGAGCTACAGGCGCAATAAATTTAATTCTTAAAAAAATTATGATATAAGTATCATATCAATTAAATAAAATGCACTTATTTCTTAAAAAGAATATTAGCAAAGAAAATTTCTTCAATATTCTTATGGTTTTATTCCCTTTTAGCTTCATTGCAGGGAATATGATAATTAATATCAATATCTTATTTTTAATAATTCCCACTTTTTTAATTTTTTATAAAGAAATAATTAACCTTAAATACTATTTTCTAGATAAGATAATTTTCGTATTTTTTTTATTTATATTAATTACAGGTATAATTAATGATTATTATTTTTACTTAAATGGTTTTGAATGGCGGGGTTTTTTTCCTACAATTGTAAAGTCAATTTTATTTTTTAAATATCTCATGATTTATATTTCAATTAGGATTTTAATTGAAAAGCAAATTGTAAATTTCAAACCTTTTTTTATTTCATGCTCTTTGGCTTCTATATTTGTTTGTTTTGATATATTTTTTCAATTTTGGAATGGTGTGGACATTTTCGGTTATGAAAAAGTTGGGACAGGAAGAAAACTTGCAGGCCCTTTTGGAGATGAACAAATAGCTGGGGGATTTATCCAGAGATTTTCTATTTTTTCCTTTTTTTTATTTTCTCTTTTTTATGATGAAAAATTTAAAAAATCGGCAAAATTTTTAATTCCTCTTTTATTTTTGATTTTTACTTTAGGAATAATTTTATCTGGAAATAGAATGCCGCTATTACTTTTTGTTTTTTTAGTTTTTTTAGTTCTTCTCTTTCAAAAAAACTTACGAAAAATCCTATTCGTTTTTTTAATAATTTTACCTCTTTTTTTTACGTTAGTTTTAAACTTGAATTCAGAAGTTAGAACCAACTTTAATAATTTTTATAAGCAAGTTTCTCAAATGGTCTTAATAATTTACGATAAAAATTCTATCGATGAAAAAACTCCCTTATACTTTAAGCAATTTGAGTCCTTTCATGGAACCTGGTTAATGAACAAATATATCGGCGGTGGTATTAAAAATTTTAGATATTATTGCCATGTAAATCCTAAAAGTAAAAATACCGACTTTAAGTGTAATATGCATCCACACAATTACTTTTTAGAGATACTTACAGAAACTGGATTAATAGGATTTTCTTTAATTTTGATCATCTTTTCAACAGTAATTTATTTAACTCTTATAAAAAAATACTTTTTAAAATCATCGCTAAATAACAACAAAATCATAGTGCCTTTCATATTTTTATTTCTTGTTGAGATATTCCCTTTAAAAAGTACCGGTAGTTTTTTTACAACAAATAATGCGTCTTTCTTATTTTTAATAATGTCTATTCTTATAGCATTAGCAAGAAAACAATATTTGATTGAAAATAAAAATTAAAGATATTAGTTTAAGATATGACAAATATTTATATTACATCTGCTAAAAGAACTGCCGTAGGAAGTCTGGGTAAATCATTAAAAAATATTAAAGCTGAAGAACTTGGCTCAGCTGTAATTTCAGAAGTAATTAAGGACAATAAACTGCAGACCAGCGAGATTGATGAGGTGGTTATGGGGCAAGTTTTAACTGGAGGGAGTGGTCAAAATCCAGCTAGACAAGCTGCCATGAAATCTGGTGTGCCTAAAGAAAAACCCGCATATCTTGTAAACCAAGTTTGCGGATCGGGGATAAGATCAATCGCTTCTGGTTTTCAGAGTATAAAATCAGGAGACTCGAAAATATTAGTCGCTGGCGGGCAAGAAAATATGTCATTGGCCCCTCACGCAATTCACTTAAGAGATGGAAAAAAATTAGGTGATACAGAATTGATTGATACTATGATAAAAGATGGTCTATGGGACGCTTTTCATGGATACCACATGGGTGTAACTGCTGAAAACGTCGCTGAAAAATTTCAAGTGACCAGAGAAGATCAAGATAAATTTGCACTAAAATCACAGGAAAAAGCCATATCAGCTCAAAAGAATAGTAAATTCAAAAATGAGATAATCAACTTTAAGATTAAATCTAAAAAAGCAGAGATTAATTTTAATAAAGATGAACATCCCAGAGAAGGGATTAATTTGGATGCACTATCAAGATTAAAACCAGTATTCAAAAAAAATGGAACGGTAACTGCTGGAAATGCTTCAGGGATTAATGATGGAGCTGCAGCTGTAATAATGATGTCTGGCGAGGAAGCTAAAAAAAAAGGAATAGAAAAACTTGTTAGTATAAAGTCTTGGGCCAGCTGCGGAGTAGATCCAGCTTTTATGGGCACTGGTCCAATACCTTCTTCAAAAAAAAGCATTAGACTTAGCTGGATGGTCTATCAAAGACGTCGATTTATTCGAAATTAATGAAGCTTTTGCAGCTCAAAGTATCGCTGTTATAAAAACTCTTTCCATCCCTGAGGAAAAGGTAAATGTTAATGGAGGGGCAATTGCTTTAGGTCATCCTATTGGAGCTTCTGGAACAAGAATTCTTGTAACACTTATTCATGAAATGATTAAAAGAGATGTTAAAAGAGGTTTAGCAACTCTTTGTATCGGAGGTGGCATGGGTATTGCAATGTGCTTAGAAAGATAATTTTTTATATATAAATTTTACAATTTTCTTTGCTAATGATTATCATTAAAAGTAATTTCCTTAATTTTTTTTGATAATGATTTTCACTATTAAACATAAAAGTTGAAATCAAATTAGGAGTATTTAGGCTAATACTATGAAAACTTATAGCTGTAAAAAATGTGGTTTAACAATACCTGTAACATGCTCTAAATGTGACAGAGTTGTTGACATTAAAATAGTTGGTGAAGGTTGTTTAGTAAAAGAGAACAAGTGCCTAGATTGTACTACAGTTCCTATTATTAAAGATGTTTGCCTAGAACAAACTACTTAAATTTTAGATACTCTATTTTTTTTGTAGTTTTTCATCCACAAACTAAAAACTTTAATTGCTTCTTTCATGTTTTTAGTTTTGTGTGGGTGTTTCTTAGCTCGTCCTAACATTGTAGCTATCACATTCACTTGATATTTTAAATCTCTGTTCTTAATAGTTTTAATAGTATACAAAGCTTTTTCTTTATCTTTAAATCCTAATCCAAAAGTAGTTGTTTTCGGATTATAATCTGAAAACAAAGATAGGTTCAGCGGTTTAATTTTTTTATTTATCAAGACTTTAGACATTGGCATTTGGTCAACAGTTTTAAATATTTTTTTGCTATCAAAAATCTTTAAAGTAATCTTTTTTTTCCCATCAAAACCGATTAAGTCTATTGAAAAACTATTTTTCACTTTCTTTGAAACTAATTTGATTACTCTTTTATGAAATTTTTTTATATCCTTTTGGTATAATCTCTTAGCTTTTTTATACTCAAAATTTTTATAATTAGGTGTTTTGACCAATAAAACTCTACATTTCCATTTATACTTTTTTATCATTTGACCTCTTTAAAAAAAATAATATTTCAGTATAGATTAAAACTATGGAATTACCCGTAATAAATCATCCAGATTATGTTGCTAAAATAAATGATGATAATAAATTTCCTATCAAAAAATTTGGTGCACTAGCCAAACATCTTTTAGCAAAGAATGTCGTAAAAAAATTCTATATACCTAAAGAATGTTCTATTGAAACGATGAAAACTTCACATTCTCTAAAATATATAAATGATATTAAAAATAAAACACTAGATATAAAAGCACAAAAAAAAATAGGATTTCCAATTAATGATAGTGTTGTTAGAAGATCGTTTGTTGCAACTGGTGGAACTGTTTTAGCAAGTAGATTAGCATTAGACACAAAACTTGCATGTAACACCGCTGGCGGTAGTCACCACGCTACCTTTGACTGCGGAGCGGGTTATTGTGTTTTTAACGATGTGGCAGTAGCGGCCAACAACTTAAAAAATAAAAGATACGCAAAAAAAATACTTATAATCGATCTGGATGTTCATCAAGGAAATGGAAATTCAGAAATATTCAGAAGTGACAAAGATGTTCTAACATTTAGTATGCATTGCGCCTCTAATTATCCTGCGAAGAAATCCAAAAGTGATGTTGATATTGAACTTAAAGATCATATGGAAGATAATGAGTACTTAAATATTCTTCATAAAAATTTAAAAGAGCTTAACAAAAATAAATATGATTTTGTATTCTACGTAGCTGGTGTCGACATTCATTTTGAGGATCGCTTAGGTAAGCTTAAAATTACAGATGAAGGAATTAATAAAAGGGATCAAATAGTAATCGAAAATTTTTATTCTAGGAATATCCCTTTATGCGGTGTTTTAGGAGGGGGGTATAATAAAAGTTTTGAAAAACTTATTGAACTTCACTCAATGTTACACAAAAATTGTGCAAAAATTATTTAATATTTAAATTTTTACTCGTTAATAGCTTGCTTCTATCTTTATTCATACTAAACCCAGCAAAGTATATTGTATGGGATGGGAATTGATATCCTTCAGGATAATTGGCACCACCATATTCAGGGTGTGAATACGAACCATATTTAATATCAACATAATCGTGGGAAGCTGTTTTAAATCCCGATCTATTAATTTTTAATTCATCATTAATATAAACTTTGATAAAACCATCATATTGTTTTGAATATCTAATATTAAACTCAACTTTGTGCCATTTACCTTTTAGATTTTTTTCATCAATAACATGATTGCCTTCAATAGAAAGTTTTCCGTTGTAAATAGAAGCAGAAAATTGAGGCGCATAACCACCTACAGTTTGACCACCTTTGCGATTAACACTATAAAATTGTGTTATGTAAGGTTGTAAAAGTTTGTCTTTAAAATTATCGGATGTGTTAGGTACATAGAAATAGTAACCTACCCATATTTCTTTTGCTTTTTTACCTATTCTTATATCTCCACTTGAAGCAACTTCCAGTCTTAATCTATTACTATTACAATCAGTAGTTCCAGTTCCTATTTTAACTTTATTTTCTCTCCAGAAATGACCTGCTGTTCCACAATCACCTTTTCTAGGACTAAAGTTTTCGATTAATTTTAAAGGTGATGTGCCTGTCGGGTCTTTGATTATAGTATAATTATGTTTACGTAATTCCTTTTTTAGATAATTAGCTATATGAACCTTGTCAATCTTACCCCTTTTTAAATAGTTAGGATCTTTAGATACAATATCGGCATATACAACACCGATCATCATAAAAAAAATTACATTAATATAAAATATAATCAGTTTTTTCATTGTTAAATTTTTTAAGTTTTAAGTTGTGGCAAATTTTCATAAAACTTTAAAGCTTCAGGATTTGCAATCGCTTCTTTATTATTAATCTTCTCTCCATTAACTACCTGCCTCACAGCTAACTCCACGATCTTTCCGCTTTTAGTTCTTGGAATCTCTGGGGCTTTAATGATTATTGAAGGAACATGTTTTGGAGAACAGTTTTTTCTTATTCTTGATTTAATTAATTTTATTTTTTCATCGTTTAATTCCTCATCATTTCTTGTTGTTACAAACAGAATTACCCTTACATCATCATTGTAATCTTGTCCGATAACTAAGCCTTCTGTAATAAAATCAATGTCTTCAACTTGCTGATAAATTTCTGCTGTTCCTATTCTTACACCACCAGGATTAAGAGTGGCATCAGATCTTCCTCTCATAATAAATCCATTATTTTTTGTTCGCTCAATGAAATCACCGTGATGCCAAATATTTTCAAATCTATTGAAATAAGCTTTATGATATTTTTGTCCGTCATCATCTCCCCAAAATTTTACTGGCATGGATGGAAAAGGTTTTTTAACTACTAGCTCCCCCTTCTCTCCATCTTCTACGCTATTTCCCTTAGCAGTAAAAACATCAACATCGATACCTAGGCTCTGACCTTGAATTTCTCCCATGTATACATTTGAGTAAAGATTTCCTAACACTAAACACCCAACTAAATCTGTTCCTCCAGCAATAGATGCGAGATGAACATCTTTTTTAATATTGTTGTATACATACTTGAAACTTTCCTCGGCTAAGGGAGAACCTGTTGAAGTTATTATTTTTATTGAGCTTAAATCTAGGTTTTTACTATTGTATTTTTCATTCTTTAAATGATCGATGTATTTAGCACTTACTCCAAAAAGATTAATTTTCTTTTTTTGACAATACTCTAAAAGAACATCTATTTTTGGATACACAGGTGCCCCATCGAATAAAAATATAGATGAACCTGTAGCTAATCCTCCAACCAACCAATTCCACATCATCCAGCCTGTAGTAGTATAGTAAAATAATTTTTCATCATCTCTAATATCACAATGAAGCATGAATTCTTTGTTATGTTCAATTAAAACATTCCCTGCTCCATGTGTTATACATTTAGGTTTTCCAGTTGTACCACTTGAAAATAAAATATAAATAGGATGATTAAATTCAAACCGTTCAAAACTTTCATCTACTTCTGTGTGATTTAAAACTTCATCAAAATTTATATAATTTTTAAGACTCATTTCTTCTTTTTTATTGTAGGCAAATACTAAAGTTTTTTTTATCGAGGGAATTTGTTTTAAAATATCTTCAATTTTTTCAAGAATATTTATTTTTTTACCATTATAAAAATAGTGATCACTAGTAATTAAAATACTAGGTCCAATTTGTTTAAATCTATCCACAACTCCTTGGACTCCAAAGTCTGGAGAACATGACGACCAGATAATTCCATTTTTTGCACAAGCTAAAAAACTTATGATAGTCTCAATTTTATTTGGAACATAAGCTGCAACACGGTCTCCCTTTTTTATACCAATAGATTTTAAGTAATTAGAAAACTTACAAACTTTATTGTAAAGTTGTTTCCAAGAAATTTCCTCTTCAAATCCTACCTCAGATAAAAAACTTATTGCAATTCGTGATGTCCTTTTTTTTAAAATATTCTCTGCATAATTTAACTTAGAGTCAGGAAAAAATTTTGTTTTATTAAAAGTTTCATTGTATTTGATAATTTCTTTACCTTTATCTCCTATAATCTTGGAATAATCCCAAAACTTTGACCAGAATTCTTCGGGATGATCTACCGACCATTTCCAAATATCTTTAAAATCACGATTTGACTTAAAATTTATAAATTTTGAGAAATCTTCAAGAAGAGATTCTTCTTTTCTTAAGACTGAAGGTTTCCACAAAAATTTTTCCATAAAAGCTAGATTAGCTTTTATTTTTTTATCTTAATAGATATTTTTTAAGAATAATTTTTTGAACTAAAACTGCTCTATTTGTTTTAATCTCTCTTTTTTTAAATAAAAAATTTATTAACCAACGCATGTAATATATGAATAAAACTAATTGACGAAAAAAAGCGGAAAATGTGACAAAAATTGATCTTATCCGACTATTTGCCCTATTCTTTAATGTTTATTAATTATTTATTTTTTAATATGTTGCACCCAGTTTATAATAGCTAAATATGGCTCAGAAAATTTCAGTTCCAGATATAGGTGATTTTAAGGACGTCGAAGTTATTGAGATTTTGGTTAAACCAGGCGATCAAATTAATAAAAATGATCCGATTGTTACTATCGAAAGTGATAAATCTAGCGTTGAAATTCCATCACCATCTTCGGGTCAAATAAAAGATTTAAAAGTTAAAGTTGGTGATAAAGTTTCAGAAGGTAGTTTGCTTGCTACTATAGAAAACGGCCAAGCTGCTCAAGCTCCAAAAAAAGTTAAAGAAAACAAAAAAGAAGAAATAAAAGAAACTCCTAAAACGAATGGTAATTTAAATCCAGTAAAACAAGTAAAAAAAGTATTTGCTGAACCTGCATCTAAAGATGATATTGATCCTATTGAAACAAATGAATGGATAGAGTCTCTAAATTCAGTAATTGAAAATGATGGAGCTCCTAGAGCAAGTTACCTCTTGAACAAGGTTATAGATCAAGCGTATAAGTCTGGATTAGTTCTCCCAGATACTAGAACCACTCCTTACATTAATACTATACCTCCTGAAATAGAAGTTAAATCCCCAGGTGATCAAAATATAGAAAAGAAAATTAGAGCTTATGTAAGGTGGAACGCTGCCGCTATGGTCGTTAAAGCTAATAAAAAAAGTTCTGAGTTAGGAGGCCACATTGGAACTTTTGCATCTGCAGCAACTTTATATGATGTTGGGATGAATCATTTTTGGAGAGCAAAAAATAATAAATTTGGTGGAGATCTAATTTATTTTCAAGGTCACTCTGCTCCTGGAATGTATGCTAGAGCATTTTTAGAGGGAAGAATGACAGCCAAACAACTTGATGGTTTTAGACAAGAGGTTTCCTCAGGAGGTTTATCTTCTTATCCTCATCCTTGGTTAATGCCAAACTTCTGGCAGTTCCCAACGGTCTCTATGGGCTTAGGACCTATTATGGCCATTTATCAAGCACGGTTTTTAAAATATTTAATAAATAGAGGATTAGTTAAAGATGAGGGAAGAAAGATTTGGGTTTTTCTTGGAGATGGTGAAATGGATGAACCAGAATCTTTAGGTGCAATAGGTTTAGCTGCAAGAGAAAAGTTAGATAATTTAATTTTTGTAATAAATTGTAATCTTCAAAGATTAGATGGGCCTGTTAGAGGTAATGGTAAAATTATTCAAGAATTAGAAGGAAGCTTTAGAGGAACAGGCTGGAATGTAATTAAAGTTATATGGGGATCATATTGGGATCAATTGCTAGCAAAAGATAAAACAGGTTTACTGGTAAAAAGAATGAATGAGTGTGTCGATGGTGAATACCAGGCTTTCAAGGCTAAAGGTGGTGAATATGTGAGAGATAAATTTTTTGGAAAATATCCAGAACTTAAAGAATTAGTTTCTTCAATGACAGATAAAGATATTTGGAGACTTAATAGAGGAGGACACGATCCGCACAAAGTTTATGCTGCTTACCACGCTGCAATGCAACACACTGGAAGTCCCACAGTGATACTTGCCAAAACAATTAAAGGATACGGAATGGGTAAATCAGGAGAAAGTATCAATACTACCCACCAGCAAAAAAAATTAGATGAGGAGGATTTGCTTTATTATAGAGATAGATTTGGAGTTCCTCTTACGGATAAGCAAGTTAAAAATATTGAATACTATAAACCAAGCGAAAATTCGGAAGAAATTAAGTATTTAAAAGAACAAAGAGTTAAACTTGGCGGATTTATTCCAGAAAGATCTTCATTTGCAAAAGCAATCAAAGCTCCTCCAAAAGATATTTTTGATAATTTTATGAAATCTACTGGAGATAAAGAAATGTCAACTACAATGGCACTTGTAAGAATGTTAACTGCTTTACTAAGAGATAAAAATTTATCACCTAGACTTGTTCCAATAATTCCAGATGAAGCAAGAACCTTTGGAATGGAAGGTTTTTTTCAAAAAATTGGAATTTATGCTCATGAAGGACAAAAATATGAACCTGTGGATTCTGAGCAATTAAGTTCATATCGAGAGGATAAAAGTGGGCAAGTATTAGAAGAAGGTATTAACGAGTCTGGCGCGATGTCTTCTTGGATCGCTGCTGGAACTTCTTATACCAACCATGATTTAGAGATGATACCAATTTATATTTTTTACTCTATGTTTGGTTTTCAAAGAGTTGGCGATCTTGCATGGGCAGCAGGAGACTCTCAAGCTAGAGGTTTTTTAATTGGAGCAACTGCGGGAAGAACAACTTTAGCTGGTGAAGGGCTTCAACACCAAGATGGCCACAGTCACTTATTAGCGTCTAATATACCAAATTGTGTAAGTTACGACCCAACTTTTTCTTACGAAATGGCAGTCATACTTCAAGATGGTCTCAAACGTATGCATGAGAAAAAAGAAAATATTTTTTATTACATAACTGCGATGAACGAAAACTACTCTCACCCTCAAAAACCAAAGGGAAGTGATAATGGGATCTTAAAAGGGATGTATTTATTTAAAGAAAATAATAATAAAGGAAAAACAAAAGTGCAACTTCTTGGCTCAGGAACAATTTTAAGAGAAATAATTTCAGCTTCAGAAATATTATCTAAAGAATATGGTATCGACTCAGATGTATGGAGTGTAACAAGTTTTAATGAATTAAGAAAAGATGGAATGGAAACTGAAAGATGGAATTTATTAAATTCGAATAAAAAGAGGAAATCCTATGTTGAAAAATGTTTAGAAAAAAGAGATGGTCCAATTATTGCTGCCTCTGATTATACAAGAGCATTTTCTGATCAAATAAGACCTTATACTGAAAAACCGTTTTATTCTCTTGGAACAGATGGTTATGGTAGAAGTGATACTAGAAAAAATTTAAGAAAGTTTTTTGAAGTTGATAAAGAACATATTGTCGCTTACACTTTGAGCGCATTAGCTAAAGAACAATTAATAGGCTCTGAACAAGCTGAAAAAGCAATTAAGAAATATAAAATTGATAAAGAAAAAGAATTTCCTGCGAACTTATAATTATGTCTGATCTTAAAATTACAGTTCCTGATATGGGTGATTTTAAGGATGTAGAAATTATTGAAGTTCTTGTCAAAGAAGGTCAAACAATAAATAAAAATGACTCTTTAATTACCCTTGAAAGTGACAAATCTAGTGTTGAAGTCCCGTCCACACAATCAGGTACCATAATTAAAATAAATGTGAAAATTGGCGATAAAGTCAATCAAGGTGACCTTATTTTAACTTTAAAATCATCTGAAAAGGTAGAGCAAGTAAAAGAGCCTACTGCAAAAACACCAGAAAAAAAAATAGATATAAAAAAAGATCAACCAAAAAAGATAAAAACTCCTACTCCTGCAGCTGTTAAGACAAGTAAAACAGGAACAAAATTAGCAAGTCCTAAAGTAAGAAAATTTGCAAGAGAATTAGGAGCAAATGTATTAGAAATTCCTGGCTCTCAAAGATCGGGGAGAGTCTCTGAAGAAGATGTAAAAGAATTTGTTCGGTCGCAAGTAACTGTCAATAAAGGAGCAGTTGAGAAAAAAGAATATAAAGAGGAGTACACACATGAGGAATTTGGTCAGATTGAAATAAAAGAGATACCAAGAGTAAAAAGATTATCTGGTCCTCATTTAGTTAGATCTTGGACTGAAATCCCGCACGTTACTCAACATGATGAGGTAGACGTAACGGAAATGGAACAATTTAGATCCTCATTGTATGACTATTACTCTGGTGATATTATTAAAGTAACTCCGTTAGCATTTATAGCTAAAGCTTTAGTTAATGCCTTAAAAGAGTTTCCTAATTTTAACGCTTCTATTGATCCAAATCAAAATAAGATTGTATATAAAAAATATTTTCACGTAGGTTTTGCAGTTGATACACCTCATGGATTAATGGTGCCTAAAATCAGGGACGTTGACCAAATGAGTATTAAAGAAATTGGAGAAGCATTAAAAAAAACTAGCAAACTTTGTAGAGAATTGAAGATTGATAAGAAAGAGTTTTTTGGTGGATCAATGACAATTTCAAGTTTAGGAGGAATAGGTGGAACCTTCTTCACTCCAATAATTAATCCACCAGAAGTAGCTATTCTTGGAGTTGGAAAAACTTTTGATAGACTGGTGAAAATAAAAGGGAAAATTATTTCAAGAAAAATACTTCCTTTGTCGTTATCTTATGACCATAGACTAATTGATGGAGCTGAGGGTGCAAGATTTTGCGTTTATTTAGGAAAGTGCCTTGGCAAAGACTTCGCTTTTAAACTTGCTGTTTAGTTCTTCTTAAACTATTAACCCTTCATGGATAAAAAATCGTTCTCATTAATTTGTGCTATTGTTACTTCAGTTCTTTGGGGCTCAGCTTTTGTGGCACAAGATATGGGTATGGATTTTATTGGACCTCATACTTTTAATGTAGGGAGGTTTTTAATTGGTTTTTTAACTCTACTTCCATTCTTTTTCATTTTTGAATTTAAAAATATAAATTTTAAAAGGATTGATAAAAAGAATGTGTTTTATTTTTTATTTTATTTAGGATTTGTTTTGGCAATAGGCCAAGAATTGCAGCAAATTTCTTTAATATATACTGATGTAGCGAATACTGGTGTTTTTACAGTCTTCTATGTTTTGGTCGTTCCAGTAATTTCTTATTTTATCTTTTCAAAAAAAATGCATTGGTCTATTTGGCCTTCAGTTTTTATTTGTATTCTTGGCGGCTTGCTTTTAAGTGAACTTAATAATTATTCAGTAAGATTGGGTGACACTCTTGGTATCCTAAGTGCTTTTTGTTGGGGAATTCATATTTTGCTAATAAGAAAAACAGTTGAATTTTTTAATTTCCCAATAACTATAGCGATGTCTCAATGTTTTGTGGCATGTTTAGTTTTGATCGGTCCAATGTTTTACTTTGAAGACCCGACCTTCGACAATTTTCTAAAAGACTCTTATGAGGTTTTATATGTCGGTATTTTATCAAGTGGACTCGCTTTTTTATTACAAACCTACAGTTTACAAAATATCTCTCCAGCTCCTGCCGCAATAGTTTTTTCTTTGGAAGGTGTTTTTGCTGCAATATTAGCATGGTTAATATTGGACCAATTTTTAAATGAAATTAAAATTTTAGGAATATTTTTAATATTAGCAGCTGTAATTTTCTCACAACTAATGCCAATATATGATAAAAAAAATTATGGACGAAACTAATAAAGGTTTTATGAAGCTTTTAGGTGGTCTGAAATTAAACCAGATCAGCGAAACACAATATGAATTTATTGTTGAAGTAAAGGAAATGCATTTAAACACTGGTAAAATCGCACATGGTGGTTTTCTTTCCACCATAGCAGATACTGGTATGGGAACGGCTGCTCACAGCGTTGCTGGTGACAAGAGATGTGTAACGATAAATTTAGAAATGAAATTTATCTCTGCAGGCCAACTTGGTGACAAACTTATTGGAAAAGTAAAAATATTAAAAAAAACTAAAACACTGGTTTTTATTTCTTGTGAAATTTCTAATTCAAGCGACATAGTTGCCTCTGCAAGTGGTACTTGGAAAATACTAAAGTAGTATTAAATGAAATCAAAATCCATCTTCGTTTCAGTATTATTACTTTTAATTTCAATAAAAAGTGCCTCGGCAAATTTCTTCAATAATATTACTGACTTGATAGAAAACAATTATGAAAGTCTAAGATACGGTATATCTGTAGCTGATGTTAATAACGATGGTGCTTATGAGTTTATAGTAGCTGGTTTTGGAAGTGAAAATTTAGCTTTGGCATACAAAAACAACAAACTAATAAATATTGTGAATGACACTAAGTTTACTGATAGAAAAAGTTTTACCATTGGTGTAGCTGCTTGTGATATTGACTCTGATGGATACGAAGAAATTTATTTTTTAAACACTGATACTTACAGTGGTGAAAAGAAATATTCTGATCGTTTAATAAATCTAAAAAATAATAAATTTTTTGATCTTTTTGAACAAAAAAAAAATCAAGTAGATTTAAACTTTACAGCGGGTCGTTCAGTTGTTTGTGTAGATAGAAAAGGAAATGGGAAATACGGAATTTATGTTGCTAATTATGGCGGGCCAACAAGATTTTATGAAAAATTTAAGGGAAAAATAAAAGATAGAGCGGCAGAGTTTGGTTTGGATAAAATAACCGGCGGAAGAGCAGTAGTTGCTGGTCACATATTAACAAATAATATTGATATTTTCGCAGCTAATGAGAGAGGTGTAAATTTTTTGTATAAGAACGTTAATGGAACTTTTTATGATGTAGCATCGGGATACAATGTTTTAGACCCTTATGAAAACGGAAGAGGAACTGCATTAAGTGATATATTGTACAGAGGTCAGTTAGATATTGTAAGTGGAAATTGGGATGGAGAACACCGTATATTTATAAAAAAAGAAAACTCTTTTAAAGATATAGCCGATAGCAATTTTAAAAAGCCGTCTAAAATTCGAACTGTTATTACAGCTGACTTTGATAATGATGGATATGACGAAATATTTTTAAATAATATCGGTGAACCAAATAAATTATTTAAAATTAAGGAAAATGGAAAACTTCAGGAAATTGATATCACTTTAAACTCTGAAGCAAATGGTCTTGGAACTGGTGCTGCTGTAGCAGACATTGATAAAGATGGAATTTTAGAATTATTAATTTCACATGGAGAAACTGGAAATCAAATACTTACACTTTATAAAGCTAATGTAAAAAAGAATAAAAATTTTTTAAGAATAAAAGCTTTGAATAAAAATGGAGCCCCAGCTAGAGGAGCAACAGTGACGCTAATATCTAATTTAAGAAAACACTCTAAAACAATAGACTCTGGCTCAGGATATCTATGCCAAATGGAACCTGTTGCTCACTATGGAATTAGAAATGGTGAAAGAGACTTTGAAGTACAAGTTAAATGGACAAATGGAAAAATAAATAATTATAAAATAACAGAAATAGGAAAGACTTATATTTTTAAACAAAGCAAAATGACTATCTCGCCATCTTAATAAAAATATCGCCCATACCAATATTCATATCCTCTAATGGGATATCATTTTTAAAAGCACAAAATCTACCTGTAATTTCATTAGCCTCTATTTTCTTAATATCTGCTTTCTGACATTTTTTAGCTTCATAGAAAAGACCTATAACTAGTTTGCCGTCAACTACAAATACTTCATCTTCGTTTAGTCTTTGTTGTTTACAAAAATAATTTCTATTTACTTCCTTAGGAAAATCTTTTTTTGAGCAAGGATTATCAATCAATAAAACATCAATTTTTTTGGGGCCATCTTTGAACTTATGTTTAATTTTTTTAACTTTTGTATAATTCATGAGATCACAAGAACAAGGCCAACAACATCTATAAAGTTCACCACAAATATTCTTTTGCGTTCTTAATTCTTTAACAAAAATATAATCAGGTTTTTCCCCTGGGTTTATTAGTGAACCTGAAACAGGACAGTAAAGCTTATTGTATTCTTTAAATTCCTCATATGTTAGGTTTTGATCTATTAAGTATTTAAAAAATCTTGGCCCTGCAGCATTCCTATTACTGTCTGGAAATATTTTAGACCAATTTTTAACAAGGTTTTCATAATAAAATTTTTTTTGTTGAAAATTTACTTCTGCAGTAACTGATGAAAAGTGAATTAATATTAAAAATAATACTTTTAAAAAAAATTTCATGAGTCAAACTAAATCATTTTCAAGTTAGTTTCACTGCGGTTTTCTTACTTAACTGATGTCAATTCTTTCGTCTTATTTTTTCAATTCCACAATCTTTACATTTTATCGTTTCAGTTGAACCGCCTGGCCCAAAACTATAATTAATATCGATTTTTTCATATCTATGAATGCCAATTTTACAGAACAATAAATACAACCACTTAATCATAATTCTAACAAAAAATTATTAATTATTATAACAGGAGGTAATTAAATGTCAGGTTGGGAAATTTTAATAGTTGTAGCTATTCTTTACGCAATAGTTAATTAAGCTAATTTTAAAAGCAAGAAAATTAGAAAATTTTAATTTGGAGATTGTTTTCCAGATTTAAAATTCATATATCCAAAAAATAATAAAAATAGTAATGCAAAAGGATAAACTATTGCTTTGTTTGGCCTGTTTGGGTTTTCAATTTTAAAATTACTTATAATATCACCCATTTGAATACCAGATTTTTTTGCTTCCCCTTTCCAATTTAATTTATCAACCGTCAATTGATCGTTTTGATCTATTAAAGTCACACCATATTCTTCTAAGTTATAATTGTTTTCAAATTTACCTTTATCGATAACAAATAATTTATATCTCTCTCCGTATTCGGTTACTCGAGTGACTTTAATATGAACTTCTTTTGACGGGTCAAAAGATAAATTTTGTATATTTTCTGCTGATAGTTTTTGTTCGTTATATTTTGGGTAAAATTTACTTAAAACATAATCTGGAGCTAAAAAAGATAAAGATATAATTAAGAAAGCTATAATCTCATACCACCTTAATCGATTTATGAACCATTGTTGAGTAGCAGCAGTAAAAACTAAAATTCCAATCAATGAAGTTGCTATAACTAATAAAGCTTGCCAGATACTATCTACTCCAATTAATAAAAGCTCGTGATTAAACAAAAAGACTATAGGTAAAATTCCGGTCCTTAAACTATACCAAATAGCTTGGAGTCCCGTTCTTAACGGATCGCCACCCGAAATTGCAGCTGCTGCATAAGATGCTAAACCAACAGGAGGTGTTACATCGGCCATCAATCCAAAATAAAATACAAATAAGTGAACAGCAATCAACGGAAAAATAAATCCCGAAGCATTTCCAACATCAACTAAAACTGTTGCCATTAGAGAAGCCACTACTACATAGTTTGCAGTTGTAGGAAGACCCATGCCAAGTAACAAGCAAAGTATAATAGTTAACAATATTAAAATTATTACATTGTCTCTTGCTATGGTCTCAATCACTATGATTAAATTTGTACTTAGACCTGTAGAGCCTACTGCACCAACTATTATGCCTGCTGTAGCGATTGCGATCCCTACCCCTACCATATTAATTGCACCTTTTTGAAGACCAACAATTGTTTGATTATACCATTCAATCAACCCAGTTTTAAAATCTGAATTTTTAATAACACGACTAATTAAGTTAACTAATATTAAAGACAGCGTGGCATAAAAAATAGAGAATCCCGCTGTATATCGCATATAAACTAGTAAAAAAATTAAAACAAAAATGGGTATCAAAAAATGTAATCCAGATAAAAAAGTTTTTTTTAGATGAGGAACATCAGCATCATCCATGCCCTTAAGACCTAATTTAAGCGCTTCTAAATGAGATATATAAAACAAAGCAATGTAAGAAATTATGGCTGGTAAAAAAGCGTGTTTAACAACTTCAAAATAAGTAACGCCAATAAAACTTGCCATAACAAAGGCAGCAGCTCCCATCACTGGAGGCATTATTTGTCCGTTAACAGATGAAGAAACTTCAATAGCTCCTGCTTTCTCCTGAGAAAAACCAGTTTTTTTCATAATAGGAATTGTGAAAGTTCCTGTTGTTACAGTATTAGCAATTGATGAACCTGAAATCATACCAGTCATTCCAGATCCTAATATTGCGGCCTTCGCTGGACCTCCTCGCATTTTACCAACCATTGCAAAAGCTAAATCTAAAAAATATTTACCGCCACCAGCGGTTTCTAATAAAGCTCCAAATAATACAAATAAAAATATGAAATCTACTGAAACCCCAATGGGTATTCCAAATATTGCTTCTTGATCAAACCACTGAAATCCAACCAATCTTTTAACGGATAATCCGCCATGAGAAATAATATCTGGCGCATATTTTCCAAAATAAGAAAATAAAAGAAAGCAAACTGCTATTATTACTAAGGGCAACCCTATTGCTCGTCTAGTTGCCTCTAATAAAATTAAAATACCTGTTGATCCAATAATAAGTTCAACTGGAACTTTAAATCCAAAAATTTCTTTAACTAAAAGTATTCCTCCTCTATTTACTAAGTCATCGTAAAAAAAATAGATATATAAACAACAAAAGGCGGCAATTATACTTATTAAAATATCAAATACTGAAATCTTTTTTCCTCTTACGGTTGGAAAAATTAAAAATGCAAGTGTTAAAGCAAAACCTAGATGAATGGCTCTTGCAGGTAACCCCTTGAACATTCCAAAATTAAACCAAAAAGGAAATGGAGAGGCGTACCAAAGTTGGAAAAATGTCCAAAGAATTGCAATTCCAAAAACTACTTTTAAATGGATTCCCGATAAATTTCGAGTTGGAGATATATCTTCTTGAATTTTATCTTTGATCTTACTTTGAATAGTTTGATTCATTTCACTTAAGATACATTATTCTAAAAAAAAAGGCCCAAGAAATATTGGGCCTTTTTTTATTTAACTAAAAAGTCGAATTACATTAATCCAGCTTCTTTGTAGTACTTAATTGCACCTGGATGTAGTGGAGCTGATAATCCGTCAGCTATCATATTTTTCTTTTCCAGAGGGCCAAAAGCTGGATGTTGAGCTCTGAAATCATCAAAGTTTTCCATTACCGCTTTTGTCACTAAGTATACAAGCTCTTCAGAAACATCGGCGCTTGTAACAACTGTAGCTTTTACACCGAACGTTGTCGCGTCTTTTTTCTGGTTAGAGTAAGTTCCTTTTGGAATTACTGCTTTTGCATAATAGTCTGCTCCATCAATTAAACCTTGAACTGGTGCACCAGTTAAATTAATTGGACTAGCTTTAGCTTTACAAGTTGCTGCTTGTTCCATAGCGCCGTTTGGAAATCCTACTGAATATCCGAATGCATCTATTTTACCATCACAAAGAGCTTTTACTTGTTCAGAAGAAGTAAGTTCAGTCGTTGCTTTGAACATACTCATATCTGCTCCCATAGCTTTCATTAATTCTTCCATAGTACCTCTTTGACCAGAACCTGGGTTACCGATGTTTACTGTTTTTCCTTTTAGGCCTTTGAAATTTTTAATTCCAGATTTTTTACTAGCCCAAATTTGAAAAGGTTCATTGTGAACAGAAAATACAGCTCTTAAATTGCTGAACTGTTTTCCTTCCCATTTACTTGAACCATTGTAAGCATGATACTGCCAGTCTGATTGAGCAACACCAAATTGAAACTCACCATCTTTGATTTGTCCAATATTGTAGTTAGAACCACCTGTTGAAGGTGCAGTACATCTATAAGCTTTAGCTGTACCTTTTTTTCTACCGTGATCAGCACTTATAGCTGACTTATGTAACATTTTACAGATTGCGTTACCTGTTTGGAAATATACTCCAGTAGGTCCACCTGTTCCTATTGTAAAGAACTCTGCTGATTTTGCGATTGAAGTAATAGGGCTTGAAAAAGCAAACATTACTAGTACCGCTGAAATCAATGACATTATTTTTTTCATGTGTACTCCTCTTGTTATAATGATTAATTTAACTATGTTATTGAAGAGAGGTCAAAGAGAATCTTATAAATTTTTGGCCCAATTTGATAATTTATTTACACCTTCAACTACATTTGGGGCATACTTTTTAATCATCTCATCATCTATCATCTTGCAATTTGTTACATTTTTAAAAAATTCTAATCCGTCAAAATCTGTATAACTTAATCTGGTTAACATTTTATTTGGTTTAAATCCAAAGTCTGAACCAGGTAACATCGCTACTCCTGTTTCATTTAAAATTGCCTCACATAATTCTGATGAAGTTTTATATTTCTTATTTTTAAATTCTGGCATTAGATAAAATGCTCCTTGAGGAGGTGCTATTAATATCTTGTTTGATTTAAGGTTATTGTAAACATAATTTCCTATTGCTTTTAAAATTGCTCTAACTTTGAGTTTATACAAATCGTGATCATTAGCATAAGCTTCTACTGATGCATACTGTGTAGGTGTATTTACTGTCGAATAAGACTCGCTAGCTAGTGACTTTAAGCTTTTCAAAAACTCAGTTAATTTTTTTGGAACAGCTAGGAATCCTAGTCTCCAACCGCCTGCTCCACACCATTTGCTCAATCCTCCAGTTATGAAAGTCAGTTCAGGGTAAAATTTTGATATAGAATTATACTCACTTGAAAATGTAAGGTCAGTATAAATTTCATCTGACAAAACTAAAATTTTATATTTTTTTGCTATTTTAGCTAATTCTTTCAAATTTTCACAAACTACTCCAGCAGGATTATTTGGAGAATTAATAATCAAAATTAAATTTTTATTTTTTCCAACTGATTTAATTTTTTTTTCAAGTTCTTTACCAGTAGGAAACCAATTATTTTCTCTTTTAGTTTCCAGCCAATGAACTTTGTTTGAGCCTATTTCTGCTTGCGGTTCATAGGAAACCCAACCAGGAGCTGGAATAATTATTTCTCCATTAAAAGCAATATGTATCAATAACATTGCTTCTTTTGATCCAGGTGTAATCAATATATTTTCTTTTGGATAATTATTGCCTGTCCTTTTAAGTAAGTATTTTGAAATATTTTCTCTTAGTTCAGACAATCCTTGAATTGGTAAATATTCTTTTCTATGAGCATTATTTTTTAACTTTTCTACAATTTTTTCTGGCACTGGAAATGGTGATTGACCAAAACCAAATTGATATACTTTTTTTCCTTCGGAGATTAGTGCTTTTGATTTTTCGTTAATTACTAATGTGGAAGACTCTTTGAGTTTAAGAATTTTCTTTTTTACTTTAGAAGACATTTTAACTTAGACCTACCTATACGGGGACTACCTATTAGAAGTCAAATCAAATGTTATAATAGGAACATTTGACAAATTGATTCGGTCATGTTTTAATCTTATTTTGTTCTCAACTTTGATCTACATATAGTGTAAAAAAAAACAACCAACACAAAAATGAACCATAGTAATAGAAGAATAATAGCTCTGTTAGGTCCTACTAATACTGGAAAAACTTACGTTGCAATAGACAAGATGCTTGAACACGACTCAGGTATATTTGGTTTACCTTTGAGATTACTTGCAAGAGAAGTTTATGATAAATGTGTTCAAAAAGTCGGAGTTCAAAAAGTTGCTCTTATTACTGGAGAAGAAAAAATAATTCCTAATTCAGCAAATTATTTCATTTGTACAGTTGAGTCGATGCCAAAAGATAAAGAAGTGGAATTTATAGCAATAGATGAAATTCAGATGTGCGCCGATAGAGAAAGAGGTCATATTTTTACGGAAAGACTTTTAGAGGCTAGAGGATCAAAATTAACTATGTTCTTGGGTTCACAAATAATGGAAAAAATAATCAATGATTTAGTAGAAGATGTAGTTTTTGAAAAAAAAGAGAGATATTCAAAATTAAGTTATTCGGGTATTAAAAAAATATCTAGACTGGATAGAAAAGTTGCAATTATAGCTTTTTCAATAGAAGAAGTTTATGCAATTGCAGAATTAGTTAGAAGGCAAAAGGGTGGTGCTGCAGTAATAATGGGTTCTTTAAGCCCAAAAACAAGAAACTCACAAGTTGGTTTGTATCAATCAGGAGATGTAGATTATTTAATCGCCACTGATGCAATTGGTATGGGACTTAATATGGATATAAACGAGATATATTTTTCAAACTTAAAAAAATTCGATGGTAAGAAAACAAGAAGATTAAATCTTGTAGAGATGTCTCAAATTGCAGGTAGAGCGGGAAGATATAAAAATGATGGTGGTTTTGGAACTACAGGTGATTGCGAAACTCTTAATTCTGATGAAATAGAGAAAATAGAAAAACATCAATTGCCCGAAACTAGATCAATTTATTGGAGAAATTCAAATTTAGACTTTAAAGATCCTGAAAAATTAATTTTATCACTTGAGTTAAAACCAAATCATAAAAATTTGATTAGAACAAATGACTCACTTGACGAAAGTGTTTTAAGGTTTTTTTTAAAGAAAGGAGCTAATAATATCATTTATCACAAAAATCTAGAATTACTCTGGGAATGTTGTCAGATACCTGATTTTGAAAAAAAAGCTTATGGCCAACATATAAATGTAATAGATAAAGTTTTTCAATTTTTATCTACTCGAAAAAAAAGGATACCAAGTTCATTTATGAAAGAACAGTTAAAAGGTCTAGAGAGAGATCATGGAAATGTTGATTTATTATCTCATAGACTTTCTAATGTGAGGACTTGGTCATACGTTTCTAATAAAAAGAATTGGGTAGAAAACTCAGATTATTGGATTCAACTTACCAAAAGTATTGAAGATAAGTTATCTGATAAATTACATGATGAACTTACAAAAAGCTTCATTGATAAAAAGATAAGTATACTCTCTCGTAATCTCAAACAAGATCTTCTTTTGAATACTGAAATTAATGAAGAAAATAAAATATATATAGATAATCAACTCATAGGAGAGTTGAAAGGACTTAAATTTTTAATAGAGGTTACTTCTAAAACTTTAGACACAGACATTAAATCAATAAAAAAGGCTGCAAGAAAAGGTATTGAAAAAGAGCTTATTAAAAGAGTTAGTGAAATATTAACTAAAGGTGAGATAAGTATTAACAATGAGAGTAAAATCATATGGAAGACAAATCCAATAGCAAGGTTAAAAAAAGGAAACGATTATTTAAATCCAGAAATTGAAATTATTTCAGACGACTCGCTCGATGAAACTTCAAGGTCAAAACTAGCGATTTTTTTGAACAAATGGATATCTAATTATATAAATGAAAATTTAGGTGATCTTATGAGCCTCACAAAACATAAGATTTCAAATCAATATCTTAGAGGTTTGGTTTTCCAATTGTATGAGAATAATGGAGTGGTAAAGCGAAGCGAAGTAGATAAAATTGTAAAACTAATACCTACAGAAGAAAGAAAGAAACTTTGGAGCATGGGTATTAAAATTGGAAGATACCACATTTATCTTCCAAAAATGTTAAAACCTAAAGCGGTTGAATTTAGAATTAGTTTATGGAAAATATTTCATAATCTGCCTGATCATAACGTAGTGCCTAAATCTGGGCTTAATTTCTTAGTTGGTAAAAAATTTGAAAAAAACTTCTTATTACTTTGTGGTTTCGAAAAATTTAAAGAATTTTTTGTAAGGATTGATATTTTGGAAAAATTGTTTTTGAAAATTATAGAAAATACCAAAAATAAAAAATTTAAAGTAAACGCAGAAATGATGAATCTTCTAGGTTGCTCAAAAGATAACTTTTACAAATTAATGGGTTATATGGATTATAAAAAGGATAAAGCTTTAGATACTTATGTTTTTAGAGGAGAAAAAAAGAAAAAGGAGAAAATAATGCGATTTGACAAAAAAGAAAATCCATTTAATAAACTTTTATCTTTAAATATTAAATAAATGAAAAAATTAAATAGAGATAGTGTAACAGGAATATCAGCATTGTTAGTTCATGCAGCAAAAATTGATGAAATTTATTCCGAGCATGAAAAAGATTTAGTAAAAGACTTTATAAAATCTTACTTAAAAGATGACAACCCTGATGAAATTTTAAATAAAGCTGAAGAAATTGAGAATAATTCAAATCAACTACTAAATTATACAAATATTATAAAAAAAAATTCTATGGATATTAAGAAAGATATTGTTGAGCATCTTTGGAAAGTAATAATTTCAGACAACACTGTAGATCAATACGAGTCAAATTTAATGAGAAGAATTTGTGGCTTAATATATTTTCCAGATAAAGAATGTGCAGAAATTAAACTCAAATTAATTAATAGTAAATGACATATATTGTAAAAGACGAATGTATCAAATGTAAACTCACAGACTGTGTAGAAGTATGTCCAGTTGATTGCTTTTATGAGGGAGAAAATATGTTAGTTATAAATCCTGACGAATGTATTGATTGTGGTGTATGTGAACCTGAATGTCCAATAGATGCAATTAAGGCTGACACCGATGAATCTGTAATAGATAAGCAAAAATGGTTGTTGCTAAATAAAAAGTTTTCTGCAATATGGCCTAATATTTCAAAAAAGAAAGAACCAATGACTGATCATGAGAAATTTAAAAATGTTAAAGATAAATATGATAAACACTTCTCAGAAAAACCTGGAAAATAAATATGCCAAAAAAGAAAAAAGTAAAAAAAACTAAAAAAATTAAAAAGGCGAAAATCTCCAAAAATTTAAAAGTTAAAAATAATTTAAAGACTCAAGAAAGAAAAACAATAATTCCTGGTCAAGAAGAAAAGCCAGAAATAAAAAAAGTTAAAAAACAGGCTACAGAAAAAAGAATTTATAATTTAAAAGATTTTGTTGTTTATCCAAAACATGGAGTAGGAAAAATTACAGCAATCGAAAAAGCAAAAATTGGAGATATTGATATTCAATTTTACAAAATTCTGGTGGAAAAGGAGAAACTCACTTTAACAGTTCCAATTAATCAACAGTCTAAACTAAGACCGATAGCCACAATCAATCAAATAAACAAATGTATTTCTATTTTAAAAACAAAACCTAAAATTAAAAGAACAATGTGGAGTAGAAGAGCACAAGAATATGATCAAAAAATTAATTCAGGCAAAATTTATGAACTTGCAGAGGTTGTAAAGGATCTTAATAAAAATTCTGACATAATCGCTGATCAATCTTATTCCGAGAGACAGCTTTTTGAAAAAGCATTTGAGAGGCTTAAATCTGAATTTGAAGCAGTCTTAAAGATAGGTTCTGAAGAAGTGCAAAAAAAAATGGATAAAGCGTTAGGAAGAACAAAAATTTCTGAAGAAGTATAAAAAAAAACGCCCTTTTTAAAATTATAAAAAGGGCGTTTAGTTAAAGAGAAAACTATCTTCTTCTTCTTCTCTTTTTTGCTTTCTTTTTAGTTTTCTTTTTAGCTTTTTTTC
>CACODG010000005.1 GCA_902625945.1 uncultured Pelagibacteraceae bacterium | reverse complement strand
ATACACGCGAGAAGAGATAGGGAGAATTTCAGGAATAAGTCAAGAAAGGTCTATAGATGTGATGATTACCAGATTAAGGCAGAAACTAGAGTTAAACCCAAAAAACCCAAAATATCTTCAAACAATAAGAGGTTCAGGCTATGTTCTTTGGATTGAATAAATTTATTAAAATAGTTTTACCTAAAAGATTGTTTTATAGAGCATTAATAATAGTTGCTGCACCAACTATTTTACTTCAGTTAATAATAACAATTGTATTCTACGATAGTATTTGGATTAAAGCTAACAAAAATACAACGCGTTCTTTGGTGGCTCAATTAAAAACTATAGAAGAAGTTTATCAAAATGACAAAAAATACTTAGATTTTTTTACAGATAGTTATAAAAATAATTTTAATTTTGAAATAGGGATTAATCAAGATGAATTTCCAAAAATTTCAGGTGAAAGAAAATTTAGTCCTATGGATCGATCTTTGCGCAGAGAATTAAAGTCTGCTTTTGGTAATAATAATTATTGGTTCAATACTTTAAAATTTAAAAATGCGGTTGAAATTAAAATAAAATCGAAAAATGAAGTGATTGAGTTTTTAGTTCCAAAAGAACTGATTGCGACATCCTCTGTGAGATTATTTGTTTTATGGACTACTTTACCATCTATTTTATTAATTATAATAGCTTTAATTTTTCTTAAAAATCAAACTAGACCATTAGTAAAATTAGCTAAAGCTGCAGAAAGGTTTGGTAAAGGAGATTATGTGAATGATTTTAGGCCTTCAGGTGCTCAAGAAATAAGAAAAGCTGCATATGAATTTGATAGAATGGCTAAAAGAATAAATCGTCATTTAAATCAAAGATCAGAAATGTTGTCAGGAATTAGTCATGATTTAAGAACGCCTTTAACAAGATTAAAACTGCAATTAGCAATGTTAGATCAAAAAGACTTATCTAACAAAATGTCTAGGGATATTGATGAAATGGAAAAAATGCTAAACGACTATCTTCAATTTGCTAAAGCCCAATATCAAGAGAGCACAGTAGAAATAAACCTTAAAGATATGTTTCATGAACTTCAAAATGATATTAACAATAATAAATTAAAAATTTTTTTAAAAGATGATATTTTTCTGAACGGTAGGCCATTAGCATTAAAGAGATCTTTTGAAAATATTATACAAAATGGATTATCTTACGGAGACCACGTATACGTAAGCTTTCAAAAAGGAAGTAATCGTGCTCAAATAATTGTCGAAGATGATGGTCCGGGTATACCTGAAGATCAATACAAAAATGTCTTCAAACCATTTTTTCGGTTAGATAAAAGTAGAAGTCTAAATCAATCTGGTGTTGGTCTTGGTCTTGCAATTGTAGAGGATATAATAAATTCCCACGGCGGAAGCGTTTTACTTGGTAAAAGTGATCACAATGGATTAAAAGTTAAAGTGTCCTTACCTTTTTAGTTTTTTTTTTAATTGTTTAATTATTAATTCTTGTTTTTGGACTAATTTTTTTAGTACTTCAAATTCTTTTCTAGAAACTAAATCCAGATTATTTATAATCTTGTCTTTTTTAAATTTGAGATCAGTAGATAACTCATTTTTTATATCTTTGGATGTTAAAATGCTATTCTCTATTAGGTTAGATAAAGTTTTTAAAATTTTTTCTGAATTATTCATGCTTCATCTTATTTGATAGGCATGTCAATTTCAAATATGATATAAAGAATAATGTTTACCCATAATTTAGACCCAATTTTATTTGATTTGGGGTTCTTTTCAATCAGATGGTATTCTTTAGCATATATATTTGGAATACTTTTTGGATGGTTGTACGGAAGAGTTATAATATCTAGAAAATTTAATACTCACGGAAACAAATTAGAGCTGAACCTGTTCGATGACTTTATTTCCTACTTAATTATTTCAATAATAATTGGTGGAAGATTGGGTTACGTTCTTTTTTATAACTTTGGGTATTATTTGGAAAATCCAATAGACATTTTTAAGATCTGGCAAGGCGGTATGTCATTTCATGGTGCTTTACTAGGTATAATAATTGGTACTTATTCATTTTCCAAAAAAAATAATATAAATATTTTTTTACTTTTAGACTTAGTCGCTTGTGTTTCGCCAATCGGAATTTTTTTAGGTCGTATTGCAAATTTTATTAATGGAGAGTTAGTAGGTAAAGCTACAGATGTCTATTGGGGGGTAATTTTTCCGAGAATAGATAATTTTGTCAGGCATCCTTCACAGTTGTATGAAGCATTTCTGGAGGGATTAATCTTATTTTTAATATTAAATTACGTATTATTTAAAAAAAATTACAGTGTCGGAAATTGTTCTTCTATTTTTTTAATTTTTTATGGAGTATTCAGAATTTTTTCAGAATTCTTCAGAGAACCTGATGTACAAATAGGTTACATTTTTGGACTTCTTAGTATGGGAATGTTATTAAGTGTAATTATGCTTTGCGCTGGTTTAATTCTTTACTTAAAGAAAAATGATTAATAATCCGAAGTATCCTTACTTCAAATCAGGTAAGTTAATACCTATTGATGAATTTTTTGATAAAATTCTTTACGAACCTAATAAAGGATATTACTCAAAAAATTTTCCTTTTGGAAAAAATGGAGATTTTATAACTGCGCCAACTATTTCAAACTTATTTTCTGAAATTATATCAATATGGATTATTACTACTTGGGAAAAATTAGGTAAACCTAATAAATTTAATTTTGTTGAACTTGGGCCAGGAGACGGAAGTCTTACTAGAGTTTTATTAAGAACATTTAAAAAATTTCCTAATCTTTATAATTCAGTCAATATTAATTTATATGAAAGAAGTAACTTTCTCATTAAAGTTCAAAAAAATAAATTAAAAGAATCAAAAGTTAAGTGGATTAAAAACTTTGATAATTTAAACGATGGGCCTATAATTTTTTTTGGTAATGAATTTTTTGATGCGATTCCAATTAAACAATTTTCTTATGATAAAAACTCTCTATTTGAAAAATGCTACTCAATAGATCCTATTTTAGGAATAAACGAGGTTTTTAAAAAAGCAAATTTAAATGATATTAAAGATATAAAAAAATTCAAAGTTTTTGAGAAATCAAAATTTATTGAATTTCCAAAATTAGGTCTTCTTGAAATGGATAAAATAGTAAAAAAAATTGAAAAACTATCAGGAGGGATTTTGCTTATAGATTATGGTTATATAAAAAATACTAACAAAAATACATTGCAAGCTGTAATGAAAAATAAAAAAATTGACAAACAATCCTTATTTAAAAACCTTGGTAATGCAGATATTACTTCACTCGTTAATTTTGGTCTTTTAAAAGAATACTTTATTAAAAATAAACTAAGGGTCAAAAAAGTGGTTTCTCAAAAATTTTTTCTGGAAAAAATGGGTATTATTGAAAGGGCAAAAATTCTTGAGAAAAATATGACTTTTAAAGAAAAAGATTACATGACCTCAACCTTAAATAGACTTTTAAATAAAGAATCAATGGGTGAACTTTTTAAAGTTATTTTTGCGTTTAAGTCTAAAACTAATAATTTTTTGGGTTTCAAATAATGTTTTATTCTAAAAGGCTTAAAAAATTTAAAGAATTAAAACATTGCTTCTTTTCAAGGAAAGGTGGCTTTTCAAAAGGAATTTACCGAGGATTAAACTGCGGAAGAGGTTCTAAAGATAAAAAAAAAAATATTACAAAAAATCTTAAATTTATTGCAAAAAAAATGCTTGTTGAAGATAAGAATTTAATTTTAATGCATCAAACTCATAGTAATAAAGTAAAAGAAATTAAAAAAAATAATTTCCAAAATAAAATTAAATCTGATGCAATAATAACTGAAATGCGGGGTTACGCTTTAGGTGTAGTTACTGCTGATTGTGTCCCTATTCTTATTTATGAAAAAAAAAAGAAAATTATAGGATGTATTCATGCTGGTTGGAGGGGTGCTTTCTCAGGGATTATCAAAAATACAATTTTAAAAATTAGAAAAAAAAGTCCAAAAAATAAGATATATGCAAGTATTGGTCCATGCATAGGAAAAAAGAATTATGAAGTTGATTTAAAGTTTTTTAAAAATTTTATAAAAAAATCAAAAAAATACAAAAAATATTTTTCTAAAAAAAATGAAAAAAAAAAATTATTTAATTTACGAAGATTTATAGCTGACCAGCTTTTTAAGCTAAATGTGATCACAGATCATGTGAATTATGATACTTTTAAAGAGAAGAATTACTTTTTTAGCTTTAGACGGTCAACAATTTTAAAGCAGAAGGATTATGGGAGGTGTATTTCTACCATAAGATTAATTTAGATTAAATTTGAAAACTTTATAAAATAATTGTATAAATAATTACATTTCATGAAAATTTTATCTGGAACTAGCAATTTAAAGCTTAGCAAAGATATTTCTAAGAACCTTAAGCTAAAATTAATCAACACCAATATCAGAAGATTTGCTGATGGAGAAATATATATCGAGATTAACGAAAATATCAGAGGCAATAGTGTATTTGTAATTCAATCTACTTCGAACCCTGCAAATGATAACATTATGGAGTTACTTCTTGTCATTGATGCACTTAGAAGATCTTCAGCTAAAACTGTTACAGCAGTAATCCCGTACTTCGGTTATGCTAGACAAGATAGGAAAGTTGCACCAAGAACTTCTATTTCAGCTAAAGTAGTGGCAAATTTAATATCAAATGCTGGTGCAACTAGAGTGGTAACTGTGGATTTACATGCAGGTCAGATTCAGGGTTTTTTTGATATGCCGGTTGATAACTTATATACAGCTCCATTATTTGCAAAATACATTAAAAAAAAATTGAATAGTAAAAAATTAATATGTGTTTCTCCTGATGTAGGCGGCGTTGCTAGAACAAGAGCTTTAGCCACAAGGATCAAAGCAGATCTAGCTATTATTGATAAAAGAAGACCGTCTCCTGGAAAATCTGAAGTAATGAATATTATTGGAAATGTAAAAAACAAAACTTGTATCATTGTGGATGATATAATTGACAGTGGAGGAACAATAGTAAATGCGGTTGATGCATTAAAAAAAAATGGAGCAAACGAAGTTTACGTATTCATTACCCACGCTGTTTTAAGTGGGGACGCTGTTAAAAAGATAAAAAATTCCAAGATCAAGAAACTGATAATTACTGATACAATCGATAATTCACAAAAAATTAAAAATAATAATAAAATTGAGGTGTTATCTATTGCCTCACTAATGTCAGAGGCTATTAAAAGAATAGCTAATTCTAATTCAGTATCAGATTTATTCAATTAACACTTGTTTTAGTATACATCTTGAGTTATATACGCTTTTCAATAAACTTATGAATAACCTAAAAGCAATTAAAAGAGAAAATTTAACATCAGGCTCAAATAGCAAATTACGGGCTCAAGGTTTGATACCTGCAATCTTATATGGAGGTAAAGATCCAAACAAAAATATTTCAGTAAGTAAAAAAGAAATTTCCGGCATAATAAACTCTGACACTTTCTTATCTAAGGTTTTGGAACTAGACGTAGATGGAAAGAAGGAAAAAGTTATACCAAGGGAGGTTGCTTATCACGTTGTTTCTGAAGAACCTATTCATATTGATTTTATGAGAATAGTAATAGGAAAGAAAATTATCTTAGAGATTCCAGTAAAATTTATCAACCATCCTGACTCTCCTGGATTAAAAAAAGGAGGTGTACTAAATATTGTGAGGAGGAAAGTTGAATTAAAATGTCCAGCTGAAAATATTCCAGATGAGATAGTAGTTGATCTTACAGGAACTGATATTGGGACTAGTATAAAGATTTCTTCAGTTAAATTACCTGAAAATGTTTTGCCGACTATTGTAGACCGTGATTTCGTTGTAGCAACAGTCGCAGCTCCAACAATAATTAAAGAGCCAGAAAAACCAGCAGAGGAAACACCTGCTGAAGGAGCAGAGGGAGAAACACCAGCGGAAGGTGCAGAAGCAGCAACTAAAGATGGAGATGCTGCTAAAAAAGAGGAAAAAGGAAAAGAAGGCGGCGCAGAGAAAAAACCTGAAGAAAAAAAACCTGCTGAAAAGAAATAATTAATATGCTTCTACTAGTTGGATTAGGAAATCCAGGTTCTAATTATACAAATACCAGACACAATATAGGCTTTAAAATTATAGACGCCATAAACCTACATTTTAAACTTTCAAAACAGAAACCAAAATTTAAAGGACTGCTTACAACTGGTAACATTGATGAGAAGAAAATTTATGCAATCAAACCATTAACGTTTATGAATAATTCTGGAACTGCTATTAAAGAATTGATTGATTACTTTAAAATAGATGCGAAAGATGTAATAGTTTTTCATGACGATATGGATATTGATTTTGGAAAGATCAAGGCGAAATTCGGAGGTAGCAGCGCAGGTCATAATGGTATCGAGTCAATTGATAAATTTATTGGTAAAGATTATTCAAGAGTTAGAATTGGAATAGGTCATCCAAAGCAAAAAAAAAAGGTTAATAATCACGTTCTAGAGGATTTCAAAGAAGATGAAGAAGAGAAAATAAAAGAAATTACTGAGAATATAGTAAAACAAATACCTACACTTATTGATAAAAAGATAGATTTATTTTCAAGCAAAGTTAATCAAAATCTTAATGGGATTTAAATGTGGAATAGTTGGACTGCCAAATGTCGGTAAGTCAACATTGTTTAATGCATTAACTGCTTCTAAAAATGCTGAAGCTGCTAACTTTCCTTTTTGCACTATTGACCCTAATATTGGCATTGTAGATGTAGTAGATGAAAGACTTGATAAATTAACCTCTCTTTCTAACTCAAAAAAAAAAATTTATACAAATATTACGTTTGTTGATATTGCTGGCTTGGTAAAGGGAGCCTCAAAAGGTGAGGGATTAGGTAATAAATTCTTATCCCATATAAGAGAAGTTGATGCAATAATACATTTGGTAAGGTGTTTTGAGTCTGAAAAAATTACCCATGTAAATTCAAAGATTAATCCCATAGATGATTTAGAAACCATAAAAACAGAAATAATTCTCTCTGATTTAGATATTGTTCATAAGAAATTAGAAAAAGGCAAAAAAAAATTACTTAATGAAAAGGAAATCAAAATTTTAGAGAAAATAACTAAAAATCTTGATCGTGGAAAAGAGGTAGAAATTAACAACTATGATGAAGAAAAATTTCTCACAAGTATTGGTTTGCTGAGTATTAAACCAAGAATAATTGTTTGTAATGTAGGTGAAAACGATCTATCCAAAGGTAATTCATATACTAATCAGGTAAAAGATAAATATCCAAATGAAAAAGTTATTAATATTTGTGCTGATATAGAAGACCAACTTTCAGGGTTAGATAAAAAAGAAAAAGAAATGTTTATGCAAGATATTGGGCTGCATAAAACTGGTATAAATAAACTTATTAAAGAAGGTTATGATCTTTTAAAATTGGATACTTTTTTTACTTCTGGTCCGGAAGAAAGTCGAGCTTGGACTATAAAAAAAAATACAACAGCTCCTAAGGCAGCCAGTGTAATTCACACAGATTTCGAAAAAAATTTTATACGAGCAGAAACTATTACCTGTGAAGATTTTATAAAATACGGTAGTGCTGAAAAATGTAAAGAAAACGGTAAACTTAGAATTGAGGGTAAAGACTATATTGTTAAAGATGGAGATGTTTTATACTTCAGAGTCAACCCTTGACCAAATTTTTTTCATGCTTAAATAAACAAGAATAGTTAAAAGAATTAAGTAAATAATTACTTTAACGCCAGTTCTATGTCTTTCCTCTAATTCTGGCTCTGCGGCCCAAGCCAAAAAAGTTGTTACATCTTTAGCCATTTGATCAACCGTAGACTCCGTGCCATCTGCATATTCAACTAAACCATCCATTAAATTATTTGGCATTTTAATCTTATTACCGGCCATATATTTATTGTAATAAACACCATCATCAAGAGTAACACCTGCAGGAGGGTCTTCATAACCAACAAGAACTGAATAAATGTAATTAGCTCCTCCTTTTCTTGCTTTGACTAAAACTGACATATCAGGCGGGTATGCCCCACCATTGGCAGCTGTTGCTGCCTGAACATTAGGGTATGGGCTCTTAAATTTATCTGAAGGTTTTCCTGGTCGAGTAAACATTTCTCCTTGAGAGTCTGGACCATCCTCTATTTCGAAACTAGCTGCAATAGCTTTTACCTCTTGTTCTGAAAACTCAGGTCCACCAGGTTCTCCTAGATTTCTATAGCTAAGGTATTGCATTGAATGACAAGAAGCACAGACTTCTTTATATACTTGAAAACCCCTCTGTAATGAGGCTCTATCAAAAGTTCCTGTTAAACCTTTAAAACTCCAATCCACTTTAATTGGATCGATCATTTCAGCACTTTGTAGTGGTCTAAGTGAGATAAGTAACAAAAAAGATAAAAAGAGTAGTTTTATATTAGACTTTATCATTAACCTTCCTAGCTAAAGATGGTTCTGTTCCTCCAGTTAATACTGGCTCAGATATGCTCATAGGAATCGGATCTGTTTTTTCCAAATAACCGACAACAGGCATGACTACTATAAAATGTAAGAAGTAATAAATAGTTCCCACTCTAGCTAATACTAAGTAAATTCCTTCAGCTGGCATCGCACCAACATAACCAAGCATTAGAACGTCTATTACTAATATCCAAAAGAACTGTCTATAAATCGGTCTAAAAACAGCCGATCTAACTTTTGATGTATCTAACCAAGGTAGGACAAATAAAATAAAAATTGCACTGAACATTAAAATTACACCACCTAATTTATCAGGGACAGATCTTAAAATTGCGTAAAATGGTAATAAATACCATTCAGGTACTATGTGTGCAGGTGTAACTAACGGATTAGCGGGTATGTAATTGTCTGAGTGTCCCAAAACATTAGGAGTGAAGAATACAAATCCAGCAAATATGATCATAAAAACTAAAAGTGCAAAAGCGTCTTTAATTGTAATATAAGGATGAAATGGCACTGTATCTTTAGACGGTTTCTTTATATCAATACCTACAGGGTTATTATTTCCTGGAACATGTAAAGCCCAAATGTGTAAAACTACTAATCCTAAAATCAAAAATGGAATTAAATAATGTAAACTAAAGAATCTATTTAGTGTTGGATTATCTACAGAATATGCTCCCCATAACCAAGTTGTTATACTATCTCCAACTAGTGGGATCGCACTAAATAAATTAGTTATTACTGTAGCGCCCCAGAAACTCATTTGACCCCAAGGCAAAACATAACCCATAAAAGCTGCAGCCATCATTAATAAATAAATCATCAAACCAATTATCCAAATTACTTCTCTTGGTGATTTATATGATCCATAAAATAAAGACCTAAAAATATGAATATAAACTGCTAGGAAAAACATAGATGCACCATTGCTGTGAATATATCTTATTAACCAACCATAATTTACATCTCTCATTATGTGTTCTACACTCGCAAAAGCTAAATCAGCATGAGCGACGTAATGCATTGCTAAAACAATTCCTGTAACTATTTGAGTGATTAAACAAAAAGTTAAAATTCCACCAAAGGTCCACCAATAATTTAGATTTTTAGGTGTTGGGTAATCTGTAAGATGTGCTCCAAGAGTAAGCAATGGCAAACGATCGTTAAACCATTTTCCGGCTTTAGATTTCGGTGTATATTCTTGCTCACTCATAATTTTTTTAACCAATCTTAATCGTATTACTGTCTACAAATTCAAACTTTGGTATTTCCATGTTTGTTGGAGCTGGTCCTTTTCTTATTCTGCCTGATACATCGTAATGTGAACCATGACAAGGACAAAACCAACCATTGAAGTCTCCTTTATCTTTTAAAGGGACACATCCAAGATGTGTACAAACTCCTAACATGACTAACCATTCATCTTTACCCTCTTTTACTCTATCTTCATCTTTTTGAGGATCAGGCAAATCGTCCAATTTTACCGCCCTAGCCTCAGCTATTTCTTCTGAAGTCCTTTTTTTTATAAATATTGGCTTACCTCTCCATAAAACAGTAATGGACTTACCAGGTTCTATGCTACTAATGTCAACTTCTGTAGTGGCTAAAGCTTGTTGAGCTTTATCAGGATTCATTTGATCAATCATTGGCCAAATAACTGCCCCTATTCCTACCGCTCCTACCGTATAACTAGCTGTAAATATAAAATCTCTCCGATTAACTTTTTTTTCTTCTTTGCTCATTTATGTAAGTGCTTATAATGTAATTATTAAATAAAACCATATTATAAAAATTTCTAGGGTCAGAATGACACATAAATTATGCTCAAATAATGCACATAGTTCTTTACAAACCTGATATCCCTCAAAATACGGCGGCAATAATCAGATTGGGTGCTTGCCTAAATTTGAAAATTCACTTGATAGAACCATGTGGGTTTAATTTAAATGATAGAAGGTTTAAAAGAGTTGTTATGGATTATGAAGGTTTATGTGAAGTTATACGCCATAATGACTTCAAGTCATTTTTAAGAAAATATAAAAAATCTAGAGTAGTTTTAATGACAACAAAAGCAAAAAAAAAATATTATAAGTTTAAATTTAAAAAAAATGATATGCTTTTATTTGGTAAAGAGAGTGCAGGGGTACCAAAGGAGGTACATCAAATATTAAAAAACAAAATCAAAGTTCCAATGAATAAAAAAACTAGATCACTAAATGTAGCTATGAGTGTAGCTATAATCGCTGCTGAGGCTTTAAGGCAGAATAATTTGCTAAAATGAATTCAATTGATTTCAAAAAAAAAATGACCGATAGTTGGTTTTCTTATTTACAAAGTCAAATTTGTAAAGAATTTGAGTTTCTTGAAAAAAACAAAGTGAAATTTTTAAAAAGAGATTGGACTAAAAGTAAAAAAAATGAAGGAGGAGGGACTTCATACCTGTTATCAAAAGGTAAAATATTTGATAAAGTTGGTGTTAACAAATCTACTGTGTCAGGAGTTTTTCCTAAAAAATTTAGATCGAAAATCCTGGGAGCAGAAAGAAAAGGTGGATATTGGGCATCGGGTGTTTCTGTTGTTGCCCATATGAGAAATCCAAAGATTCCTGCAATACATTTTAATACTAGGTTTATAGTAACGTCTAAAGAATGGTTTGGTGGAGGCATAGACGTAACCCCGAGTTTTGAGGATAATATAGAAAAAAAGATGGTACATAATGATTTAAAAAAAATTTGTGCTCAAAATAATAAAAATTATAAAAAATATAAAAAATGGTGTGATGAATATTTTTATTTACCGCATAGAGGTGAAGCTAGAGGAATAGGAGGTATTTTCTTTGACTATGAAACTAAAGATTGGATTAAAAATTTTAGATTTGTGAGAGAACTTGGTCTCTCTTTTATCAACATTTCGAAAAAAATTATTAAGAGAAAAGAAAAATTTAAGTGGACAAAAAAAGATAAAGAAAAACAGCTGTTTAAGCGCGGGAGATATGTAGAGTTCAATCTTTTATATGACAGAGGTACAAGATTTGGATTAAACTCTGGAGGAAATATTGACTCAATATTGATGTCACTTCCTCCTGAAGCAAAGTGGAAATAATTATGGAAAAAGAACCAATTACAGTAAATGGTCTTCAGAATTTAAAGTCAGAATTAGAAGATTTAAAAAATATTCAAAGGCCTAAAATAGTTGAAGCAATAGCTGAAGCAAGATCCCATGGAGATTTAAAAGAGAATGCTGAATATCACGCTGCAAAAGAGCAACAAGCTTTAATTGAAAGTCGTGTGATTGCTATAAATGATATAATTGCAAGGGCGAATGTAATTGATGTAACAAAAATTGAAAATAATGGAAAAGTAATTTTTGGATCTACAGTGAAAGTTCAAGACCTAGAAACAGATAAAAAAATTTCATATAGATTAGTTGGTCAAGACGAAGCAGATATTAAGAAAAATTTAATTTTTTTCAAAAGTCCTATTGGAAGAGCTTTAATAGGTAAAAATAAAGGTGAAATGATAAGTGTAAATACTCCTTCTGGAGAAAGGAATTTTGAAATTTTAGAAGTTGAGTACGTTTAATTTGAATTAATTTGAATTAATTCATTTACTCTTTGATCTGAAATTTTAAAATTATTATTCATCCATTCTTTTTCTAATATTTTTAAAACTTTTCCTATAGTCTGTCCTTCTTTCATGCCTCTTTGCTTTAAAAGCTTACCATCTATTGGAAACAAAGGAACTTTGATTTTTAAAATTTTGTTCAAATTTTTTGTAAAATCGTAAGATTTTACTTTTGTACTCATTGAAAAATTTATTAAATTTAGTGCAATTAGATGATTTTTACCATTTAAATAAACATTTTTTATTAAATCTTTTTCGAAAAAATCTCGATCATTTTTAATTTTTAGTAAATTTTTACTAAATTTTTCAAGTATCTCCTTAATTTTATTTGAGGGTTTATACTTATGTAAAAAATATTCTTGATTCTCTTTATCATCAATTAATAATACCCCAAGCAAAATATCTCTATTCAGTTCTGATTGGTCATATACTTTTTTAAGTCGTTCTAATCTATCCAGGTATAAAAATTCAGGAAATATCATTGAAAATATTTCTTTCAAATTTTTACTTTGATTAATTTGTAAAAAATTTTTAAGACTTAAAATTTTAAGCAGCTCAATAAGAATTCTTTCTCTAGAAATTTTTTTGATACCGTCTAAATTTTGTTTAATAGCATCACTTGTGGAAGGTTCTACATTAATATCATACATAATTTTAAATCTAATAAATCTGATAATTCTAAGATAGTCTTCCTCAATTCTTTTTTGGGGATCGCCAATAAATTTAACATTATTATTTTTAAGATCATCTTTGCCCTTTTGCGGGTCAAAAATTTTTCCATTTATATCCAAATAGATTGCGTTAATAGTAAAATCTCTTCTCTCTGAATCTTTTTTCCAATCATCCGTATACTCCACCTCGGCATGCCTTCCATCTGTTTTGACGTCTTTTCTTAATGTCGTTATTTCTACTTTTTGATTATTTGATACTACTGTTACGGTTCCGTGTTTTATGCCTGTATCAATCACTTTAAGGCTTGTGTTTTTAAATTTTTCTTTAATTTGATCTGATGTTAAAATTGAAGCAATATCAATATCATCTATTTTTTCATTAGATAGATATTTTCTTACACATCCTCCTACAAATCTAGCAACTATTTTTTCCTCAGGAATTCCATCTTGTAATGTTTTAAAAATAAATTTTAAATCTTTATTTTTATAAAAAGGAAAAAAGGTTCTTTTGAGTTTTTCTATAAAATTAAGACTTTGACTAAGCATATAACTATGGCTGGGGCACTAGGATTCGAACCTAGGATGGCGGTATCAAAAACCGCTGCCTTACCGCTTGGCTATGCCCCATTTACAGATGACTGATATATCATAAATAAATAAATTTAAATAGTTTTTGCAATTGAAAATGAAAATTTAGGGTATTTTTTTCTTAGATATTTTAAAGCATTTTTTGAGCTATTTTTATCGGTAAAAAAACCATAACAAGTAGAACCAGAACCTGTCATTCTTGATAAATAACAGCCTTTAAACATACTAATGTCTTTTAAAAGTTTTTTTATTACAGGATATTTTTTTTCAACAATTGATTGTAAATCGTTGTTAGAATTCATCAGGTATTTAACAAATTTGCTTTTTTTTTTGAATACTCCCTGCGGCAATTTCTTCTTTCGAGTATATTTTCTCACTTTTGAAAAAATTTCTTTTGTAGAACATTTAAACTTTGGATTAACTAATAAAAAATGTAAATTATATTTTTTATCAAGCTTAATAACTTTTTTAAGATTATGAAGAAAACCTTGATTTTGAAAGAAGAGTATTAGGTCTGATCCAATATATTTAATAATTTGGGTAAATAATTTTTTTCTAATTTTTTTTTTGACTAAATACCTTAATATTGTAGCTGCATTACTTGTGCCTCCTCCTAAACCAGCATATACGGGAATTTTTTTGTATACCTTTATTGAATAGTAATTAGAAATTAGTTTATGTTTTCTCAAAATAATAAGACACTTCAATAAGGAGTTATTTCTATGATTAAGATTTTTTGAGTAAGGCCCTTCAAAAAAAACTTGATCATTATTAATATTTTTTTTACTTATTTTTTTTATCCATATCTTATCAAATAAATCTATTAAACAATAAATAGATTGTAGATCATGAAAGCCGTTCATTAATTTTTTGTTGACAGATAAAGATAAATTAATTTTTGCGTAAGATTTTAAAAACATTGATTATAGGCCTTTGATCAATTTTTTTTTAATTTTTTCTTTTAAATTCTTTTCCGCTTTTTCAAGATTTAGAACATAACTCCAATAATATCTTGCTTGAATTTCATCTCCATTTTTCCAAAGCACATCACCATAATGATCGTTTACTATTGGATCCGACGGCATTAATTTCACAGCTAATTGAAGATAGTCTTTAGACTCTGTGTATCTTTTAAGTTTAAATAAAGCCCAGCCTAGTGAGTCAATAATATAAGGATCGTTAGACTTAAGTCTGTTAGCTTTTTCTAACATACTTAAAGATTTTTCAATTTTTACTCCTTGTTCTATCCATGAATAAGCGAGATAATTTATAACATAAGCTTGATCCGGACTTACTTCTAAAGATGCAAGAAGATCTTTTTCAGCGTTATCCCATTTTCCAATTCTTTCATAAGCCACTCCTCTACTGTCACTTACCTCTGGAAAAAGAGGGTGCTTTTTATCAATCCTTTTTAAAATCTCAGAATAATATGCAATAGACTGTTCAAACTTTTCATTATTTTTTAAAAACTCAGCATAATCATAAATTTCATAAACTCCTTTTCCTTTGAATTCGTTATATGAAGCGTTTAATAACTTTAATGCCTTTTCTTTTTTTTCCTCTAAAATTAAAATTCTTGAAATTTGTTTATCAGCGTACCATTTAAAAGCACTTCCTTGGTTTCTTAATCTTTTGTAAACTTTTTTTGCACTAAAATAGTCATCAATATTATAAAAATTTTCTGCCATTAAAGTATCAAAAGCATGAAAATCCTCATTTAAATATTTTGATAAATTTAAATAGAAATTAGATAAAGAGTAAATTGATTGAGATGATAACGCGTTTGCTGCTATGTAAAGTAATTCTGCAATAACATCTTTTTCATTTTTACAATCAAAATCAATATTGGTTGTAGGTTTATTTAGATCAATTTTGTATTGATTGAGTAATATATTTCTGGGAAATCTCTCTAGAGAAGTTTCAACAATTTTTTTTGCTTTATCTTTTTTTCCAGATTTTTCTAAAAATTTTGCATAAAAATAATTGTATCGTGAAAAATCGGTGTTTTGATTTTTTACAAGTTCATTAAAAAGAATATCTGTTTCATCTGTTCCAAAATAACAGTTCAGAAAAGCCGTTTGTATTTTTTTAAGATTTTCAAATCTATTATCTAAATTATCCAAAGCTTTTTTAGCTTCATCTAAATCACTATTTTTTAAGTTTGACCAAATGTACAAGGTATTAGCAATATAGATATCTAATATAGATCCAGAATTTCTCTCTTTTGCTTTAGAAAAATACGCTTTTGAAGTATTAAATTTTGAATTTTTAAGAAAAAATAGTCCGCTTATCAAATTGCTCTCGAAACTATCTTGTTTTTCTTTCTCTAATTTCTTTGAAAAGCTAAATCCTTTTTTCAAATTCCCAGAATTAACTAATGAATATAAGTATTTTTTTGCAAAAGCTGCGTGCGTTTCCTCTAAACCATCAAGTTTGCTCAAATGTTTTAGTGAGTCTTCATACTTACTTTGATTTAAAAGCAATATCCCTGTAAAATAATCAGCTATTTTATCAGCTTTGTTATATTTATCTAAATTTTTGGCCTCAAGTGTGGAAAAAAAAATTAAAAAAGTGACAAATAAAATACGTCCTGTAGAATTTAAAAGAATTTTATAAATAGGCATATAGTGTTTAAAAATAAATCATTAAAATTAATAGAATATTATAAATTTATAAATCACAATTTAATCTATAACAATAAAGCAATTAATAGGTATAAGAAAGATAATTTCGAAATACCACAAGATAAAGTTAAAAACCTAGATTTATTAAAGAAAAGAATTTTAAGTTTAAAAAATTGTGATTTAAAAAAACATGCACAAAATATTGTTTTTAGTGATGGAAATCCTAATTCAAGAATTATGCTTATTGGAGAAGCACCGGGTGCTAACGAAGATCAAGAAGGATTACCATTTGTTGGGAGAGCGGGTCAGCTCCTAGATAAAATGTTATCTGCTATCGAGTTGGATAGAAATAAGGTATATATTTCTAATATAATAAACTATCGCCCTCCAGACAATAGAAGACCTTCTGAGGAAGAAATAAAACGATATTTACCGTTTATCACAAAGCATATTGAAATAATTAATCCAAAGATACTTGTTTTACTGGGCAGTACGGCAATGAATGCTCTAATTGGAAAAGATATTGTTATTTCAAAAATGAGAGGTAAATGGATAGATAAAAAATTTGGAAACTGCATGACTTCGGTGATTATCACTTTTCATCCTGCATTTTTAATGAGGCAACCAGCACAAAAAAAAATGTCTTGGATTGACTTGAAAATGATAAGAGATAAAAAAAAACAACTTTAAGGATTTATTGAGAAAAATTATAACAGCTGGCGTTGACGAGGTTGGTAGAGGGTGCCTTGCAGGACCGGTTATCTCAGCAGCTGTTATATTAAAAAAAGGTATTAATTTAAGACTTTTAAAAGACTCAAAAAAAATTACATTTCATAAAAGAGAAGAAATTTCCGAACATATCAAAAGTAAGTCATATTTTGCTATCGGAATTGCTTCTGTAGATGAAATCTTTAATCTTAATATTTTGCAGGCTTCTTTGCTTTCTATGAAAAGAGCGATAAAAAACCTTTCTATAAAGCCAGATGTTACTTTGATAGATGGAAACTTCGCACCAAAAGGATTAAAAAATTATAAAACAATTATTAATGGCGATGAAAAAATTAAAGTCATAAGCGCAGCTTCTATAATAGCAAAAGTTTATAGGGATAGATTTATGATTAAACTATCAAAAAAATTCTCTAATTATGCTTGGGAAAGAAATTATGGTTACGGCACTAAAGCTCATTTAAAAAGTTTAAAAAAGTTTGGCGTTACAGTACACCACAGAAAAAGTTTTAAACCAGTACACAAGATATTGTCGAATTAGGAATCTAAAACACAAGAAGATACAATTTTCCTCTAAAATGGTTTGACCATGGATTCAATTTCGGGTTGAATCATGAGATGTTAAATTTTTTAAATCAAATTTATAACGGAGATTGCTTGAGGCAATTAAAAAAAATTCCAGATAAAACTTTTGATTTAGTTTTTGCTGACCCTCCTTACAACATGCAAATTGGTGAAAAATTAACTCGTCCTGACTCATCTAAAGTCAATGGTGTTAATGACAAATGGGATAAGTTTAAAAATTTTAAACATTACGACGACTTTACTAAAGCTTGGTTAATAGAGTGTAAAAGAGTTTTAAAAGACAATGGAAGTATTTGGGTAATAGGCTCCTATCATAATATTTTTAGATTGGGTTATCATTTACAAAATTTAGGTTATTGGTTGCTCAATGATGTAATTTGGAGAAAAAATAATCCTATGCCTAATTTTAGAGGTACAAGATTCACTAATGCACATGAAACTTTAATTTGGGCCTCAAAAAATAAAAAATCTAAATATACTTTTAATTATCAATCTTTAAAATGCTTGAATGATGATTTACAAATGAGATCGGACTGGTCTTTTCCTATCTGCAATGGAAAGGAAAGGTTAAAAAAAAATGGAAAAAAAATTCACTCAACGCAAAAACCAGAGGCTTTACTTCATAGAGTCATTTTAGCTACAACAAATAAAGGGGATACAGTTTTCGATCCTTTCTTGGGCACTGGTACAACTGCAGTTGTATCAAAAAAATTAGGTAGAAATTATTATGGAATTGAAAAAAACAAAAATTATTTTCTTGCGGCTAAAGAAAGGATTAACAAAGTCCTTAAAATCGAGGATAGTTACCTTGATACAATTGAAAATAATAAGTCAAAACCAAGAATTCCTTTCGGTTCTTTAGTTGAGTTAGGAATAATTAAACCAGGAACGTCTCTTATAGATCCTAAGAAAAAAATTAATGCAAAGATAATGGCTGATGGGAGTATTAAATATAAAAATATAGAGGGATCGATTCATAAAATTGCAGCGAAAATTATGGGTGCAGAAAGTTGTAATGGATGGACTTATTGGCATTATAATTTAAATGGTACAAACGTTTTAATAGACAGTCTTAGACAAAAATTTATATCAGAAGGTCAAATCTAGTTTTTATAAACTGTTCCTAAGTATGAGTTTACAAAGCTCTTTCTTTTTACAAAGAATTTCATAAATATATTTCTAACTAATTGCATGATCGACGATGAAAAGTGAAAAACAAAAAAATTAAGATTTGCTCTTTTTCTCACTATTTTTGCTCTTTTTAACCTTTCTTGAAAATAGATATTTTGAATATCTTTTTTTTCCACATTCAAAAGATTAAATAATTCGTTAGCACTTTCTATGGATTGTCCTGCGCCCTGAGCTAGAGTTGGCAAAAAACCATTAAATGCATCTCCTATATAAAATACTTTGCTATTTGAAGAAGGTAGTATTTTAGGAGTTGAATACAATGGCCAAGATCTTAAATCTCCATCAAAAACTTTTGTCAAATTTGTGTTTTGTTGCAAAACTTTCTCTAATAAAAATTTAATATTGTCTGGATCATATTTATTATCTCGAATAACACAAACTACATTTAGTTCTTTATTCTTATTTATTGGATAAATAACTATATGACAGTCGACGCCCATCATAATACTTATATTTTCTTCATTGATATTTAACTCAGATTTTGACTTCAATATTGTTCTTACTGCAACTGCTTTTTTAAACTTTGGTACATTTTTTTTCTTTTCAAAAAAAGTTCTAGTATTTGAAAAAATACCATCAGCTCCAACTACAATATCCACGAGATCATTTGTGTTATCGTCAAATTTAACAAGAATTTTTCCTTTAAGTTCTGAAACTTCTTTAATTCGTTTACCAAATCTTATGTGTTGAGTGTATATATCATCCTTTAAAAACTCAATCAAAGTTGATCTTTGTAATGTTGTATATTTAATTTTTTCCTTATTAAACTGTGTAAGATCTAAATCACAAATTTTTTTATTTTTTATATTATAAAATTCTACACCTTTGGGACAAAAGATTTTTCCTTTGTCAATTTTTTCAAATCCAATATTGTTCAAAATTTTTATACAATTCGTCGACAATTGTATTCCATAGCCTTCGTCGAGGGATAAGCTTTCTTGTTTTTCGTATAACATAAAGTCGTGATCTGAATTTTTTTTGATCAAGTTTGCTAGGGTCAACCCTGCTATACCAGCTCCTATGATTGCTAATTTTTTTTTCATTAAAATAAAGTTGAAACTTGTTTAAAGATTTTTTTTGTAAAACTTGGAATAAATTCTTTATTTCTTCCTAACGAATACCATCTATAAGATGGAGGTATCTTATCTGTAAATTTATAATATAAGTTTATATTTAATTTTAAATTTGAAATAGAATTTTTATAGTTTTTAAGAAATTTCCAACTTTGATTTGGAAAGGTCTTATTAGTCTCTCTTATAATTGGTAGATTGAAGTTTTTCAAAAAACTAATTTCATTATCTTTGGTCAAAGCAATTTGTTTTTTTTTATTTATATAACAAAAAATATCAAAATTTTTATTTTTAATCATTCTTTCTCTTATACTTTCAATTTTATTATTAGATTTAAAATACTTGCAAGATTTATTCAAACAACAAGCAAAACAATTTGGGTTTTTTGGTTTACATACCAAAGCACCGAATTCCATTAAAGCTTCAACAAAATCTGCATTTCGATTAGTACTAAAAAGCTTTTTTTTATTTTTTTTTATAAATTTGTTAAAATCTATTTTTTTTTCCTCCTTATTTAGTATTCTTGAAAAAACCCTTTTCACATTTCCGTCGATGGCAATTGTAGGTTTATTATAAATTAAGCCTAACAATGCATTACCAGTATAATCTCCAATACCTGGTAGTTTTTTAATCTCTTCAAGAGAGTCTGGAAGTTTGGAAAAATATTTATTTACCAATATTTTTGAGCAAGCTAAAAGATTTTTAGCTCTTTTATAATAACCTAGACCTTCCCATAATTTTAATATTTCTGAATCATTGCTTTTTGATAAATCATTTAAAGTTTTAAATTTTTTTGTAAATTTGTTGAAATAGGGAATAACTGTTTTTACCTGAGTTTGTTGCAACATAAATTCACTTAAAAGCCTATAATACACCTTTTTTGGTGACTTTTTGCCAACACGCCAAGGCAATTTCCTTCTGCTATTATCATACCAAGCTAAAATTTTTTTTGGTAAACTCAAATTAATATGCATAACAAAAATAATAATAAAACAAAGACGTTCATTCAAGGACTTCGTCCATTTTCAAATTCAATTCCAAAAACCTTAAAGAAGTATTTGAAAAAAGGAGGTTATAATTATTCTAACATAGTTGATAATTGGACAAAAATGGTAAGTAAAAATATTTCAAACTCGTGCTATCCTGTTTCAGTAAAAATGGATAAAGAAATGAAAAATGGCACTCTTATATTAAATGTAATTCATGGAAAAGAGCTAGAGATTGAATACGAAAAAAATGAAATAATTGAGAAAATTAATAGTTTTTTTGGGTACAATTTAATCGAAAACATTAAGTTAAAAATTGCTCAAGAAAAATTAAAAAAAGAATTTACTACTTTTCCTAAAATTAAAAATCTTAAAAGTGTTCATGAAAAAATGAGAAAAGTTGATGATCACCAAATTAAAAGTTCTCTAAATAATTTTTTAAAGGCATATAATGATAGAAATAAATAAAATATTATATTCTACTTTTTTTTTAATTTTAATATTTTTTTCAACAAATGTTGAAAGTAAAATTTTAACAACAGGAAATCCTGACGCCAAAGTTACTGTAAAGGTATTTTCATCTCTGACATGTCCTCATTGTGCAAGTTTTCACAATTCAATTTTTAATAATTTGAAGAGAGAGTTTATAGATAAAGGTTTAGTGAAATTTGAGCACCACGCCTTCCCACTAGACCTTGCTGCTTTAAATGCTGAAATCATAGTAAGATGTCATGGTGATAACGATAAAAAGTTTGAGCTTTTAGATAAAATTTACCAAAAACAAAAAATATGGGCCGTGGGATCTAATATAAATAAAATTAATGACTCTATAAAAAAAATTGGTTCTGAAATTAATCTTAATAACAAAAAAATGGATAAATGTTTAAGCGACGAAAGAGTTCAAGACAATATACTGAATCAGAGAATTGAGGCTCAAAAAAAATATAAAATTGAGTCAACGCCTACAATTATTATAAATGAAAAAAAATATACTGGATCAATGGAATATAAACAATTTAAAAAAGCTATAGAAAGAAAACTTTAGATGAAATTTAAAAATTTAGAAATGACTGGATTTAAATCTTTCAATGAAAAAACTTCTATTTTAATTGAAAAAGGATTGACGGGAATCGTTGGGCCTAATGGATGTGGGAAATCAAACATAGTTGAGGCATTAAGATGGTGTATGGGAGAAAATTCAGCGAAAAGCATGCGCGGATCTGGAATGGAGGATGTGATTTTTTCAGGAACATCTAATCGTCCATCTAAGAATATCTCAGAAGTTGCTTTACTCTTAGATAATTTGGAAAAAAACGGTCCATTACAATACAAAGAATTTGATGAAATATCTATTAGAAGAAAAATTGAAAAAGATAAAGGATCAAAATACTTCATTAATGATAAAGAGGTGAGAGCTAGAGATGTGCAAACATTTTTTGCTGACCTTTCTACAGGCGCTCACTCCCCCTCTCTGATAAGTCAAGGAAGAATTGGACAGTTAGTAACGGCAAAACCCATTGAAAGAAAATCTATTTTAGAGGAAGCTGCTGGAATTTCAGGTATTCACGCAAGAAGACAAGAAGCTGAAAGTAGATTAAATGCTGCGGAAAACAATCTTAAACGAGCAGATGAACTCAAAAGACAACAGCAAAAGCAGCTAGATAATTTAAAAAAACAAGCGCAAGAAGCAACCAGATATAAAGAGATTTCAAAGGAAATAAAGAGACTAGAAGCTGGACTATATTATTTAAAGATAAAAGAAATTGAAAAAGACAAAAAACAGATACTTGAAAAGCTTAACGAACTTGATGATGAAATAAGTGCGATAAATATAGACTATAACCATAATAATACTTTATTGGAGGAAGAGAGAAGAAAACTTTCACCATTAAGAGATAAAAAGATGGAGAGTGCTGCTTCTCTTCAAAAATTAAATCTAGACATGTCTAGTCTTGTTGAGGAAGAAAAGAGGGTAAAATCTCTCCAAGAAAAACTTGAGAAATCTATTAGAACTGTTGGATCAGATCTCGAAAGAGAAAAAAGTATATCCTTAGATGCAGATCTAAATGAAAAAAGAATTTCTAAAGAGAAAGAGGAATTGTTAAATACAGAAAATAAATTACTGGATGTAGAAAAAAATTCATCTAAAGAACTTCAATTATCTAAGGCTGAGCTTAATAAACTTCAAGGTCAATTGGAATCAATATTAGACCAAATTGAAAAAGATATTGATCAAGATGTAAAACTCTCAAAGGAAAGTTTTCAAGAACTTAAAAAGCTTGTAAAAAAAATTACTTTTTCTCAAGAGGAATATGCAGAAAAATATGGAAAGAATAAATCTATAGAAAGCGACTCAATTAAAAGAAAAGAAAGAATAAAAAATATTGATATTGAATTAGAAAACTGGAGAAATTTGAAAACCAATTCGGAAAAAATGATCTCTGAACTAAATAATAGAAAAAATAAAATTCTTTTAGAAATAGGTGAAAATCAAAAAAATCCTGAACGAATAGCGACTTCCAAAGGACAAAATTTGCAAAATCTGGAAAATATCAAAAAAAGAAATGAAGAAATTGAAAATGAATTAATTAAGGCTGAAAAAAAATATGGTGCAATTAATGAAAATCTAAAAGAGATTCAGTCAAAGCTCTCAGACCTAAAAGAAAATAAAGCTAGAAATGAAGCTACGATTGAAGGTATTGAAAATAGAAAAAAAGATTTAATGTATTCAGTTAAAAATGAGCTAAACATAGATAATGAACAATCTTTATTACCTTTTTCAGATCTTAGTGATATAGAAATTGAAAATTTTCCAACTATTGAGCAACAAACTGAAAAGATAGAAAAAACTAAGAAAACAAGAGAGTCTCTTGGTTCAGTAAACTTAAGAGCAGACGAGGAAACTAAAAAATATGAAACTGATATAAAGAAGATGGAAGATGACAGAGCGGATCTATACTCAGCTATAGTAAAGTTAAAAACAAGTATTGATGAATTGAATCAAAAGGGAAGGGAAAGATTGCTTGAAGCGTACTCTAAAGTTAATAGAAAATTTAATGAAGTTTATACAAAACTTTTCAATGGGGGCACTGCGAAAATCGAACTAGTTGACTCAGATGATCCACTTGAAGCGGGATTGGAAATGTTTGTTTCTCCGCCAGGAAAAAGACTTCAATCCATTACTTTACTTTCAGGCGGAGAACAGGCCTTAACCGCTTTATCTCTAGTTTTTGCTGTTTTTTTAGTAAACCCATCACCAATATGCGTTTTAGATGAAGTTGACGCTCCTCTTGATGACGCGAATGTAACTAGATTTTGTGGGCTACTTGATGAACTTACAAAAATTACTAATACTAAATTTATAATAATTACTCACCATGCTTTAACGATGTCAAGAATGGATAGACTTTATGGTGTTACGATGGCCGAACAAGGAGTAAGCCAGCTAGTTTCAGTAGATTTACAGAGAGCTGAAGAACTAGTTGCTTAAATAATCAGAATGACAATTCCTGAAGAATTTAAAACTCGCCTAAAAATTGCAAAATCAAAAATAAAAAAACAATTAGATAATGATGGCTTAAAACGCGGTTCATTTATGGGTAGCGCATTTAAATTAGGCACTGAACTAGTCGCCTCAGTAGCAGTTGGGACAATTATTGGGTTTATTTTAGATAACTGGTTTGGTACTAAACCTTGGTTAATAATAATTTTCTTTTTTTTGGGAGCTGCAGCTGGAATGTTAAATGTAATTAAAGCAGCTAACAAAATGCAGAATGAGGACTAGAAAGTTTATATGGCAAGCAATCCGATGCAGCAATTTACAGTCCATAGAATTGGACCTGAAATAAAAATCGCAGGTATTGATTTATCATTTACCAACGCAAGTTTATTTATGGTGATAAGCGCATCTATAATTCTTTTATTTCTGTTTATGGGCTCAAAAGAAAAAAAGATTATCCCAAACAAAATTCAATTAATTACAGAAATGTTTTACACTTTTGTAGCAAAGATGATCAGTGACACCGCAGGCTCGAAAGCTAAACCTTACTTTCCATTTATATTTAGTTTATTTATGTTTGTTTTATTTTGTAATATGGTTGGTATGCTCCCCTACTCATTTACAGTTACAAGTCACATTATTGTTACATTGATCATGGCTTTATTTATTTTTGTAGCTGTGACAATCATTGGTTTTATTAAACATGGTTTCAAATATTTAAGTATTTTTGTACCAAGCGGTGTTCCGACTATTTTGTTGCCATTAATTACTATAATCGAAATTATTTCTTATTTAAGTAGACCAGTAAGTTTATCTGTTCGATTGTTCGCTAACATGATGGCAGGCCATACAATGTTAAAAGTTTTTGGCGGGTTTGTTGTTAGCTTAGGAGTGCTAGGTGGATGGTTACCACTTAGTTTTTCAGTAGCACTAACAGGTTTGGAAATTCTAGTAGCGTTTTTACAAGCTTATGTTTTTGCAATATTAACCTGCATTTATTTAAATGATGCATTAAATTTACACCATTAATAAAGGAGGAAAAATGGAGTTAGAAGCGGCAAAAATGATTGGGGCAGGTCTTGCAGCAATCGCATTAGCTGGAGCAGGAGTAGGTATTGGAATTATATTCGGTAACTACTTATCTGGCGCAATGAGAAATCCATCTGCAGCTCAAAAACAATTCCCTAACTTGTTATTAGGTTTTGCTTTAGCAGAAGCAACAGGATTGTTTGGGCTTGTAGTGGCTTTGATTATTTTATTTGCATTTTAGTAAATTCAATATGAAAAGATATGTAAGTTTTTTGATAACGGTATTCGTTATAAATACGAATTTATTTGCAGCTGAGGCTGGTATGCCTCAGCTGGACCCAACCTATTGGGCATCTCAAGCGTTTTGGTTAATATTAGTTTTTACTATACTTTACGTTTCAATATCAAAATTCTACTTACCAAAAATTAAGGAAAATTTAGACAATAGAAAAAATAAAATTGAGGAAGATTTAGAATACGCAAATAAATTTAAAGAACAATCCGAGGCAAAAGTAAAAGAATATGAACATATTTTAGAAAATGCTAAAAAAGAGGTATCCAAAATTCATTTTGAGTCAAAAAATAATTTAAGTAAAGAAATTCAGCTAAAAAAAGCAACTATGGAAAAAGAAATTGAAGTAGAGATATCAAAAGTACAAAAAGAAATCTCTGAACTTAAAAAAAATTCTATATCTACTATTCAAAATATTTCAGAAAATATATCATCAAAAATAATTGAAAATATCTCAGGCGACAAACTTAATGAAAGCAGTATAAAGGCTGCTGTTGAAGAAATTTCAAAAAAAAATATTAATAAATACTTATGACATTAGATGCAACTTTTTGGGTCACTATTTCATTTTTGATTTTTTTAGGAGTATTAATATACTTCAAAGTACCTCAAAAAATTAAAGATGCTCTTGAACAGAATATTCTAAAAATTAAAAGTCAAATTAGTGAGGCCGAAAAACTGAAAGAAGATGCTAAAAATATCTTAACAGAACATGAAAAAAAAATAAGCAGTTCAAAAAAAGAAGTTGAAGAAATGTTAAATAAAGCTAGTGAAGAGGCAGAAAAAAATGTCATTAAAGTAAATAAAGAATTTCACAACTTGATGGAAAATAGAAAAAAAAATGCTGAAGAAAGAATTAGACAACTTAAAAATCAAGCACAAAAGGATATTAAAAATGCATCAGTTAAAATAGCCATAGAGTCTGTGGAAAAATTGATTAAAAACTCTCTAGATAAAAGCAAATTAGATAAAATTTATAACTCTAGTATTGAGGAAACTAAATTAGCACTTAAGAAAAAATCCAGTTAGAATAGGCCATAAATAAAATGGCAAAAAAAATAATAGTAATAGGCTCAGGTTTTGGAGGTTTGGCTGCATCTTTAAGATTAAAAGCTAAAGGATATAAGGTCACATTAGTTGAAAAACATCATGACCTTGGTGGTCGAGCTAGAGTTTTTAAAAAAGATCAATTTATTTACGATGGAGGCCCTACAGTTATAACTGCTCCATATTTATTTGAAGAATTATTTTCATTATTTAATAAAAAAATTTCTGATTACGTAAAAATTGTACCATTAGACTTATGGTACCGCTTCGTATTCAATAATGGAGAAACATTCGATTACAACGGAAATGATAAATCTATGGAGCAACAAGTAAAAAAATTTAACCCTTCTGATTATGATGGATATAAAAATTTAGTAAATTTTACTGAAAAAATTTTTGACAAAGGTTTTACAGATCTTTCTGATAAACCTTTTAATAATTTTGTTTTTATGATGAAGCAAATTCCATCTTTACTAAAATTAAAAAGTTATAAATCTGTATATGGTTTAGTTTCAAATTACATATCTAATGAGAAATTAAGAAGAGTGTTTAGTATGCATCCTTTATTGGTTGGCGGTAATCCTTTCAGTACTACATCTATATATACTTTAATTTTATTTTTAGAGAAAAAATGGGGCATACATTACTCAATGGGAGGAACGGGCAGTGTTGTCAAAGCTTTAGAAAAATTGATGAGAGAAGAAAATATTAAAATTATTAAAGACGCTGAAGTCACAGAAATACTTACAGAAAATAAAAAGGTAAAAGGCGTTAAAATTAATAATTCAAAAATAATCAATAGTGATTATGTGATTTGTAATTCTGATCCCCCAAATGTTTACAACAACTTAATAAAATCAAAGGAAGATTATAATTTTTTATTTAAGCAAAAAATGAAAAGAATGGATTATTCAATGGGGTTATTTGTTTATTATTTTGGCTCTAAAAAGAAATATAGCAACGTTGCTCATCATACAATTTATTTTGGAGAAGCTTATGAAAAACATCTTGATAAAATTTTTGAAAAGAAAATACTTTCTGATGATATAAGTTATTATCTACATAGACCATCTGCAACAGATCCTAATATGGCTCCTGAAGGCCAGGATGCTTTTTATGTTTTAGTTCCAGTACCAAATAATTTGTCTAAAGTTAATTGGATTGAAGAAGGTGATAAATTCAAAGATTTAGTTTTAGATAAAATGGATAAAACGGTATTGCCTGGTATTAAAGAAAATGTGGTGAGTGATTTTTATCTAACGCCAGATTACTTCGAAATCGATCTAGCAACCCTTTATGGATCTGGATTTTCAATTCAACCAAAATTTTCTCAATCAGCTTATTTTAGATTCCATAATCAATCTGAAATATATAAAAACTTGTACTTTGTGGGTGCTGGAACACATCCAGGAGCTGGAATGCCTGGTGTTCTTTCATCGGCAAAAGTTTTAGATAAATTATTTTAATGAAAAGTAATTTACTAAAAAAACATGCTAAATCTTTTTATTGGGCAAGTTTTTTCCTACCAAATAGTATTTTAGATAAGTGCTCATCTTTATATAATTTCTGTAGAACTTTGGACGACATAGTTGACGATAATAAAAATCTAGTTGAAAAAAAAAAAATTTTCTCAGAATTTAAGAATAATTTTAATAATAAAAATCTACAGAACCAAATCATAAAAGACATGTGGTCAGTTATTGATAGTGAAAATATTTCTAAACAAATAATAATAGATTTATTTGATGGAGTTGAAACAGACTTAGAAGAAAAAGTTATAATTAATTCAAAAAAAGATTTACTAGTTTACTCTTATAGAGTTGCTGGAACAGTCGGATTAATGATGTCGAAAATATTGAGAGTTAAAAATAAAGAAGCTCTTAAAGGTGCAATAGATCTTGGAATAGCTATGCAACTTACTAATATTGCTAGAGATGTTTGTGAAGATAAAGCACGTAATAGACAATATGTTCAACACGATTTTTCGTCAATTAGAGCTATTATAAATGAGTCTCAAGCATTCTACGAAAAATCATTTAAATCTATTAGTAGCATACCGATAAAATATAGATTTTCAGTAATTGTAGCTAGACGAATTTATAGAAAAATTGGCGATTACATTCTCAAACAAAAAAACATAAATAATTATAATAAAGCTGGCAAAATCTATGTCCCAGTATTTGAAAAAGTAATTCAAACCTTTTTATCAATTTTCGACTTTATTAAGTTACTATTTATTAAAAATTTAGATTACGACAATCAAGTAAATCATAATATTTTAGAACAAGAGATTAATTTGAATGAAAGAATTTGATTATATAATTATCGGGGGTGGGTGTGCAGGTCTATCTTTAGCATATGAACTTGAAATTAATGATAAGTTAAAAGAAAAAACTTTAGCTATTATTGAAACTCGTCTAGAATACAAGAGAGACAAAACGTGGTCATTCTGGAAAGTTTTTAATCACAATTTTGACGACTGTGTAATTAAAAGTTGGAACAATTTTACAATTAATACTTCAGACAGTTCTAATGAGTTGACTAATAAAAAATTTCCTTATCAAAGTATTGATAGTGGAAAATTTTATAAAAAAATAAATTCTATAATTTCCAAAAATTCTAACATTAGTTTTTTTAAAAGTTTAAGTGAAATTAACTCAGAAAATTCAATAATTTTTAATAGTATTTTTGAACAAGATCCTGATAAATCTGAGTTATGGCAACATTTCCAAGGTATCGAAATAGAAACCCAAAAGAATATTTTTGATGAAGAAATAATAAATTTAATGGATTTTAATTGTGATCAGAGAAATGATGTACATTTTTTTTACACATTACCATTTAGTAAAAATAAAGCTTTGGTTGAGACAACTTGGTTATCGAATTTAGAAGATCATAGCCTCAGAGATTATGATCTTCAACTAGAGAATTATATTAAGAATAATCTAGGTATAAAAAACTATAAAATAAATTTTACTGAAAAAGGAGCCATACCCCTTTTTTCTCCTTCATTAAAAAATGATAAAAAAATAATCAATATTGGATCAGCTGGAGGGATGACTCGATTAAGCACAGGTTATACTTTTTTAAATATTCAAGAACATAGTAAGTATATTGTAAAAAATATAGATAATATTGATAAAGTAAAAATATTCACTATAGGAAAGAAATATAAATTTTTAGATAATATATTTCTTAAAGTATTAGAAAAATACCCTGAAAAGATGCCTAAAATATTCTTTAATATGTTTAAAACTTCCTCAAATACAATTATAAAATTTTTATCAAATAAAAGTAATATGATTGAAGACATAAGTATTATTAACAAAATGCCAAAATTAATTTTTTTAAAAGCCTTATTTAGTTAATGGAAAATATAAACTTTAAACACTCAATAATATTTTTTAATTTTTGTATTTTAATAAGCCCTCTTAATCTAATGCTCAATTTTGAACCTGTAATATTTTGCTTATTTTTAATTTTAATCTTGGGAATTTCGCATGGTGCATTAGATAATATCAAAGGAAAAAAACTTTTAAAATTATTTGGATATAAAAAAACTATGTCTTTTTATATTACGTATATATTAATTTCATTATTAATAATAACTTTTTGGTTAATATTTCCTAATACAGTCTTGTTGTTATTTTTGATTGTCGCTGCTTACCACTTTGGAAAAGAGGATACGGTATTTTCTTTCAGAAGAAAATTTTTCGTATCCGAGTTTTTATTCTTCTTAAAAGGTTCTACAGTCATTGTAGCTCCATTATTATTAAAGCGAGATGAGACAAATGCAATATTCAGGATTCTAAATTTCAATGTTTTCGAGGCAGGTTTTTTTAGTAATGAATTTTTAATTACATTTTTATGTCTAGGTTTTTTGTCATCTTTGTATATTTCAAAGAGAGAAAATATAAACCTAAAAGGTGTCATGATCATGGACTTTTTTTCTTTAATTATACTAAATCTTTTTTTATCGCCAGTTTTAGCCTTCACTCTTTATTTTTGTTTTTTGCACTCAATCAGGCATTCTATCTCACTGATTTTTGAATTAGACAATTCTTTCAATCCAGGTCTTAAAAAATTTATAACTAAAGCTATCCCCTTAACTTTTACTACTGCAATAATATTTTCATTTGCAATATATTTTTTAAATAATTTTTATAAGCTTGATGAGGCTATTTATAAGGTTATATTTATTGGTTTGGCGTCGCTTACTTTTCCGCATATATTGTTAGAATATTTTTTAGAAAAAAATGAAAAAAGAACTTAAAATTTATTTAGCATCACCAAGAGGATTTTGTGCCGGCGTAAAAAGAGCAATTGAAATAGTTGAAAAATCAATCAACAAATTTGGAGCTCCAGTATATGTTCGTCATGAAATTGTACACAATAAGCAAGTTGTTGAAGAATTAAAAGAAAAAGGTGCTATTTTCGTTGATGAATTATCTGATGTAGATGACGTAAGTAGGCCTGTAATTTTCTCAGCCCATGGTGTTCCAAAGTCAGTTCCGGAAGAGGCTAAATTAAAGAATTTGTCCTTTGTGGATGCTACATGTCCATTAGTTTCTAAAGTACACAGAGAGTCTGAACAATTAAGTAAAAATGGATTTGATATATTATTAATTGGACATAAAAATCACCCAGAAGTTATTGGTACAATGGGCCAACTTCCAAAAGGATCAATTAAACTAATTGAGACAAGAAATGATGTTGAGCTACTTAAAGAAGAGAATTTTAAAAAACCTTTAGCATACATAACTCAAACAACTCTGTCTGTAGATGATACAGCTGAAATAATTGAAGCTCTTAGAAACAAGTTTCCAAAAATTAAAGGCCCTGTTAAAGAAGATATATGTTATGCAACTACAAATAGACAGTCTGCAGTTAAAAAGATAGCTTCTAAGTGTGATATGTTTTTTGTAGTTGGTAGTCGTAACTCATCTAACTCTGTTAGGTTAGTTGAGGTTGCAAAAAAAGCTGGTTGTAATAATTCTCATTTAATGCATTCCGAGAAAGAAATTCCTTTTAACGAAATAGAAAATTCTGAAACTATCGGAATATCCTCAGGAGCATCTGCTCCAGAGAAGCTAGTTCAAACTTTATTGAATAATATAAGAAAAAATAGAAAAGTTTCAATTCAAGAAGTTATAGTTGCAGAAGAAAAGGTAATTTTTAAATTACCAAAAGAACTTAATTAATGGCTGTCTATACAAAGTTAAATCAAAATAAAATTGAAAAAATTTTGTCTAATTACAAATTAGGTAAGCTAGATATGTTCAAAGGAATTGAAGAAGGAATTGAAAATACTAATTATTTTTTATCTATCGACAAGAAAAAATTTATACTTACTATTTATGAAAAAAGAGTTAAATCTGCAGATCTTCCTTTTTTTTCAAATCTGATGACATCATTAAATAAAGCAAACTTCAAATGTCCTGCTCCAATATCTAACAAGAACAATGAAACTATTACAGATTTTGAAGGGAAAAAACTAATGATTGTCTCTTTTCTTGAGGGAAAGGCAAAGCAAAATTTATCACCAACTAATTGTAAATTAGTTGGAACTGAAGTTGCTAAAATGCACGAGCTCACAAAGAATCTTAAATTAAGTCGGCAAAATGATTTGTCTATTAATTCATGGAGAAAGTTATTTAATTCTGTCAAAGATAAATGTGAGAGTATACATAAAGATCTTCCAAAACTGATAGAGCAAAATCTTAATGATGTTGAAAAAAATTGGCCAAAAAATTTACCAAGAGGAATTATTCATGCTGACTTATTTCATGATAATATTTTTTTTATACAAGATAAATTTAGCGGAGTAATCGACTTTTATTTCTCGTGTGAAGATTTTTTTGCTTTTGAGATAGCTATTTGCTTTAATGCCTTATGTTTTGACGGTTTAAAAAATAATTTAAGTTTTAATGTCACTAAAGCAAAAAATTTTATAGATGGGTATACATCTATTAGAAAATTAACTAATGAGGAACTGGATAGTATAAAAGTCTTATCTCAAGGAGCTGCATTGAGATTCTTACTAACTCGAGTTTTCGACTCTTTAAACAAAGTAGAAGGAGCGATTGTTAAAATAAAAGATCCGATGGAATACTTGATGAGATTAGAATTTCATAAAAGCTCAAAAAATCATGAGGATTATTTCTTTTGATGAAATTAAAAATTTATACTGATGGTGCTTGCTCTGGAAATCCTGGGAAAGGAGGTTGGGCGGCAATTATATTAAATGATTCTAATCAATCAAATATTTCTGGAAGTGAAAGTAATACAACTAATAATAGGATGGAATTAATGGCTCCAATCATGGCATTAAAAAAAGTAAAAAAAAATTCTGAAATAACAATTTTTACCGATTCAAAATACGTCAAAGATGGAATTACCGATTGGATTAAAAAGTGGAAAGTTAATAATTGGAAAAGTTCAAGTAAGAAACCAGTTAAAAATAAAGATCTTTGGATTAAATTGGATAATGCTTGTCTAAAACATAAGGTAACTTGGAAATGGGTTAAGGCACACGCTGGTAACAAATATAATAATCTTGTTGATGAATTGGCAGTTTCGAAAACTAAATAGATTTTAAAAAGTTTTCAGCTGAAGATAATTCACAAGTAGCTGTTTCTTTTTCTTCCTCTACTTTTTTAACTTCACCATTCTCCACCAACATAGTGTAGCGATTAGATCTGATTCCTAATCCTTTTTCGGATTTATCTACTTCTGCTCCGATAGCTTTTGTAAATTTAAGAAAGGGATCACCAGCCATGAAAATTTTACTTCCAGTATTTTGATTTTCACCCCAGGCCTTCATTACATTTGGATCATTCACAGCAACACAAACAATTTTAGAAATTCCTTTTTTATTAGCTAGTTCATAATTTTTTATATACCCAGGAAGATGAAGAGCCGAGCAAGTTTTTGTAAAAGCACCAGGCATACCCAAAATAATAGTTTTGCCTTTACAAAGATCTAAAATATCAATTTTTTTTACATCATTATTTTGATCAAGATAAAATAGTTCCGAGTTAGGCAGCTTATCTCCTATTTTAATTCTCATTGTATTTTGCCCAAAATATAATTTTTAACTTCTAAATATGAATTCCCAATAATATCAAATTTTTCCTTTTTATCTATATTCAACTTTAAATGTTTAGGTGAGTCTAAATTTTTTCCTATTGCTTTTTTAATAGTATCGTTAAACTTATAAGGATGAGCTGTGCCAAGAACAACCATATCTCCTAAATTTTTAAAACTTTTTGCTGCTCCTACGCCAGTAGCAGTGTGAGGATCAATTATAAATTCGTGTTCCTTGTATATCTCTTCAATTATACTGATTGTCTCTTCATCTGTAACTTTTACTGATTCAAAATCTTTTTTTATTTTATCAATTTCTTTTTTTTCTAAATTAAATAAACTTTTTGATGACAGATCATTCATTAACGACCCTACCTTACTATCACTTTCATCTAATATATAATAAAGCAGTCTTTCAAAGTTACTGGCAACTTGAATATCCATACTTGGTGTAATGGTTGGTTTGACTGTATCTGGTTTATATTCACCTGTATTAATAACTCTTTGTAAAATATCATTTTTATTTGTAGCAACTATAAGTTTATTAATTGGTAAACCCATCTTTTTCGCTACATATCCAGCGTAGATATCTCCAAAATTACCAGTTGGCACAGAAAAGCTAATATTGTTTTTTTTTAATTTAAAAAAAGAATAAAAATAATAAACAATTTGACAAACAATTCTTGCCCAATTGATAGAATTTACGCCAGACATATTTATTTTTGATCTAAAACTATCTTCATTAAAAAGCTCTTTTACAATCTTTTGACAATCATCAAAAGAACCTTCAATAGCGATATTGTAAATATTAGCTCCACCAATTGTTGTCATTATTTTTCTTTGAATAGTAGAAATTTTATTATGCGGATGCAGAACAAAAAGGTTTATATTTTTTCTATTATTCAATGCTGCAATAGCTGCTGAACCAGTATCTCCTGATGTAGCTACTACGACATTTACATTTTTATCTTTAGCGATTTCTAAGTAATCATACATATTACCAATTACCTGCATTGCAATATCCTTAAAAGCTAAAGTAGGCCCATGATAAAGTTCAAGAAGGTTGATCTCTCCAATCTTTTTTAAATTAACTACTTCTTTATCTTTAAAACTACTGTAAGATTTTTGTATCAGTGAGCTAAGTTCTTCCTTTTTAATTTCACCTGAACAAAAATTAAAGATAATTTCTGTAGCAAGTTCATTATAATTTAATTGACTTAAATTATTTAGTTCTTTTTGATTATACTTCTTTATTTCAGCAGGTAAAAATAGCCCTCCTCCTGGAGCAAGTCCTCTTAAGAAAATATCTTTAAAACTAAATTTTAAAGATTTATCCCTGGTGCTAAAATAATTCATTTTTTTCTTCTAAAATATAAATAATAAAAAATTATCGAGATTGATATTGCATACCATGTTATAGCATATTTAAGGTGATTGTTTGGCACATCTATACTTATCTTTTTAGGCAAAGGTAACTTGGCCTGATTATCCTCAAGAAAAATTACAAAATTGTTAAATTGCTCACCTGTAGCTTCTTTTAAATCTTCTAAATTTAATGAAAACCAAATATTATTTTTAATATCATTATCTGGTTTAAATATACTTGGTTCATATATTTCTCTTAAAAGACCAATTATCTCTTTATCGGTTTCTGCTTTAAAGTTTATGCTTGAACTATCTTTAAGTTCTTTCTTAATCCATCCTCTATTAATTAAAATATTTTGATTTTTATCAGTTCTAAAAGGGGTAACTACATCGTATCCAGGTTTTCCGCTATCATTCAAGCTATAAAGATAAATTTGTTTATCGAAATTAAATTTACCTTTGGCACTTACTCTCTGATAATTTTTCTTAATTGAATTAGAGTATTCTATTGGTTTAGAATCTAATCCGAAAGTTATTTCACTTATAAGCTCTAGCTTCCATTGCAATCTATAAAGTTGCCAAGTTCCTAATGCACAAAATATTGTTACAAATAGAATTACAAATAGTTGAAATAAAAATGAACTTTTCAATTTGAGATTAACTTCCCCAAATATAGATCGCAGCAAACAAGAATAACCATACTACATCGACAAAATGCCAGTACCAGGCTGCTGCTTCAAATCCAAAATGGTGTTGAGGCGTCGAGTGTCCTTTCATTGATCGAAACAAACAAACCGCAAGAAAAATAGTTCCGACTATTACGTGAAAACCATGAAAACCGGTTGACATATAAAATGTAGAACCATAAATTCCTCCATCTAGAGTAAATGTCGCGTGATGGTACTCATAAGCTTGAAAACAAGAAAATATAAATCCTAAAAATACTGTTGCGATCAAACCATTTACTAATCCTTTTCTGTCATTTTCTAACATTGCATGATGCGCCCAAGTAACAGTAGTCCCTGATAATAATAAAATTAGGGTATTAATTAGAGGTATATCCCAAGGATCAAAAGTTTTAATATCTGCCGGAGGCCAAATACCTCCAATAGAGTCAGGTGGAAATAAACTTGCATTAAAAAAAGCCCAGAACCATGCAACAAAAAACATTACTTCAGAGGCGATAAATAATGTCATACCGTACCTATGTCCAATTTGAACTATAGGAGTATGATGACCTTGATGTTCTGCTTCTTCTATAACATCTCTCCACCACATAAATGCACCATAAACTACCAAAGCGAAACCAATTAATAATAACCAAAGGGCTTTAGAGTGAAAGTAATAAACTGCTCCAAAAGCTAAGACTAAAGTTGCGAATGAAACATAGATCGGCCAAGGACTTGGATCAACTAAATGATAATCATGTTTTGGTTTTTCTGCTGACATTATGTGTTACTCTTTTCGTAATAGCCTGATGAGAAAAAAGTAAAAGACAAAGTTACATCAGACATATTTTTAGTTTTATTATCATCAACTACTTTAGGATCCAAGAAAAATGTTAATACAAATTCTTTTTTTTCTCCTGGTTGTAAAGTTTGTTTTTCGAAACAAAAACAACCTATCTTATTTAAATAAATACCAAATGGTGATGGAGACACATTAAATGTTGCTGACCCTGAAGAAATTTGATCACTTGGATTTTCAACGTTAAATTTAACTGTATGCACTTCCCCTGGTTTCAAGTCTAAAGTATTCATTTCAGGATAAAATTTCCAATCTAAAGTAGTATTGATATTTGTATCAAATCTCATTTTATATTCTTGATTTACTATAAGTTTTGGAATTTCTTTATTAGAAGCGTTTTGAGTAGTTCCTCCAAATCCTGTTACTCTACAAAATAAATCGTATAACGGGACGGCTGCAAAAGATAAGCCTAGCATAAATAAAAATATCGTTACTAAAGCGATAGGTGTTAATTTTTTTTTGCTGATATTCATTATATTTCTCTATTGTAAATTCCAATATTGTAAAAAGTTAACACAAATAAAAAAATCATAAACAAGATTAATATCAAAGCAGTGATTAAATTTTTTTTCTTTTTATCCATCATCTTATCTTAAAATATTATCGATTAATAAAATTAAAAAAATTAAAAATAAATAAAAAATTGAGTAAATAAATATTTTTCTTGCAATTTTGTTTGAAAATTTAGCTATTTTTGAGTTATACAATTTAAAACATAAGTAAATATAATACGCAGTCATTATTGAAGATACGATTAAATAAAATATGCTGGCGAAGTTAAAAAAATATGGTGCAATTACTGCTGGTGACATAATCAATGCATATGCAAGAATATTTATCTTTGTTGTCTTAGTTCCAGAAATTATAGGAAGCATAGGAATATTTGCTTTTTTATAATCACTCGTTTTGTATAAACTTAGTGCCCAAAAATGTGATGGGGTCCACAAAAAAATAATTAAAAATAATATTAATGGCTCAATAGAAATATTTCCTGTTGCTATAGTCCAGCCAATCACTGGAGGTAATGCTCCAGCTGCTCCACCAATTACGATGTTTTGAGGAGTTTTCCTTTTTAACCAAATTGTATAAATAAAAAAATAAAAAGCGATTGTCGATGCTAATAAAATTGCAGAAATTAAATTAGCTGAAAAATAAATCATACTTACCGACAAAGCTGATAAGGTTACACCAAAGTATAAAGCTTGATCTTTTTTGACTTTTCCAGTTGGGATTGGTCTTAGACAAGTTCTGCTCATCAAAGCGTCTAGATCAGATTCATACCACATATTAAGTGTCCCTGCAGCTCCAGAACCTATAGCTACGGCTAAGAGAGAAATAAAAGCTGATGCAAAACCTACATTTTTTGGAGCTATTAACAAGCCAACCATACAAGTAAATAGGACAAGAGACATAACTCTAGGTTTCATTAAGTTAAAAAATGAACTTAGATCTAAAGTTAAACTAAATTTAGAATTTCTAGTTTTTGTAATTATCTGGCTCAATTTACTTTACTTTAGGTAGCTCTTCAAAAGTATGGAATGGTGGCGGTGATGACACTGTCCATTCTAGAGTTGTTGCTCCTTCTCCCCATGGATTTTTTTCAGCTTTTTTCTTTTTCATAAAAGCGTACAAAAGATTTAATAAAAATACCGCTAGGCCTAAAATAGATATATACGAGCCAATCGAGGAAATATAATTCCAACCAGCAAATGCATCTGGATAATCGGCGTATCTTCTTGGCATTCCTGCTAAACCTAAGAAATGTTGTGGGAAGAAAATTAAGTTGACTCCTATAAACGTCAACCAAAAATGTAGTTTTCCCAGAAATTCTGAGTATTCATAGCCTGTCATTTTGCTAAACCAATAATAAAATCCTGCGAAAATCGCATATACAGCGCCCATTGATAATACATAGTGGAAATGTGCTACAACATAATAAGTGTCATGTAGCGCGGTATCAACACCTGCGTTTGCTAAAACAACTCCAGTCACACCTCCTAAAGTGAATAGAAAAATAAAACCAATAGCCCATAACATAGGAGTTTGAAAACTTATAGAACCACCCCACATTGTTGCTATCCAAGAAAAAATCTTAATTCCAGTTGGGACTGCGATAATCATTGTAGCTGCTAAGAAATAAGCCTTTGTATCAGTGTCTAAACCAACAGTGTACATATGATGAGCCCAAACAACGAAACCAACTACTCCAATAGCTACCATCGCATAAGCCATTCCAAGATAGCCAAACACAGGTTTCTTTGAGAAAGTTGAAACAATATGGCTTATCATTCCAAAACCAGGCAAAATTAAAATGTATACTTCTGGATGACCAAAAAACCAGAACAAATGTTGGAATAGAACTGGATCTCCACCGGTTTGTGCCTCAAAGAAAGCGGTTCCAAAATTTCTATCTGTTAAAAGCATTGTTATAGCACCTGCTAAAACTGGTAAAGATAATAAAAGTAAAAATGCTGTTACTAGAATTGACCATGAAAATAATGGCATTTTGTGTAAAGTCATACCTGGAGTTCTCATATTTAAAATTGTAGTGATAAAGTTAATTGCTCCTAAAATTGAAGAAGCTCCGGCTACATGTAAACTCAAAATTGCTAAATCCATCGCAGGTCCTGGTTGACCTGTTTTTGATGATAGAGGAGGATAAATTGTCCAACCTCCGCCTACTCCTTTTGCACCTGGAGGGCCATCAACAAAAATCGATACTAATAATAAAATTAGAGCAACTGGTAGCAGCCAAAAAGAAATATTATTCATCCTTGGGAATGCCATATCCGGTGCTCCAATCATAATTGGAACAAACCAATTACCAAAACCGCCAATCATCGCTGGCATCACCATAAAGAAAATCATAATCAGACCGTGACCAGTGACCAAAACATTATATAAATGATAGTCACCTCCAAGAATTCCATCTCCTGGGTGCATTAATTCCATTCTCATTAAAACTGAAAACGCAGACCCAATTAGACCGGCAATAATTGCAAAGATAAGATACATTGTTCCAATGTCTTTATGGTTGGTTGAATAAGCCCATCTTCTCCAACCTGTTGGATTATGATGATGTTCGTGATCTGCAGTTGTTGCTGACATTATTTTATCTCCTTAATTTTTTTTGCCACTTTAATATTATTTTTAATCTCTTCTTTAGCAAATTTTACTTTAGCCTCTTTTAACCATATATTATACTCATCTTCAGATACAACATTAACTGTAATTGGCATGAAAGCATGTTTAATTCCACATAACTCAGAGCATTGGCCATAGAAAGTTCCAGTTCGATCAGCTTTAAACCATGTTTCATTAATTCTTCCGGGTATCGCGTCTCTTTTAACTCCAAAAGAAGGGAGTGCCCATGCATGTAAAACATCATTTGCAGTTATCATAACTTTTACAACTTTATTAACTGGAACATAAACTGCGTTGTCAACTGCCAACAATCTTGGTTGATTTTCTTTTAAATCCTTTTCATCAATCATGTACGAGTCAAAAATTATATTTTCATCTGGATATTCATAACCCCAGTACCACTGATATCCGATTGCTTTAATTGTTACATCTGCTTTTGGTATTTCGTCTTGTGAGTATAAGACCTTAAAAGAAGGAACTGCCATAACAATCAAAATTAAACACGGTACTAAAGTCCAAATAACCTCGATTAATGTATTGTGACTTGTGGTGGATGGCACCTGATTCCTGGAAGCTCTGTATCTCACACATACATATAAAAGTAAAAATAAAACAAAAGCGGTGATAGCTGTGATTATTGGTACTAACATATAGTCATGAAACCAAACAATATCTTCCATGCTTTTTGAAGCCGACTTTTGGAAGCCTAATTGCCAGTCTTTAGGCTCATTAGCTAAAATCATAGATGGCCATATTAAGAAAAGTGAGTAAGCAATTTTTTTAATCATGAGTTTTTATACAGCTTTTAGATGATTTCACAATTTCAATTAATGCGACAATTAATTAAAGTTATTGATAAAATTTACTAATGAAATCGCGCTTATTACAGCGGTATCGGACCTTAGAATGTTTCTAGATAACGTAAAAGGTTTAACTGCTCTATTTTGAAGAATGGATTCACGCTCCGTCGGAGAGAAATCCCCTTCAGGACCAATTAATATACACAAGGACTTAAAATTTTTAAGATCATCAGCTTTTAAATTATCTTTTGAATTAACATCGGCGAATAAAAGTATTGAGGTTTCATCAAAGGTTTTTATAAAATCTTTTAATTTAATTACATCGGTAATTTCTGGAGGAACAAGTTGATTAGATTGTTCAGTTGCCTCAACCACAATTTTTTTTGCCCTATCAATATTTAATTCTTTCACCTCTGTCCTCTCCGAAATTATTGGAATTATTTTGCTAACGCCAAGCTCTGTAGCTTTTTGTAAAATAGCGTCCATTGGATTTTTTTTAACTAAACAAATCGCTATTTCGATTTTAGATAAATTATTAGCTTCTTTAATTTTTTCTAAAAATCTAACTTCGACTCTATCTTTATTTAAAAAAATTATTTCACTTTTCCATTCCCCACTTTCATTAAAAAAATTTAAGCTAGAGCCTCTTTTAAGTCGCATAACGTTAACAACATAATGAGTTCGTTCTTTACTTAACAAACTTGTGCTATTTTCTAGTATACTGTCTGGATGATATAATCTAATATTCATTAGTATCTATAATATAAATAAATTTAAAAAATATAAAGGAGCATTAATGAAAAAAGGTAAAAGAGCTGGAGATTCCCCAATAGGGATTGATGTGGTAGAGGGAAAATCTTATTTTTGGTGTACTTGCGGGATAAGTTCTAAACAACCTTTTTGTGATGGTTCACATAAAGGAACTGATTTTAATCCTTTAAAATATTTAGCTGATCAATCTAAAAAAGTTTTTTTCTGTGCGTGTAAACAAACTAATGATCAACCACTATGTGATGGCTCACATAATATAAAATAAATTATGAAAATAAAGTCAATCGTGTTTGATGCTTATGGTACATTGTTCGATGTAAATTCAGCTGCTGAAAAGTGTAAAGGTAGAATTGGAAATAAGTGGGAAACATTTGCAAATTTTTGGAGGACTACTCAGCTTGAGTATACTTGGCTTAGAAGTTTAATGAAAAGGCATAAAGATTTCTGGAAAGTTACAGAGGATAGTTTGGATAAGTCCATGAGAGTTTTTAACATCGATAAAAGTATGAGGAATGATTTGCTTAAACTTTACAGAGCTTTATCAACATATCCAGAGGTAAAAAGTGTCTTAGAGAACTTAAAAAAAAAAGAATTCAAACTCAGCATACTTTCAAATGGAACACCTACTCTTTTGAATGAGTTAGTAACAAATAATAATTTAAACAACTTGTTTGATGATCTTTTTTCTATTGAGGAGGTAAAAGTTTATAAGCCTGACTCAAGAGTATATGAAATACCTATTAAAAAATACAATGTTAAGCCTAATGAAATTATTTTCTTAAGCGCAAATACATGGGATGTTTCGGGAGGAGGAAACTATGGATATAATTCAATTTGGGTAAATAGAAACCAATCTCACTTCGATATACTTGACTATCAACCAAAAAATGAAATAAATAATCTAACTCAACTACTTGATATAGTTTAAACATTTATTATATTTACGAATATGTCTCAAATTGAAGTAAAAAAAATTGTCAAAGCATTAAGCGCCTCCGATGGAGCAGGAGTTAAATTAAAGAGAAGTATAGGAACCCCGGAAGCAGATTATATTGATCCATTCTTGATGCTTGATGAATTTGGGTCTGAAAATAAAGATGATTATGTTGCAGGTTTTCCCGCTCATCCACATAGAGGAATCGAAACAGTCACTTACATGTTAAATGGAGAATTTGAACACCAAGACAGCACAGGTGCTAAAGGAATTATGACATCAGGCGATGTGCAGTGGATGAAAACAGGCCGAGGAATAATTCATTCTGAAATGCCAGCAATGAAGGAAGGTAAATTATTAGGCTTTCAACTTTGGATTAACATGCCAGCTAAAATGAAAAAGAATAAGCCAGAATATCTTTATATTAAAGGAAGTGAGCTTGGTACACATAAAGATAGTGAGAAAATTGTAAAGGTAATAGCTGGTAAATACGAAAAAGCAGAGGGACCTGAAAAAAATCATAATGTTGATCCAATTTATTTCCATATTGTTTTAAATGATGAAAAAAAATTTAGTTGTGATGTACCCGATGGGCATAATTCTTTTATATATTTGCTAAAAGGGGAATTGAAAATAGGAGAAAAAAAAACATCACATAACGGCTGATTCAAACTTAATTTTATTAGAGCGAGGTAATAAACTTAAAATCACAGCAAGCAAAAAATCAGAGTTTCTATTCATAGCTGGTAAACCAATTGGTGAACCAATTGCAAGAGGTGGTCCATTTGTTATGAATACGAAAGCCGAAATACTTGAAGCTATACAAGATTATAATAACGGAACATTTGCTAAATATTAAAAGTTAAAGTACGTTCCTAAAAAATGCCAAAATCTGTAATTTTAAAAAAAAATGGAGGTCCTGAAGTTTTAGAACTTCAAGATGTTGAGGTTGGATCCCCTGGTCCAAATGAAATTAAAGTTACTAATCACGCAATTGGCCTAAATTATATTGATACCTACCATAGATCGGGTTTGTACCCGATTAAATTACCAAGTGGAATAGGTTTAGAGGCTGCTGGGAAAATTGAAGAAGTAGGATCTGATGTTACAGAATTTAACAAAGGTGATAACATAGCTTACGCATCTGTTCCACTTGGTGCTTATGCACAACAAAGAATTATTCCAGCTAAAATAGCAGTAAAAGTTCCTGTTGGGATTTCACATGAACAAGCTGCAGCTTTAATGACAAAAGGCTTAACTACAAATTATTTAATTACTAAAACCTATAATCTTAAAGCTGGTGAGACAGTATTATTTCATGCTGCTGCTGGAGGTGTTGGACAAATTTTTGCTCAATGGGCTAATAGTATTGGTGCAAAAGTAATTGGAACAGTTGGTTCAGATGAAAAAATAAAAATTGCTGAGGATAATGGATATACTCACGTTATTAATTACTCAAAAGATGACTTTTCAAAAGAGGTTATGAAAATAACTAAAAATGAAGGAGTTAATGCTGTGTTCGATGGAGTAGGAAAAAAAACTTTTCATCAATCTCTAGCTTGTCTTAAAACTAGAGGTATGATGGTTAGCTTTGGTAATGCATCAGGACCATTAGATCCTGTTAATGTACCTAAAGATATTCAACCTAAAGGTCTTTACCTAACAAGACCGTCAATTGCACAATATTTCACTAACAGAAAAGAGCTTCAAGCTGGAGCTGATTCGATTTTCGAAAAAATAAAATTTGGAAAAATTAAGATTAGAATTGCCCAAAGATATAAACTTTCCGATGCTAAACAAGCTCATTCTGATTTAGAGGGAAGAAAATTAATTGGCCCTGCTATTTTAATTCCATAATGTCCGAGAAAGTAATTTCACCATGTATTAGTATTTGTAAAACAGACCCGATAACGGGATTTTGTTACGGATGTGCTAGAACCAACCAAGAAAAAAAGATGTGGAAAGAGGCGAACACAACTAATGAGTGGAAAACAAAAAATTTGGAGGTAATTCTTACTAGAATGGAAGGTTGGCAGCTTAAAACATTCGAAGAGTCTTACAAACATAAGATTAGAGAGGGAATTTCTCTTTTTAAAAAAGATTTTTTAAAAAAAAATAAATTATAAATCTTTTTTCATAGAGTCCATATCACTTAAATGAAATTTTAGTGCCTCATTTGAAAGCCTTATTTCTTGTAAAAATAAAAAGATAGAAAAAATCATACAAATACAACACAAAGCGAAACTTAGTCTGGCGTAAAAAACTAGGTCTAAATAAAGAAGTAAAACTGTTAGCATATTGAATAAAAATCCAAAAGCAGAAAATCCCATTACAAACTTAAGATAGTTTGTGCGTTTGTTAAGTACGTGAAGTTGGTTCTCCCATTCGGGAGGTATTTTTTTTTCAAAAGTATATTGATCATGTATTTTTCTGATTAAAGCACTTAAAGTATGGAAACGATTACTATACATCGTCATCATTAAGGGTATAGCAGGAAACATCAGAGCTGCAACTGTATAGTCGATATCCATGGCGAATCAAATTGATTATGTAGATAGTGTTTGATATTTACAAGTAATATTTAATGAAGCAAATAAAAATTTTCATAGAATTAACAAGATTAAATAAGCCAATTGGCTTTATGCTTTTATTTTGGCCATGTTCTTGGGGGCTGGCTTACGCATTTAGTTATAGTAAAGATTTAAATCTATTTATTTATTATTTGATTCTATTTTTTTTAGGCTCAGTTTTAATGAGAAGTGCTGGATGTATTTTCAATGACATTGTTGACAAAGATTTCGATAAAAAAGTTATGAGAACAAAGAAAAGACCTTTGCCCTCTGGAAAAATATCTGTAAAACTTGCTTTATCTTATGTTGTGTTAATATGTTCATTAGCATTTTTAATTCTTATTCAATTTAATTTATTTACTATTTTGCTAGGTCTAGGTTCTATGGTTTTAGCTTTTTCATATCCTTATATGAAAAGAATAACATATTGGCCCCAATTTTTTTTAGGTCTTACTTTTAACTGGGGGATAATTATGGCTTGGGCGTCAATAAATAATACTATTTCCTATGAAATCATTATCTTATACGTATCAGCCATATTTTGGACATTGGGCTATGACACGATTTATGGAGCTCAAGATATGTCGGATGATGAAATAATTGGACTAAAGTCTACATCAATAAAGTTTAAAAAAAATATAAAGCTGTTTGTTGCATCGAATTATATTTTAACCTCATGCGTGCTGATATATTTGTTTAGAAATAAATTAAGTTATGATTTATTTTCGGGTTTACTGACGTGTTTTATTATAAGTTTAATTTATCAAATTTATAAATTTGATGAGAGGGATGCGAAAAATTGTTTAAATATATTTAAGTCAAATAATTTATCTGGATTACTTTTGTTTTTAACAATTATGTTTATAGACTGATATGGAACCCAAAGAAATTAAATCAATATTAAAAAGATTATTTAAGGAGTATATCAAAAAGCATATTAAAAGAATTTTATTAGCCCTTATTTTATCTTTAATAGTTGCTGGAAGTACATCGGGAATTGCTTGGCTATTAGATCCTGCGGTAAAAAAAATATTTGTTGAAAAAGATAAAGTTTTTGCTTGGACCATTCCTATCTTAATAATAGTTGCCTTTACAAGTAAAGGTTTATCCTTATATCTTGCAAGACTGAACCTTATTAGAGTTGGCGAAGAAGTAGGAGGTGAGCTACAGAAAAAAATTGCAAACAATATTTTATTATCAGATATACAAACTTTAGATAACAGACATTCAGGAAAGTATATTTCTAATGTAATGTACGATACTCACCATGTTCATGCTTTGGTAAGTACTGGAGTTTTAAATTTAATGAAAGATACTTTTTCAGTAATTGCTTTGGTATCTTTGATGTTTTATCAAAATTGGAAGCTTGCTTTATTTGCCCTAATAATGATGCCTTTAGCAGGTGGATTAGCAAAATCTTTAGGTAAAAGAATCGGTAAAGCGACTACAAAAGCTGGGGAGTCTTCGGGAAATTTAGCAACTTTTCTTTCAGAAATTTTTAAGGGATCAAGAATGATTAGAATATACCAGAAAGAAAACGATGAAAATAAAAAAGCAGAATTAGCAATAAACGATCTTGTAGAAAAAAATATCAAAATTAATAGTGTAATGATAAGAGCCACCCCAATTATGGAAACTGCAACAGGAATTATGATCGCAGGTTTTATTATTTTTTCAGGTAAATTAATATCCACTGGTGAAATTGGAGTAAATAATTTTTTCTCTTTCTTAGCTGCAATGATGTTAGCTTACCAACCGATAAGGGCTTTAGCCACTTTAAATTTAGTCGTATATCAAGGTGCAGCAGCTTTTAAAAGATTAAGCAATATTTTTGATAAAGAAATAAAGATTAAAGAGGATAAATTAAGTCCTGAAATAAATATAAAAAAATCTAATATAGTTTTTGAAAATGTTGGCTTTAAATATGAAAATACTAATGAAAGGGCAATAAAAAATATCAATATCAAAATTGAGGAAAATACTATGGCGGCTTTTGTAGGTCACAGCGGCGCAGGAAAAAGCACCATAATTAACTTGTTACCAAGATTTTATGATCCTCAAGAAGGTGAAATTAAAATTGATAATCAAAATATCAAAAAAATAAGACTAAACTCTTTAAGAAAAAACATTTCCTTAGTCAGTCAGGATGTGATCTTGTTTGATGACACTATTAAAAATAATATAGCCTATGCTAAAAGCAGTGCAAAACAAGATGAAATAATTAAAGCCTGTAAATTTTCAGCAGCAGATGAGTTTATAAAACAGCTCCCTAATGGCTATGATACTGTTATTGGTGAGAATGGTATTAGGCTTTCTGGAGGCCAAAAACAAAGAATTTCTATTGCTAGAGCAATGTTAAAGGAGTCTCCGATAATACTGCTTGATGAAGCGACTTCATCTTTAGATACTGAGTCTGAAAAGATAGTGCAAAATGCTATTCGTAATTTGACTAAGAATAAAACTACTTTAGTAATAGCACATAGACTGTCCACTATCCATAACGCTGATAAAATTTTTGTTCTCAAAAAAGGACATATTGTTGAATCTGGAAATCACGATTATCTAATTAAAAATTGTGAAGAATATAAATTATTATATGAAAAGCAATTGAAATAAATTTATTAATGCAAATTTATAGATTTCTTACTTTCATTTTATATCCCCTACTTATTTTGTTAATTTTTTTTAGAAGACTGATAAAAAAAGAAGACGTAAAAAGGTATAAAGAGAAGATCTTTCCCTCACACTTTAATATTTCAAGAAATTTTAAACTTAAACTTTTCTGGTTTCATGCTGCTAGTATAGGTGAAATGAAAAGTATAATTCCAATAATAAAGGAAATTAATAAAAAGGAAAAAAAAATAGAAATATTAGTAACAACAGTTACTTTAAGTTCAAGTAATTTGGCTCAAATTGAATTAAAAAAATTTGGTAATGTTTTTCATAGATTTTTTCCATTAGATGTTGAATTTTTAATTAGAAAATTTATTTTAGCATGGAAGCCAAGTGTCATTCTTTTAGTAGATTCTGAAATTTGGCCTAATTTAATTTATTGTGCAAAAAAGAAAAAAATTCCTATTGGAATTATTAACGGAAGATTAACAAAAAAAAACCTTCAAGAGATGGATGATTTTTCCAAGATTTGCTTATTCGATTTTTTCAAATATTGAATTTAGTTTATCTTCAAATAATGAAACTCATAATTATTTATCTAAACTCAAAGTAAAAAATACGTACTTCACTGGAAATATTAAATTAATAAGCACTCCTTCTTTTAGTAGCAATTTTCAAAATGAAAGGATATTAAACTCAAAAAAGTTTTGGATTGCTGCAAGCACACATAAAGATGAGGAGATATTTTGTTTGAAAACCCACTTAAAATTGAAAGAAAAAATTAAAGATATTGTTACAATTATTGCCCCAAGACATATTGATAGAACAAATGAAATTAATAAATTGTGTTTAGATTTGAATTTAATTCCACAAATATTAAGTAAAAATGAAAAAATCGAGAAAAATAAAGATATTATTATTATCAATTCATTTGGTGATCTAAATGATTATTTTAAATATGCAAAGAGTGTTTTTATAGGTAAATCTAACATAAGCAGACTCAAAAACGAAGGAGGTCAAAATCCTATTGATGCTGCAAATCTAGGATGTAAAATTTATCACGGTCCGTATGTTTATAATTTTTCCGAAATTTATGAAATATTCCAACAAAATAATATTTCTGAAATTATTATGAATCCAGATGAACTAGCAGAGAAAATTTTTTACGATCTTGAAAGTTCAGATAAAGATATAAAAAAATATTCTTCAATAATGAGCAGATTAAGGGAACAGACTTTAAATAATACGATGAAACATATTAACAATTTTTTATTTAATGAAAATATTTAAACCTAAATTTTGGGATAGTAATACTAGTATTTACTCATTAATTTTTTATCCAATAACTTTGATAATAATTTGTTTAATTTTTTTAAAAAGAAAATTTACGTCATCCAAGAGTTTTAATTTACCAGTAATTTGCATAGGTAATATTTATATTGGGGGAACTGGAAAAACTCCATTATCTATTTTTTTAGCAAAAGAACTTAAGGAAAAAAGAAAAAATCCCGCTATTGTTAAAAAATTTTATGAGGATCATATAGACGAACATCAATTGATAAAAAAATATTTTAAAGACTTAATTTTGAATAAAAATAGAATTAATGCAATTCTCATGGCGGAAAAAGACAAAGAAATAGACTCAGTAATTTTAGATGATGGGTTACAGGACTACAAAATTAAAAAAGATGTAAAAATTATTTGTTTTAACCAAAAACAATTACTAGGAAATGGACTTGTTTTCCCATCAGGACCATTAAGAGAAAGTTTAGAAGCGATCAAAGATACTAAATTTGTTATAATCAATGGAAAGAAAGATAATATATTTGAAAAAAAACTAATAAAAATAAATGAAAACTTAAAATTTTTTTATTCAAAATATGTTCCAACAAATATTCAAGAAATCAAAAATAAAAATTTATTTGCATTTGCAGGGATTGGAAATCCAGATAATTTTTTTCAAACACTCATAGATTATGGCTTTCGAGTTGACGAAAAATTAATATTTCCAGATCATTATAAATTTAAAAGAAAAGAGTTAGAAGATATTATTGATATTGCAAAAAAAAGAAATCTCGAGATAATTACTACTGAAAAAGATTTTTTTAGGATTAGAAATTTTAAATTTAATGAAATCAAATATCTAAAGATAAAATTAGTAATCGAGAAAAAAGAGCAATTAATAGAAGAAATTTTAAAATTTTATGATAAAAATATTTAAATATTTCGTCCAGTCTATTTTTATTTATTTTTTCTTTTTGATTGGAAGAATTGTTGGATTAAAAATAAGTAGAAAAATTTTTTCTTTTTTATTTGTAAAACTTGCTCCTTTTTTTAAATCTAGAAATATTATTGATAAAAATCTTGAAATTTTCGATAAAAAAATCTCTGTAGAGAAAAAATTACTTATAGAAAAAAATATGTGGAAAAACTACGGCATGACATTTATCGAATATATTTTTTTAGGATTTTTTAAAAAAAATAATTCTCACGTAAAAATTAAAGGTGAAGAAATTTTAAAAAATATTATTATCAATAAAAAAAAAGTAATTTTTATCTCTGGACACTTTGCAAATTATGAGTTGATGTCTATGGAAATAACAAAAAGAAAAATAAAACTAGCTACAATATATAGACCTTTAAATAATTTTTTTCTAAATCCCCTAATGGAGTTTTTAAGAGAAAAATATGTATGTAAAAATCAAATTAAAAAAGGTATAAATGGCGTTAGAGATGCGATAATATATATTAAAAAAGATTTTAGTATAGCTTTGATGATTGATCAAAGAGTGAGCGAAGGTGAGAAAATAAATTTTTTTTGGCAGACCTGCTTTAACAACAACTTTACCTGCACAACTAGCTTTTAAATATAATTTACCTATAATTCCAGTATATATAGAAAGAACAGAAGATGACAACTTCAGTATCGAATTTAAGAATCAAATAAATTCATCAGAGTATGGAAATAAATTAGATTTAACCAACAAGCTAAATAAAGTTCTTGAAGAAATGATCAAAAGAAACCCTAATCAATGGATTTGGTCTCATAATAGGTGGAAATAATTCTATTCCAGTTTAATTTTTTTCAGTTTTTTGTTAACTTCAACTGGAGAAAAATAAGCTTCTTGTAGATCTACACTCCAATAATTTAAGTTATTAAGTAAAATTTCTTTTCCTGACACTGCACATATAACATGGTCACCCTCCTCTATTATCTCAAAAGAGTTGTGCTTAAATATAAGTTTAGCTTTTTTTTTTATCATCAATAAATTATACAATATAAAATTAGACATGAATATTGGATTAATAGGAAGTGGTGGAAGGGAGCATGCACTATGTCAAAAAATATACGAGTCAAAAATTACAAACAATATAATTTGTTTTCCTGGTAATGCTGGTACAGCTCAATTAGCTAAAAATGTTGAAGTAGATATTCTTGATTTTAAAAAATTATTAAAATTAATAAGAAAATTTAGGATAGAGCTTGTAATTGTAGGGCCCGAGGAACCACTGGTGAGAGGTTTGGTTGATTTCTTACATAAAAATAGAATTAAGGTGTTTGGGCCTAACAAATTTGCCTCAAAATTAGAAGGCTCAAAGGCATTTATGAAAAAATTATGTAAACAAAATAATATTCCTACCGCAGGTTTCAAAGTTTGTACTTCAAAAAAGCAAGTTTATGATTTTTTAAATAAAAATAAATTCCCTGTTGTTATTAAGGCCGATGGCCTTGCTGCAGGTAAAGGTGTAACTATTTGTGAAAATAAAAAACAAGTATTAAATATTTCAGAGGAAATATTTAAAGGAAAATTTAAATCATCAAAAAAAATTGTTCTCGAAGAATTTTTAGAAGGTGAGGAAGTAAGTTATTTTTTAGTTGTTGATAAAAATAATTTTAAGTTTTTTGGAACAGCGCAAGATCATAAACGCGTAAAAGAGAAAGATAGAGGTCCTAATACTGGTGGTATGGGAGCTTACTCTCCAGCACCATTGATAAATAAAGAACTTGAGAAAAAGATTATTGAAAAAATTGTTAAACCAACATTACGTGCCCTAAAAAAAGGTAACAATCCCTATAAAGGTTTTTTATACGTAGGATTGATGATAAAAAATAAAGAGCCTTATTTAATTGAATATAACGTAAGAATGGGTGATCCGGAGTGTCAAGTAATTTTACCAAGATTGAAAACAGATATAGTAAAAATAATTAAGAGTTGCGTTCAGGATAATCTTAAAAATATTAAGATAAAATGGAAAAAAGAAAAATGTATGACAATTGTTTTGTGTTCGAAAGGATATCCAGGATATTATAAAAAAGGTAAACTTTTAGAAAATATCAAAAAAATTAAATTACGGAAAAGTGATATTGTTTATCACGCTGGGACAAAGATAATTAATAATCAGATTTACTCAAATGGTGGTAGGGTATTGAATATTACCTCATTAGGAAAAAGTTTTTTAAAAGTTAGAAAGAATATTATTAGGGTTTTAAAAAATCTCAATTGGAAATATGGTTTTTATAGAAAAGATATTGGTTGGAGAGCAATAGATTAGATGCGGGTTATAAGTGGAAAATTAAAAGGAAAAAAAATTGAATTTTTGAAGTTATCATCTACCAGGCCTTTGAAGGATTCGGTAAAAGAAAATATATTCAATATTATCATTCATTCTTTAAAAATAAACATTGAGATTAATAATGCTAATGTTTTGGATCTATATTCAGGCGTAGGATCTTTCGGCATAGAGTGTTTATCTCGAGGAGCTAAAAAGGTTACGTTTGTGGAAAAAAATAAGAATGCTTTTGAATTACTTTTTAGAAATGTAAATCAACTGTCTTTAACAAAAAGTACTAAATTAATTAATGATAGTGTTCAAAATATTTTCAATAACTTATTGAGAGAGCGATATGAAATTTTTTTTTTAGACCCACCCTTTATGGATAAAACATTTATTGATGATTTGTCTATTATTTTTAAAAAAAAATTTTTTAAGAATAATCATATTGTAATAATTCATAGAGAAAAAAATTCTAGAGATAATTTTGAAGAATTAAACATAATATTTGAAAAAATATATGGTAGATCCAAAATAATTTTTGGAACTTTTAACTAAGAAGTTTTTTTGTTAATTTTTTTACCTGCTCAACAGCTGGTTGACTAAAAGGATTGATTTTTGCCAGTTTTCCAAGAATTATAGTTTCCATCATGAAGTATGAGAATAACGACCCTAAAGAATTTTCACTAGAATTTTTTATGATAAACTCTCTATAAGGGATTTTATTTTTTTTTAGAGCTAAAATTAAAGCATTTTTCTGTGAATTTTTCACTTCATTCAGGCTTCTATTATTAATAAAGCTTATTTCTTTATTTCTTTTAGATACTTTAATTTTTGTATTTTTTGTCTGATCAAAACTAAAAATAGTAAAAAATTTATTTTTTGGGCCATCTAAATATAATTGTAATAAACTATGATGATCTTTTGGAGCTTTTGAAACTACTGGTAAAAAACCTTTTCCATTTTTTCCTAAACTTTCTGCAATTAATTGCTGTTTCCAATATAAAAATTTATCTAATTGCGGTGAATAATTTAATAATATTTGATTTGAGTATTTTTTTTTGTATAATCAAATTTGCTAGTTTTACTGTATTTTCTTTTAATAAGGTTTTATTTTCACTCTTTAAAAATTCGCGTATTTTTTTTCTAAAATTAATTACATCAAGGCCCATTAAATAAGCAGGGACAATACCTACCTCTGATAAAACTGAATATCTGCCTCCTATATGTTTTTTGTGTTCAATATAAAATAACTTATATTGTTTGGATAGATTATATAGGACGTTATTTTTCTTTTCTGAAATAACAATAATATTCTTAGCTTTGTTTTTTAGAATCTTTAAATGAAATAGGTTGGATAAAGTCTCTATAGTATTTCCCGATTTTGATATTACAACAAATAATGTTTTTTTGAACATCAATTGTTTTTTCAATTTGTTTATGTTCTCCTCATCTAAATCATCTAAAAAATATATATTCTTATCAATCTTTTTTTTTAAAAACTGGTAGATCGCTTCTGCTCCAAGTATAGATCCGCCCATACCTATTATCAAAATTGAATTATATTTTTCAAATCTTTTTAAGTCTTTAATATTAAAATTAAATTTATAATTTTTGCTAAAAAGATTGAAAATACTTTGGGCATCTTCAATTTTTTTATTTATCTTTTTTAAAATAATTTCAAAATCTAAATTTAGTTTGTTTGAAATTCTTTTATCTAAGTATTTGATTGGGATAAAATTTTTATTTTTCACTTTCTAATATTTTCTAATATTTTTTCTTCAATCGAAAGAGATTTGCTTTTTCCAGATGACTTTTCTAAAGGTGCTTTTAGTATCTTTCTTATTTTTTGATCTTCATTTTGTTTTGATTTTTTTAAAGACTCTGGCTCGGGTATTATATTGTAGTCAGGGGGTAGAACTAATGGTTCTTTTTTTTTCACTAAAAATTCATCTGTAGTTGAAACTTTCTCGTTTCTGATAACTTTACCAGCTTCTTTCATGCTTGCGCATGAAGAAAGAAATATAATAAAAATTAAATAAATATAATTTTTTTTCATTTTTTATTATTTAACAAAAAATTCTTTCATTAAAAATATAATAATTCCAATTGTTATAAAAATATCAGCAACATTAAATGTAAACCAATGAAAATTACCGTAATGTAAGTCTATAAAATCTGGCACACCTTTGAACAGTAACCTGTCATAAAAATTTCCAATAGCTCCTCCAATAATTATTGAAAAAATAATTTTATCAGATGTTTCTGATTTTAAACCTATATAAATTATAACACCTATTACCAAAGCAATTACTAAAGAAGTAACATTATATATCATGTTATTAGCCGTGGTGAATAATCCAAAACCTATTCCTGTATTCCAGGTTAAATCAAAATTTATGTAATTATTAAAATAATATAAATTTTCGCTGAAATTATTTAAAACAATTAATTTGGTATATCTATCTAAAAAAAAGATTAAACAAATAATTATTAAGATTAAGATATTATTTTTTTTTAAAATTTTATTTTTTATTTCTTTTAGATTAATCAATATATTGACTTTCTATTTTACTGGAGCACTTTAGAACATCTTTCGCATTTTTTTTCTAAAATTTTCCAGCATCTTTCACATTTTTGACCTTTGGCTTTTTTTACTTCAATCTTTATTTCATCACGATTAGACAATTCTTTTTCTGCTTTTGAAACGATAAAGTAATCTGCCAAGTCTAGCTTATCAAGAAGTTCGAATTTATTTTTCTTTAAAATTAATTTTATTTCAGCCTCTAAACTAGATCCAATCTCCTTGCTGGCTCTTTTTTCTTCAATCGCAATATTAGCCAGTTGTTTAATTTGAAATAGATTTGACCATTTTTCATGTAGCTTATCATTATTCCAAAAGGCTGGAATTTTTATAAAGTTATTTTCATGAATACTTTCATTATTACCTTTATTAACCAAGCTGTAGATTTCCTCAGTGGTAAAAACTAAAATTGGAGCGAACCATGTTAATAAACTTTCTAAAACTATGTTCAGAACAATTACACAGTTTTTTCTTTTTTTAGAATTTATACTATCACAGTAAAGAACATCTTTTCTAATATCAAAATAAAAAGAGGAAAGATCAAGTGTACAAAAATTTAAAAGCTCTTTATATAGTTTGTGAAAATTATAATTTTTTAAATTTTCATCAACAGATTTATTTAATAAAAATAATTTATGTAAAATAAATTGCTCTAATTCGTCAAATTCATTGAGTTTAATTTTTTCAAAGTTTTGTTTTTCGAAATTATCTTTTAGATTTCCAAGCATGAACCTAAAAGTGTTCCTTATTTTTCTATACGATTCTGCGTGTTGAATTAAAATATTTTTATCGATTCTTAAATCCTCAGCATAATCGGATGCTGACGCCCAAACTCTAAGTATATCTGCACCATAATTCTTCAATATATCCTCCGGAGAGATGACGTTACCCATAGATTTTGACATTTTCATACCTTTGCCGTCTACAACAAACCCATGGGATAAAATGCTTTTGAAAGGTGCCTTACCTCTAGTTCCACATGACTCTAACAAAGAAGAATGAAACCAGCCTCTATGCTGATCTGATCCTTCTAGATACATATCTGCAGGCCATTTTAAATCTTTTCTTTTTTCTAAAACAAAACTGTGCGTTGAACCACTATCGAACCACACTTCAACAATGTCATTTAATTTTTCATACTCTTCAACATTATAATCTTTACCTAAAAAAATTTTCGCATCATCAGTAAACCAACAGTCAGATCCTTGCTTTTCGTAAATAGAAGCGATTCTGTCTATAATTTTTTGGTCTCTTAATGGTTCTTTTGTTCTTTTATTAATGAATATTGGCAATGGTACTCCCCAAACTCTTTGTCTTGAAACACACCAATCCGGCCTCCCTTCAATCATTGATAAAAGCCTATCTTTACCTTTATTCGGATAAAAAGTTGTTTCATTTATTGCTTTAACGGCTTTATCTCTTAGTTTGTTTTTTTTGCATAGATATGAACCATTGAGGTGTTGCTCTGTAAATTAATGGAGCCTTAGATCTCCAAGAATGAGGGTAACTATGATTAAGTTTATCGTTTTTTAAGTAATTGTTTTTGTTCTTTCAGTTTGTCTATAACAATTGGGTCGGCTTTAAATACGTGTGTATTTGTAAAATACGGTACCTCTTTAGTATAAACTCCTGAGTTATCAACTGTATAAAGTGAAGGTATATTATTATTTAAACATAAATTAAAATCGTCTGGACCGTGGCTAGGGGCACAATGAACAATACCTGTTCCCTGATCCAAATTAACAAACTGAGCATCCAACATGGGAACATCATAATCAAAACCCATTTTGGCAAATGGATGACTGCATAATGTTCCTTTAAATTCAGTTCCCTTAAAGGTCTCTATTTCTTTATAGCTTTTGATTTCACACTCTTTAGTTATCGTATCAATTAAATTTTTTGCAACTACAATTTTTTTATCTTTAAAATGTTCAAGATTATCGATTTCCAAAACTGAGTATTCGATATTACTGTTAAAAGCTAATGCTTTATTAGCAGGTATAGTCCATGGTGTAGTTGTCCAAATTATTATACTTGTGTTCTTTAGAAAGTCTTTGTTGGTCTCCTTAACTTTAAATGCGACATAGATTGTATTGGAAGTGTGATCTAAATATTCTACTTCAGCATCAGCTAAAGCAGTTTTTTCAACAGTTGACCAAAGAACCGGTTTAAAACCTTGATACAAACTTCCGTCAATAAGGAATTTTCCTAGTTCTCTTACAATTTGAGCCTCGGCTTCATAACTCATTGTAGAATAATAATTTTCAAAGTCTCCAACTACTCCTAGTCGCTTAAACTCTTTAATGTGAACATCTATCCAGCTTTTTGCAAATTCTCTACATTCTTGCCTAAAATCTTTAATGGGCACCTCATCTTTTATTTTTTTTCTTTTTTTTTGTACTGTTCTTCTATTTTCCACTCTATTGGTAGTCCGTGACAGTCCCAACCTGGAACATAGACAGAGTCTTTTCCATTCATTTGATGAAATCGCGTAATCATATCTTTCAAAATTTTATTTAGCGCAGTGCCCATATGTATATGACCATTTGCATAAGGTGGGCCATCATGAAGAACAAATTTTTCTTTTCCTTTAGACTTTTTTCTGAGTTTTTCAAAGATTTTATTTTTTTCCCATTTTTTTAAAATCTCAGGCTCTTTAAGTGGTAAACTTGCTTTCATTGAAAAAGCCGTCTTAGGAAGTTGTAGAGTGTCTTTGGACATTATTTCTTTGCCTTTTTTATATCAAGATTGATTTGTTTTTTTTAATTGTTTCAAATTTCTAAATCTTTTTTCTGGTCTTATAAACTTTTTAAAGTTAACACTAATTACTTTATTATATAAGTTTTTATTAATTCCAAAGATATTTGTTTCTAATAATATATTTTGTCCTTTAAATGTAGGTCTATAACCTATATTTGCAATACCGTTTTTATAAAAATTCTTACTTTTAACTTTAACGGCGTAGACTCCGAGTTTAGGAACAACATAATCACTCAATTTTAAATTACATGTTGGAAAGCCAATTTTACGTCCTCTTCTCTCTCCCTTGATTACTTTGCCATAAATACTCCAATTACGATTTAATAATTTATTTACTTCATCTATTTTACCTAATCTTATTTTCTCTCTTAAAAACGTGGATGAAATTGTTTTGTTACCTTGTTTATAAGGTTTAGTAACAATATTTTTAAAGTTATATTTTTTTTCAAATTTTTTAAGTGTTTTTATGTTTCCTTGTCTTTTAAAACCAAACTTAAAATTTTTACTTACATATAAATATTTACATTTTGTTTTTTTAAAAATTATTTTCTTTATAAACTCTTCTGCAGATAGAGATGAAAACTTTTTATCAAATTTAATAATAATTAAGAAATCTAATTTAAATTTTTTTAATTGATTTTTTTTCTGTTCTAAAGAATTTATTCTATGATTTTTAATTTTATTATTAAAAAACATTACTGGTACAGGTTCAAAAGTCATAACCCCAAAAGGTATCTTATTTTTTTTAGCTTTTTGATTTGCTTCTTTTATAACTTTTTGATGACCTAAATGTAAACCATCAAAATTTCCTATAGCTATTACACCGTTACAATGTTTATTAATTAAATTTGGATTTTTATAAATTTTCATTTTACCATTTTAATTCATTTTGAAAAAAATTTGCTTCTACATCATATTTTTTTAAAAGTTTTTTCAGTTCAGAAAAGTTGTTAAATTCTTTCCTGTGCACACCTTCAGATATAAATATACAGTCTATTTTTAAATTATTCGCTCCTTTAATATCTGTTCTTAAATTGTCACCGATGGCTAAAACTTTTTCATTAGAACCAAAGCACATATTATAAACCTCTCTATGTGGTTTGCCGAAATAAATAACTTCTCCTCCGAGATCCTCAAAAACTTTTGCTACTGAGCCTGCACATAATTCTTCAACACTACCTCTATGAACTATTAAATCTGGATTAGTACAAATTAATTTTTTTGAAACATGATTTGACAAAAATTTTTTATAGTAATCCAAATTATTATCATATTCATCAAACAGTCCGGTGCATAAAATAAAATCACAACTCTTAAGATCGGTTCTATTATCTTTTACTTTTTCAAATACAGAAATATCTCTGGCTGGTCCAAGGTGAAAAAATGTCTTTCCAAATTTTTTTTGGTTTATTGCATGCATTGCTGCTTCACCTGAGGTCATTACATGATCTAGATACTTTTTATTCATTTTCATTTTAAGTAAAAAATTAATTACTTTTGAACTAGGCCTTGGTGCATTAGATAAAAATACTATCTTTTTTGAATTTTTTTTCAGTTTGTCTACTGCCTCTATAGCGTTAGGATTAAGTGCAACACCGTTATGTATTACTCCCCATAAGTCTATAATAAACGTGTCGTAGTTTTCGAAAATATCTGCTAGATGGTTTAGTTCTTTCAATGTGCTATTTATCTCCTTTTAATGCTTAATAATATAGTATTTAATGGTTTTTTAATGATTTTTGCCTCTTGAAATATAGTTAAAACTTACCATATCAACACTACGTAAAAATTTATAGGAGAAAAACATATGAAATTTAGACCTCTGCACGATCGTGTGCTTATTAAAGTGCTAGACAGTGAGGAAAAAACTGCTGGCGGAATTATCATACCGGATACTGCTAAAGAAAAACCTCAAGAGGGTGAAGTAGTAGCTGTCGGACCAGGTGCCAAAAATGAAGACGGGAAAGTTTCTGCAATGGACGTAAAAGTTGGAGATATAGTTCTTTTCGGAAAATGGTCTGGCACTGAAGTTAAAATTGATGGCAAAGAATACAGCATAATGAAAGAGTCAGACATAATGGGAATTTCAAAAGGTAAAAAATAACTTTTATAGGAGAAGAATATGGCAAAAATAATTAAATTTGATACAGAGGCAAGATCGAAAATGCTAACTGGAGTGAACACCCTTGCAAACGCCGTTAAAGTTACTTTGGGTCCAAAAGGACGTAACGTTGTAATGGATAAGTCTTATGGCGCTCCAAGAACTACAAAAGATGGTGTCTCTGTTGCAAAAGAGATTGAGCTGGAAGATAAATTTGAAAACATGGGTGCTCAAATGGTTAAAGAAGTTGCGAGTAAAACGAATGATAATGCTGGCGATGGAACTACCACTGCAACTATTTTAACTCAAGCAATAGTTAATGAAGGGCTTAAATACGTTACAGCTGGGATGAACCCGATGGATATAAAAAGAGGTATCGACAAAGCAGTTGAGCAAGTAATAGATAAATTAAAAACGTCATCAAAAAAAGTTAAAGCTAATGAGGAAGTAGCTCAAGTAGGAACTATTTCAGCTAATGGTGAAAAATCAATTGGTGATATGATTTCAAAAGCTATGCAAAAAGTTGGTAATGAAGGTGTAATTACGGTTGAGGAAGCAAAAGGAGTTGAAACTGAATTGGATGTAGTTGAGGGTATGCAATTTGATAGAGGATATCTTTCTCCTTATTTCGTTACAAATACCGAAAAGATGACAACTGAACTTGAAAACCCTTTAGTTCTTTTAGTTGAAAAGAAATTAACAAACTTGCAGCCAATGGTGCCATTATTAGAATCAGTGGTGCAGGCAAACAGACCATTGATGATCATTTCTGAAGATGTTGAAGGTGAAGCTTTAGCTACTTTAGTTGTAAACAAATTAAGAGGTGGCTTAAAAGTCGTTGCAGTTAAAGCACCTGGATTTGGTGATAGAAGAAAAGCAATGTTAGAAGATATTGCTATTCTGACTGGCGGACAAGTAATCTCTGAAGACCTTGGAATTAAGTTAGAGAACGTGAAAATTGGGGACCTAGGTTCTTGTAAGAAGGTAAAAATTGATAAAGAAAACAGTACGATTGTAGCTGGTGATGGTAAAAAATCTGATATCGAAGCTAGATGTAATCAAATTAGATCTGAGATCAATGAAACAACATCTGATTATGATAAAGAGAAACTTCAAGAAAGACTTGCTAAACTTGCTGGAGGTGTCGCTGTGATTAAAGTTGGCGGAGCTACAGAAGTTGAAGTAAAAGAGAGAAAAGATAGAGTTGAAGACGCTCTTAATGCAACTAGAGCAGCAGTTGAAGAAGGGGTAGTGATCGGAGGCGGTTGTGCTTTACTTTACGCTGCACAAGATTTAGACGGCGTTAAAGTAAAAGGTGATGACCAAAAAGCTGGTGTCGAAATAGTAAAAAAAGCTCTTCAAGCTCCAATAAGACAAATTACTGCTAACGCAGGTGTCGATGGTTCTGTAGTTGTAGGAAAACTTTTAGAGGGTAAAAAAGCCTCTCAAGGTTACGACGCTCAGAATGAAGACTATGTAGATATGTTTGCTAAAGGTATCATCGATCCAACTAAAGTTGTACGATCAGCATTACAAGATGCTGCCTCAATAGCTGGATTATTAATTACAACAGAAGCAATGATCGCAGACAAACCAGAAGAAAAAGATGCTGGTCCTGCTATGCCTCCAATGGGTGGCGGCATGGGCGGAATGGGTGGCATGGGTGGCATGGGAATGTAGTCATCTACCCAAAGATTTTAAAAAAGGCTGCAATTTTGCAGCCTTTTTTTTTTGCAATAAACAAACATGCTCTTGAACTAAGTATCAATCCATCTTTAAGAACTCTTAGATTATTATCAGCCAAAGTTTTCCCTGTAGATGTAATATCAGTAATTATCTCTGAAGAGCCTATAAAAGGATACGTCTCTGTAGCACCAAGACTAGGTATTAATTTGTATTGAGTAACTCCTTTTGAAATCAAAAAATCATTAGTTAAATTTGGATACTTAGTTGCTACTCTCAACCTAGTATTTCTTTTGGATCTTATATCAAATGATATTTCTTCAAGATCAGCGATAGTCTGCACATCTATCCAGTCATCTGGTACAGCAATAACTAGGTTCGCATTTCCATAATCAAGTTTTTTTTGGATATTTATTTTGCCTTGTAAATTTTTGTCTGACTCTTTAAAAAGATCTAGACCAGAAATACCAATATCTAAAGTACCGTCTCCTAATCTTTGAATAATCTCTTTAGCATGTAGAAATATAATCTTAATATTGGCATTGTTTTCGATGGTGCCAAAATAATTTCTTTCTTTTTCGCTTTGTAAAATATTCAACCTTCTATCACTAAAAAATGACAATGATTTTTCTTTTAATCGCCCTTTACTTGGTAAACCTATTGTAATTAAATTTTTCATATATTTTTTAAGTTTATTGCTGCCCCAACGGCAGGGATACTCTTTTTAGCACCTAAACTTTGAAGCAAGTCATCATAACGACCTCCCGAGGCAATTTCTTTTGTGCCTGAAAATACCTCAAATACAATTCCAGTATAATATTCAACATCTCTACCAAAATTTGTAACAAAATTAATGTTTTGATTAAGTTTTTTTAAATTTTGAATAGATTTAAAATTTTTAAATATATTTTTTTTTAAGGTTATTCTTTTTTGCAAAATTTAATAGCTCATCATCAAGTTTTGAAAGTTTGCAATTAATTTTTAAAAAGGTTTTGATAATTTTTACAATTTTTTTCCCGTCTTCAAAAGATCTTGGATCTTTTATCTTTTTTTCAAATCTTTTTAAAATTTCCAATACTGATCTTCCAGCAATCACTTTGTCTTGGTCTAGTTTTTTCATTTCATAAAATCTTTTTTTATCTGTATCAAAAGTTACCGCATCAATATCTGTATTTTTTTCTAATCTCTTTAAAAGTTCCTCAAAGTAGCTTGGTCTCCAAAAGTGTCTAATTAATCTTAACTTCCATCTTTCAGGCATCTCAAGAGCGTCAATTAAGCTCTTAAATAAACCTATGTCACTGACTTTAATTTTAATTTTTTTCATTTTAATTTTTTTGGCTGAACTTAAGATTGTGCTAATTACTTTAAAATCATCTTTAATAAGATTTTTTGAACCTAGAATTTCGATACCTAATTGATCATTTATAAAGCTTGTACCTTTGCCGGCTGATCTTCTATATGCTTGACCAGAATAATAAATTTTTGAGGAAGTTTTTTTTTGCAAGAAATTTATACATGAAGCGACTGTTAGGTCTGGTCTTAAACACATAGTTTTTCCATCTTCTCTATCAAAAGTAAGCATTGAACTTCTAAATTTTTCTCCAGACCTTTCAATGATATAATCTGAGTCTAAAAGAACATCAGGTTCCGATAAAACAAAACCATTATTCTTAAAGGTTTTAATTATAACTTCAGATAATTTTTTTGATTTCATTAATTAATTCTTTTATCTCAATTGATTTTTCTTCACCTGAACTTAGATTCCTTAACGTCGGCTTCCCTGATTTAATTTCATTCTCACCGTATAAAACAACTGCTGGGGATTTTATTTTATTCGCATACTCCATTTGTTTTTTTAGTTTACTTTCTCCAGGGTAAATTTCAGCACTAATGCCACCCTTTCTTAATATTGTTTGAACATCTATATAATCTTTCATTGAATTTTTATCGAATACACAAATTACAACTGGTTTAGATTGTTTTACTTTAAATTCTTTTTTTTGCATTAAAGCATAAACTAAACGATCTAGGCCAATAGATATTCCTGTAGCAGGAGCATCGTAATTACCAAAATTATTTATCAAATTATCGTACCTTCCACCGCCTCCTATGGATCCAAATTGAATTACTTGCCCTTTATTATTTGTTATATCGAATTTTAAATTCACCTCAAAAATTGCTCCGGTATAATATTCTAGTCCTCGAATAACTGAAGGATCGAATTCAAAATTATTAAAATTGTAATCTTTAAAAATTTTCAATATCTCAACTAAATCTTCTGTTTCAGGTGCATTCTTCTTAAGTGTTTCTTCTATCGTTTTAATATCCTCTGGCTTTAAATTTGCACCTTTTGTGAAATCACCAGATTTATCTTTTCTTCCCTCACCTAATAATTCTTTCACTCCATTCCAACCAAGTCTATCAATTTTATCTAGTGCTCTAAGGGCAGTAAGTTTTTGTTGAATGTCATTTATATTAATTTTTTTAAATAATTCTTCAGTGATTTTCCTAGATGAAATCTTAATTATATATTCTGATTTTGTAAGACCACACTTTTCAAGAATTTCTGAAGTCATGACACATAACTCAGCATCTGCCTGTAAGCTTTCTGTTCCTACAAAGTCTGCGTCAAATTGTAAAAATTCTCTAAATCTTCCAGGCCCTGGTTTTTCATTTCTCCAAACAGTTCCTAATTGATATCTTTTAAACGGTTTAGGAATTTCTAAATAATTTTTTGCCACATATCTCGCCAGCGGTGCTGTAAGATCATACCTTAGAGACAACCACTTATTTTCATCTTTAAATGAAAATACACCTTCATCAGGTCTATCTTTATCTGGTAAAAATTTTCCAATACTATCTGAATACTCAAAACTAGGAGTTTCGAGATACTGAAAACCATATTTGATCATAACTTCTTTAATATTAGAAATTATGAAATCTCTTACGAGTAATTCTTTTTCTTGTCTGTCCACAAACCCTAATGGTAGTTCTTTAGAAGGTTTGTTTTTTTTTTCTTTTATCATTTTTTGGTACAGCAGGGTGGATTCGAACCACCGACCCCTAGTTCCACAAACTAGTGCTCTAACCAACTGAGCTACTGCTGCATCCTAGTTATATTTATCTTAATTTTTGTAAAATTTATATATTTTTGATTATAAGCTAAGCAAAAGCTTAGCGTGCATTCTGTGAGAATGTGATCTAAGTGTAGATAATTTCTTTTTTATAATCATTAATTATTATTTAATAAATAAATGTGTCTATTTCAAGATGGAATTAGCGGGACAATAAAAAAGCTAAGCTTATCTTAATGCCCCGTTAACCAGTGATTTTTGGAAATTTAGATTAAGATGTTTTCTGCAGTTTTACTGCTGAAGGACCTTTTTCCGTGCTCTCCACTTCAAACGTTAACTCATCACCTTCGTTTAAATATTTTAAACCTGCTTCCCTAACAGCTGAAGAATGAACGAACACGTCTTTTTCTTTGTCTTCTCTTTCAATGAAACCATATCCTTTAGTACCATTGAACCACTTTACTTTACCTTTTAGTGTACTCATATTTACTTGTTTCCTTATTATTATTAACTTTAACTAGCCATTAGCTAGTCTTGTAGATCCTTTAATAGATTTGGACGATGAAAGTCAATAGAAGATTTATATTATTTGACGCAATGGTTTTTTTGCAACAATGCTAAGATAATGTTGCTATTAATCCCGATATTACAACTAAAACTAAACCTATAACTACGTACTTATTTTTATTAAGCACAGCTTGTATTTTTCTTAAGCCATTATCTTTATAAGAGAGACTTCCCTCATTAACATTTGATGACTTGCTAAAACCTTGATCTCTACCGATTTCAAGAAATTTAGATTTTCTATGATCATAAATTTCATTTTTGCTGAAATTCTCAAAATTCTTTAAATTTTTAATAATTGAAAATTTTATATCTTTAGCAATACTTTCTGGGTCACGATGAGCACCTCCCAATGGTTCAGGTATAATTTCGTCAATGATTTTAAGTTTTAATAAATCTTTTGCAGTCAGTTTCATTGCCTCTGCTGCTTGAAGTGATTTACTTGGATCTCGCCAAAGTATTGAAGCACACCCTTCGGGAGATATGACAGAATAAATTGAATTCTCTAACATAATCACTTTGTTTGAAGATGCCAAAGCGATAGCCCCTCCTGAACCACCTTCGCCAATTATAATTGAAATATTTGGAACAGTTAAAGACATGCAACATTCTATCGAATTAGCAATAGCAGATGCTTGCCCTCTTTGTTCTGCACCTAGACCTGGATAAGCGCCTGGCGTATCAATAAAACTGATTACTGGTATCTGGAATCTATCTGCAAGTTTCATTAATCTTATACATTTACGATAACCCTCAGGTCTCATCATTCCAAAATTTCTTTCAATTCTACTATTCAAATCCTCACCTTTTTCTTGGCCAATAATTAAAACCGATTTGTTATCAATTAAACCAAATCCAGCTATTACTGATTTATCATCACCAAAATATCTATCACCTGAAAGTAGGGTAAACTGAGAAAAAATTTTCTTAATATAATAATTTGCTTTAGGTCGATCCTCGTGCCTTGCAACTTGTGTTCTTTGCCAGCTATTAAGGTTTGAATAAATTTCATCTAATTTTTGATTAATTTCTTGTTGAGTGTTTTTTAATTTTATTTGTATCTACTTCTGAGATCCCTTCAGAACCAAAAGGGCTTTTTAAATTGTCTACTTCTTGCTCTAATGCTTTGATTTCTTTTTCAAAATCTAAATAATTTTTCATATAAAATGATACAATTATACTAGTATTATTATATTATAAAATATTGTAAAGATCAGCTCGTAATGAAAATAATAGATAAAAAAGGCTTAAAAATCAGTTCAACTTTGTTTGAATTTATTAATAAAGACGTAATTCCTAATACAAATATTGATATTGAGGAATTTTGGGAAAAATTTTCAAATGTTGTTCATGAATTAGCGCCAATTAATCAAGCTTTAATTCAAAAAAGAGAGTCAATTCAAAAAAAAATAGATGAATGGCATCAGTCAAATAAAGAAAAAGACTTTAATAAGACAGAATATATAAAATTTTTAAAATCTATTGGATATTTATTTGAGGAGGAAAAAGATTTCAAAATAGAAACTGCAGATGTTGATGAAGAAATATCGTCGATTGCAGGTCCGCAACTTGTAGTTCCAGTTGATAATGCAAGATATGCTTTGAATGCCGCTAATGCACGTTGGGGGAGTTTGTACAATGCTTTATATGGTACTGATGTTATACCTGGAAAAATTGGAGAAAGTTGGGACAAAGAGAGAGCCTTAAAAGTTATTAATTTTGTTAGAGAGTTTTTAGATGAAAAATTTCCTTTATCTAAAGGAAGCTGGAAAGATGTTACAAAAATTAAAATAGATGAAGACAGGCTCGCTTTATTTTTGGGAACTAATATAGAAAACCTTAAATATACTGATCAGTTCATTGGTTTTAACGGTGATAAAGAAAATCCTAGTTCAATCTTAATTAAAAATAATAACCTACATGTAGATATTATAATTAAATCAAATTCAGAAGTTGGATCAGTAGACAAAGCATCTATTTCAGATGTTATTGTAGAATCAGCTTTATCAACTATAGTTGATAATGAGGATTCAGTTGCAGCAGTTGATGCTGAAGACAAAGTTAAATGTTACAAAAATTGGCTAGGTCTGATGAAAGGAGATTTGACCTCAACTTTTGAAAAAAAAGGAAAAAAAATTATCAGAAAACTAAATCAAGATAGAACTTATACTTCTAAAAGGGGGAAAAAAATTGTTCTACACGGAAGAGCTTTATTGTTAAATAGAAATGTGGGTCATCTTATGACAAACCCATCTATTTTGTTAAAAGATGGATCTGAAATACCCGAAGGCATCATGGATGCATTTATATCTACTTTATGCGCTTTACATGATTTTAAAAATAAAAAAAATTCAAGAACCGGCTCAGTTTATATTGTTAAACCAAAAATGCACGGCCCAGATGAAGTGGCTTTTACAAATACTTTGTTCGAAAAAGTAGAGGAGACGCTAGGTATAGAAAAATATTCTATTAAAGTTGGAATTATGGATGAAGAGAGAAGAACTACCGTAAATTTAAAAGAGTGTATCAGAAAGGTTAAAAACAGAATTGTTTTTATCAATACTGGGTTTCTAGATAGAACAGGAGATGAAATGCATACTTCTTTCGAGGCGGGTCCAATGATTTTTAAAGGTGAAATGAAGAAATCAACTTGGTTGGCCACGTACGAAAATTGGAATGTAGATATAGGTTTGAGATGTGGTTTTTCAGGAAAAGCTCAAATTGGAAAAGGAATGTGGGCGATGCCAGATCAAATGGCAAACATGATGGAACAGAAAATTGGTCATCCAAAATCTGGAGCAAACTGCGCATGGGTTCCTTCTCCTACTGCAGCAACTTTACATTCTCTTCACTATCACAAAGTCAATGTGTTTGATGAACAAGATAAAATAAGATCGAGAGATCGAGCTAAATTGGAAAATATTTTAGAGATTCCAAAAGCCGATAGACCTAACTGGTCTGTGGAAGATATAAATCGTGAATTAGAAAATAATGCACAAGGAATTTTAGGTTATGTTGTAAGATGGGTTGACCAAGGAGTAGGTTGCTCCAAAGTTCTTGATATAAATAATGTGGGACTAATGGAAGATAGAGCAACTCTTAGGATTTCATCTCAACATATTGCCAATTGGCTTCATCATGGAATTTGTAATAAAGAGCAAGTAATGAAGATTATGAAAAAAATGGCGAAAACCGTAGATGAACAAAACAAAGATGATCCTGTTTATCAAAAGATGTCGGACGACTTTGATAAATCTGTTGCATTTTCAGCTGCATGCGATCTTGTTTTCAAGGGAAGAATTCAACCATCAGGGTACACTGAGCCACTTTTGCATCAAAAAAAGATTAAAGAAAAAATCTCTAAATTAATCGGTAACCGGAACTCTATTTTTAAAGGCAGAAAATAAAGTTCCATCATCAAGTTGTTCGATTTCTCCTCCAACTGGAAGACCTTGCGCTAGTTTAGTTATTTTTATTCTATCATTCTTAATTGTATCTTCTATATAATGGGCAGTTGTTTGGCCTTCAACAGTTGCACTAGTTGCGATTATAACTTCTTTTAAATTATTTTTTTTTATTCTTTTGACCAAAGATTCTATTAGTAAATTTTTTTGTTCATAATTTTCATTTGAATTCAGAGTGCCTCCTAAAATATGATAATGGCCTTTGTAAATATTAGCAGAGTCAATTACCCACATATCAGCTAAATTTTCTACAACACAAATTTTATCATAAGAATTATCTTTGGTACAAATACAAATCTTATCGAGAATTTTTAAGTTTCCACAATTAGGGCAGCGAACTACTTTTTTGTAAACTTCTGCTAAAGATTTAGCTAGAGGCTTTACCATACTATCTTTATTATTTATTAGTTTTAAAATAATTCTTTTAGCAGATTTAGGCCCTAAACCAGGCAACTTTGAAAATTGCTTAATTAGTTCATTAATTTCAGGAATATCATTATCCATTAAAAAGGTAGCTTAAAATCTAGTGGCAGATTTAAACCTCCAGTTACTTTTGATAGTTCTTCCGCAGATTTTTTTTTCAAATTTTCTTTCGCATTATTATAAACCGCAATGATTAAATCATTAATTATTTCTTGATTTTCTTTCTTTGCGGCTTCAGTAATTTCAA
>CACODG010000004.1 GCA_902625945.1 uncultured Pelagibacteraceae bacterium | reverse complement strand
ACAAATTTTTTAATTTTTTCTATTAAAGTTAAACTTTTATTTATATTTTCAATTATAAGTTTAATTTTTTCTTTATTATTTTCTTTTTCACTTACAATTAATGCAACTAAATAATTTTTTTTATCTCCGTAAACAAGTGATTGTTTGATATTTTCATTTAAACATAAAATATTTTCAACTTTAATGGGAGAAATGTTATCTCCACCAAGATTTACGATTATATCTTTTTTTCTATCAGTAATTTTTAAATAGTTTGAATTATCTAATTCTCCTATATCCCCAGTATAAAGCCATCCATCTTTAATTACTTTTTCGGTCTCTTCTTTTAAATTCCAATACCCCAACATGACATTCTCTCCTTTAATTAGTATTTCTCCATCTTCAGCAATCTTAACTTTGTTAGTTCTAAACGGAGGCCCGACCGAATCGACCTTAACTAAATCTGGTAAATTACAGCTTACGACCGGTGAGGCCTCAGTAAGACCATATCCTTGGAGTGTGGGTAAACCAACAGCATTTAAAAATTCTCCAATATTTTGATCTAAAGCCCCTCCCCCAGATACGAAGGCTTGGAGATTGCCTCCAAACTGATTTCTAATTTTTTTTCTTACTAATTTTTCACACAAAAAATTAATGATTTTTTCACCAAATTTTAATTCCTCTTTTTTGAGTATTTTTTTACCTAAATTTAAAGTCTGATTTATTAGTTTTCTTCTTAACCCAGATTGCTTCTCAAAATTCATGTTTATTTTTGTAAAAAGATTTTGATAGAATCTAGGAACAGCAGTCATGATTGTAGGTTTTGCAACCCCCATATTTGAGATAAGTTTTTCTAAGCTTTCAGCATAAAAAACTTTTGCCCCAACTATGATTTGTATGAATTGAACTGTATGTTCATAAGAATGTGATAAAGGTAACCAAGTCAAAAATACTGGATCTTTTTTTTTAGTTAAAATTTCTAGTAACTCGACTGCACCTTCGCAGTTTGATAGAATACCACCATGACTTAAAACAACTCCTTTGGGATTTCCTGATGTACCTGAGGTGTAAATTATACAAGCAGGCATATTTCGTTTTAAATCTTTATTAAATATTTTTTCATTATTTTCCTCATTTAATATTTCTTCAATCAACAAACTATCAGAGTCTATTTCTTCAAAAGATATTATTTTCTTAACATCGCTGTTTATAAATTTTTTAATTTTATTGAATTGATCTTGATTTGATACAAATATCAATGAGGGCTTACAATCATTTAAAATATATTCATAATCGTTTGCTGAGTAAGTTGTAAAAATAGGAACTGAAATTCCGCCCGCATTCATGATAGCAATATCGGTCATTAACCAATATGGTCTATTCTCAGAAAGTATTAAACATCTGTCACCTTGTTTTATTAACGATTTAATTTTTGCAGTAAGTTTATAAATTCTTTCAGTTACATCTTCCCAGTTATAAGTTCGTTTATCTGGTTTTAACCATTTTAAAAATGGTCTTTTACCCTCAACCTCTTCTGTTTTTTTAAAATAAAGTTCAACTAAACTATTTATTTTACTTATATCCATAACTTGGTGGGCGAAGAGAGACTCGAACTCTCAAGGTATTGCTACCACCGGATTTTGAGTCCGGCGCGTCTACCAGTTCCACCATTCGCCCTTTTTTAGATAATCTAATTGATTTTTCTTACTATGAGAACAAAAATAATAGAGGTACAAAGCATAACTAAAGCGTAGGCTGCTGTAGGTACCATAAACACAATATCATCAAATAATTGTGTTGTTACAAACACTGCTAAAGTTCCGTTTTGCAGGCCACATTCTAACGAAATACATTTTCTTTGTGCAATTCCTGATGTGCAAAATTTTGCAACATAATATCCAACAAAAATCATAGTCATATTTAAAATGAAAGCTATTAACCCTGCTCTAGTTAAATAAGAAACAATATTATCCCACTCCTCTACATAAATTGCGATAAATACTATTAAAAATAAAATTACCGATAATCTTTGAATAATAAGAGTTTTAGAAATTATAAAATTAGTCGCTAAAGATCTAACAATCATTCCAAAAATAACAGGAACAGTTACTACGAAGAACATTTTAATTGCTATATCAATCATTGATATGTCCTTTGCAGTTTCAATACCTAAATATGCAGCTGAATTAAAGACTATATGCGGAACAATAAAAATACTTAATAAACTGACAATCGCTGTTAGACTTACTGATAAAGCAACATCTCCATCAGCAAACTTAGTAAGAATATTAGAGGTTACTCCTCCTGGTGCTGCAGCTATTACCATAACTCCTAAAGCAATTTCAGGAGGAAGTGAAATAATATTAATTAAAATAAAAGCAATTATAGGAAGCAAAATAACCTGACATAAAAAACCTACAAAAAAATCTCTTGGGTTTTTTAGCACTCTTGCAAAATCTCCAATTGTTAAGCCAAGACCTAAACCGAACATTATTATGGCAAGACAAACGGGAGCTATTTTAGTTACGATTTCCATTTCTTTTCATTGATTGTTTATTCCACTTTAAATGAAGAATTTTTCATGAGGTCGAAAATTGTGGTTACGAAACCAGCTTTATGCTTTTGGTTATGCGTGTAGTTTTCTTCAAAGGATTTGATATTTTTGGGAGATGGTAAAAGCATATATTCTAACTTTTTATTTTTAACGACTAATTTTTGTTTTAATAGGTATTTTAATTTTCTAATCACTGTTGCTCTTGGTATAGTTGAAATTTCAGAGATAGAAGATGCGTTTATTCCATTTTTAGGAGTATGTCTTAAAAGCCCTAAATACAAGTCTGAATAATTACTTGCCTCCTCAACTACTCTATTTTTCACTTGTTTTGAATAATCTGTATATTGTGAAATACCTATTGATCCCCAAACATTCCAAGTTTCTAGATCACCAAAAAAGGTTCTATGCCTTACTAGGAAAGGAATTTGTAATCTAAACCAATGTTGCCAGCATATTGTAAAATACTTATCAATAAATGCCTCGATTTCTTCTTTATTAAATGATCTTCCAAACCAAGACTCTTTGGAAAGGATTTGACTAGTTTTCTCTAAAAAATTAGCCATCATTTTTTTAGAGTTAGCAGGTCTTTGCATTTTATTTATTGCATTGCTGAAAAAAATGGCTTTCCCTTTTCTAAATAAAATATTTTGATCTTGAAGAAAATTAACTTTTCTCCTTATTGTTTCTTTTGGAATTTCTAGATCGTTTGAGATTTCTATTAAATTTATCTTATCGATTACTAACTCATTTTTTGCATAAAATTCCTCGTACGATAGATATTGAAATCGATCAGAATATTTTTGAAAAACTTGATTGACTAAATAAACTAATATTAAGTAGGTATCGTAGTCTTTAAATGTATTATAGGCGTTATTGCACCAGGCTTGCTGTAATTTGAACCACAATGTAACTGTATCATTCGAATTTTTAGAAAAAATTTCATAAACCATTTCAGAGTTTAAGTTGGAGTATTCTTTATGCCCAAAAGCCTCAGGTTTTTTTTTTAAAGGCTCAAAAATTTTTACTGTTTTAAGATCTATAGGGTTAGACATTTATTTTTTCCACGTCACACTTTGATTGATTAAAATCGCCATTAAAATCCAAATAATAAATGTTCCCTCTGGTGAAAAACCGTAATCAGCACCAAACATTCCTGCAACTATAACGATTGAATAAATAGCAACTGTAGACAATATTAAACTTGCCAGATACCTGAGTATTGTGCATTTTAAATTCATGATTTTAAAAAAATTATACGATAGATGCGTTGAGCTTGCTAGACATAAATTTTCAAAGCATTTATTAGGTTTTGTGGCATTCATAGAAAGCTTCTTTTTTCCTGTGCCACCTGACTTAATGATTGTTCCGATGGTAGTGGCGAAGAGAGAAGATTATCTTAAAATATTTCTAATAGCTACAACTGGATCAGTACTAGGTGGTCTTTTTGGATATTTCTTAGGTGTATTTTTTTTGGATGCATCGATGATCATTATTGAATTTTATGGATACGAAGAAAAAGTTTTTGAGATGCAAGATAAGATGTCTACAAAAGGTGGTTTTTTAGCTTGGCTTGGAATTATGTTTTTAGCTGGCTTTACCCCTCTTCCTTTTAAAGTTTTTACTATTACTAGTGGAGTTATCGCTTATAATCTTCCAGTATTTTTCTTTATATGTTTATTTACTAGAGGGCTTAGATTTTTCCTAGTTTCTTATTTTACATTTCTTTTTGGAAAAAAATTTGGTGAGTTCATAGAAAAAAGAGGTGCACTGTGGTTTACTATAACTGGAATTTTTATTGTAGTTTTAGCCATAATCCTTTACATAATTTTTACTTAATGTTGAACAATAACAAGTACATTTTAAATAGTATTTTAGCTTTTAGTATTTTGTCTTTAGCTATAGCTTACTTTATTCAATATATATTAGGACATGAACCTTGCAATTTATGTTTGATTGAAAGAATTCCTTATATAGCGTCCTTAATTCTTATCTCATTAATATTTGTTATTAACAAATTTGAAAAAGTTATTGCTGGAATTGTGCTAATATTTTTTATTTTTGGTTCAGTTGTTTCTTTTTACCATGTAGGGATTGAACAAGGATTTTTTAGTGAGTCTTTTGTGTGCGATTTGGGTTCATCAAATGGAAATATGTCTAAAGAAGATTTGCTAAAACAACTACAAAATAAAACTCCAATAAGCTGTAAAGACGTAACTTTTAGGTTTTTTGGACTTTCTCTTGCTACAATAAATACAGTTATATCGATACTGCTAAGTGGTATTATGATTATAGTAATTAAGAATTATGGAAAAAACTAATAAAAAAACTTTAGAAGAAATTATAAGAGTTGATCATGCTGGAGAACGTGGTGCTATTAAAATTTACGAAGGTCAGCTACTTGCTCTAAAAACTTTCAAACAAAACGCTTCTTTAAAAAGAAAAATTGAAGAAATGAAGGAGCACGAAAGAGAGCATTACGAATACTTTGATAATGAAATTAAAAAGAGAAATATAAGGCCAACTAAACTTTTACCTCTTTGGGATTTAATGGGAGTTACTTTAGGTTTTGGCACGGCAATGCTTGGTGAGAAAGCAGCTATGTTATGTACTGCTTCTGTTGAAGAAGTAATAGATGGTCATTATAAAGATCAAACTTATAAACTTGGTAAAGATGAGGAAGAGTTAAAAAAGAAAATTATGAAGTTTAGACAAGATGAACTTGACCATAAAGATATAGCTTATGATAATGGTGCAACCAAAAAAGGTTTATTTGGTGTACTGGATAAAATTATCAAAACTTCATCAAGAATAGCGATTACAATATCTGAAAAAATTTAATTACGGTTCTAATTCGATATCCCAATATAGATAATCCATCCAGCTTTCGTGGAGAAAATTAGGAGGAAAGTTTCTTCCATTTCTATGTAGATCTTCCACGGTTGGGGCGTAAGGTTTATTAGTCAATCTCAATTCACAGTCCTTATAAAGTTTTCCACCTTTTTTCACATTACAACTTGAGCAAGCTGTCACTACATTGCTCCAATCTGTTAGACCTCCTTTTGATTTAGGCAATAAGTGATCAAAAGTTAAATCTTTTTTATCTCCACAATATTGGCAGGTAAACTTGTCTCTTAAAAAAACATTAAATCTTGTAAAGTTGGGATTTTTTGACGGTTGTATAAAATTTTTTAGAGCTATTACGCTCGGTAAATTCATTTCAAAAGATGGACTTCTAATTTTTCGTTTGTAATTTGAAACAATGCTTACTCTATCTAAAAACACTGATTTAACTGCGTCTTGCCAGCACCAAATAGAAAGAGGGTAATAACTCAAAGGTCTAAAATCAGCATTAAGAACTAACGCTGGGCACTTTTCTAGCGGAACTTTATCTGCAGAAGAAATAATCATTCTTAAAGCTAACTGATAAGAAAAATTTTATCAAGTTATAATTATGTACCAGGTAAAATAATTACAAATTAAAATGTTTTTTGATGAATTGTAGACCCAAACTTGACCCCTCTGTAGGTATACGATGTTCACAATGTTTAAATATTTTTGTTTCAATCTCGTAATTATTTTTTCCGAAAAATTCTTTTGCTTCAAGTAATGATTCTATCGGGACAACTTGATCGAGATCTCCATGCATTAAGATAATGTTAGGTCTAGAAATTATATTTTTAGAGAGATGCTCTGTGCTTATTATTCTTCCAGAATAACCAATTATAGAATTTATCGAATCTTTTCTTTTTATTCCAGTTTGTAACGATATCATACAACCTTGACTAAAGCCTCCAATAATAATTTCATTAGCTTTTAAATTATATTTTTCCTTAACTTCATCTATTAATTTATTAAGTTTATACTCAGCTACTAAAGACTTAGATAAAATTTGTTCAGGAGTTTGATCCATTAGATCAAACCATTGATATCCTGTTGGACTTGCTGCACATTTTTCAGGAGCATCAGGGCAAATTATAACAATGTCTGGCAAATGCGCTCTCCAGTAACTTGCAAGAATTGAAATATCTTTTCCATCACCTCCATATCCGTGGCAAAGTATTACAGCGTTTTTAGGTTTTTCTTTAGAAAGAGGCTCTAAAATAATTGTATTTAATGAAAAGGTCATATAGATAAAATAATTATGTCAGAATTTTTATTTAACTTTATAGGTTTTACTTTGTTAGGTGCTGTTGCCATTGTTTTAATAATGGGTATTTATACTTTATTTAAGGGAGGAAGTACTAGCAAAAAATACTCTAATAAACTGATGCAGCTTAGAGTTCTTTTGCAATTTATCGCAATTATTGTTTTAGTTCTACTTGCATATTTTTTTAAAGATTAAATATATTTCTTCAACAAATGCAAAAAATCCTCACTCGCAAAATCAACCTCTCCTATTACTCTTCCAAATTCTCTACCTTCCTTATCAATTAATATGCTTGTAGGAAGTCCTCTGAGTTTAAAAGTTTTTACTAGGCTTAGATCAGGATCGTAGTAAGTATTTAATGTAGTAACACCTACACTTCTAAAAAAATCTCTTGTCCTTATTTTGTTTGGTTTTTCAGTATTAACTGCAAAGACCTTAATTTTTGGGTATTTGAAAGTTAACTTTTCAAGTGAAGGCATCTCTCTTTTGCAAGGGGCACACCAGGTTGCCCAAAAATTAATAATCATGATATTGCCTTTTTTGTTAGTTAAATCGACATCTAGAAGATCAGAATCTTTAAATTTAATTTCTTTAATAGCTATTGGTTTTTCATGAATAACAACATTTTTTGAAAAATCTTCAGCTCCAATTAGATTTTGGCTAAAGAGAGATAAAACTATTATGTGAATATAGATTTTAAAAGATTTACTAATTTTCATATTAATTTAAATTAGAAATAACACAGTAAAATGAAAAATAAAACAATTTGGTCTAACAGATTTAAATACAAAACGTCTCAATCTTTTCAAAAGATTGGGTCTTCAATTCATATTGATAAAAGACTTTATGAACAAGATATAGCTGCATCTGTTGTACACACGCAAATGCTAATGAAACAAAAGATCATTAAAAGTGAAGATGGTAACAAAATTATTAGCGGGCTTAAAAAAATTAAAGCTCAGATAGATAAGGGAAATTTTGAGTTTAAAGAGAAATATGAAGATATCCATTTAAATATTGAAAAAGCATTATTCGAGATCATTGGTCCTTCAGCTGGATTTCTGCACACTGCAAGATCAAGAAATGATCAGGTGGTAACTGATTTTAAATTATGGATTAAAAAAGCATCAAACGAAATTATAAAAGACATTTCAGTTGTCATGAAAAATCTGATTAAAAAAGCTGAAAAAAATATTGATACGGTTATGCCAGGATTGACGCATTTAAAAAATGCACAACCTATTTCATTCGCTCATTATTTATTGTCTTACTATGAGATGTTAAAAAGAGATAAAAAAAGATTTGAGAATAATCTTAATCTTTTAGATGAGTGTCCGCTTGGATCTGCGGCGCTCTCAGGAACACCTTATAAGATAGATAGAACTTATACAGCAAAAAAACTTGGTTTTAAAAAACCAACAGATAATTCCATTGACTCTGTATCTGATAGAGATTTTGTAATCGATTTTTTATATGCTGCTGCTATTTGTGCAATGCACTTATCAAGATTAGCTGAAGATTTTATTATTTATAATTCTGATGCCTTTAATTTAATTTCATTTAAAGACAGTATGCTTACAGGATCTTCAATTATGCCTCAAAAAAAGAATCCCGATCCTGCAGAAATGATTAGAGGAAAAGTTGGAATAAACTATGGAAAATTAAATGCAATGCTTACAATAATGAAAGGTCTCCCTATGTCATATTTTAAAGATATGCAGGATGACAAAGAGTTAGTTTTCGATGGCTTTGATGCTTTAAAAGATACTTTGACTATGAGCGCAGAATTAATCAGTGCTGTGAATGCAAATAAAATAAATATGCTTTTTATGGCTAACCAAGGTTACACAACAGCAACTGATTTTGCAGACTATCTTGTTAAAAATAAAAATTTATCGTTTAGAGAGTCTTATGCTATTTCAGCAAAACTTGTTAATTACGCAGAAAAAAATAAAAAAATGTTATCTGAATTAAATTTGGAAGAAATCAAAAAATTTTATAAAGATTTAGATAAAAGCGTTTTAAAAGTATTTGATGTAAAAAATTCTATGAATATGAAAAAATCTCATGGAGGAACATCTGTAATTAATGTTAAATCAATGATAAAAAAATATAAAAGGGAAATTTAATGAAAATTATAACTGCTTTTTTCTTGATAATTTTTATTTTAACTAGTTGCGGAAAAAAATCTGAGCCTAAATACCAAGGTCAAATAGGTCAGGTCAAGATAATTTCTTAATCTTATGCAAAATTTAAGATATGTAGGTAAAAATTTATTTATTGAAAAACTCTCAATCAAGAATATTTTAAAAAAAAACAAGACACCTTTTTATATTTATTCAGAAAATCAAATTGTATTCAATTTTCTAAAGTTTGCTAACACATTTAAAAAAACTAATCCTTTAATTTGTTTTGCTGCAAAATCTAATAGTAATTTAAACATACTTCGTGTACTTGGAAGATTAGGTGCTGGAACTGACGTGGTTTCAGGCGGTGAACTATTAAAAGCTTTAAAGGCAGGTATCAAACCAAACAAAATTGTTTTTTCTGGAGTTGGAAAAACAGAAGATGAGTTAAAAATTGCAATTAGCAAGAAAATTTTATTAATTAATTGCGAGTCTGAAAGTGAAGCTAAATTAGTAAATAATTTGGCAAAAAAAATAAGAAAAAAAGTTTCAATTGGTTTTAGGTTAAATCCTAATGTTGATGCAAAAACACATAAAAACATATCAACTGGTAAAGCTGAAAATAAATTCGGCTTATCGATTAAAAATTTTAAAGTTTTCCTAAAAACTGTAAAATCTTTTAAAAACGTAAAATTAGATGCATTAAGTGTGCATATTGGTAGTCAAATTTTAAACGATGCACCTTTTAAAAAAACCCTAAATGTAATGAGTAAATTAATAAAAGAATTAAAACTGAATTTAAAATATGTCGATTTGGGTGGTGGTTTTGGTATTAATTATACTGATAAAGAAAAACCAATTAATTTAAGTAAATACTCTAAAATGGTACATAATTTTTCTAAAAAGTTAAATTGTAGAATAATTTTTGAACCAGGTAGATCTATTATTGGAAATACTGGACTACTAATTAGTAAAATACAATTTATTAAAAAAGGCACTAATAAAAACTTTATTATATTAGATGCTGGTATGAATGATTTTATGCGTCCTGCTTTATATGAGGCTTTTCATAAAATTATTCCAATTTCAAAAAAATCATCGAGTATGAAAGGTAAAATAGAATTTGTAGGTCCAGTATGTGAAAGTACTTGTAAATTTGGAGTTTATAAAAACTATCCTAAAATAAATGAAAATGAGTTTGTTGCTATAACTAATGTTGGAGCATACGGTTCTTCATTATCATCAAATTATAATACTAGACCATTAGTTGCTGAAATTTTAATTAATAAAAATAAACTTAGATATATCAGAAAGAGACAAAATTTACTTAAATTGATAAATACTTAATGCAATTTATTAGATCATTAATCTTCAATATATTTTTATATTTTGGTTTGGTAGTAATTTTCATTTTTGCTATACCAACATTAATTTTACCGAGTAAATACACAATTTTTTTTGGTAGATTATCAGCAAAATATATAGTGGTTATTTTAAGACTTATTTTAAATACGAAAGTAATATTTCATGGAGTTGAAAATCTTAAAAAGGAAGGGAATTTTTTTGTTGCTTCAGCTCATCAATCAATGTTTGAAACTTTCGCTCTTCAGATACCTTTAGATGGTCCAATTTTTATTTTAAAAAAAGAACTTCTTAATATTCCATTATTTGGATGGTATTTGAGAAAAATAGGTGCAATAGCAATTGTTAGAGAAACAACAACAAAAGAAAATTTAAATTTTTTTGATAAAGTAAAAGAAAGAATTGAGAAAAGTAAAAGACCGCTTCTAATATTCCCACAGGGAACAAGGGTAAAGCTTGATGAACAGCCTCCATTTAAGAAGGGAGTTGGTAGAATTTATAATGCTCTTAATTTACCTTGTATTCCTGTAGCTTTAAACACTGGAAAAGTTTGGCCAAAAAATAGTTTTATGAAATACCCGGGAGACATTCATATTTCATTTTTGGAACCAGTCGCTTCAGGTAAGGAAGGTAAAGAATTTACTAAAGATATAGAAAATAAAATCTACACTGAAATAAAAAAGTTCCTTTAATTATTTTCTTCCAAAACCTGGTTTATCTGTATCCTGACCGGCTTCAATAATTTCTTTTCTTACTTTTTTAGTTGAAGAAAAAATTTCTAAAAGTTTTTTGCTATCCTTATTTCTAATAGCATCTTTTATTTCATTAAGATTCATGGAGTAATTATCTAAAACTTTAAGAATATTTTCACTATTATCAATAAATATATCTTTCCACATTAAGGGGTCTGATGCTGCTATCCTTGTAAAATCTCTAAGACCACCTGCACTGTATTGTATGACGTCATCTTTAAATTTATCCTGATTGTTTATCGCTGTTTTAACAATACTGTAAGCTACTGCATGAGGTAAATGACTTGTCAAAGATAAGACATAATCATGATCTTCAAATGTCATTAACTTAGTCTTGCTACCAAGCTTAATCCAAAAGTTTTCCAAAGCTTTTATTTTATCTTTAGTAGCTTTCTCATCAGCAGATAAGATACACCATCTATTTTTAAACAAACTTGAAAAGCCAGCCTCTGGACCGCTGTATTCAGTTCCAGCTATAGGATGTGAAGCAATCCAATTAACATTTTTAAGATTTAAGTTGCTGATAATTTTATTCACTTCTTTTTTAGCAGAACCCGTATCTGTCAAAATTACATTTTCTTTCAAACTAGATTGAATAGAAAGAAGTATTTCTTTGTAACTACTCAAAGGAGAGGCGATTATTACCAAATCAGACTCTTTTACAACATCAGAAATATTTATACAGATTTCTGCTGAGAAATTTTTTTTCAAATAATTAGTTACGCTCAACGACTTATCGTAAGCACTTATTTTAAGTGCTATTTTTTTTTCTTCTACAGCTCTTAAAATGGAAGATCCAATTAAACCGCAACCAATTATACTTATCTTATTAAACATTTAATATTTTTTTCATTTTTGAAATTAATTTTCTATTTTCGTCGCTTTTTCCAATTGTAATTCTCAACGAATTCTTAATACCATATACATCCATTTTACGTACTAATATTCCGTTTTTGGCCAACAGTTTAAAAACTTTTGATGAATTAATTTTTACTCTATCAAAATTTACTAATAAAAAATTACTATAGCTTTTGTTAGTTTCAATATTCATTTTTTTAAACTCATTAAACATTTTTTTATTCCATTTATTTACGTGCTTTATTTCTTTGTTTAACCATAAACTATCTTTAATTGCTGCAGATGCAGCAAATAAAGCTGGCCTACTTACATTGAACGGTGGTTTAACTTTATTAAGTGCATTTATAATTTCTTTAGATGCATAACCCCATCCAACTCTTAATCCTGCTAGCCCATAAATTTTTGAGAATGTTCTTGTCATTATTACATTCTTATAATTCTTGAAAATCTTTAAAGCTGAAAGATAATCTTTTTGTTTTACATATTCAAAATAAGCATCATCAACAACCAATAGAATATTACTTCTTAGTTTTTTTCTTAGAAATAGTAAATCTTTTTTTTTAATATAAGTGCCAGTTGGGTTGTTAGGATTAGCTAAAAAAATAATTTTAGTTTTTTTGGAAACTTTTTTTAAGATTTCTTTTACTGAAACTTTAAAATTATTTTCTCTAGAGTAAATAACTTTAGCTCCATTCATTTTACTGTAAATTCTATAAATAATAAAACTGTATTTAGGAACAATCACCTGATCCCCTTTTTTTAAAAAAGATTTACAGATAAGTTCAAAAATTTGATCTGATCCTGAACCTAAAATAATTCTATTGCTATCTAATTTGAATTTATTAGATAAAGTTTTTCTTAAAAATGTTCCATCAGAATCTGGGTATCTTGAAAAACTTTTTGATACCTTAATGTATTCTTTTTTGGCTTTAGGACTAGGACCAAGTGCAGACTCATTAGCTGATAATTTTATTTTAGCCAGTTTACTTTTGAATAAACTCATTCCTGCAACGTACTTTTCAGCTACAATGTTATTTGGTTTAGGAAATGTCATTTTATTAAAGTATTATCTAAATTGTTATAGTTTTTCTATAAGTCTTTATCTTATATAAAATTGACAAGTTTATGATGATTTAGTAAGAATAACTCGCGCTGATTTAACCATATTGCAAGCGCATAATAAATGTAGCTAAAAAGGGGATGCCCAGTTTAGCTGGGCTTTTTTTTTGGATGAATGTAAAAATTGAAAATATAAAGAAATTAAATGTTGCAAAATCACTTAAACTTGATTGCGGAAAGACTATAAACAATTTTCCGCTCGCATACGAAACTTACGGAAAATTAAATCAAAATAAGGATAACGCTATTCTCGTATTTCATGCACTTACAGGAGACCAATTTGTTACAGGGATTAACCCTATAACAAATAAAGAAGGATGGTGGGTTACTGCTGTTGGTCCCGGAAAAGCTATTGATACTAATAAATATTTTGTTATTTGCGCAAACGTTATAGGTGGTTGCATGGGTTCTCTGGGTCCTAAAAATATAAACCCAGAAACAAAACTACCTTATGGATTAGATTTCCCAGTTATAACTATAAAAGATATGATAAGAGCACAAGAATCATTACTCGAACATCTAGGCATAAAAAAACTTTTGTGCGCAACTGGTGGGTCTATGGGTGGTATGCAGCTTTTACAATTTTGTATAACATTTCCTGATAAAACTTTTTCAGCAATTCCTATAGCTTGCAGTTCTAGTCATAGCGCGCAAAATATAGCTTTAAATGAATTAGCACGTCAGGCAATAATGGCTGATCCTGTGTGGGATAATGGAAAATATGTTTTAAAAAATGTTCAACCAAAAAATGGATTAGCTGTAGCAAGAATGGTTGGTCATATAAGTTATTTATCTGAAAAAGGCATGCAAGAAAAGTTTGGAAGAAAATTACAAGAAAAAGCAGATTATGAATTCAGTTTCAATGCAGATTTTCAAGTAGAAAGTTATCTAAGACATCAAGGTTATGCTTTTACAGAAAGATTTGATGCCAATTCTATTCTTTATATAACAAGAGCTATGGATTATTTTGATCTTTCTAAACAATTTAAAGGCGGTCTAACTGAAGCTTTCAGAAATCAAAAAACAAAGTTTTTAATAATATCTTTTTCTTCAGATTGGCTTTACACAACAAAAGAAAATAAAGACATAGTAATAGCGTTGAATGCTTCAGGGGCGGATGTTTCATACTCTGAAATTAAAACTGATAAAGGCCATGATTCCTTTTTACTTGATGAACCTGAATTTTTGAAAACTCTTAAAAGTTTTTTAGACTCAATGCACGAAAAATTTAAAAATGAAAAAAGAATTTAAAGTTATAGCAGATTTATTATCTGATAATACCAGAGTTCTTGACGTAGGCTGTGGTGACGGTTCTTTAATGAGCCTTCTTAAAAAAGAGAAGAACATAGAAGTTCGTGGTTTGGAGCTTAGTCAAGAGAATGTACAACAATGTATTCACAAAGGTCTATCGGTTATACAAGGTAATGCAGAGACAGAGTTGCATCAATTTCCAGATAAATCTTTTGACTATGTCGTTCTTAGTCAAACACTTCAAGCTTTTTTTGAGCCTGAAAAAGTTTTAAGAGATTTATTGAGGATTGGAAAATCAGTTGTGATTTCAATACCAAATTTTGGTTATTGGAAGGTAAGAACCAAACTTTTACTATTTGGTAAAATGCCAGTTACAAAAACACTCCCTAATACTTGGTATAACACTCCGAACTTACATATGTGCACAATTAAAGATTTATTTAATTTCTGTGATGAAAAAGATATAAATATTAAAAAAGTAGTTGGGGTTAATGAAGATAAAACATCTCTAATTAATAAAAGTAATTTAGAAATTAAAAATCTATTTTCAAAACTAGGCATCTTTTTAATTGGGTAAAATGATAGTAGAAATTATTCCATGTTTAAGTGATAATTACAGTTACGTAATTTATGAAAAGGAAACTAATACTATCTCAATAGTAGACCCCTCTGAATTTGAGGCTTGTGATAAAGTAGTTAGTAGATACAAAAAGTTGGATTTTATTTTAAATACCCATCATCATGCTGATCATGTAGGGGCAAACTTAGAACTAAAAAAAAAATACAAATCAAAAATTTTAGGTTCAAGCGCAGATAAAAACCGTATTCCAGGTATAGATGTATTGCTTATAGAAAATCAAAAACAAAAGATTGGAAATTTGGAATTTGAGATAATTTTTATTCCAGGTCATACAAAAGGCCATATTGCTTTTTTCTTTAGTAAGGAAAAAATTGCTTTCACCGGAGATACATTATTTTCGTTAGGATGTGGTAGAGTTTTTGAAGGAACTCATGAAGAAATGTTTAATTCTTTAAATAAAATTAAAAATCTTCCGCCTGATACAAAAATCTATTGTGGACACGAATACACGAAATCAAATTTAAATTTTTGTTTGGCGTACGATTCTAAAAATGCCTTGTTAAAGGGGAAAGAAATTGATATTCAAAAAAAATTAGACTCTAATCAACCAACTATCCCGTCTACTTTAGGTGAGGAAATTAAAACAAATATTTTCTTAAGGTGTGGTGATCCTGACATTAAGCATGCTTTAGGCCTTAAAGATTCTTCTGAAATTGAAGTTTTTTCAAAATTACGAGATTTAAAGGATTCTTTTTAACTTCAATAATCTTGACTTGCTAGCGCTGAGGGCTATATTGCGTGAAAATTAAAAAAAAGAAATTTTATGTCATTTGCAATAATTGAAACAGGTGGAAAACAGTACAAAGTAACTGCCAGTAAAATATTAGAAATAGAAAAACTTAATGCCAAAGTTGGTGAAACCGTAAAGTTTGATAATGTTTTACTTTTAAACGATGACAAAAGCACAGAAGTTGGAAGTCCTAAAGTTGAAGGGGCTATAGTAGAAGCTAAACTTTTAGACAACGTAAAAGATCGAACCATATTAGTTTTTCATAAAAGAAGGAGAAAACACTCAAGAAAAAAGAATGGTCATAGACAACGTCATTCTAAAATACAAATTACAAAAATTTTAGCAAAAGGTGGTAAAGTTATAGGTGAAGCTAAAATAGTAGAAAAAAAGAAACCTATTAAAGAAGAGAAAAAAATTATAAAAAAGGTAGTTAAGAAATAGGGAATTAAATGGCAACAAAAAAAGCAGGAGGATCATCGAAGAACGGCCGAGATAGTAAAGGTAGACGTCTTGGAGTTAAAAGATATGGTGATCAATTAGTTATACCTGGAAACATTATTGTAAGACAAAGAGGAACCAAAATTCACCCGGGAGAAAATGTGGGTATGGGCAAAGACCATTCGATCTTTTCTTTGGTCAAAGGAAAAGTAAAATTTAGAAAATCAAAATTAAACAGAACTTTTGTTTCTGTAATCCCCAATTAAACCTATATAAATAGTAAAGCTATTTATATATTACCTATAATGAAATTTTTAGATCAAGCAAAAATATATATAAAAGCCGGAAACGGTGGTTCCGGGTCTGCAAGCTTCAGAAGAGAAAAGTTTGTAGAGTATGGTGGACCGGATGGTGGTGATGGCGGAGATGGTGGATCTATAATTATTCAATCTGATAGAAATCTGAACACGTTGATTGATTTCAGATATGCTCAACACTTTAAAGCTCAACACGGAAATCCTGGAAGTAAAAGAAACAAGACAGGTGCAAATGGAGAAGATTTAATATTAAGAGTTCCTTTGGGAACTCAAATATATGAAGAGGATAATAATACCTTAATTTATGATTTTACCAAAAATAAAGAAAAATACCTTGTGGCATCTGGAGGTAAAGGTGGTCTTGGAAACGTAAGATTTAAAAGCTCAACGAATAGAGCTCCTAGAAAAAAAACAAATGGAAAATTAGGAGAAGAATTTTGGATCTGGCTTCAATTAAAAGTAATCGCCGATATTGGAATCATAGGTAAGCCGAACGCTGGTAAATCTAGTTTACTTGCAGCGCTAACACGAGCTAAGCCAAAAATAGCAAATTATCCTTTTACAACAGTAAATCCAAACTTAGGAGTAACTTATTACGGAGGTAAAGAGATTACTTTAGCTGATATTCCTGGTTTAGTGGAGGGTGCGCATAAAGGTGTTGGTCTTGGAGATAAATTTTTAAGACATATTGAAAGATGTAAGATTTTACTTCACTTGATAGACTTATCAGAAGATAATTTGTTTAATTCATATAAAAAAATCAAATCAGAATTAATTAATTATGATAAAAACTTAATTAAAAAGAAAGAGATTATTTTTTTTAATAAGTCAGATTTGTTTGAGAATAATGAGATTAATGAAAAATTAAATGAGTTTAACAAAAAAACAAAAACAAAATATGAAATTGTGTCTGTTTATTCAAATAAAGATATACAAAAAATAAAAAAAATATTGATCAGATATGCTAATTAAAAATGCAAATAAAATTGTAGTGAAACTTGGATCTACCACTGTGGTTGATAATAAAGGTATTTTTAAAAAAAAGTGGGTAACTTCTCTTATTAAAGATATAAAAAAATACGGAAAAGGAAAAAAATTTGTTATTGTTTCTTCAGGAGCGATTGCTCTCGGGCAAAAATATCTTAAAATTAAAAAAGGAAAAATAAAACTAGAAATGAGCCAAGCTATTGCGGCAGTTGGACAAATTCATTTAGCAGGAGAATTTCAAAAACTTTTCGATAAGTGTAAGATTAAAACCGGTCAAATTTTAATTAGCCCAGATGATACAGAACAAAGAAGAAGAGCTATTAATGTTAGAAGAACTTTTGAAAATTTATTTAAACTTAAAGCTATACCAATAGTAAATGAAAATGATTCAACAGCAACGAGCGAAATAAAATATGGAGACAATGACAGACTAGCCGCAAGAGTTGCGCAAATTATTGGAGCAGACGTACTGATATTATTTTCTGATGTTGATGGGTTGTATGATAAGTCAAAAGGTAAAAAAATTATAAGAGAAGTAACTACAATTAATGAGAAAATCACATCACTTATAGATAATAAAAAGAATAAATTTGGATCTGGAGGAATCATGACAAAGCTAGATGCAGCTAAGATTTGTATGAATTCAGGTAGTCATATGTTTATCGCCAATGGAAAGGTAAATAACCCGATTTTAAATATGATTAAGAATAAAAAATATACTCATTTTTTGCCAAAAATTTCTACTTTAGATGCTAGAAAAAAATGGATCATCGGCTCTCTTAATTACAATGGAACTATCTACATTGATAGTGGAGCAGCTAAAGCTTTATTAAATGGTAAAAGCTTGCTCGCTGCTGGCATAACTAAGATAAATGGAAATTTCAAGAAAGGAGAAAATGTAATAATTTTAGATCATAATAATATACAGTTAGCTAGAGGACTATCCTCTTTCAGCTCAACTGAAATAGATAAAATTAAGGGCAAACAAAGCAAAGATATCGAAACAATCCTTGGTTATCTTAGTAAAACTGAGGTAATTCATAAAGATGATATGGTATTATTATAAATGAATTATTTAGTATCTATAGGAAAGAATGCAAAAAAAGCCTTTGAAGATTTAAAAGGCATAAAACATAAAAGAATAAAAAAGGTTTTAGATAATTACAATCAGTCACTTTTAAAAAATACCAATAAAATAATCAGAGAAAATTTAAAAGATGTTAAAAATGTAAAAAGAAAACATTTAGTTGACAGACTTATTTTAAATAAAAAGAGAATCGAAGGTATCAGACATTCAATAAATGAAATAGCAAAGTTTAAAAATCCGGTAGGAAGAGCTTTAGAAACATGGCGTAGACCAAATAATTTGACAATTAAAAAAATAACAACCCCGATCGGTGTTATAGGTGTAATATACGAGAGCAGACCGAATGTAACTGCCGATGTTGCTGCGTTATGTTTAAAGTCGGGTAATTGTTCTATTTTAAGAGGGGGGTCTGAAGCTTTTAACTCTAATAGATTGTTAGCTAATTTATTCAGAGATAATTTAAGAAAAAATAATATTAATCAAAACTGCGTTCAATTTATTGAAAATAAGAGTAGAAAAATAGTCGATCAATTATTATCAAAAATGAGTGCATACATTGATGTAATTGTGCCAAGAGGGGGGAAAGGGCTTGTAGGAAAAGTACAAAAATTTTCTAATGTACACGTAATTGGCCATCTTGAAGGACTGTGCCATATTTATATTGATAAAACTGCAAATATAAAAATGGCAAGAGACTTAGTTGTTAATGCAAAAATGAGAAGGACAAGTATTTGTGGAGCAGTTGAAACTCTTCTGCTCGAAGAAAAAGCTCTAAAATCACATGCTAAAGAAATAATAAGCGCTCTTTTAAAATCAGGCTGCGAGGTTAGAGCAGATATAAAAGTAAATAAACTTTTTAAAGGAAAATTAAAGAAAGCTTTAGAAAAAGATTGGAAGACGGAATATCTAGATGCAGTTATTTCAATCAAGACGGTTAAAAATGTATATGACGCTGTTGAACATATTTTAAAATACGGCACAATGCATACTGATAGTATTATTACCAGCAACAAGAAAAATGCTAAAATTTTTTTAAATGGTGTTAATAGCTCAATAGCAATGCATAATGTTTCAACTCAATTTGCTGATGGAGGAGAATTTGGTTTTGGAGGTGAAATCGGTATTTCTACAAATAAACTTCCTCCTAGAGGCCCAGTGGGAATCAATCAATTAACATCATACAAATATGTTGTTTCTGGAAAAGGAATTGTTAGACCATAGTAAATGGCAAGTATCCAAAAAAAATACATTGGGTTGTTGGGAGGTAGTTTTGATCCTGCACACAAGGGACATCTGGGTATAACTAAATTTGCTATAAAAAGATTTAATTTAAAAAAAGTTTACTGGGTTGTAACAAAAAGAAATCCTTTTAAAAACAAAACTTTCTATTCTTTAAGTGAAAGAATTAAATATGCAAAAAAAATAACTAAAGCTCAAAGGAAAATTAAAACAATTCACCTAGATGATATTATTAAATCTTCCAGAATTATTGATGTAATAAATTACTTTATAAAGAAAATGAAAATTAGAAATATCTACTTTATAATTGGTTCCGATAACTTGATACAATTTCACAAGTGGAAAAGCTGGAAAAAAATAGTAAAATTAGTAAAAATAATAGTTTTTTCCAGGAAGGGATATGATAGAAAAGGACTGAAATCAACTGTGGCTAAAAAATTTAAAAATAGAATTATCTTTATAAAAAGTAAGCCAATATCTATATCATCTACACAATTAAAAAAGCAGACAAAATTAAACATTTGATGGCAATAATTGATATTAAAAATAATATTGAAAAAATATTAGATGATAATAAAGCTCAAAATATTACATGCATTGATCTAAAAAATAAATCATACATAGCAGATTATATGGTTATAGCTTCTGGAACCTCCTCAAGGCATTTGCAAGCATTATCTGAAATTCTTGTAACTCAATTAAAAAAATTAGGAATAGACAATTGTCGTATTGAAGGAAAGGATAGTAAAGACTGGAAACTAGTTGATACTCAAGATGTAATAGTTCATATTTTTCATCCAGAAAAAAGAGAGTTTTATGATTTAGAAAAAATGTGGTCTGAAGAAATACCAAAAGAGAAAGCTATGATATGAAAAAACTTTTTATTTTTATAGTTACATTAATTATTTTTTCACCTCCGGTTTATTCCCAAAACAATCTTTATCAAAAAATTGATCTTTTTGGTGAAGTTTTAGAAAATATAGAAAAGGAATATGTTGACGATGTTAATCAGGCCGAAATGATGGACTCCGCGATTAATGGTGTTCTTCAATCTTTAGATCCTTACTCTGCATATATGAGCCCGGAATTATTTAAAGAAATGCAAACTGACACCAGAGGCGAATTCGGTGGATTGGGTATTGAAATAGGTATGGAGTCTGGCGTAGTAAAAGTAATTTCACCAATAGATGATACACCCGCTGCCAAAGCCGGTATCAAAGCAGGTGATTATATAGTTAAAATAGGTGGAGAACAGGTGCAAGGTAAATCTTTATTAGAGGCCGTAAAATTAATGAGAGGTCCAGTTGGAACTTCTATTGATTTAACTATCAGAAGAAAAAATATAAAAAAACCATTAGAGTTTAAGATTGTAAGAAAAATAATAGAAGTTCAATCAGTCAACTCAAGATTAATTGGAAAGGAAAAAAATTTAGGTTACATAAGATTAAAATCTTTTAACGAAAATAGTGATAAACAATTTTTAAAATCAGTAAAAAAATTTGAGAAGAAACCCAAAATAAAAGGGTATGTGCTCGATCTGCGGAATAATCCAGGAGGTTTGCTAACACAAGCAATAAACATCACTGACTTTTTCTTAGAAGATGGAGAGATAGTTTCAACTAAAGGAAGGAAAATATCAGAAACTAGAAAATTTTTTGCTAGAAAAGGAGATGAAATTAAAGGAAAACCAATAGTAATTTTAATTAATAATGGCTCAGCATCAGCATCAGAAATCTTTGCAGGAGCTTTAAAAGATCACAAAAGAGCAATTATTCTTGGAGAAAATTCTTACGGCAAAGGTTCTGTTCAATCAATAATACCATTGAGAAATGGAGGTGGAATGAGATTGACAATTTCTAAATATTATTTGCCTTCAGGTAAATCAATCTCTGAAGTGGGAGTTACCCCAGATATATTAGTGGAAGAAGAAGGTGATGACTTCCAAATTAATTCTGAAAAAGATAACCAGCTAAACTACGCGATAAAACTCTTTAATTCCTAATGAATAAATACAGTCTTCCAATGAGGAAAGGAGTGGGTGTAATAATTTTAAATAATAATAATGAAGTTTTTGTTGGTAAAAGGAAAGATAATCCAGTAGATAAATGGCAAATGCCACAAGGCGGTGTTGATTTAGGAGAGGATTATCATTCAGCAATGAGGAGGGAACTTTTAGAAGAAACAAGTATAAAAAGTATTAATGTAATAAAAGAAATTGAAGGTTTTTTTGAATATCAATTACCAGATAATTTAATTGGTATAATTTGGAAAGGTAAATTTAAAGGTCAAAGACAAAAATGGTTCATTGCTAAATTTACTGGAAACGAAAAAGAAATTAATTTACGGACTAAAAATCCTGAGTTCATAGAATGGAAATGGATACAACATGATAAACTTCCTAATGTAATCGTTGATTTTAAAAGAGAAATGTATATAAAATTATTAAAGGAAATAAAGACTGTTATTGACTAATATTTTTTAATGTCTCTATTTTATATGATAATAAGTATTTTTCCTTGTCTGTCGTGTCGTTTTTGTTAAGTTTTTTTTCTGCTTCAATAATTAAATCTTGCAATGAGTTTTTATCAATTTTAGAAAATTCAATTGCCGTCGACGTTAAAACTAAGAGATTATTATTCGAAAATTCTACAGTTCCATCCTCAACAAAAAAAACTTTTTCATTTTCGTTCTTTATCTTTATAAATCCTGGCCTTAAAAAAGTTATTAAAGGTATATGATCTTTTAAAATTCCCATTTCACCTTCATAGGAAGGGATTACAACTTCTTTTGTATCAGTTTTAATAATTGATCTATCAGGCGATATAATTTCAACTGTGAATGTTTCAGACATTATTTGCTGTCTTTGGCGAGTTTATCTGCTTTCTCGACTGCTTCATCAATTCCACCAACCATATAAAAAGCTGCTTCCGGCAAATGGTCATACTCGCCCTTACAAATTGCATCAAATCCTTTAATCGTAGAATCTAAATCTACTAATTTACCTGGAGATCCTGTGAAAACTTCAGCAACAAAAAAGGGTTGAGATAAAAATCTTTGTATTTTTCTTGCTCTCGCCACAGTTAATTTATCCTCCTCCGAAAGTTCATCCATTCCAAGTATAGCTATGATATCCTGAAGCGACTTATAAGCTTGTAAAATTCTTTGTACGTCTCTAGCTACCCTGTAATGTTCCTCCCCAACTATTCTAGGATCTAGTATTCTTGAAGTTGAATCCAAAGGATCAACAGCAGGGTAAATGCCTATTTCGGCAATTTGTCTTGATAAAACAGTTGTTGCATCAAGGTGTGAAAATGAGGTAGCAGGTGCAGGATCTGTTAAATCATCTGCAGGTACATATATCGCCTGAACAGATGTAATTGATCCTTTATCTGTAGATGTAATTCTTTCCTGTAGATTACCCATATCTGTAGCTAAAGTTGGTTGGTATCCTACTGCCGAAGGTATTCTGCCCAATAAAGCTGATACTTCTGATCCTGCTTGAGTAAATCTAAAAATATTATCAACGAAAAATAATACGTCTTGTCCTTCTTTGTCTCTAAAATACTCAGCCACAGTCAGGCCAGTGAGTGCTACACGAGCTCTAGCCCCGGGAGGTTCATTCATTTGTCCATAAACTAGAGCAGCTTTTGATCCTTTTCCATCAGTCTTTATAACACCTGACTCTATCATTTCATGATACAAATCGTTTCCTTCCCTTGTTCTTTCACCAACACCTGCAAAAACTGAAAAACCACCGTGTGCTTTTGCTATGTTGTTAATTAATTCCATAATCGTAACTGTTTTTCCTACTCCTGCTCCTCCAAATAATCCAATTTTTCCCCCTTTTGCATATGGGGCTAATAAATCAATTACTTTTATTCCTGTTACTAGTTGCTCAGTTTCTGTTGCTTGATCCGTAAATTTGGGAGCTGGTCTATGAATTGGCCATTTTTCTCTCGTTTTAACTTCACCCTTTTCATCAATTGACTCTCCAACTACATTAATAATCCTGCCTAAAGTTTCAGGCCCAACTGGTACACTAATTGGTGATCCCGTATTAGTTACTTCATCTCCTCTTTTTAATCCTTCAGTAGCATCCATGGCTATAGTTCGAACATCATTTTCTCCAAGATGTTGGGCAACTTCTAAGATTAGTTTGTTGCCAGAGTTATTCACTTCTAATGCAGTGTAAATTTCTGGAAGATCTCCCTCAAAATTAATGTCAACTACTGCACCGATAATTTGTGTTATTTTTCCTTTTTTGTTCATATTTACAAACTTTCTGCTCCAGATATAATTTCTATTAGCTCTTTCGTAATCGAAGCTTGTCTACTTCTATTATAATTAATTGTTAACTTGTCTACCAAATCTCCGGCATTTCTTGTGGCATTATCCATTGCAGTCATTCTCGATCCTTGTTCACTTGCTGCGTTTTCTAAAAAAGCTTTAAAAACTTGTGTTGATATATTTTTTGGTAATAAATCTTCTAGTATTTCATCTTCTTCTGGTTCAAATTCATAAGACAAGATATTTGCTTCTTTGGAATCTTGAGACTTATTTTCTGCAGGTATAATTTGTTGCGCTTGGGGAATTTGAGTAATAACATTCTTAAAATTATTATAAAATAAAATGCATTTATCGAATTTATTTTGATTAAATAATCTTATTATTTCGTTTCCTATAATTTCAGCCTCTTTAAAGGAAATATTTTTCTTTTCTTTGAAACTAAATTTTTTGATTACATGGTTTCCGAAATCTCTTTTTATTTGATCAAATCCTTTGGAGCCAACAGTAATTATTTTAAGTTCTTTTCTTTCACTTAAAATTTTTTTAAATTTAGATTTTGCTAATTTGCAGATATTAGAGTTAAAACCACCGCATAATCCTCTATCAGCTGTTAATACAACACATAAATATATATCATCTTTTCCTGTACCGATGAGAAGTTTAGGGGCATTAGAGGGATCATTTATTGATTTTGTGAGATTAAGAATTATATTTTGCATCTTTTGGCTGTAAGGACGACCTTTCTCAGCATTTTCTTGAGCTTTCCTCAATTTTGCAGCGGCTACCATTTTCATTGCTTTGGTTATCTTTTGAGTTGACTTAACACTTTTAATTCTTTTTTTTAAATCATCTAAACTTGGCATTATTTATTACCTTTTTTATATTCTTCGATTACCTGAGTTAATAGTTTCTCAGTATTTTCTTCAAGTTTGCCAGAGGATTGAAGAGAGTCGATTATTTCAGGTTTGTCTGACTTAATTTTTTCAATTAAATCTTTTTCAAATTTTTTAATATTATTTAAGTCTACATTGTCGAGATAGCCTTTTACGCCTGTAAAAACTGAAATCACTTGTTCTGCCACTGTCATTGGAGAATACTGATCTTGTTTTAAAAGCTCTGTTAGTTTTGCGCCTCGATTAAGTAATTGCTGTGTAGACGCATCCAAATCTGAACCAAATTGAGCAAAGGCTGCCATTTCCCGATATTGTGCTAATTCTAATTTTATGGATCCAGCTACTTTTTTCATGGCTTTAGTTTGTGCAGCCGAGCCTACTCTAGATACTGATAAACCCACATTAACTGCAGGACGTATTCCCTGATTAAATAATTCGGTTTCTAAAAAAATTTGTCCATCGGTAATAGAGATAACATTAGTTGGGATATATGCTGAAACATCTCCTGCTTGAGTTTCGATTATAGGCAAGGCAGTTAAAGAACCTCCTCCACTTTTGTCGTTAAGTTTTGCTGCTCGTTCCAATAATCTGCTATGTAAATAAAATACATCCCCAGGATAAGCCTCTCTACCTGGAGGTCTTCTTAATAATAAAGACATTTGTCTATATGCAACTGCTTGTTTTGATAAATCATCATAAACTATTAAAGCATGCATACCATTATCTCTAAAATATTCACCTATTGTACATCCTGTGTATGGTGCTAAAAATTGCAAAGGCGCAGAATCTGATGCTGTTGCCGCAACAATAGTAGTATATTCTAATGCCCCTGCTTCTTCTAAAGTTTTTGTAATTTGAGCAACTGTAGACCGCTTTTGACCAATTGCTACATAGACACAATATAATTTTTTCTTCTCATCTGATGACTCGTTTATTTTTTTTTGATTAATTATCGCATCAATAGCTACAGCTGTTTTTCCCGTTTGCCTATCTCCAATAATCAATTCTCTTTGTCCTCTTCCAATTGGGATAAGAGAGTCGATGGACTTAAGGCCAGTTTGCATTGGTTCATTCACTGATTGTCTAGGAATAATTCCAGGTGCTTTGACCTCAACACGTTTTCTGCTTTTAGTGGATAATGGGGCTTTACCGTCAATGGGATTACCTAGACCGTCAACTACTCTACCTAAAAGTTCTTTTCCAACAGGAACGTCCACAATCGCATTAGTTCTTTTAACGGTATTGCCTTCTTTAATATTTCTATCCTCACCAAATATAACAACACCAACGTTGTCATTTTCTAAATTTAGAGCCATTCCCTTTGAACCATCTTCAAATTCCACCATTTCACCCGCTTGAACATTATCTAATCCATAAACTCTTGCTATACCATCTCCTACCGATAAAACTTTACCTATTTCAGAAACTTCGGCTTTTTCACCAAAATTTTTGATTTGATCTTTTAATAATTTTGTCACTTCGGACGGATTTACAGTCATTTTAATTTTCTAGCATTTTTTGTTCATATTTTTTTAATTTATTTTTTATAGATGTATCTATCATAAAACTTCCTAATTGAAGCTTAAGACCACCAATAAGTTCTTTGTCAAACTTATAATCAAATTTTAATTTTGAACCCATTGTTTTTGATAAATCTTTGCTTATCTCCTCGAGTTCTACCTCGGAAAGATCTTTAGATGAAATTAATGATGCTTTTATTTCTCCTCTTTCTCTTGAACATATTTTTAAAAAGCTTTCAAAAATCTTCTTTACAAAAAAAATTCTTCTTTTTTCAATTAAAAGTAAAAAAAAGTTTTTAAGAGATTTTGAATAATTGAATTTGTCTGATAAGAGACTCAGTACTAAATTTTGCTGGTCAATAGTTTGCGTGGGGTCTTTTATAAAGTTTTGAATATCTACATTTGATTTCAATAATAATTGAAAATTTTTAATATCATTCTCAACTTTTTCTAACTCATTCAATTCCTTTGTTACTTCAAATAAGGCACGCGAATATCTCTCTGAAGTTTCAGTCGAGAAAGATTTATTTGTACTCATTTTAATAGTTGTAAGAATTTAATGTGAAATATGCAGACGTCGTATCATATGAGAATAATATGATCAAGTTACCAATTTCGAGCTTAAGCAAAGTTGATTGGATCTACATCAACCGTAAGTTTTATTTTTGGTGAAATTTTGAGCCTATTTAAGATATTACTGATTTTTTTTTGCATTAATAAACGATTATTGAACCTTATCAATAATCTTGACCTAAATTTTTTTTTAATTTTTAACAAAGGTGAGTCTACCGGTCCTAATACTTCAAGATCACGGATTTGCTTTAATTTATTTTTTATCTCTCTTGCACCTTGTAAACTCAAACTTCGGTCTTTTGAAGATATTATAATTGCTATTAATCTTATAAATGGAGGTAATTTGTTTTTTTCTCTTAGTAATAATTCATTCATTAAAAGTTTTTCTGATTTATTTTTTATTAGTTCATTAAGTGTGGAGTCTTGAGGTGTTAATGTTTGATATATTATTAAAGACTCAGCGCTGAAACGTCCAGCTCTCCCGCTTAATTGATGGTATAATTGTATATTTTTTTCTGTCGCTCTTAAATCATAACCTCTTCCAGAAAAATCTGCATCTATAACCACTATGCAATTTAATTTTGGAAAATTAAACCCCTTAGAAATCATTTGTGTTCCAATTAAAATATTTATTTTATTTTCCTTTATGTCTTTAAAAAAATTTTTGGTTTTCTCTTTTGTTTTAAGATAATCACTCGAGAATATCTTTATGTTTTTATTTGGAAAAATGTCTTTTACTTCCTCGAATATTTTTTCTACACCAGGACCATACATAATAAACTCACAGCCATTTCCTTTGTTACATATGTTATCTATTTTTTTTTCAAAAGAACAATGATGACAAATTGCTTTATCTTTTAATTTGTGAAATGTTAAATATAAAGAGCAATTTGGACAAACGTGTTTGTAACCACATTTTTTACAAATTAAATATGGGGCAAATCCCCTTCGATTAATAAAAAATAAAACTTGATTCTCTTTATTTAAATATTTTCGAACTAAATCTAATGTTTCTTTTGCCAAAAATTTATTTTTAATTTTTCCCAAATTCAAATTTATTATTTTTGTGCTTGGGAGAGGGTAATTCTCGTATCGGTTAAAAATTTTAGTATGCCTGTATTTTTTCTTACAAATGTTATTATATGTTTCTATTGAGGGAACAGAAGTAACTAAATGTATTGGTATTTTTTCAAAATTCGCTCTTGAAATCGCCATGTCTCTAGCATTGTAAATAACCCCTTCGTCTTGTTTATATGATGTATCGTGTTCTTCATCGACAATAATTATCCCAAGTTTTTTAAAAGGTAAAAGCAAAGCTGATCTAGCTCCAACAAGTATTTTAATTTCATTTTTAATAACCCCTTTCCAAATTATTCTTTTTTGCTTAGGCGTTATTTTCGAATGCCATATTGCAGGCTCAAAACCAAAAAATTCCTCAAATCTTGATTTGAAATCATTTGTTAAAAAAATTTCAGGTAGTAAAACTAAAGCTTGATTATTTCTTTCAATAATCTTTTTTATTCTTTCAAAATAAACTAATGTTTTTCCTGAACCTGTTGTACCTTGCAAAACAGTTACATCAAATTTATTGTTTTTCTTTTCCAGAACTTTAAGTACTTTTTTTTGCTCATTATTTAATTTAAATTTTTTAGTTTTAGTTTTTTTTGTTATAAACGGTTCGTCTTTTAATCTTTTAAAATTATTAGTACCTCCAATAACCATCTTTAAAACAAGCCCAATTGGAACCATGTTATAAGATGAGAACCACTCGATAAAATCTACTAATTTTTTATTTAGAGAATATTCTGTTTTTTTTTCGATGTCCTTAATTTTAATATTTTTTGGTTCTAAATAATGATTTTTCCAAATTACACCAATTTCCCTTTTTTTTCCAAATGGGACTTCTACTAAGTCCCCAATTTTACTTTCAGTCTTAGAATTGTAAGTAAAAGGAAAATTAAAAACTTTTGGCAACAAAACTTGTGCTTTCATAATTTAATAGTATTAGAATTTTTTTTAATTAAAAATGAATTGGTCTTTTATCAACAGCTAATGCTGCTTCTTTAATTGCCTCTGTATGAGTTGGATGTGCATGACAAGTCCTGGCAATGTCTTCAGCGCTAGCGCCAAATTCCATTGCTAAAGCCATTTCTGCAATCATATCACCGCAGTGTGGACCTATTATATGCACTCCCAAAACTTTATCAGTTTTACTATCTGCTAAAATTTTTACAAAACCCTCGGTTTCATTATTAACTTTTGCTCTAGAGTTTGCTAAGAATGGAAATTTTCCAACTTTATAGGACCTTTTTTCTTGTTTTAATTGCTCTTCTGTTTTCCCAACTGTGGCCACTTCTGGTGAAGTATATATAACTCCTGGAATAACATCATAATTTACGTGACCCGCTTGACCAGCTAAGATTTCTGCCACAGCGATGCCTTCCTCCTCAGCTTTATGAGCAAGCATTGGACCTTTAATTACATCACCAATAGCAAAAATATTTTTAACTGATGTCTGTAATTTTTCATTAACTTCAATTCTTCCTTTTGTATCTTTTGTAACGCCCACTTTTGTTAAATTTAACCCTTCCGTATAAGGTTTTCTTCCAACCGAAACTAGGACTTTATCAAAATGTAGAGTCTCATCCTTAGAATTTTTTATATCGGTGTAGTTTATAGAAACACCTGTGCTTATATTTTTTACAGAATTAACTTTTGATCCCATTTTAAATTTTATACCTTGTTTTGTAAGAATTTTTTTGAACTCGTTGGAGATTTCTCTATCCATTCCAGGAGTAATATAATCAAGATATTCAATAACCGTAACTTCGGAGCCAAGTCTTGACCATACAGAGCCCATCTCGAGACCTATATAACCTCCCCCTATAATTGCTAATTTTTTCGGAACTTTGTCCAATGATAAGGCTCCTGTAGACGAAATTATATTTTTTTCATCTATTTCTACACCAGGTAAAGATGTTACTTCGGATCCTGTTGCAATTACAATGTTGTTAGATTTATAGTTTGTTTTTTTTTTATTCTCGTATACTACGATGTCATTTTTTGAAAACAACACACCTTTCCCTTTAATATATGTAACTTTATTCTTTTTGAATAAAAATTCTACGCCTTTGGTAAGGACTTGAATAGATTTATTTTTATTCGACATCATTTTCTCTATATTAAGTTTAATGCCTTCAATTTCTATGCCTTGATGATTAAAATCTTTTTTAGCTTTGTGAAAGTTTTCAGATAAATTTAGTAAGCTTTTCGATGGAATACATCCCACATTCAAACAAGTTCCACCTAGTGCTCCTCTAGATTCAACGCAAGCTGTTTTCAAACCAAGTTGTGCGGCTCTAATCGCACAAACATAACCTCCGGGTCCGCCTCCAATTACTACTAAATCAAAATTATCCATTTAAATATTCAAAAAAAGTCTTTTTGGCTGCTCTAAAGACTCTTTTACTATTTTTAAAAATGATACAGCCTCTTTTCCGTCAATGATTCTATGATCGTAAGATAAAGCCAAATACATAATTGGTCTAACTTCAACATTTCCATCGACTACAATCGGTCTTTCAACAATGTTATGCATACCCAGAACTGCTGATTGAGGAGGATTTAATATTGGAGTAGAAAGCATAGAACCGTAAATACCTCCATTGGTAATTGTAAAAGTTCCTCCTTGCAGATCTTCTATGGTTATTTTTCCATCTCTAGCTTTTTGTCCTAATAAGGCAATATTTTTTTCTATATCGGCAAAAGACATTTCGTCAGTTTCTTTTAAAACTGGAACAACCAACCCCCTGTCAGTGCCAACTGCGATGCTTATATTGTAATAATTTTTGTAAACAATCTCCTCTCCTTGAATTTCAGCGTTAATAGATGGATAATTTTTTAATCCGATGACACAAGCTTTTACAAAAAAAGACATGAATCCTAGTTTAACTTCATATTTATTTTGAAACTCATCTTTATATTGGTTTCTCATTGAAATTACTTTGCTCATATCCACTTCATTAAAAGTTGTTAACATCGCTGCGTTTTCTTGAGCCTCTTTAAGTCTTTTAGCAATAGTAAGTCTTAATCTTGTCATCCTAACTCTTTCCTCGGGACCATATTTTATTTTTCGTTCAGACGGAGATGGCTTTGAACCCATTAGGCTCATTATGTCTTCTTTCAAAATTACACCGTTTTTCCCTGTTCCTTGAATCTTATCAATATTGACTTTTGCTTCTGTTGCCATTTTTCTCGCCGCTGGAGATATTTTAGTTTCCTTTCTTTGAGGAACTATTTTTTTTTCTGCAACTTTATCCTTATGGATTTCATCTAAAATTAATGGTGCTTCATCTTCATCAAAACTTTCTTGGTCTAGTTTTAAAACAGGTTCTTCGAAAATTTTTTTATTAATTCTCTTAGAAGCTGGTTTTTTTACGCTATCTTTTTTTGGTGGAGTGTAGTTTTTAATTTCCTCAGTTTTTTGATTTATATTTTCATTAGAGTTATTGCTAATAGTGCCCAATAAAGATCCAACATTTACAGTTTCGCCCTCCTTAACCGCTATGCTCCCTAAAACACCATTTGATGGAGCTGGGACTTCAACGTTTACTTTGTCCGTCTCTAATTCGACAATAGGTTCATCTGCGATGACTTTGTCGCCTTGAGATTTTAGCCATTTAGAAACTGTTGCCTCTGTGACTGACTCGCCTAGTGTAGGAACTGTAATTTTTTCTGACATTTAATTCTTAAGTATCTTTTCTAATATTTCTTTTTGTTCTGCAAGATGTTTATTTGCATTTCCAGTCGCAGTTGAGGAAGATGCCTTTCTTCCTACATATTTAACGTTGATATCTTTTAAATTTATTATCTCAAGAGTCCTATCGATATAATTTCTTACTGTATTCCAGGCACCCATGTTCTTTGGTTCTTCTTGACACCAAATAAATTTAGCATTTTTGTAACGTTTAAGAATATTAGCAAGCGTTTTTGCAGGAAATGGGTAGAGTTGTTCCAAACGTACAAAAACTACCTCGTTGTTTTTGAATTTTTCTCTTTCTTCAATAAGGTCATAGTAAATTTTTCCGGAACACATAACAACTTTTTTTACTTGCTTGTCTTTTTTAATTTGAATTAATTTATTTGATTTAATATAAGCATCATCTTCTAAAATTCTGTGGAAAGAGCTCTTGGAAACAAATTCTGAAATGTTAGATATACATCTTTTGTGTCTCAAAAGAGACTTTGGCGTCATCACGATTAAAGGTTTTCTAAATTCTCTGTGCATTTGTCTCCTTAAAACATGAAAGTAGTTTGAGGGAGTTGTACAATTAACCACTTGAATATTTTCACCGGCACAAAGTTGAAGAAATCTTTCTAATCTTGCTGAAGAATGTTCTGGTCCTTGCCCTTCGTATCCATGAGGCAATAACATTACTAAGCCGCTAGCTCTTCCCCATTTGGATTCTGATGAAGTAATAAACTGATCAATAATTACCTGGCCTCCGTTTGCGAAGTCACCAAATTGTGCTTCCCAAAGTACTAGTGTTTCAGGTTCTGATAGTGAATAACCAAATTCAAATCCTAGTACTGCAAGTTCAGATAATAAACTATCTATAACTTCAAACTTCATTTGACCTTTTTCAATATTATTCACTGGAACATATCTATCGTGATTTTCTTGATTTCTTAAAATTGCATGTCTTTGACTAAATGTTCCTCTTCCTGAGTCTTGTCCCGACAACCTCACTGAAAATCCTTCTGTTAATAGTGTGCCAATCGCCAAGCTTTCGGCTGAAGACCAGTCAATTTTGCCTAATAAAAGTGATTGATTTCTCAAGTCAAAAACTCTTTTAAGCGTTTTATGAGCATTAAAGTTTGAAGGAATAGTAAAAATTTTTTTTCCTACTTTTTTTAATTTCTCTTTATCAAATCCACTTACACCTCTTTTGTCTTTTCCTAGACCAGGTTTAAACCTAGACCAAACACCATCGAACCATTTCAAATCCGATTTATAGTTTTTTGAAGTATCAAATTCTTTTTCTAGATAATTTTTAAATTCTATTTTTTGCTTCTGCAATTTTTCATCTGATGTTAATCCTTCAGCAGATAGCTTTTTTCCATATAAAGTAAGTGTAGTAGGGTGAGATTTAATTTTTTTATACATTATTGGTTGCGTAAAAGAAGGCTCATCACCCTCATTGTGACCAAATCTTCTATAACAAACCATGTCAATTACTACATCTCTATTAAATTTTTGTCTGTATTCAGTAGCGATTTTTGCGCAATGTACGACTGCTTCAGGATCATCGCCGTTCACATGAAATATTGGAGCTTGAGCAGTTTTGGCAACATCTGATGGGTAAGGAGACGATCTAGCAAACCGTGGTGCAGTAGTAAAACCTATTTGGTTATTCACAATTATATGAATAGTGCCTCCAATATTATGTCCTGGTAATCCAGACATTGCAAAACACTCTGCTACAATACCTTGTCCAGCAAAGGCAGCATCTCCATGCATTAAAACAGGAATTACTTTTTTTCTCTCTTTATCTTTATGAAAAAATTGTTTAGCTCTTACTTGACCTAATACAACGGGATTTACAGCCTCTAAGTGAGATGGATTATCTGTAAGGCTAATATGAACATTATTACCATCAAATTCTCTATTTGATGAAGCACCAAGGTGGTATTTAACATCACCTTCAAAATCTTTACGAGAACTTACAGATTTTCCAAAAAATTCACTAAATATTGCTCTAAAAGGTTTTCCCATCACGTTAGCTAAAACGTTTAATCTACCTCGGTGAGGCATGCCGATTTTAATTTCTTTAGCACCTAAACTCCCTCCTCTTTTAATAATTTGTTCTAAAGCAGGTATTAGAGACTCTCCGCCATCAAGACCAAATCTTTTTGTGCCAACAAATTTTACATGTAAATATTTTTCAAATCCCTCTGCTTGAACAATTTTATTTAAAATTGCTCTTTTTCCATTTTCGGTGAAAGAAATATCTTTTTCTGGTCCCTCAATTCTGTCTCTTATCCACGCCTTTTCATCTGGATCTCCCATATGCATAAACTCATATCCAATATTAGAGCAGTATGTTTTTTTAAGAATTTGTAAAATTTTTCTTAGATCTGCGTATTGAAGTCCAAGGACACCATCAAGAAATATTTTTCTATTAAAATCTTTTTTAGTAAAACCATATGTTTCAGGCTTGAGTTCAGCGTGCTCCTCCTTTTTTTGTATCGATAATGGGTCCAAATTTGCTATTAAATGCCCCCTAATTCTGTATGCCCTAATTAGCATTATGGCTCTGACAGAGTCTTTTGAGGCTTCCTTGATTGAAGCTAAACTATTAATTTCTGTATTTTGATTATTTTCTAAATTTTCAGTTTTGATTTCAATTTTTTTTTTAATTTTTTTTTCTGGTGACCAACTAGGTCCATTTAAATCTTCAAGAATTAATTTTTCATCTTCACTAAGACCGTCAAAAAAATTTCTCCAACTTACGGGTAAAGAGTTTGGATCTGATAAATAATCTGAGTAAAATTGATTTATAAATTCTGAATTAATGCCCGATAAAAATGAGGTTTTTTTGAGGGTAATATTGTTATCTGATGATGACATGTCTTTTTATTTTAACATAAATAAACAAAAATCAACTATTAAGTTTATCTAAGAGAGTTTTACCTATATCTGCAGGCGATTTTGAGATAGTTATTCCTGCCGATTTCATAGTTTCAATTTTATCCTCAGCTCCGCCTTTACCTCCAGATATTATTGCTCCTGCATGCCCCATTCTTCTTCCTGGAGGAGCTGTTAATCCAGCAACAAAACCTACCATGGGTTTTTTAATTTTTTCTTTTTTCAAAAATTCTGCTGCTTCTTCCTCTGCTGTGCCGCCAATCTCTCCAATCATAATTATCGACTTTGTTTCATTATCTTTTAAAAAAAGCTCTAAACAATCAATAAAATTGGTTCCATTAATTGGGTCACCTCCTATTCCAATACAAGTTGACTGGCCCATTTTATTTATAGTAGTTTGAGCTACGGCTTCGTAAGTCAGAGTTCCTGACCTTGAAACAATCCCAACTGAACCTTTTCTGTGAATATTACCTGGCATGATACCAATCTTACATTCCTCGGGTGTAATTATCCCTGGACAATTAGGACCAATCAATCGTGATTTACTTTTAACCAAAACCTTTTTTACTTTAAGCATATCTAATACCGGAATACCCTCAGTAATACATACTATTAATTCTATTTCAGACTCAATAGCCTCTATAATAGCAGTGCCAGCAAATTGAGGAGGAACATATATCATTGTTGCGTCTGCTTCAGTTTTTTCCTTCGCTTCTTGTACAGTATTAAAAACTGGAAGACCAAGATGTGTCTGTCCACCCTTATTGGGTGTAACACCTCCAACTAATTTTGTACCATAATTTATTGCTTGTTCAGAATGAAATGTTCCGTGTTTACCAGTAAATCCTTGGCAAATTAACTTTGTATTTTTATTAACTAGTATAGACATTTATTTAATTGCATCTACGATTTTTTTTGCAGCATCATTCAAATCAGTCGCCGACAAAATTTTTAAATTCGATTTGTCTAAAAGTTCTTTTCCTTCTTTAAAGTTTGTCCCTGCTAACCTTACCACAAGAGGTACAGATAAATTTACTTGTTTTGCTGCATCTATAACTCCTTGAGCAAGAACATCACATCTCATTATACCACCAAAGATATTTATTAGAATTCCTTTAACATTTTTATCAGCAAGAATAAGCTTAAAAGCTGCAGTCACTTTTTCTTTTGATGCACCTCCGCCTACATCCAAAAAATTAGCAGGTTCTTTTCCATATAATTTAATTATATCCATTGTTGCCATTGCTAATCCTGCGCCATTGACCATACATCCAATAGACCCATTGAGTTTGATATAAGCTAAATCATATTTACTTGCTTCAATTTCCGCTGGGTCTTCCTCGCTCAAGTCTCTTAATTTTAAAATTTCAGGTCTTCTAAAAATAGCATTATCATCGAAATTCATTTTGGCATCCAGGCAAATTAATTTTTCATCTTTTGTTATTATTAGAGGATTGATTTCAATTAAACTTGCATCTTTCTCTATCAAAATTTTAAACAAAGATTTTATCAATTTTTTTGCAGTTTGTGTTTGATTTTCATTTAATTTAAATATTGAAATAATTTTGCCTATCTCTTTTTCATCAGGGCCATCAAAATTAAAATCAACTTTATTAGTTATGATTTTTTCAGGCGAATCTTTAGCAACCTTCTCTATATCCATTCCTCCCTCGGTGCTGCTTATAAAAGCAATTTTTGAACTTTCTCTATCAATGACGCAAGAAAGATAAAATTCTTTTGCTATGTCAGATGCCTCTTCAATGTATAGCCTTTTTACTTCTTTACCCTCTGGCCCTGTTTGATGAGTTACTAATATCTTTCCAATCATTAAATTAGCTTCTGACTCTAATTCAGATTTGTTTTGTATTAGTTTCACGCCGCCTGCCTTTCCTCGTCCTCCAGCATGAATTTGGGCCTTTAAAACAAATTTTGAACCACTTAGTTTTGAAATGTTTTTTTTGATTTCCTTTGCAGAAAAAACAACTATTCCTTTTGAAACTGGTGCTCCAAATTCTCTCAAAATATCTTTAGCTTGGTGTTCGTGAATATTCATAGAATTATATTTATTTTGTTCTCAGAGTTACTTATATTAAATTAGAGAACTTTAAAATATTAAAAAATGAATATTAAAGAAAAAATTTATCGACCAATCTTTTTAATCTTAATCTATTTAATTATCACCATTGCTGCATTAGCTTCTTTTCAAGAGCATGGAGTTCATATTGAGGAAAAATATCATAGATTAAATGGTTTATTTTGGCTCAATCACATCGCTCAAATTTTCAATTTTGAAAATTTAAGTTTCATTACTGAAAAAAAAATGATTGGGATAGGTGATTACACACTTAATAGACCTGCAGACTTTCCTAAATACGGAATTATTCTTGATTTACCATTAGCTTTTATTGAGATTGTATTTGAATTAGAAAAAATTGAAAATATATATTATTTAAAACAATCTATTAGTTTTTTAATTTTCTTAATAAGCTCTCTTTTTTTCTATAAATTATTAATTAAGAGGTTTAATAATTTTTTTTTATGCCTTGCAGGTATTATTCTATTTATTACTTCTCCAAGAATATTTGGTGATAGTTTTTTATACAAGGATGTTTTATTTCTTTCATTCTTTGTAATAAGTTTATATTATTTTTTTAATCTTACCGAAAATTTAAATAAAAGAGATTTATTTTTGTTTGCTGTATTTAATGCTATCTCTTTTAATTTGAGATTTTTTGCTGCTTTTTTACCAATAGTTTTTTTGATTTTTTTAATTCTCAAAAACTTTAAGGATAAAAAAATTGTAAAATATTTTAAAATTTACTCAATTTACTTTTTTTTAGTCTTATTTTTTATTGTTCTTTTTTCTCCTTATTTGTGGACAAATACTTTTTCTAATCTAATTGAAATATTTAGACCTTTAAAGAATGCTTCCATTGGTGAAGATATAAAAATTCTATTCAATGGTAATTTTTATTCTAACAGGTATGTTCCTGAAACATATTTGTTTACTTGGATTTTCATTACAACACCGATAATAACATTAATATTATTTTTATTTGGCTATATATTTTATGTTAGAAAATTTATTAATAGATTTATAAATTTGAAAAAAAGTGCAATTTACAACGATCTTTGGAGAAGCCAAAATGAGAGTAAAGATTTTATAAGTTTTTTAATCTTAACGTCTTTTGTCTTTACTTTACTTATTTTTAATTCTCCTTTTTACAATGGATGGCGCTTAGTATACTTTTTAAATATTTTTATTATTTACTTTGCAGTTTATCAAATAAATAATTTAAGTATTTTATTTAGAAAGGTTTTAATCACAAAAAAGCTTTTAGTAATTATTACTATTTTAGCAATTATTCATAATGTAATTTCTTTAATTAAATATCATCCATTTCAAAGTTATTATTTTTCAGAAATAATTACAAATAAAATGAAAAATAGTTTTGAAGGTGACTACTATGGCTTGTCAGGAAAACATTTCTTCCAAAGATTAAATTTAGATTATCAAAATAGTAAATTCAAAATTGCTGTAGCATCTCATACACCTCTCCAACGTAGCCTGGAAAGTGTAAGTAGAGATGTAAGAAAAAACTTTGAAGTAATTGGCCAAGATTATCAAAATGCTGATTTTATTTATAAGAATAATATATCAGAAGTAAATTCTAGACTGAATAAAAAGTACAATATACCAGCAAATTTTGTTAAAGTATACGAATTAAATATTGATGGCACAGTAATTTATGAAATCTTTAAAAATAATAGATGAAAATATTTTTTTATAAATCAATATTGATATTTGTTTTGTTTATTTTAGCAATTCATTTTTCATTTGGATTAATTAAAAAGGAATTGAGCCGTGAAATTTCTAATTTAACTTCAAAAGAAAGCTTGGAAGCAATGAAAGATAAATTAAGAGAAGAGATAAAAATCGGAATTGAAAAAGACAATATTCTAAAACCAGAAGATGCTAAAATTATAAAAAGATTTTTAGATAAAGTTCAATCAGAATTAATAGATTCAACAGAAAAATAAATTGTCCAAAAATATTATTTTAATTCCGATATATAATGACTGGAGATCTCTAAATAAATTACTTTTAAATATTGATAAATACTTAAAAAGTAACAAAAATAATCCAGTGGAAATTTTAGTGGTAGATGACAATTCTAGTAAGAAATTATATTTAAAAAAAAAAAAATTTGTAAATATTAAAAAGATAAGAGTAATTTCTCTTCTAAAAAATTTAGGTAGTCAAAAAGCTATTGCTGTTGGTTTAATCTATCTTAAAAAAACAGAAAAAAATTCAATAATCACGGTGATGGACGGAGATGGTGAAGATAATCCAGCGGAACTCAATAAGATGATTACATTAGCATCAAAAAACACTGGCTTTATAATTACATCAAACAGGAAAGCTAGGAAAGAATCACCTATTATTGTTTTTTTATATAAATTTCATTTAATTGTTACTTTTTTCTTTAGCTTTAAGTGGATTTCATTTGGAAACTTTACATCCTTTCATAGCTCTAATTTAAGTAAGCTCTTAGTAGATAAAAGCTCTTGGTATGCACATTCTAGCTCTGTATTAAAAAATTGCTTAATTAAAAAAACCTACTCAAAAAGAGAAAAAAGATATTTTGATAAATCAAATCTAGGTTTATATTCCTTGGCTGAGCATTCTCTGAGAATAAATTCCGTTTTTCAGAAAAATATAGTTTTGTCCTCGATTCTTTACATTTTGATAACTCTATCTTTTTTTCCTAAAATTATTACGTTAATAATTGTAGGTTTTATTCTACTATTTAATTTTTTAATTTTGTTAATCAAGGTGAAACATATGCCAGGAAAATATCTTGAGATAAATAAAATTATTAAAAAAAAACTTCATTATCGTTAATAATTTAGACAATTATCTAATTTATGTTCAAATAAAATTTTATTAATTTGTTTTGTGCTATAGCAATTTTTTTTCAAAATAAAATTAAAAACGTTGTGATCTAAAGGGGATATTGTGAAAATTTTTTCAATCTTGTTTTTTACCAGTTTTTCTTTGTAAAAGTTAATATAATACTCTCTAAATTTATTATCTTTTAAAGGGTAACTAACCCCATCAGTGGTGTACCATCTATTTGGAGAATAAACTTTACTTTTAATTTCTGTATTAATAAATTGATACTCAGTTATGATTAAACTATTTTCTTTATTTAATTTGAGATGATCTATACTTTCTTTTAAAAGTGAAACTTCATCTTTTAAGTTTGTCTCGCTTGCAACCGAAACCCATTTTAATCCCTTTAGATTGATCGATATATTTTCTGCAATGGTAAAATTTTGCTTATTAATTCCTTGTAGATCCATAAATTTTCGATCAATGTTAAATCTTTCATTATATTTAAATGTTATAAAAACATTGGATAATAATAAAAGTAAAATTAAGAATATTTTTTTTATTTTATTTTTTTGATTAATTTTGCTTTGTATTAGTCCGATTAAAATCGGTAGTAAAAAAAAAATTATATTCTGATTTTTCATTATCTCTTGATTTATGATTGAAATTATAGAGACCATTAAAAATATGATTTTAGTATCAAAAAAATTGATTGTTTTGAAATTCTTTAAAATTTGAAATAAAAATATGAAAATTAATAAAAGAAAATATTTATATTCACCAGTTAAGCTTTTTATTAAATACTTTAATTCAAATCCTGCTGATCTTTCTGCGCCAATAGTCAAAGGGAAATAAATGTATTGTATAAAAAAGTTATTTACTCCAATATTACTTAAAATTAACAGAAGTATTATTATTCCAAATAAAAATATAGTGAACAAACAAGAATTTTTTAAATAAATAAATTTTTTTTGTTTTAATGAAAATATTAAAACAATAAATATAAATAATAGAGAAAATAAACCCGCTGGTATTTGCTTGCTTAGGAATGCGATTGTTAGAAAAAATATCGAGGAGTAAAGATAATAACTAGATTTTTTTTTAAGAAAAAAAACTAAAAAATAAATTGAAATTATTGAAAAAATTAATGAATGATGATCTGGGAAAGGTACACCTGCTGACGGATATGCTAAAATTGCAACTGAAAAACTATAAAAAAGAGAGTAGATGGGTCTAAGATTTTCACTAATAAAAAAATTGTAGGTGAAGTATGCAAGGATAAAATTTATTAAAGAGGAATGCAAAAGATAAACTGTCCAATTAGTGCCTGCGAAGTAAAAAAAAACAGATTGTATAAGGTCAACCAAAAATCCGTTTGATGTCCAATAATCTCTTATTGGTAAAAAACCCTTATTAATAAAATTTGCTGAGTCAAAAAAAGCAAAAGTATCTATTGGAAAAACTCCTATAGAGCCAAAGTAAAAATTTGTTGTAATTGATATTATAAATATTAAAAATATATTGAAATAATAAGTTTTTTTCATAACTATAATTAACAAACTTTTAATAACGAATAAATGAAATATCCTGGTGCAGAGTTAGATAATTTTGATAAAGCTACAATTTGGAGAAAGTACATATTCCTCCAAATAAGAAAATTTATAAAAGGTAGTGTTTTAGAAGTTGGAGCTGGTATAGGAAGTTTCACAAACAACTATAAACATTTAACAAATGATATCACGTTAAGTGAAATAGATGATAACAATTTATCCATTATAGAGGAAAAATATAAAGACACAAAATTTAATTTCACCAATAAAGAAACAAAAAACTTAAATAATAATTTTGATACCATAATGTATCTTAATGTATTAGAGCATATAAAAGACGATATGGAAGAAATTAAACAAGCTTTTAATAAACTTAATAAAAATGGAAATTTAATAATTTTAGTTCCTGCTCATAACGAACTTTATTCAAAATTTGATAAAGAAATTGGACATCATAGAAGGTATAAAATTGATTTTTTTTCAAAAATAAATATTCTAGAGTCTAAAGTTCTTAAATTACAATATTTAGATTCTGCAGGATATTTCTTGTACTATTTAAACAGGATATTTTTTAAAGAAGAAATATATCCATCAAAATTAAAAATTTTTATTTGGGATAAAATATTTACTCCAGTCACTTTTTTAATTGACTGGTTGCTATTGTATAAATTTGGAAAAAATGTTTTATATGTATTAAAAAAATTATAAATCTAAATTTTTATCAATTTTTTTAGCGGCTGAAAATAATTCTTGAACAGCTTTTATTGATTTTTCAAAATTTACTTTTTCGTCTCCTGATAGTTCTAATTCTATTACTTTTTCTACACCATCTTTACCTATTATAACCGGTACGCCAGCGTATAAATCTCTAACACCGTATTCTCCATTTAAATAAACTGCACATGGCAATTGTTTTTTAAGATCTTTTAAATAACACTCTGCCATTTCAACACCGGATGCGGCAGGTGCATAGAATGCAGACCCTTTTTCTAAATATTTAACAATTTCGGCACCTCCGTTTTTTGTTCTTTTTATAATAGCGTCTAATTTTTCTTTACTGATTTTTTTTTCATTAACCAGTTCAATTATATTTTTACCGTCTATCTGTGTAGAATTTAACATTGCAACCATGCTATCTCCATGACCGCCCAAAACAAAAGATTTTATTTTCTGCACCGGTACTTCGAGTTCTTTAGATAAAAAATAAATAAATCTAGATGAGTCTAATATCCCTGCCATTCCAACAACTTTATTCTTAGGTAAACCAGAGTATTTTTGCAGAGCCATTACTATTACATCTAATGGGTTTGTAATACAAATTACAAATGCGTTTGGTGATGTTTTTTTTATTCCTTCAGCAACTTGTTTAATAATCTTTAGATTAATACCTAACAAATCATCTCTTGTCATACCAGGTTTTCTAGGAACTCCAGCTGTGATTATTATTACGTCAGAATTTTTAGTATCTTCATAATCGTCTGTTCCAGACAAATTAATATTAAAACCATTAACTGGCGAAGATTGAGCTATATCAAGTGCTTTCCCTTTGGCAATACCTGACGCTACGTCAAATAAAACAACGTCAGCTAAATCTTTAAGAGCTATTAAATGTGCTAATGTACCTCCAATTTGACCCGCACCTATTAAAGTTATTTTTTTTCTCATTTTTAAATTATTTCATGGTTGGCATTACAAATTCAGGGTCAGATCTTAATCCTGATGGCCATCTAGATGTAATAGTCTTTAATTTAGTATAGAACCTCACGCCTTCAGGACCATGCATGTGTTGATCTCCAAATAAAGATCTTTTCCAGCCTCCAAAACTGTGAAATGCCATAGGCACAGGAATAGGAATGTTGATACCTATCATTCCTATTTTGGCTTTATTTGAAAACGTTCTTCCAGAGTCTCCGTCCCTTGTAAATATGCTAACTCCATTACCAAATTCATGATCGTTGACTAATTGTAATGCTTCGTCAAAATCTTTAACTCTAACTACTGATAGTACTGGACCAAATATCTCTTCTTTATATATTCTCATATTTTTTTTTACGTGATCAAATAAACAGCCTCCAATGAAAAAACCATTTTCATACCCTTGAATTTTAAAGTCTCTTCCATCAACAATCAATTTAGCTCCCTCTTTTTCCCCGATGTCTACATAGCCTCTCACTTTATCTAAATGTTCTTTAGTTACTAACGGCCCCATTTCAGATTCCTTATCCATACCAGGCCCAACTTTTAATGCTTCAACTTTTTTTGCTAATGATTCAACTAATTTATCTCCTATACCTCCAACTGCAACTGCAACAGATTGCGCCATACATCTTTCACCAGCTGAACCATATGCAGCACCCATCAATCCATTGACAGCTTGATCTAAATCACAATCAGGCATAACTACACAATGGTTTTTTGCTCCTCCTAAGGCTTGAACCCTTTTCTCATTTTTTGCACAATTTTCATAAATATATTTTGCAATAGGCGTGGATCCAACAAAACTCATTGCGACAACATCTTTATTATTTATTAGAGCATCAACTGCCTCCTTGTCTCCGTTAACAACATTAAAAACTCCATCAGGTAAACCAGCATCTTTGAGAAGTTCTGCTAATTTTATTGAACAAGAAGGATCTTTTTCTGAAGGCTTTAAAACAAATGAGTTTCCGCAAGCTATTGCCATTGGAAACATCCACATAGGAACCATTGCAGGAAAATTGAAAGGAGTAACTCCAGCACAAACACCTAAAGGTTGTCTAACCGACCAGCTGTCAACATTAGAGCCGACATTTTCTGTAAATTCACCTTTCAATAATTGAGGAATACCGCAAGCATACTCTACAACTTCTAGTCCTCTTGTTAATGAACCTTTTGCATCTTCATAAACTTTTCCATGTTCTGATACAATTATTTTTGTGAGAACATCTGAATTTTTTTCAATTAATTCTTTAAATTTAAACATTATTCTTGCTCTTTGAAGAGGGGGTGTATTTGACCATTTCACAAATGCCTTTTTTGCATTATCGACAGCATTGTTAACATCTTTCGTTGTAGCTAATTTTACATCTGCACATTGTTCTCCAGTTGCGGGATTAAAAACTTTGCCAAGTCTCTTTGAGTCACCAGAGAAGTTTTTACCATTAACAAAATGCTGAATAGTTTTCATGATGTAATTGAATAAATAAGCTTTTAACTTGTTGCAAGCATTTTTTTAATAGAGCCGATGGCTTTTGCAGGATTAAGGCCCTTGGGACAAGAATTTGTACAATTCATAATAGTATGACACCTATATAATTTTAATTCATCAGCTACTTTTTTTAATCTCTCTTTTTTATCACCATCTCTACTATCATTTATCCAACGATATGCTTGGAGTAAAACAGCTGGTCCCAAATATTTATCACCATTCCACCAATAACTCGGACACGATGTAGAACAACAAGCACATAATATACATTCATAGTATCCATCTAATTTTTCCCTATCTTTCTGAGATTGTTTAAGTTCAGTTTTCTCTTGTCCTGTTTGATCGACTTTTAACCAAGGCTGAATTGACTCATATTGTTTGTATAAAGTTGTGAGGTCACCAATTAAATCTTTCACAACTTTTAAATGTGGTAAAGGGTAAATATTAAGGTCCCCTTTAATATCTGTATGTGATTTAATACAAGCCAAACCATTTACACCATCAATATTCATTGCACAAGATCCACAAACACCATGTGCACAAGATCTTCTAAAAGTTAAAGAAGGATCTATTTCATTTTTAATCTTGAATAAAATATCTAAAACCTTTGGACCACAATTGTTCATATCAACTTCATATGTATCAATTCTAGGATTTTTTCCTGTAGTCGGATCCCATCTATATATGTTTATTTTTCGAAGATTTTTTGAATTTGTTTTATCTCTATGATAATTTCCTACCTCTATTTTAGAATTTTGCGGCAGGCTAAATTGGGCCATTAATAAACTCTCTCCTTAGGAGGAAAATATTGAACATCGTTAGTAAGAGTTCTAGAATGGACATCTCTATATTTTATTTGAACTTTTTTTCCATTTTGCCAAGCTAATGTATGTTTCATGAAGTTTTTATCGTCTCTCTTCGTGAAATCTTCTCTCGCATGCGCACCTCTGCTCTCTTTTCGATTATAAGCTGAGTCCATAGTTGTTAATGCCTGGCTTATTAAATTATCAAATTCTAAAGTTTCGACTAAATCAGTATTAAATAATAAAGACTTGTCTTTCACAGAAATATCGCTCATGCACTCATAAGGCTCTCGGATTTGTTCAACACCCTCTTTTAAAGTTTTTTCAGTCCTGAAAACAGCACATTTTGACTGCATAGTTTTTTGCATTTTTAGTCTTAACTCTGAAGTTTTTGTAGAACCTTCTGAATTCCTTATTTTATCAAATCTTTCCAAACATTTATCTGTTTCTAATTTCGAGACTTCTTCATGAGGTTTCCCCGGTTTTATAATTTCACTAGCTCTTTTAGCCGCTGCTCTTCCAAAAACAACTAGGTCTATTAAAGAGTTTGAGCCTAACCTATTTGCACCGTGAACTGAAACACAAGCTGCTTCACCTATTGCCATTAAACCAGGCACAGTTTTTTCAGAACCATTGAGTGTTAAAACTTCTGCTTTATAGTTTGTTGGTATACCTCCCATATTGTAGTGCACCGTAGGTACAACTGGGATTGGTTCTTTGCTAACATCGACGTTAGCAAACGTTTTGGCAGCTTCTGAAATTCCAGGAAGCCTCTCATCTATAACTTTTTTATCTATGTGATCTAAGTGTAAATTAATATGGTCCTTATTTTTTCCCACACCTCTACCCTCATTAATTTCCATCTCCATAGACCTACTTACTACATCCCTAGATGCTAAATCTTTAGCATTGGGCGCATACCTTTCCATAAATCTCTCACCTTTTCCATTTACTAAAAATCCGCCTTCCCCTCTTACACCTTCCGTGATTAAACAACCAACTCCGTAAATTCCTGTTGGGTGAAATTGAACAAATTCCATGTCTTGTAAAGGCAAGCCGGCTCTTAATACCATGGCATTACCATCTCCAGTGCATGTATGAGCAGATGTAGCGGAATAGTAAACTTTCCCGTATCCTCCAGTTGCAATTATGGTTATATGAGATCTAAATCTATGAATTGTTCCGTCTGTTAAATTCCAAGCTATAACTCCTTTGCATTCTCCATTTTTCATAATTAAATCTAGAGCAAAGTATTCAATAAAAAATTCTGTGTTTTGTTTAAGTGCTTGTCCGTATAGAGTATGCAAAATAGCGTGGCCTGTTCTGTCAGCAGCTGCACATGTTCTTTGAGCTGTGCCGTTACCATAATTTTTAGTCATTCCTCCAAATGGTCTCTGATAAATTTTTCCATCATCAGTTCTACTAAAAGGAACACCATACCTTTCTAGCTCAACAACAGCTCTTGGAGCCTCTTTACATAGATATTCTATTGCATCTTGATCACCAAGCCAATCGGAACCCTTAACTGTATCATACATGTGCCATCTCCAATCATCTTCGCCCATGTTTCCTAAAGCTGCAGAAATACCTCCTTGGGCTGCTGAAGTGTGACTTCGAGTTGGAAAAACTTTTGATATACATGCAGTTTTTAAACCTGCTTCTGATAATCCAACTGCAGCTCTTAAACCTGAACCTCCAGCTCCAAGAACTACGACATCGTATTCATGATCTATAATTTTATATGCACTCATTTATTTTAGGTTATATATACTTAAAATTGTTAATAAAGGAACTAGTATAGCAAATAAATATAGAGCTTTATTTGCGACATTTTTGATTTTCTCGTCATGTAAATAATCCTCAAAAATCTCACTTATTGTTAGTGCTGAAAAAAAGAAAGCTATAATAATGAATACTGAAAATAATATTTTTGACGGTTGTTCAGAAAAAAAAATTAGTATTTGAGAATGATTCTTATCATAAATTGAGACAAAATTTAATAAGAACCAAGCCATCAAAGGGATCAAAATTAATGAACTAATTTTAGTAAAAAGCCATTTTTTTGTTGATGTGTGCATTTAAAAAATATTTCTCCCTAAAATATAAAATAAAATTGTTAATACAAATGAACCAATGAAAACAATTATACCTGAAATTTTCGCAACTTTTAAATCAAATCCATACCCAGCATCCCAAATTAAATGTCTTAATTCATTTAAAATATGAAAGCTAAAAGTCCAACATAATGAAATAACAAAAAATTTTCCAAAACTTGTGTTTAAAAACAAATTTATAGATGAATAATTATTTTGACTAAAAGTTATTAGTATTGCCCAAAGGCAAATTAAAATTATTGCAAAAAAATTAATTACACCAACTATTCTATGTGTAATAGATAACAAAGAAGATATTTGCCATCTGTAAATTTGAAGATGAGGACTTAAAGGATTATTATTTTCCATATTTGACTTATAAACCAAAGTTATATTTTTTTCATCAAACTCTCTGCTATTTGAACTGTATTTAAAGCCGCTCCTTTTAATAAATTATCAGAAACTACCCACAAATTTATAGCCTTAATATTAGAATTGTCCTTTCTAATCCTAGAAATAAAAGTTGTATAGTCGCCTTCAGCCTCTAAAGGAGTCATATAGCCTCCATCTTTTCTTTCATCAACTACTTTACATCCAGGAGCTGTTTGAAGAATCTTAATTATATTTTCAAAGTCATAAAGGTTTTCAAATTCAATATTGATCGACTCGGAATGCCCTGTTTTTACGGGAACTCTTACGCAAGTTGCCGTAACTTCAATTTCGTCATCTAAGATTTTTTTTGTCTCATTAGTCATTTTCAATTCCTCTTTTGTATACCCATCTTTTTCAAAGACATCGATATGGGGTATTAAATTAAATGCTATTTGTTTCGTAAAATTTTGGGAATTAATTTTTTTTCCATCTAAATATTTTTTTGATTGATCGAAGAGCTCATCCATAGATGCTTTGCCTGCACCAGATACAGCTTGGTAAGTTGAGACTATTACTCTTTTAATTTTGTACTCGTCATGTAAAGGTTTTAATGCTAAAACCATTTGCATTGTTGAGCAGTTCGGATTTGAAATTATATTATTATGTTTATCAAGTGCTTCAGGATTAACTTCTGAAACAACTAGAGGAACATCTTTTTGCATCCTAAAATAACTTGAGTTGTCAATTATAATTGTTTTTTTTGATGCTTTTGGAGCCCATTCTTTTGCAATTTTACTTCCTGCTGCAAAAAAAGTAATTTGTGCTTTGGAAAAATCATAATTTTCTAAAACCTCAATCTCAATTTCTTTATTTCTAAATTTAATTTTCTTGCCTGCACTTTTTGCCGAAGCCACTAAAAAAAGATTATCGAGTTTTATTTTAGATTTTTCTAAAATTTCAATCGTTTTTCTTCCAACATTACCTGAGGCACCAATTATTGCAAAATTCATAACAATTTACTTTATTTCAATTTTGCAATAATTGCATCACCCATGTCAGTTGTTGAAACTTCTTTCGTATTTTTTGACATTATATCTTTAGTTCTTAAACCCTCGTCAAGAACGCTTTGAACTGCCTTATCAATTTGGTCAGCTTCTTTACCGAGGTCCAAAGAATATCTTAAAGCCATTGATAAACTTAAAATTGTAGCAATTGGATTTGCTATATTTTTACCTTCAATATCTGGAGCTGACCCGTGAACAGGTTCGTAAAGAGATCTAATTCTCCCGTTTTTATCTTTTGAGCCTAACGAGGCAGAAGGTAAAAGACCAAGAGAGCCAGTTAACATAGCGGCCTCATCAGACAACATGTCACCAAACAGATTATCAGCTAATATTACATCGAACTGTTTTGGATACCTTAAAAGTTGCATAGCACAGTTGTCAGCTAACATGTGATTAAGCTCAACTTTTTGAAACTCTTTATCTTTTATTACCTGGACTTCTTCTCTCCATAACACGCCTGCTTCCATTACATTTGATTTTTCACAAGATGTAACTTTGTTTCTTCTTTTTTTTGCCAAATCGAAAGCCACACGAGCAATCCTATGAATTTCTGATGTTGTATAAGTGTGGGTATTAACACCCTTCCTTTGATTATTTTCTATTGGCTCAATGCCTCTTGGTTCACCGAAATAAATACCGCCAGTTAGTTCTCTTACTATCATTATATCTAAACCTGATACGATTTCTGGTTTAAGAGTTGAGGAGTCAACTAATTGTTTGAAACAAATTGCAGGTCTTAAGTTGGCAAATAATTTTAATTCTTTTCTAAGTTTTAAAAGAGCTCTCTCAGGTTTTTTTGAAAATTCCAAGTTATCCCATTTAGGTCCACCGCATGCACCTAGTATTACTGCATCTGACTCTAAAGATTTATAAAAAACCTCATCTGTAATTGGAACTTTATTGGCATCGATAGATGCGCCTCCAATTAGCTCTTGGCTTAAAACAAAATCTAAAGATTTTGTTTTATTCATCCAATCTAGTATTTTTCTTACTTCAGCAATTACCTCTGGACCAATACCGTCGCCAGGTAAAAGTAAAATTTTCCTAGTTTTAGACATTATTTATTTAAAACCCAAGGTTTTGTATTTTGTAATTTTTCTTCATAGTCGTCTATTTTAGAAATTTTTTCCATCGATAGGGCTATATCATCTAGTCCTTCCATCAAACACTTCTTTTTAAAGGCATCTAGTTCAAACTTCACAATTTTGTTTCCGTATTTTATTTCTTGCTTTTCTAAATTTATTTCAATTTCTTCTTTCCTTTTACAATACTCAGCTAACTCAACTACAATTTTATCGTCAATCTTAATTGGAAGGATTCCATTTTTAAAACAATTATTGTAAAAAATATCTGCAAAGCTCGAGCTTACTACACTTTTTATACCAAAATCAGAAAGTGCCCATGGAGCATGCTCTCTGGATGAACCGCATCCAAAATTTTTACCAGCTAAAAGAATTTTAGATTTGTTATACGGTTCCTTATTAAGAATAAAATCAGCAATTTTTTTTCCGTTTTCATCATATCGCATTTCATAAAACAGACTTTTACCTAAACCTGTTCTTTTAATCGTTTTTAAAAATTGCTTAGGGATAATCATATCTGTATCAATATTTTGTAATGACAAATATGATGGTATTGATTTTAAATTATTAAATTTTTCCATTCTATATTTCTCTCACGTCTGTTAATCGCCCCTTAATTGCAGCTGCAATAGCCATGCCTGGACTAACTAAATGTGTTCTTCCACCACGACCTTGTCTACCCTCAAAATTTCTATTTGATGTTGATGCGCATCTTTCTTTCGGCTTTAATTGATCTGGATTCATACCTAAACACATAGAACAGCCAGGTTCCCTCCATTCAAAACCTGCATTTTTAAAAATTTTATCTAACCCTTCTTTTTCGGCTTGCTCTTTAACTAACCCGGATCCCGGTACGACCATAGCGCTGACATTGTCGGCAATCCTTTTGCCTTTTAAAAGATCAGCAGCCAATCTCAGGTCCTCTATTCTTCCATTAGTGCAGCTACCTATAAAAATCTTATCAATCTTTATATCTGAAATTTTAGTGTTTGCTTTTAACCCCATATATTCTAGAGATCTTTTCATAGCCATTTTTCTATCTTCATTCTTTTCTTCTTCAGGATCAGGTACAATACCAGTTACTGGTGATACATCTTGTGGCGAAGTCCCCCAGGTAACCAATGGTTCTATGTTTTTCCCATCAATATTAATTTCTTTATCAAATTTGCAGTCTTTGTCAGAATACAAAGTCTTCCAAAATTCTACAGCTTTAGCCCAATTTTCACCTTTAGGTGACATCGTTTTACCTTCTAAATAACTGAATGTCTTTTCATCAGGTGCGATTAAACCCGCTCTGGCGCCAGCTTCAATAGTCATATTGCAAACGGTCATTCTTTCTTCCATGCTTAAGTTTTTTATAACGTCTCCAGCGAATTCAACTACATATCCAGTTCCACCCGCAGTTCCAATTGTGCCAATAATTTTTAATATTACATCTTTTGCAGTAACACCCTTTGGTAAATTGCCATTTACGTTTATTCTTAGATTTTTTGATTTCTTCTGCATTAAAGTTTGCGTGGCAAGAACATGTTCGACTTCAGATGTTCCTATTCCAAAGGCTAACGCACCGAATGCTCCATGTGTAGCAGTATGGCTATCGCCACATACTATAACCGTTCCTGGTTGAGTGAAGCCTTGTTCAGGTCCTATAATATGGACTATACCTTGACGCTTATCATTAACATCAAAAAGTTTTACTCCAAAGTCTTTGCAATTTTTTCTTAATGTTTCTACTTGTATTCTAGAGTCTTCATCATTTATGCCTTTAGACCTGTCAGTTGTAGGAACATTGTGGTCAGGCACTGCAAGAGTTAATTCTGGCCGTCTAACTTTTCTTTTTTGCAATCTTAGTCCTTCAAATGCTTGGGGGCTTGTAACTTCATGGACTAAATGTCTATCAACATAAATTAATGATGTTCCATCGCTTTGTTCATGAACAAGATGGTTTTCCCATATCTTATCGTATAGAGTTTTAGACATTAAATTTTATTTTTTTTCGCTGATTGGCTTCTCAGCTTTAGCCTCGACTTTTTGATCCTCATTCTTAACTTCTTCGACTTTTGTCTTCTGATTAATAGGCTCAGTCGGTTTTAATTTTGTTTCCTCAGGTTTGACTGTTACATCAACTCCAATTTTTTTTTTAATTTTTTCAGCAATCCTTGCAGATTTTCCTTTTCTATCTCTTAAGTAATAAAGTTTTGCCCTTCTTACTTTTCCTGATCTAATTACTTTTATTGAGTCAACATTAGGACTATAAAGAGCAAATGTCCTTTCTACACCTTCACCGAATGATATTTTTCTAACTGTAAAAGAGGAATTTATGTCCCTATTTTTTTTTGCTATACAAACACCTTCGAAATATTGAATTCTTTCTCTTTTACCCTCTACAATTTTAACACCAACTCTTATTGTGTCTCCTGGAGAAAATTCTGTAATTTTTTTGTTAGCAACTATTTTTTTAATCGCTGCTTTGTTTATGTCTTCGATATTTTTCATTTTTTTTTCTCTAAATATTTTTTCCAAAGATCAGGTCTCTGGCGACGTGTTATAGCCTCTGATTGAGACAAACGCCACCCTTTTATTTTGGCATGATCACCTGAAAATAAGACCTCTGGCGGTCTTTTACCTTCCCATTCTCTGGGTTTTGTGTATTGAGGATATTCTAAAAGATAATTTTCAAAACTTTCTTCTTTAGCTGAATTTTCATTTCCAAGCACTCCTGGTAATAGTCTTACGAGTGCATCAACAAAAACAAAAGACGCTGTCTCACCACCTGAAAGAATGAAATCACCAAGACTATATTCTTTAATATTTCTTGTTTCCAAAAGTCTTTGATCAATACCCTCAAAATGTCCACAAATAATGTTCAATTTTTTTTCTTTGCTTAAAGATCTAGCTTCATTTTGATCAAATTTTTTTCCCCTAGGAGATAAGTAAATAATTTTTTCTCCTTTTTTTATATTCTGATCAAGTGCAGAGGCTAATATATCGGGACGCAAAAGCATTCCATTTCCACCTCCAAAAGGGGTATCATCTACAGAATTATGTTTATCTGTAGAATAATCTCTTATATCTATTACTTTCAGATCCCAAATTTTGTTTTCTTTTGCCTTTTTATATATTCCGATATTCAAGGGTCCAGGAAATAAATCCGGATATAAAGTAAAAATTTTTACTTCTAACATCTTTATTTACCTTTTAGTTAAGCCTTTTTCTCTTCCTTCTTTGGCTCTTCCTTTTTAGCTTCTGCTTTAGGTTCTTCCTTCTTTGACTCTTCTTTTTTAGCTTCTGCTTTAGGTTGTTCCTTTTTAGGTTCTTCCTTCTTTGGTTCTTCCTTCTTTGGTTCTTCCTTTTTAGGTTCATCTTTTTTTGCGTCAGCTTTTTGATCTGGTTTTTTGCCCTCAGCTGCTGGAGCATCTTTTTTTGTTTCTTCTTTTTTATCTCCTTCAGCTTTTTTTCTATCTTTTTTAGGAATCGCCTTTTGAGGATTGTTTCCAGGTTTTGGCATTGGCATTAACTGTACCTCTCCAAGTAATCTAGAAACTCTCATCGTTGGTTGAGCCCCTTTACTCATCCAATATTTTACTCTTTCTGCTTCTACTTTAATTCTTTCCTTTTTATCTTTTGGAAGCAATGGATTGTAAGAACCAATTTTTTCAATAAATTTTCCATCTCTTGGATATCTACTGTCAGCAATTACAATTTTATAAATAGGTCTTTTTCTTACGCCACCCATTGATAGTCTTATTCTTAACATTTTATACCTTTCATTTTAGTTGATTGAACATTTCATCTGGGATCATTCCAGATGGAATTTTTTTACCTTGAGACATTTTTTTCATCATGTCTGACATCATTTTAAATTGTTTCAATAGTTTATTAATTTTTGAAACATCTACACCTGCTCCTTTAGAAATTCTTTTCCTCCTTGATCCGCTAATAATTTTTGGATTTTCTCTCTCATTTTTAGTCATTGATAAAATAATTGCTTCGTTTTCCACTAGCATTTTTTCATCAATATTCGCTTGATCCATTTTTGCTTTCATTTTATTCACTCCTGGCAACATAGACATAACTCCTTCCATGCCTCCCATTTTTTTCATTTGTCTTAGCTGAGAAAGATATGAGTCCATTGTAAATATTCCTTTTTTTAATTCATCTTCTGTTTCTTTAATTTTTTCATCACTTAAATCTTGTTGGGCTTTCTCTACTAAAGTAATAACATCACCCATTCCTAATATTCTGTTGGCTAATCTATCAGGATGGAAAAGTTCAAGATCAGTAATTTTTTCTCCAACTCCGATATATTTAATTGGTTTTCCCGTCACGTGTTTCATGCTCAATGCTGCACCACCTCTTGCGTCACCATCAACTCGTGTAAGAATAATTCCAGAAAGATTAACAGCAATGTCAAATTCTTTTGCAACATTTACAGCTATTTGTCCTGTCAAAGAGTCAGCTACTAAAATTGTTTCTGCTGGTTTTGTAATATCTTTTATTTGCTTAATCTCAGACATCATGGGTAAGTCTATCTGGGTTCTTCCTGCGGTATCAAATATAATAACATCTGAGCCGTTAAGGTTAGCTGCATTTAGTGCTCTTTTAGTAATGTCTATTGGTTGTTGCTTCTCAACAATCGGCAAACATTGAATTCCATTTGCTTCAGCAAGTAATTTAAGTTGTTCTTGAGCAGCTGGCCTATAAACATCTAAACTAGCTACCATTACTTTTTTTTTATAATTTTTCTCTATATTTTTTGCTAACTTTGCTGCAGAAGTAGTTTTACCTGAACCCTGTAATCCAACTAATAAAAGTGAAACTGGTGGGACAGCTTTGAAGTTAAGTTCCTCATTTTTGGAGCCTAAAATATTAACTAATTCATCGTAGACAATTTTAACTATCGTTTGTCCAGCAGATGTTGATTTTATAATTTCTTTACCAATAGCTTTTGGTTTTACATTAGCTATAAATGCTTTAGTGACAGGAAGAGCTACATCAGCTTCTAATAAAGCTAATCGTATTTCTTTTAATCCAGAGTCAACTTGTTCCTCAGTCAATGAGGGAGCACTTTTTAGCTTAGAAAAAATACTTTCTAATTTATTCGTTAAATTTTCAAACATTTTTAAAACACCCAACACCTATCGCACTAGTGGGCGAACCTTCGCTGACTAGTGTCGACACTCTTGTTTTTAAGAGCACCGCAAAAACATGTGTATTTGCGGAAAGTTTGTGAAAACTACAATTTGGGGTTTTAAAAGTCAATGAATAATTATACTAATCTACTAATATGCCTTTGATTAATGCTTTTAGAATGGATGGTTTAGGTAATAGATTTATTATCATAGATAGAAGAGAAAAATCCATAAATATACCCAAAGAAAAAATAATTCATTTGGGAAATCTTAAATCTTTTCATCGCAATATTGAATTTGATCAAATTATTTTTATTGAAAAAGAAATCAATAATGCTTTTCCAATAACCATTTTTAATAAAGATGGAGGTGAAGTAAGTGCGTGTGGAAATGGAAGTAGGTGTGTGGCCTACTTATTAAGCAAAGATATAAACAATAAAGTAATTAAGTTAAGAACAAGCAATAGGATGCTTAATGCAAAAATTATTGGGGAATCTGATGTTCAGCTGGAAATGGGAAAACCTATATTTGAATGGACTAAGATTCCATTAAAAGAAAAGTTAGATACCAAAAATATAACTCTGAATATTGATGGTAAAGAATTCACTAATGGGTTTAGCCTCAACGTTGGAAACCCCCATATAATTTTTTTTGTTAAAGACTGCTTTGAATATGATTTAAAAACATTAGGGCCAAAAATAGAGAGTCATGAATTATTTCCTGAGAGAACCAATGTTACTTTTGCTCAAATAAATGATGAAAATAACATTACAGTAAATGTTTGGGAACGAGGAGCAGGATTAACAAAAGCATGTGGGACTGCTGCCTGTGCAACTGCTGTTGCTTCATTTATAAAGAAGTTAACTAAAAATGATATCAATATTAAATTTGAAGAAGGTAGTTTAAATATAAAAATGGATACAGATCTTAATATATTTATGAGAGGTCCAGTTTCAGAAATAAAACATACTAAACTTGAGATCTGAATGGGTTTGTTTGATAAATTTAAAATAGGATTAGATAAAAGTTCAAATGGGCTCACTACAGGTTTTAAAAATATATTTTCCAAAAAAAAAATTGATGAAAATGTTCTTACAGAATTTGAAGAATTAATTATTACATCTGATGCGGGAGTAGAAGTTGCAAAAGAACTAAGGAAAGATTTTGAAGACTTTAAAGTTGATAAAAAATTAGACGATCATAAAGAGATTTTAAAACTTATAGCAGATAAATTAGCAATCAATCTTCAGAAATATGAAAAAGATTTAAGTCTAATGGGAAATGCAAAATCTGCTGTGATTGTTGTATCTGGTGTTAATGGTGTTGGAAAAACTACTAGTATCGGAAAACTTGGAAAATATTTTAAAGATAATAATAGATCTGTCGTCTTTGGTGCTGCCGATACTTTTAGAGCAGCAGCTATAGATCAACTGCAAGTTTGGGCTGCAAAAGTAAAAGTAGATATAATTAAGTCTGAAATCAATAGTGACCCGGCCGCTGTTGCTTTTAAAACTGCTGAATTTGCAAAAAAAAATGAAATCGATGTTGCCTTGATAGACACTGCAGGAAGATTACAAAATAAAAAAAATTTAATGGAAGAATACAAAAAAATTATAAATGTCTTGAAAAAAATTGATGAGTCTTTCCCTAATGAGGTAATTCTTGTTCTTGATGCAACAACTGGTCAAAATGCATTAAATCAAGTTGAAGAATTTAGTAAAATTCATAATCTAACAGGGCTTATAATTACAAAACTTGATAGCACAGCAAAAGGTGGTGTGGTTTTAGCTATTTGTAAAAAATATAATTTACCTATAGTTGCAGTAGGGATGGGAGAAAAAGAAGATGACTTGCAACCCTTTAACGCTGAATATTTTTCAAAAGCTTTGTTAGGTATTGAAACTTAAGAACTTTCTTAAAGAGTTTAAAAGTTGATCATTAAACTCCATCATGTGATCATCGTAATCAGAAAAATAACTAAACTTGGGTTGGTTTGCATTCTCAAATAATTTTACCCCCATTTTAAAGGGGACAATATCATCTTTCTTACCGTGCATAACCAAAATAGGAATATTTATATTTTTGATTTTTTTCAAAGAATCGTATCTGTCTTTTATTAACAAATCGATTGGCAAATATGGGTAATAAATTTTTGCTGCATCAGCGATTGAGGTAAAAGGTGACTCTAAAATAATTCCCGAAAAAGAATTATCCAGGCCTAATTCTGTAGCAACACCTGTGCCTAGTGACTCACCATATAAAATTATACTTTCATTTTTAATTCCTATTTGATTAAGCCAATCAACTGATTTTCTGGCATCATTATACAAATTTTTTTCTGTAGGTTTGCCTGGATTACCGCTAAACCCTCTCCATGAAATAATAAGAATATTTACATCTAATTTATATAGTTCATTAAGCTTATGCACCCTATTGGTTAGATCACCTGCATTACCATGAAAATATAAAATTGTTTTATATCTTTTTAAGTCTTTTTCTAAAAACCATGATTTAAGTTTTATATCTTTATCAACCTCAATAAAAACTTCTTTATATTCAAATTGAATTTCGTCTCCCGCGTAGTTATTCTCACTTGGGTGATAAAGTAATTTTCTTTGGTACAAATAAGTAAAAAGTGCAATTACAATGTAAGCTAATATAATTGATGATAAAGCTAAATAAAGATACCTCATACTTTTTTCCTAGCGAAATAAACTCCAGTAAAGACCAATAATCCTCCTAAATAATGAAAACTAAGAAGTGGTTCTTCAAAAATTATAATTCCAAAGATAGATCCATAAACCGCAAATAAATATAAAGTAAATCCGGCAAAAGAGGCACCTACATATTTTTGTAACCGTGTATATAAAGAGAAAGCTATAATGCTAGGGGATATAGCTGCAAATATTATCCAGAACAAAAATGTCTGATTATAGTTTGTCTTAGCAAGGTAAATATTTTCTAAAACAAAAAATGGAAAAAGCGATATAAATCCAAACATTGCGATTAGAGTGAATCGGGCCATTAAACTAAATTTTGATTTCCAATTTAACAAATATATTGAATATAGAGCCCAGCCTAATGCTGCGCCTAAAACCCACAAATCACCTATTGTAAAATTTAAGTTGATTAAAAAATCTAAATTACCTTTAGATATAATCGTAAAAACACCTGAAATACAAATTAATAGGCCCAATACCCTAAAAAAATTAATTTTTTCTTTAAAGAATAAAATTGATAAAAAAATTATTATTACTGGTGAAGACGTATAGATTATTCCAATATTTGCCATTGTCGTTGTCATACCTGCAAGATTTGGAAAAGCTCCACATATGCCACAACCCATTGAGCCTAAGAAAAAAAGCTTAAAAAACTCTTTATTAAAATCTTTTTTATTTTTAAAGATTTCGTTAAAAAAAAATGGAAATAATATGATGAACACAGTAAGCCATCGCCAAAATGCTAGAGAAATAGGAGGTACTGCCTCAACACCGCCTCTTGCAACAATAGTATTTGTAGCCATAAAAATTGGCTGAATTAACAAAAGTAGATAAGGTGCGTAAGGATTATTTTTTGTCAATGAAGGCTTCATAGAACATCATTACAATTACCATAATCATTAAAATATAAACAGGAAGCACATCAAAAAATCCTATCATCATTGATCTAGTTAATGTTGTGGCCAAGCCAATTAAAAAAAGGGTACAGAGCCCAACGCCAATTATTATTGTAATTTTATCCTTCATCTCTACAATTTTTTTCAAGCCAATTAGCTGTACCTAAAAATCTTAAATCATCAAGTTTATCACCAACCAACTGAACTCCTAATGGTAAGTCATTTTCTCCCGTAAGTAAAGGTAATGAAATTGTAGGCAAACCAAGATAAGTCCAAATTTTTTGAAAGTCCGCACTTCCAGTAGATTTTAATCCTTTATCAGCAACTCCGCTAGATGATGGAGTAATAATTCCGTGGTAATCTTCAAAAACCTCTTTATAAGACTCATAACTTTGTTTCATAAAATCTGAAGCATCACCATACTCTTTTGCTGAATATTTTAATCCTCTAGAGATAGCCTCTCTCATTTCTTTTGAAAGTTTAGTTTTATCTTTTTTATAATAAACTTGAAAATTATTTGCCATATCAACTTCATGAATGATTTGATGGTACTTTGGTATGTCGTCAAAGTATGATGGTGTATCAAAAACCTCTATGTTTTTTTTAAAGTTTTTAATTAGAAATTCAAAAGCTTGTTGAGATTTTTTATTTATATTTTTCCAATTTTTTGTTCTATAAAAAATAAACTTTGGGTCAAAAACTGGTCCTTTCTCACATTCCTGAATCATGTTATCAGCTGCAAAATAAATTGTTGAGGGGTCATGTAAATCTTTTCTAATTAGTGATTTAGCTAATAATGCAACATCTTTTACACTTTTACCAAACACGCCCATTGTATCTAGTTTATCTGAAACTTTTAAAACCCCGTTTCTGGAGATTAATCCATACGAGGGTTTATATCCAACTACACCACAATATGATGCTGGCCTAATTACTGATCCACCTGTTTGAGAACCAACTGACAAAGGTGCCATATGTGACGCAACTACAGCTGCAGAACCGCTTGATGACCCTCCTGGTGTTCTTGAATAATCATGAGGATTTTTTGTTTTAGATGGATGTATATATGCAAGTTCGCAAGTAACAGTTTTGCCCATAATAATTGCCCCTGAATTTTTTAATAAGTTTACAATTTCAGAATCTTGTGAATTCGACATTTTTTTTCTAAAGACTGTCCCGCATTCAGTTGGCATATCATACGTACCTATAATATCCTTAATTGCGACTGGCATGCCGTGCAATGGCCCTAGGGGTTTTCCAGATTTTCTATAAGTGTCGGCTTCTTCAGCTTTTTCTAATAAAAGTTTTTTGTCTAAAAATTGCCAAGCCTGGACATCCTTTTCAAATTTTTTAATTCTATCTAAATAAGCTTTGCAAAGGTCTAAAGAAGAAATCTCACCAGAATGAAGTTTTTGTGATAAATCGTAAGCACTTAAAGATGTAACGTCTATCATTTAAATTGTTAATTAGCGAATAATGTGTCTGGCAACCAAAGAGCTATTCCTGGAAATAGATACATTAAAAACATGGCAAATATGACAATACCTAGAAAAGGCATAATGCCTCTAAATATTTCCATTAACTCTACATTTTTAGCTTGGACACCTTTTAAATAGTAGGCGGACATTGCCATCGGCGGTGTTAAAAATGAAGTTTGTAAATTTAGTGCAATTAACATTGCAAAAAAATAAGGATTTACCTCGAAGAAAGCTACTAAAGGTAAAAATATTGGAACAAATATAATTAAAATTTCCGTCCACTCCAGCGGCCAACCTAATAAGAAAATAATTATTTGTGTGATTACTAAGAATTGCCATGGTTGTAAATTCATTGATTTAAAGAAATGCTCAAAAACTTCATGGCCGCCTAAGTAAGAAAAAACAGATGCAAAAGTCCAAGAGCCAATGAATAACCACATTATCATTGCAGTTGTCTTTGCCGTAAGAAATACAGACTCTTTAAAATTTTTCCATTTTAAAGTCTTGTAGAAATAAGAAAGCACTAAGGCACCAAAGGCTCCAACTGCTGCAGCCTCTGCAGGTGTAGCAAGACCTCCTAAAATAGTTCCTAATACTAATATTATTAATGAGAAAAGCGGTAAGAATGAAACCATAACCTCTTTTAAAATTTCAGATCTTGGCGGAATATCCTCTTTTGGAGGTTTAGGCGCTATTGATGGATTAAAATAAGCAAGTGTAACCGCATACATTATATAAAGACCGGCTAATAATAATCCTGGAAAAATTGCTGCTGCAAATAGTCTTAAAGGTGATAGCTGAGCAATAACTGAATAAACAATTAACATGATACTTGGAGGAATCAAAATTCCTAAGCATCCACCAGAACAAATTACTCCTGAGGCAAATTTTTTATCATATCCTGCCCTTATCATTGCAGGCCATGCAAGTAGCCCCATTAGTGTAACAACAGCACCGATAATTCCTGTCGCTGTTGAAAATAAAGCGCAAGTTACAAGCGCGGCAACAGCCATAGAAGCAGGGAGTCTGTGAGAGGCTAATCTTATTGCAAAAAACAATCTAGAAACTATTCCGGCTCTCTCAACTAAGTAACCCATAAATAAAAAGAGTGGGACGGCGGTTAAAACAGTGTTGTCCATCACTGTGTAAGTGTTCTGAACAAATAATTGAAAAATCCTATTATCAAAAAGATGTTCCATTCTTGTGGGATCGAAATAAGCGTAATAACCAAATCCAACTCCCATCGCCATTAATGTAAATGCAATAGGAAAGCCTAGCAGTACAGCGAATAAGAAAATTGACATCATTAAAATTGCTATTTCGGGATTTGTTAAACTAAATAACATCTTTTTGATCCTCGTCTTGTGAAGTTCGCATTAACATTTTTTCTGTCTCCTCAGCTACTACCAGTCGAGCAGGCCAGTGACCGGTTTGAATACAAATAATTGATCTGCAAACTTCGCTAATGCCCTGGATAACTAATAAAATACCGGCAGCTGGTATCAAAGATTTAGCCATATAAATTTGAATTTGTGCTGGACTGTTCCAGCTTGTTTCTTTTATCTTCCATGCAAGCGAAGCATATTCATAACCATAAAACGCTAACGCCAGAACACCTGGAAAGAAAAAAATAAAGTATAAAACTAAATCGATATAACCTTGTGTTCTTGGTTTAAAAAGTCTGTAAATTACGTCACCTCTGACGTGAGCTTCTGTAGATAAAGTATATGCACCTGCCATCATAAAAATTGCGCCATACATTTGTAAACTGAAATCAAAGTTCCATAATGTAGGAGCATTGAAAGCATATGCCATAACTACTTCATAACAAGTACCTCCCATCAAAATTACGATGCACCAAGAAAATGCCTTTCCTACGGAAGTACTTAAAGTATCTGCAAAATGAATAAATCCCCTCATGAAATTTTAAACTATTCTAATTTTTTTGTAATTTCCATAAAAAAAGGGGGCGCAAATACGCCCCCTTTTATGTTTAAAATATAATTAAATTTTAACTTTTGCTATTGAGCCGAACTCATTCTCATAGGCCAACTTGTAATTAGGCTGGTTCATGAGTAAGTACTTCATAACTCTTTTTGCATAAGCTTTTTGTGAGTCTACAATCTTTTTAAAGAATGGATCCTTCTTATTGAAATCACCAATTACTTTATCCCAACCTTTTAATTGTTGAGCTAAGATCGCATCTGACGTTTGATACACATTTACTTTGTGCTGGTTCATCAATTTAGATAAGTCAGCTGAGTATCTTACTAATGCTTTAAAGTAGTTATCACTGTTCGCAGCATAAGCAGCATTTTTTAGGATAGCCTGATGTTTAGGCGATAATCCATTGAATGTCTTCTTATTTACTGGGATTTCAAACATCTCTTGTGATTGGTGGAAGCTTCCTAAGTGATAATGCTTAGAAACGTCTTGCATACCAAACTGAGAGTCTGATGTTGGGTTGTTAAACTCAGCAGCTTCAATCAATCCTGTCTTCATTGCAGGCTGAATTTCACCTCCTGGTAATTGTCTTACAACCATTCCCATTGCTGTTAATACGTTAGTAGCTAATCCTACTGTTCTATACTTCATACCTTTTACATCAGATACTTTTGTTACGTTCTTTTTGAACCATCCAAAAGGCTGTGCAGGCATTGGCATATGGAAGAAACCAATATAATCGAAACCAACTTTTGCAAGAGTTTCATCATAAAGTTTTCTACCTCCACCATACTCTATCCATCCCATAATTTCTTGAGATGACATTCCGTATGACGGACCAGTACCGAATAGAGAAGCTGCTGGATTTTTTCCATACCAGTAAGCTGTTACCCAGTGTCCCATATCTAGTACACCTGAACTTACCGCTTGTCCAATTTCCGAAGTCTTAACTACAGCTCCAACTGGCTGAAGATCAATTTTTAATTCACCTCCAGACATGTCGCCTACCATTTTTGCGTAGTCGCCAGCCATTTCAAAGAAAATGTTAGCGCCTGACGGCCAAGCCGCTTGCATCTTTAAAGTTTGAGGAGCACCAAATGCAACGTTAGGCATTGCAACTGTTGCTGCCGCTGCAGCACCCGTAGCTGCTGCTGCTTTAAAGAACTTACGTCTTGATGGAGTTTTTACTCCTTTTTTTATTTTTGACATATGTCCTCCGTTAGTTAATTAACTGAAATATTTAAACATAAACTTAATTCAGAGTCTCGTTCTTTTTAGAATTATTTTAAATTGCAGATTCAATCTATGGGTGTGCTAATTCACCTGATCTTCGGGTTTTTTACCAGAAAAAAAATCTTCCAAATTTTTTGTAGCTCTAAATGCCATATCCCATCTTGTCCTTTTGGTAGCGCTTCCTAAATGAGGTAACAAAAAAATATTTTTTAACTTTAAATATTCAGGATGTATTTTTGGTTCACCATTATAAACATCTAAACCATACGCAAAAACTTTCCCATTTCTCAAAGCCTCAATCATGGCATCATCATCGACTACATCACCTCTTGCTGCGTTGCCTATTACTGTATTATCTTCTAAATAACTTAAGGTTTCTTTATTAATTAAATTTTTTGTCTCTGGAGTTGCAGGACAATTAATCGATAAAAATTCACTTTTTTCAAACAAACTTTTTAAATCTTTATGATAAATCGCTCCATCCTCTAAATCTGAGGAAAGTTTAGATCTGTTATGATAATGAATCTCCATATTGAAAGCTTTTGCTCTTTTAGCCACAGCTCTTCCTATTCTACCCATTCCAAGAATTCCTAGCCTTTTATTAGACATCTGTTTTCCTAATAAAAAATCCCAAGACCACTTCCAGTTTTGTTTTTCAGCTGCTATTCGACCCTCATAAGCTTTTCTAGATGCCCCAAGCAAAAGTAGTATTTGAATGTCAGCTGTTGCGTCAGTTAAAACATCAGGTGTATTTGTTACGGTTATTCCTTTTTCTTTTGCTGCTTGAATATCAATATTTCCAAAACCGACTGCTCCGTTAGCAATTATTTTGATTGAGTCCGATAATTTAGAGATAGTATCCGCATTAATCGGATCAGTAACTGAACTTAAGATACCATCATAATTTTTAGAACCATTAATAATTTCTTGTGGTGTATAAATCTTATCATCTTTATTTAGAGTCACTTCAAATAAGGTTTTAAGTTTCTCCTCATTTTCCTTAAGAAGTCTTCTAGTAACAAATATTTTTTTTTTCATTTTAGAAATTGTTTAATTTATTTGGTTTTGGACCTCCGGTAAACCAATCAAGCAATTCAACTGTATGAATAATTGGAATCCTAGTCCCTGAGGAAATTTGTGTCATACAGCCAATGTTACCAGTTGAAATAAAATCAGGTGAAATTTTTTCAATATTTTTTACTTTATTTTTCAATAAAGATTTCGCCATTTTTTGATGAAGTATATTATAAGTTCCAGCAGATCCGCAACATAAATGTCCCTCTGGTATTTCAAGAACCTCGTTGCCTGTTTTTGAGATTAAATCTTTAGGCTGTTGATGAACTTTTTGTCCGTGTTGCATCGAACAGGCAGAATGATATGCAATTTTATATTTTTTTTCAGTTTTAAGATTTATATTTAACTTTAAATTCTCGTCTAAGTACTCAGTGATATCTTTTGTCAATTCAGAAATTTTTTTTGCCTTTTTTTTCAGATCTTTGTCATTTTTAAAAATATGCCCGTAATCTTTTAGAGTTGTACCACAACCTGATGTATTGCTTATTATAGCATCTAATCCATTCTTAAGATATTCATCATACCAACTATTTATATTATTCTTGAAGGACTCATGAGCTAATTTTTGTTTTCCTAAATGGTGATTTAAAGAGCCACAGCAATATATGTCCGGCATAACAACAACTTCAACATTATGTCTATTCAGAAGTCGTATGGTCGACTCATTTATCTCAGGTGAAATTACTCTTTGAACACATCCTGTCAATAGTGCAACTCTTGAAACTTTTTTACCTTTCGTAACCTCATAAATTTTTTGTTCTTTTAGTTTCTTTCCAGGTATCTTATCTGGCATTAAATTAAGTGCGTTTCTTAAAAATTTTGGAAATAAAAAGCTTAATGGTTTTACAATTTTAGAGGACCAAGCCATCATCAAAAACATTTTAGGTCTTGGTAATACAAATGAGAGAATATTTCTAAATAATCTATCTAAAAAAGGTCTTTTATATGTCTCTTCAACATAATTTCTTCCGTGATCAATTAAATGCATGTAATTTACTCCAGATGGACATGTAGTCATGCACGAATAACAAGATAAACAGCTGTCTATATGTTTTGCAATTTCTTTAGTTGCTGGTTTTTTATTCTCTAACATATCTTTGATTAGGTATATCCTTCCTCGTGGCCCCTCTAGTTCTTCACCATTAATTCCATAAGTAGGACAAGTTGCATTACACATCCCACAGTGAACACATTTTCTAATTATTGTCTCACTTGTTTTATTATCTTTATCTTGAAGTTGTTTATCGGTGAATGAGGTCTGCATTTAAATTCCTGTGTACATTTTCCCTGGGTTAAAAATCCTTTTAGGATCAAAACTTCTTTTAATTTTTTCACTTATTTTATACTTAATTGGATCTATTGTAAAAATATCAGCAGAGGCTTTGAGATCTTCCTCAATTTTAATTAATGTAATATAACCTTGATGTTTTTTTACTATTTCTTTGATTTCACTCAGTATTTTGGTATTTAATTGATCAATTGAAAACCAAACTAGGCTTCCTCCCCAGTCAATAAAATATTTTATCTCATAATTTTTGAATTTTTGTATAACTTTTAAAGTCTCACTTATCGGAACAACAATTCTTAATAAATTACCTTTTAAACTCTTAAAAACTTCCAAATTTTTAGTTCGACCCCAAAAAATATTGCTTTGCTCATTGTCTAAAATTGAGAGCTCTTGATTTAAAAGACCTAATTCTTTAGATAACCTATCTAATCTTTGATCCACAGAGTTTATTGGGCCCTCAATTCTAATGGCCGTTAAGCCTCCATCATGCGTAAGATCATTTAAAATAAAATTTTTTCCAAAATAATCTGGATAAAATACTCCGCCTGATGGGTCGGTTGAGGATGACAACCCTTTTCCAAGATAGTCTAATGCTTTTTTAAGATGAGGATTCTTTATTACCAAAGTTTTACTTGTTTCGGGTTTTGGTAATACTTTTATTGAAAGTTCTGTTAATATTGTAAGTGTACCAAAAGACCCTGATATTAACTTACTTAAGTCATAACCAGTAACATTTTTTACTACAGTTCCACCTGATTTAATAATTTCACCTTTTCCATTAATCCCTTGGAAACCAAGTATATGATCTCGAACACTACCAACTTTAAATCTTCTAGAACCAGCGAAATTACATGAGACAACTCCACCAATAGAACCACTGTTGCTTTCTCCAGAAAACAAGTAACCAAAATCATTTGGTTCAAATGCCAGTTGTTGATTATTCTTATCGAGCTCCTCTACTATTTCTTTAAGAGGTGTACCTGATTTAACCTTTATATAAAGCTCCTCAGGCTTGTAATCAATTATACCTTTATAGTTAGATAGGTCTAAAGTTTTTTCAGACTGGAAGTTTCTGCCAATTTTATTTTTTGATTTTAAACCGTTTATTTCTAAAGGAATATTTTTTCTGTAACAATTTTTTACTATCTCAACTATTTCCTCTCTAGAAGATGGTTTAAAAATGTTTTGATTAAAATCTAGGGATGTCTGGGAATTTTGTTTTTCCTCCATGGACATGAACTCTTCCTTCCTCAGCACATTTTCTAAGTATTGGATAAACTTTGCCTGGATTTAATAATGAATTTGGATCTAAAGCTACTTTAATTGTTAATTGTTGCTGTATGTCTTTATCATTGAATGCTTCGCACATTAATTCTCGCTTCTCAATACCCACACCGTGTTCTCCTGTTAGCGCACCTCCAACTTTAACGCAGTACTTTAAGATATCAGCTCCGAATTCCTCGCATTTTCTTAAAGAATCTTTATCATTTGCATCAAACATTATTAAAGGGTGAAGATTTCCATCTCCTGCATGGAACGCATTAGCAACTGGCAAGTTATATTTCTTAGACAACCTTGAGATTTCGTTTAAAACCTCAGCAAGCTTTCCTCTTGGAATTGATCCGTCCATACACATATAGTCAGGGGCAAGAACTCCACAAGCTGGAAAAGCTGCTTTTCTTCCGGCCCAAAATTTTAGTCTCTCTGCATTAGATTTACTAATTTTTAAACTTGATGAATTATTTTTTTCAGCGATTTCTTTTGCTTTCTGAATATAAGCTTCAACTTCATGTTCTGTACCATCAAATTCAATAATCATCATAGCTTCAGCATCGGTTGGATAACCTGCTTTGGAATAATCGTTAGTCGCTTTTGTTAATGCTTTATCCATTATTTCCATACCGGCTGGTATACATCCCTCTGCGATTATTTGTGCAACACAGTTTCCAGCATCCTCGATTGAAGGAAAGCCCACTAAAGCCGCTTTAACAACTTCAGGAGATTTTAATATTTTTACAGTTACCTCTGTTATAACGCCAAGTAAACCCTCTGATCCTGTCATCAAGCCTAGAAAATCGTATCCTTCAGCATCCATTGCTTTCCCGCCAAACTTAGTTATGGTTCCATCCATTAGGACTACCTCGATACCCAAAAGATTATTCGTAGTAGCGCCGTATTTGAGAGAGTGAACTCCTCCAGAATTTTCAGCAACATTTCCACCAATAGAACATGCGATTTGGCTTGATGGATCTGGTGCATAATAAAAACCTTTATCTTGAACAGCGTGAGTAATAGCTAAATTTGTTACGCAAGGTTGTGTAACAACACATCTATTTTCATAATCGATTTCAATAATCTTATTAAATTTACCCATTGCAATTAAAACACAATCTTCTAAGGGCATTGAACCACCAGATAGGCCTGTTCCAGCTCCTCTTGGAACTACCTTAACTTTATTTTCATTGCAATATTTTAAAATTTGACTAACTTCCTCTGCAGTCTCAGGCATGACAACTAGAAGAGGCATTTGTCTATACGCTGTCAAACCGTCGGTTTCAAAAGGTCTTAATTCATCCAAATTAGACAGAACATTTTTTGGATTTATAATTCTACGAAGATCTGAAGCAATTTTGTCTTTTTTAGACACAATCGCGTTATCAACTTTTGGCATTTGTAAACTGCTCATAATCAATCCTACTTAAGCATTTTTGATATTTTTTCTAGTGCTTTTTGTATGTTATCCCTTGAAGCGGCAAAGCTAAAACGTACGTAATCAACTGATGTTTTACCAAAAGCTGTTCCTGGAACAATTGCCACACCTGCTTCATGCATACATTTCTTTGAAAATTCACTTCCGCTCATGCCTGTTCCCTTTACATTTGGAAAAGCATAAAAAGCCCCACCTGGCATGCTACATTCCACACCTGGTAAATCGTTTAATCCTTTATGAATTAATTTTCTCCTTTGATCGAATTTTTCCATCATGTGATGAATAGAATCATCAGGTCCATCGAGCGCAGCTATTCCTGCAAATTGTGAAGGGGCATTCACACATGAGAAACTATTTATTGCTAATTTAGTTACATGCGAGATTAAACTCTCTGGCCACACACTCCAACCCATTCTCCAACCAGTCATAGAGTAAGCTTTGCTCCATCCATCTAACACTATTAATCTATCTTGTAGATCAGGGTAATTAAAAAATGTAGGCATTTGCTTTCCATCAAAAATTTGTCTACTATAAATTTCATCACTTAGTATATAGACATGTGGATGCTTCTTAAGTCCCTCTGCCAGAAAATCTATCGCGGGCTTTTCAACAAAACTACCTGTTGGATTATTTGGGTTAATTAAAATAACCAATCTTGTTTTATCAGTTATCAAAGATAAAATTTTTTCTGGATCGAATTTTAAATCTTTTTCTTTTGTTAAATCATAAGGAACAGCTTTTGCTCCAGTGTAATTAATCATGGACTCATAAATTGGAAATCCAGGCGTTGGATGAACTATCTCTGCACCTGGCTCACCGATCATTTGAATAGCATAATACATTGTAGGTTTTCCGCCTGGCATGATCATAATTCTCTCGGGGTCTACTTCTTTTTTATATAAACTTTTAATTTTTCTAGAAACAGCTTGCCTACATTCAGTAATACCATTAGCTAAAACATATCCATGGTGTCCATCATCGATTGCTTTTTTTGCTGCATCCATAATATGCTGGGGTGTTTTAAAATCGGGTTGACCCAAACCTAAATGGATCATTTCTTTACCTTGAGCTTCAAGTTTCTTAGCCTCTGCTAAAACACTAAAAGCTGTTTCGGTTCCTAATCGATCTAAATTTTTTGCTAATTTCATATTAAATTTTTATTAAAATTTTAAACATTTTTCAAACTCACAAATTGCATCACCTGTATGCAATTTTTGAGCTATTAAGCTCTTTTATGCTTTTACAGCCTAATAAAATCATATCTCTTCTTATTTCCTCTCTCATTCTTTTTAAAATTTGCTCTACTCCAGCTTGTCCGCCGGCACCTAAAGCAAATAAAAAACCTTTTCCAAAACTACAAGCTGTTGCACCCAATGACAAAGCCTTTAAAACATGAGTGCCCCTTCTTATCCCTCCGTCCAAAATAATTTCTAGCTTATCTCCCACCGCTTCTTTTATTGCTGGCAGTTGGTCAAAGGGTGATCGTGAACCATCTAATTGTCTTCCACCATGATTGGATAACAAAATTGCCGAAGCTCCAATATCAATCGCTCTTTTTGCATCTTCGACTGACATAACACCTTTTAATGCAAATGGTCCTCCCCATTTTTTCACAACATACTCAGCATCTTTCCAGCTCATCGCTGGATCATATTGTTCGTTGATATAATCCATTACTCCTTTAGCAATACTAGATCCTTTTTTTGTCCAATGAGAAACATTTGCTAACTCAAATTTTTTATTAGTCAAATAGTTGAACGCCCACTTAGGATGCATTGCAAAACTCATAATACTTTTTAAAGTTAATTTTGGTGGCGTGGTAAAACCCCACTTATGATCTCTTTCTCTATTTCCTGCTACAACTGTATCAACAGTTAAACACAAAGATTTAAATCCTGCTGTTTTACATCTATCTATTAAATTATCTGTTAAACCCTGATCTTTATGAATATAAAGTTGAAACATCTTAGGTCCACTTGCAACATTGGCTATTTCCTCAATAGAAGAAGTTGCCATAGTCGACATACTGTAAAATGTTCCAAATTTTTCTGCAGCTCTAGCGGATGCTTTATCTCCATCATGATGATATAATCTTTGCATCGCAGTTGGTGCCAGAAATAAAGGCATATCAATTTTTTGACCAAAAACAGTTGTTGAGATATCAGGCTCCCCAACACTTGCTAGTATATTAGGCACCAAATCACATTTTAAAAATGACTCTGTGTTTCTTTTTAAAGTAGTCTCGTCATCAGAGCCTCCATCTATGTAATGAAAAATTGGGGCTGGTAAATTTTTTTTTGCTAATCTTCTAAAATCTTCAAAATTATAACAATCTTCAAGACTCATTATTATTAAAAGTTTTTTGAAAAAGTAATTTGTTGATTATCTGTTCCTGGATTAGTATCACCCCAGTCATTATTTGAAATATGACTGTAACTGTAACTTAATTTAGAATTTTCGAAAATATCCAGACCTATTTTAACCTCACTTTTAAATTCTAGTACACTACCTAAATCTTTTCCGTCACCTTTCTCATAATAACCTGGGGTAAAACTCGGCAAAATATTTAAGGGACCAATTCCATATTGTCCCTCTATCCCTGTGTAAAGATAAACTGAACTATTTCCTGTCATAAAAGCTCCTGTAACAGGTTTGAACTTTCCAAGTAAAGTATCCCTAAATAAGTTTGGATCTTTGTGTTCTATTCCAAATAGAGTGGTTTGATCATCCCCTTCTTTATCTACTACATCAAAAGTTCCGGTGTAAAATGAGATATCTGCATTTCCTTGTTCTGCTTGTGCATGAACAAAAATGATGAAAGTAGATAACAAACTTATTAGCAGTTTTAATTTCATATAAAAAAATACAACTAAATGTTTAATATGTACAGTTTCCTTTAAAGTTTTATTGCCTCTTTTTTAGAAAAGAGAAAATGAAAAAACCTCCAAAAATTAAGACAATATATGGCAAAATCCACAATAGGGAATTTTGGATATTAAATTGAGGTTTAAACACGATCCAGTCTCCATATTTATCTGACATAAATGAGTAAATTTCTTCCTCTGTTTTTCCCTCATCAATTAGATCTTTTACGACTAACTTAATTGTTTGAGCAAAATCAGAATTTGAATCTGAAATTGATTGTCCTTGGCAAACTAAACAACGTAAATTTTTATGAATCTGATTTGGATCAACAGTGTTCTCTGCTGCAAAAGTAAATTTTGAAAAAAAAATAAATATATATATAAATATTAATAAATTTAATTTCATAATTACTCTATAATTTTCAAAATATTGTTATAATCTTCAAATGACAGCGGTCCTACAAATTTTTTTATTATCATTAAGTTTTTGTTAATTAATATGCTTTCTGGAATACCGTAAACACCAAATCTAACTGATTGCTTCCCATTTTCATCTTTTGCTAATAAATCATATGGATTACCTAATTCATTTAAAAAAGATTTAGCTTGAATTTCTTTATCCTTAAAATTGATGCCTAGTATCACTAAATTTTTAGTTTGAGATAATTTCATTAATATAGGATGTTCAATTTTGCAAGGTGCACACCAAGATGCCCAAAAATTTATTAGTGTAAAAGTATTCTTTTTAATATCGTTTCTAGTGTAGATATTAGACTCATCAAAAGAAATAATTTTAAATTCAGGCGTCTCCTTATTTATTAAACTTGAAGTATTATAATTAGTATCTCTTGTTAGGCTTACATAAAATATGCCTATTACAAATAAAAAAATAAATAAAATTATTAACTTAATTATTTTTTGCATTACTAAATAGTCGTATAAAACCACCCACAACAATCATAATTACCGATATCCAGATCCAAGCCATTAATGGTTTTTTTTGAAACTTAATGTTGTAATAATCTGATCTATCAATATTGCTCATGGTTAAATAATAATCTTTAATTAAACTAGTTTTTATAGCCGCCTCATAAGTTAAAGTTTTGGGCTTATTGTAAATTCTTATTTCTGGATTTAAAATATTAGTTTGATTTGAATTTATATTTCTTATTTCTAATTTTCCAATAACTGCTTGATAATTTTTATAATTTTTTAAATCTAAATTTTGTAACTGAATAGAGTAATTCTCAAATTTTTTTGTTTCCCCTAATTTAATATTATAATCTTTTTCTAACGAGAAAATATCATTCAATCCGATGAACAAAACTAAAAAACCAAAAGACATATGTGAAATAATTCTAGCAAAATCTAATTTATTTTTTTTAAGAGCTTTTGCTACATCCATTAAAGAGGAAATTATCAAAAATAGAGCGCTAATAATAATAAAATTAGATAAAAGGGAATAGCTTTTAAAAAAAAATATTATTGCTAAGTTTAAACCAATCGCGCCGGTTAGTATAAAAAAATAAATTCTGATGTTTTCAAATTTGTTTTTTATCCATTTTGCTTTAGGTCCTAGAGCCATAAATAGGAGAAATACAACTACTACCGGAAAGATAATTGCATTGTAAAAAGGTGGGCCTACCGAGATTTTATTATCTGTTAAAGCATCGGTAAATATTGGATAAATAGTTCCTAGCAAAACGGTAATTAAGTAAAACATCATAAACCAGTTATTAACTAAAACAAATGTTTCTTTACTGTTCCGATTTAAATCATAATTTTCTTTTTTATACTTTTGAAAGAGGAGAAAAATGGATCCAAATATCATCAAACTTAAAAATATTAATATATAGACCCCTCTGCTTGGATCGCTCGCAAATGTGTGAACAGAATTTAAAATCCCAGATCTTACCAAAAAGGTTCCTGTGACACTTAAAGTAAAAGTAATTAAACAGAGGATTATCACCCAAAAATAAAATAGGTTTCTTTTTTCAAAAACAATTAATGAATGAAATAAAGCTGTCATGGCAAACCAAGGTAACAAAGAAGCATTTTCTACTGGATCCCAAAACCAAAAGCCTCCCCACCCCAATTCATAGTAAGCCCATATAGAACCAACAAGAATTCCAAGTGTTTGAAAACACCAAGATATTAAAACCCAATTTTTTATGGAAAGAGAAAATGATTTTTCTGAATAATTAGTAATTAGTGATGCTATTGCTGCTGAAAAATAAATAGATGCGCCGACGAAACCTACATAAAGTAATGGAGGATGAATAGCTAAAGCAGGATCTTGTAATATTGGATTTAAACCTAAACCTTCTGATGGAATTGGAGAAATTTTACTAAAAGGATTTGAATTGAAAAGAATGAAAAAAAGGAAACCAAGTATTAAAATATTTTGAATTATTAAAGTTAAAAGTCTAAATTTTTTTGGGTGATTTTTGTTATAAACTAAGAATAAAAAAGAAAATATTGAGAGAATAATGGACCAAAGCAATAAGCTACCTTCATGATTTCCCCATGTTCCTGCTATCTTATAAAATAAAGGCTTCAAGGAATGTGAGTTTTGATAAACAGTAATTAGAGAAAAATCTGAGATGATAAAAGCAGCTATCAAAACTAAAAAACAAATAATTATTGATGTGCTTTGGATTAAACTCAGTTGAAAAATATTTTTATCTACTCCTCCAGATATTTTTAAATTTTTATTAGCAGCATAAATGATTCCTAAACTTAAGATTACATTTAAAAATAATAATATATTTCCTAGATTACTTAGCATTTTTTTTCATCATATCTTTTAATTCTGGAGGCATATAATTTTCATCATGTTTTGCTAAAATTCTATCAGCTATAAAAAAAGTCTTATCTTGTAGCTTTCCTTCAGCAACAACACCTTTTTCCTCTGAAAATAAGTTTGGAACTGTACCGCTAAAGCTAATATTAAGCTCATTATTAAAATCAGTGATTATAAACTTTATTTCTTCTTCTTTAATTATCAATGAATTTTTTTTTACCATTCCACCTACTCTAATTTTTTTATCAAAATTAATATTTTGATTATTTTTTATATCTGTAGGAGATTTAAAATATAAAATGTTTTTATTTAATGATTGAAGTATAAAAAATATTCCAATTGCCGATACTAGCAACGTTATGGCTAAGAGTGATGCTCTTTTTTTTACTTTTTTTGGGAGCATTAAATGCTTTAGAACGTTTTTTTATAAGATGATAAAATTCTTGTCGCGATTTTAGAATTTTCTAAAACTGTTTTTCTCTTTTCAAGAGAGAGTTCTTTGATCTCTTGCGCAAATTCTTTTTCATATTTTTTAAGTGTTTTACGAGTTCTGTAATAGAAAAGTCCACAAGCAAGTAAAGTTATCAAGAAAGATGGCCAAACGAATATGCCATAACCATTCATTAAAATTATATTTTCAATCATAATCTTTTTAAATTTTTCTTCTTAATTCTAATGATTTCTGTCTTATATTTCATTAGAAAAATTAGCGCACAATACAGAATTAGTACGGAAAACATAAGTAATAAAGGCATTAACATTGAAGAATGAATTGTACTGGTTCCCGTAATTTTGATGCTTGCGGGCTGGTGAAGTGTGCTCCACCATTCTACAGAAAATTTAATTATTGGGATATTTATTAAACCTAATGCTGCGATGATGCTTGAAAATTTGATAGCTTTATCCTCATCAGAAATCAATTTGTGTATTGCGATATAAATAAAATAAAAAAAAGCAAGTATTACCATTGAAGTAATTCTTGCATCCCATGCCCAAAAAGTTCCCCAGGTTGGTTGACCCCATATAGAACCTGTAACTATTGCTAAACAAGTAAACATCAAACCTAGAGGAGCGATACTCTTAGTGATTATTGTTAGATTTTTAATTTTGAATATAAAATTTAAAATTGATAAAATTCCGATGCAAGAAAATGATGCAAGTCCAATCCAAGCTGCCGGCACGTGTACATACATAATTCTGACACTGTCACCTTGCAAATAATCTGGCGGAGAGAAAATCAAAGCAAACGAAAGCGCAGATATTAGAAGTACAAAAAATATTGAGTTTATAAAATTTATGATTTTTTCTATCCAAATAAAAAGATTGCTATTATAAAAAAAGTTAAACATCAGACTTAACTACTATAATAATTTTTTTTTGTGAAGATCTATTATAAGCCCAATTGAGAATTGGAGGGAGTAATATATAGAGTTTATTCTCAATTAGGCTGAAACACCTAAAATATACATTTTCTCTGTGTCGTATATTTGAGTAAAAATTGTTTTAATTTGGGCGATTTTTTTTAATTTGATATTTTGAAATAACTTGAGCCCTTTTTACCAGAAAAGATTTCCTCTATTAACGGATGTTTAAGTGGTTCTTTGGACTTATCTAATAATAAATTTTGTTCAGATACATAGGCCTCGTAAGTTACCTCGTTACTTTCAGCTAGAAGATGGTAGAAAGGTTGGTCTTTTCTTGGACGGACCTCTTTAGGGATAGACTGGTACCACTCCTCAGAGTTATTAAACTCAAAATCAACATCATATATAACTCCTCTAAAATCAAAGTGGCGGTGTTTTACTACTTCGCCTATTGAAAATTTTGCATTGTTGCTTGCGGCCATCCCTAATAGTTAATAATTTTTTTATTAAAATCAATATCTAATTTGTTAAAATTTTATAATGTGTTAATCTCTTTATTGTGAATAAGTCATTTTTAAAATTTATTACTGACTTTGGACCCTTATTAATTTTTTTTACAATATATTACAAAAGCGGTAACAATCTTACTGTTGCTATACCACCCCTTATAATTGCAACTATTTTAGCAGTTGCAATTATGTATTTTATTGAGAAAAAAATTCCCTATGTCCCATTGGTAGGAGGAATAATTATTACACTTTTTGGAGGACTTACTCTATACTTTGACAATCCAGTTTTTATTTATATGAAACCGACTATAGTTAATATCATATTTGCTGGAATATTGATTGTCAGTAAAGTTTTTTTTCAAAGAAATTTTCTAAAATTTTTTTTACAAACTGCTTTTCAAATGAACGAAAAGGGGTGGGAAAAATTAAATTTTAGATGGGCTTATTTTTTTATATTTTTAGCTATATTAAATGAGTTTGTTTGGAGAACCCAGCCAGAGGCTACTTGGGTAAATTTTAAAGTGTGGGGTATATTGCCAATAACTTTCATATTCACGGCTTTTCAGGTACCATTAATTAATAAATACAAATTATGAGTAAAATTAGATTAATTATAAATAATAATTATAAACAAAAAGAAAAATTTTTTATAAAAAAAGAGTTACAATGTATTTTAAATCTTTATGCTAGAATGGTGTCAAACGGATCATGGAAAGATTACTCATTCTCCACAGATACTAAAGGAGTTTCATTTGATGTTTACCAAAGAGCATCCGAAAAACCTGTCCTTAAAATTACCAAAAATTTTAAACCTAGTTATTTTAATGAGAAATACTTCATTAAGGATAAAGATGGAAAAGTCATTAAAAAATCAGAAAACTTGAGTCGCTTAATAACAAAAACTAGTTGGAATAAATTAAAATTAATTAAATAGTTATCTTCTTTGGCCGAAAAGTCTTAGAAGCATAATGAATAGATTTATGAAATCTAAATAAAGTGTCAATGCTCCCATAACAGCTTTTTTACCCATTAACTCTCCGCTGTCACTTACTAAATACATGTTTTTAATTTTTTGAGTATCATAAGCCGTCAATCCAACAAATACTAAAACACCAATGATTGAAATTACAAAATACATCATAGAAGATTTCATAAAAATATTTACTAAAGAAGCAATTATAATTCCGAATAGACCCATCATTAAAAAAGATCCTAACTTCGTTAAGTCTCGTTTAGTGGTATAACCATATATGCTCATTGCTCCAAATGTACCCGCGGTGATAAAGAAAACTCTAGTTATGCTCGCCCCAGTGTAAATTAAAAAAATAGAAGAAAGAGACGCGCCCATTAAAGCTGCGAATACCCAAAAAGTTGTTTGAGCTTTTGCAGCGGACATTTTTGCAATTCCAAAACTCATATAAAAAACTACTGCTAAAGGGGCTAACATGATCACCCATTTAAGTCCCGAAGCGTAAATTGTATTTCCAAAGTTTGTTAAACCGATGATCTGTCCTTCACTTGAAGTTACAACGGCCATCTTAAAAAATGCTAAAGCTATAAAACCTGTCAATAAAACACCAGAAGCCATGTAGTTATAGACTTTCAGCATATAAGATCGTAAGCCCTGATCTATAATTGCTTCAGAAGCTGATGATCTTACAGTTGATGTTTGTTTATTAAATTCCATACATTATATATAAGTTTTTTTAAAAACTTTTCAATAGTCAAAAATTGACCTAAAAATGAGCCATAAATATTAATTTTTATGAAATTTAGAAAACTTGGAACCACAGATATTGATGTGAGTTTAATTTGTCTCGGCACAATGACATGGGGAACTCAGAATACTGAAAAAGATGCTTTTGAACAGATGGACTATGCGGTATCGCAAGGAATAAATTTTTTTGATACTGCGGAAATTTACTCTGTGCCTCCAACTTCTGACTCTTACGGTAAAACTGAGTTGATGATTGGCAATTGGTTCGAAAAAAGAAAAAATAGAGACAAAATAATTCTAGCCTCTAAAGTTGCTGGGCCAGGATGTGAATGGATAAGAGGTGGAGGTAATAATTTTGATGAAAAGAAAATCAGTGAAGCTATTGATGGTAGCTTAAAAAGATTGAAAACAGATTATATTGACTTATATCAATTACATTGGCCTGAACGCTCTACAAATTTTTTCGGCAGAAGAGACTATCTATTTAATAATAAAGAAGGAAATTGGAATAGTTTTGAAAGTATACTCGAAGCTTTGGAAAAACATATAAAGAGTGGAAAGATTAGGCATATCGGTATGTCTAATGAAACACCATATGGATTATCTAGATATCTTGAAATCTCAAAAAATAAAGGTGCTCCAAGAATGATGTCAGTACAAAATCCATACAACTTAGTCAACAGAACTTATGAAATAGGTATGTCAGAAATTTCTATTAGGGAGAAATGCGGCTTACTCGTTTACTATCCTCTTGCAGCTGGAGCACTGTCTGGCAAGTATAGGAATGGTAAAATGCCTAAAGATACAAGAATGGCACTCTTCAAAGGATGGGAGAGACATTTGAATCCTTTAGCTATGAAGGCCTATGATAAATATTTTAAACTAGCTAAAGATTTTAACCTTACAATGGTTCAGCTTGCTCAATCCTTTGTTAATTCTAGACCATTTGTAACAAGTAATATTATTGGAGCAACAACTATGGATCAACTAAAGGAGAATGTTGAAAGTATTAATATAGAATTTACGGATGAGATGATGGATAAAGTAAATGAAATCCATAACAACAACCCTAATCCATCACCTTAATCGAACGTTGAAATCAGATTAATTTAGTATAAAACGAACTATAATGGTCAAAAAAATTTTTATTACAATTATTCTTACGATCTTTTCTTTGAACGCATTTGCTAATACGCCAAGGTCAACTGGTAAATATAAAAATTGGGAAAGTTTTGTTGCAGAAACAGAAAAAGGTAAAATTTGTTTTGCTCAAACCGTCCCTACGAAAAGAGCTCCAGGAGCAATTCAGAGGGAGCAATCTAAGTTGTTTGTAACTTTTAGACCTGGTGAAAACATTAAAGACGAAGTTAGCGTTACAAGTGGCCACGATTATAAAAGCTCTACTGTTACTGCTAGCTCAGGGAAAAAAAGATATTCATTTTTCTCACAAAAAAATTTCGCTTGGCTATTAGATGATCAAGAAGAAAGAAATTTTATTAAATTAATGAAAAGAGCAACAAATCTTATTGTTAAAGCTAGAACAACAAAAGGTGCGGAAACTACTGATCATTATTCAATGATGGGATTTACGAAAGCTTATAACACCGCAAAAAAAACCTGCGGCTAGATGAAGAAAATTGTATTAGCTTACTCAGGTGGATTAGACACTTCAATTATTTTAAGATGGTTGCAAGATAATTACAAAGCAGAAGTAATTGCCTATACTTCAGATATTGGCCAAGAAATTGATAGAAAAAAAATTATAACTAACGCAAAAAATCTTGGAGTAAAAAATATAATAATCGAAGATTTAAAAAACATCTTTGTAAAAGACTATGTTTTTCCAATGATTAGGGCTCATGCTGTTTACGAAGGTATCTATTTACTTGGTACTTCCATTGCTAGACCTTTGATAGCTAAAAGACAAATTGCCATTGCAAAAAAATTCAAAGCTTACGCAGTATCTCATGGAGCTACAGGCAAAGGCAATGATCAGGTTAGATTTGAGCTTGGTTATGCTTTTTTCGGTGGAAAAAAAATTAAAACTATTGCGCCTTGGAGAGAGTGGAAATTACAATCTAGAGCAGACTTAATTAAATATGCAAAAAAAAATAATATTCCAATTCCAAAAGACAAAAAAGGTGCTCCGCCTTTCTCTGTTGATGATAATATTTTTCACACTTCTACTGAGGGTAAGGTTTTGGAAAATCCAAAAAATTATGCACCAGAATTTATTTTTCAAAGAACTGTTTCACCAGAGAAAGCTCCAAATAAAAAAACAAAAGTAAAAATTACCTTTAAAAATAGTGATCCGATTGCTGTGAATGGAAAGAAATTAAGGCCTGATAAACTTTTAGATAAACTAAATATTCTTGCAGGTAAAAATGGCATTGGAAGGGTAGATCTTGTTGAAAATAGATTTATTGGTATTAAATCAAGAGGTGTTTACGAAACGCCTGGGGGAACTTTGTTATATGCTGCACATAGAGCGATAGAGTCAGTGACTTTAGATAAAAAAACAGCCCACGATAAAGAGAGAATTATGCCTGAATATGCAGAATTAGTTTACAATGGATATTGGTTTTCAAAAAAAAGAATTAAACTTCAAAAAATAATTGACAAAAAAAGAAATCAGGTTTCTGGCGAAATAGTTTTAAGCTTGTATAAGGGAAATATTACAATTCTATCAAGAAATACAAAAAACAAAGCCTATTCAATGAAAAAAGTTTCTTTTGAGGAAAATAAAACCTTTAATAAGAAAAAAGTTGAAAATTTTATAAAATTTCATTCTAAACAGTTAAATAAAGGTTAAAATTTTGATACAATACTTATAGATGAACAATTCGATTCGAAATATTCAACTCGTTGCTGTTGTAGTTGTCCTAATCTCAACAATCATTGCTTTCTTTTTAGAAATGAGAGAAATGTACGAGAATAGAGATATTACATTAGCAGACCTGCTTCTGATGTTCATTTACATAGAAGTTATCGGATTAGTTAGATCTTATTGGGAAACTAGAGCAGTTAGAATTACTTATCCTTTAGTGATTGCAATAACAGCCTTGGCTAGATTTATTATATTGCAAGACAAAGAGAGTGATCCTACAAACTTAATTTATATATCTGTTGCGATTTTAATTGTAGCCTTAGCTACTGTAATAATTAGATTTAGAAATAGTAAATACTTGAAGATTGATAAATCAAAGTCTAACGAGCTTTAAAACAATCAAGGGTATTTTTAAGTAAACAAGCAATTGTCATTGGTCCTACCCCTCCAGGCACTGGAGTTATGGCTCTGGATTTATCTTTTACAGTATCGAAATCAACATCACCAACAATTTTATCTCCCACTTTATTTATTCCTACATCAATTACTATTGAGTTTTTTTTTACCCAATCTTCTTTTACTAACTTAGCTACTCCAACTGCAGCAACTAAGATATCAGCCTTTAAACATTCTTGTTTTAAATCTTTTGTTTTTGAATGAACAATTGTAACTGTACAATTTTCTTTTAAAAGTAATTGCGCCATAGGTTTACCATTTAAATTTGATCTGCCAATAATAACCGCGTGTTTACCTGATAAATTTTTCTCGACTTTTTTTATCAAATATAAACATCCCAGAGGTGTACAAGGTACTAAGGCATCATGACCAGATGAAAGATTACCAACATTCATAGGATGAAATCCATCTACATCTTTTTTAGGACTTACAGCGTTGATAATTTTTTTCTTATTAATCTGAGGAGGTAAAGGTAATTGAATTAGTATGCCAGAAACGTTGGTATCATTATTAAGACCTTCAATCTTTTTTAAAACTTCTTCTTCTGTTACATCTTTTGAGTATCTGACTACATTAGAATTGATTCCAACCTCTTTGGCACTTTTTTCTTTATTCTTTACGTAAATCTGGCTTGGGGCAAAATCTCCAATTAATATGACAGTCAGTCCAGGAACTTTTTTATTTTTAGATTTTAATGAGTCAATTTCTTTTTTTATCTTTTGTCTTAAGTTTTCAGCTTCTTTTTTTCCATCAATAATCATCATTAAAATAAACTTGGGGCAAACATTTCAAACACAAAATTCCTAAAAAACATTAGCGCTAAAATTAATATTACTGGAGAGATATCTATTGAACCTAGGTTAGGTAAAAATCGTCTTATATAATTTAAAGCTGGGGCAGTTAATCTGTAAGAGAAATCAAGTAATGCATAAACAAACCTATTTCCTGTATTTAAGATATTAAAAGCCACTAGCCAGCTTATAACTGCATTAATGATTAATATCCAAATATACAGAGTAATTAAATTATCAAACAATATTAAAACTGATTTCATGAAGTTTTCTCCACATAAACAGATGTACTCGGGAATGCAAATGAAGCTTTATTTTTTTCTACAATGTTTTTTATCTCTAGAGCTAAAGTATCTTTTACATTAAGCCATTCTTGAAAGTGCTTTGTTTTTGTAAAGCAAATCAGTCTTATATCTATAGAACTTGCAGCGAATTGGTCTATTTTAACTGATAACAAAGTGTCTTTAGATTTAACAAAATCATCACTTTTTTTTATATATTCTTCAATCTCTTTCTTTATACTCTTTAATTGTTCGCTGGTAGTTCTATATTCCAAACCAATCATCCAGTTAATTCTTCTATTCGTCGTTTGAGTATTGTTAATCACTGCATTTTCTGCAAATTGAAAATTTGGAATTGTTGCTAAAGATTTATCAAATCTTCTTACTACAGTTGATCTAAAGCCGATACTCTCTACAGTTCCCTCTATTACTCCTTCAACATATATCCAATCACCAACTTGAAATCTTCTCTCAACCAAAACTAATATGCCTGAAATTAAGTTTTTAAATAGATCCTGAGCTCCTAGTGCTACAGCTACTCCAAATAAACCTAAACCGGCAATAATGGGGCCGATTTTTATTCCCCAAAGCTCTAGAACTGCTGCAGCTCCTAAAATAAAAATCAAAACCTTTATGGCTTTTATAATCCAATTGATTAAATCTTTTGAAAGCAGACCGCCTACTGATTTGATAACAACAGATAAAGGTCCAATGATTTGATGAAATGTCCAAAATATTAAAATTGTTATTAGAGATCGATTAATAGTTTCTAAAAATTCAGCCGCTTGAGTTTCAACGGTTAAATAACTTGTAGAAACAAAAAATCCTAAAACAACTGGAAAAAACTTTGCTGGCCCCTCCATTGAAAAAACAAGAGAATTATCAAAGTTATTCGTAGATTTTGAAACATAATTTTCTAATCTCTTAACTATAAATTTTGAAAAAACACCTCTCAAAAATAAAAAAAATAAAAAAATTAGTAATGAAATTATTATCTCTGAAATATTTATTCCAGAAATACCTTTATTCCAAACATCAAAAAACAAATTTTTAAAATTTTGTAGTACTTCCATTCTTTTAAACTTTCAATTTTTCCAATTCTTCACCTGGATAGAAAACTTCCAATTTTTTCCATCCTGAGCTTTTTAAAAAATTTAAAACTTTTTCACTTATACATAATACTCTAGACTCTGTCATCAACCCATTGAGAGAGTATTTTTTTACAATTTCTATAAAGCTCTCAGCGCTTCTTTTAGAGTAAATAAAAATTATGTCAGGAGGATGATTATTAATAATTTTGTTATTTTCTTCATTAAGATCGGTAATTTTTTCAGAAGTGTAGTTAATAATCTTATCAACCTGAAATCCTTCTTTTTTAAGTTCACTATCTAGATTTGAAGAAATATAGTCACCACAAAAATAGGCTATAGATTTTTTTTTATCAATTTGATCTGAATTTATAATAATATTTTTTAGAGCGTTTACAGTTCCGCCGGCAGAAATTGTATTATTGTATCCTTTTTGCCTTACAATTTTTTCTGTAATAGAGCCCACACAAAAACATAACTTACTGTTATCTTGATTGTTCGTCTTTAAATTCCTAATAGCGTTAGCACTTGTAAAAATAAACGCATTATATTTTTTTGCGTCAATTGGTCTAGCATTGACGGCTGAGATCTTTAAAGTTGGAATGTGAACAATCTTATGTCCTAGAGAAAAAAGCTTTCCCATTAGATCTTCTGATTCTATTAAAGGTCTTGTAATTAGAATATTCATTTTTTTTTAAATTCAGATCCCGCGAGTTTTAATAATTTTTCCCCTACTGATTTACCAATTTTTACTGCATCACTAATTTTTCCCGTCGTCTCGTATTCATAGCTTTTCAAACCTGTATCTGAAAATAATTGACCTATTAATTTAAGATTATTATTTTCAATTACTGCTAAACCGCCGACTGCTGTTTCACAATCTCCACCAATAGTTTCAAGCATTGCTCGCTCAGATCTTGCGCATTTTTCAGTTTCTTGATCATTTATATTTTTCAAAAAATTTTTTACTTTTTGGTCATTTTTGTTACATTGGACGGCTATTATACCTTGCCCTGCAGCAGGCAAAACCTCTTCGGTTTTAAAAGTAAACCCTATTTTATTATCTAAATTTAGACTTTTAACTCCCGCTGCTGCTAAAATTATTCCGTCTAGTTTATTTTCTTCAAGTTTTTTTATCCTAGTATCTATATTTCCTCTGATACTTATAACAGAAATATTTCTATTAATTTTTTTAAGTTGAAGTTCTCTTCTTCTAGAGCTTGAACCAATAATTATTTTTTTTTGTAGATCCGCTAAGCTTTTAATTTTGCTGCTTACAATTACATCTCTAAAATCATTTCTCTTAATAAATGCACCAATAATAAGTTTATCTTCTTCTTCAGTCTCCATATCTTTTAATGAATGGACTGCCATATCAATTTCTTTATTTAGGAGCTTTTCTTCAATTTGTTTACAAAATAGTTTTTTTCCTCCAATTTCGGATAATTTTACATTTTGATTAATATCACCAGAAGTTTTTATAGCTTTAAAATGTATGTTTTCTTCACTCAAATCTTTATTTCTTTGAATTAAAAGCTCCTTAACCTTTTCAACATAAGTAATTGAAAGCTTGCTTCCTCTCGCGCCGATTGTAATTTTAGTCATTAGTTGATTATATATTTGATAGAGCTAAATTATACTATTTAAATTATAAAAATAATAATGGCTAAAAAAATAACTTTTCTAGGAATTGAAACCAGTTGCGATGAAACTGCGGCAGCTGTTATACGAGAAAACGACAAAGGCACTGCGGAAATTCTTTCTAATGTAGTTTCAAGTCAGATCGAAGAGCATAAGAAATTTGGGGGTGTCGTCCCTGAGTTAGCTGCTAGAGCACATTTGGAAAATATTGAATTTATAATTGATAGAGCTCTGAAGGAAAGTAAAATTTCAATTAATGAGATGGATGGTGTTGCTGCAACTGCTGGACCTGGTTTAATAGTTTGTTTAACTGTTGGTTTAAATATTGGCAAAGCAATTGCTGTATCTTCAGATAAACCTTTTATTGGAGTAAATCATCTAGAGGGTCATGCGTTAAGTCCTGGTTTAGAAAAAAAAATTGAATTCCCATATTTATTATTATTAATTTCAGGAGGTCATACTCAATTTCTCATAGTTAAAGATGTTAATGAATATGAACAATTAGGTACTACAATTGATGATGCTCTAGGTGAAGCATTTGATAAAACTGCAAAAATATTAAACCTAGGTTATCCAGGTGGAGCGTGCGTTGAAAAGTTTGCAAAATTAGGAGATAAAAACTTTTTTAAACTTCCTGAACCAATAATTAATAAAGCAGGTTGCAATTTATCCTTTGCTGGTCTTAAAACTGCGGTTCTTAGGGAGTCAAAAAAAATTTATGGGAAAGATAAACTAAAATATGATTTGGCAGCCTCATTTCAAAATACAATTAATAAAATACTTTATAAAAAAACTAAAGTTGCTGTTGAGGAGTTTAGGAAAAAAACCAGAAAAGAAAATTTTCAATTAGTAGTAGCAGGGGGCGTTGCAGCCAACGAAACAATAAGAAAAAATTTATCAAATCTATCAAACGAAATGAACTTTAAAACTTTATATCCAGATTTAAAGTTTTGCGGTGATAACGCAGCAATGATTGCTTGGGCAGGTATTCAAAGGTTTAAAAAAAATATGATTGATAATGTAAATGTATCAGCAAAATCAAGGTGGCCTCTTGATAAAAATGCTCCTTACATGAAAGGACCTGGATTAAAATTATAATGCAATACTGGTTAATGAAATCTGAACCTAATGTTTGGTCAATTGATCAACAAATGAAAGCTGGTAAAAAAGGAGTAGCTTGGGATGGAGTTAGAAATTATCAAGCAGCTAATAATTTAAAAGCTATGAAAGCAGGTGATCTATGCTTTTTTTATCATTCAAACATTGGAAAAGAAATTGTGGGTATTGTAAAAATAATTAAAGAGGCATTTGTTGATAAAACTGATAAAAAAAAAAGATTTGTAGCCGTCCAGGTTAGGTTTCAGGAGTATCTAAAATACCCTGTATCACTTGAAAAAATTAAAAAAACAAAGACCATTTCTCATTTACCATTGATTAAACAGAGTAGATTATCAGTAATGCCGGTTGACTTAAAAAGCTGGAAAATTATTTATAAGATGGGTAAAATAAACTCCAATTAGGAGAAATTGTGGCTAAGAGAAAAAAAAAGAAGAAAAAATCAAAGAAGATAAAGATAAAAAAGACTAGAAGAAAAAAGTCTAAAAAAATTGTTAAAACTAGAAAAAAAACTAGAAAAAAAAAGAAATCTAGAAAAAAAAGAACCAAAGTAAGAAAAATAAATTTTAAGTCTCCAACTTTATCAAAAGACAGTGAAGGTAATTCTGTAATTAAAGTTTCTGACAGTTGGGCAAATCATGCATATGTAAATGAGTCGAAATATAAAAAAAAGTACAAACTTTCTATTAAAGAAAATGATAAATTTTGGGCTAAAGAGGGAAAAAGAATTTCTTGGATAAAAAAGTACACTAAGATTAAAGATATTAAATACAGTAAAGATGAAGTGAAAATTAAATGGTATTATGATGGTACATTAAATGCCTCTGCGAATTGTATTGATAGACACCTTAAAAAAAATCCAAGTAAAACTGCTATAATTTGGGTAGGTGACGATCCTGCTGATACAAAAAAAATATCTTACAAAGAACTTCATCAAAATGTTTGTAAAGCGGCAAACGGTTTAAAAAGTTTAGGAATTCAAAAAGGCGATAGAGTTACAATTTATCTTACTATGATACCTGAGCTAGCTTATATTATGCTTGCGTGTGCAAGGATAGGTGCGGTTCATTCAATAATATTTGGTGGTTTTTCTCCAGACTCTATAGCAACGAGAATAACTGATTGTGAATCAGAGTACTTAATAACAGCAGATGAAGGGGTAAGAGGAGGAAAAATAATTCCTCTGAAAAAGATAGCAGATGAAGCTTTAGATCAGTGCCCTGGTGTCAAAAAATGTGTGGTAATCGAGAGGACCGGGAATCAAGTAGACTGGAATAACGAAAGAGATGTGTCTTACAAAGAATTAATTGCGTCTGTACCTTCAAAATGTGATCCGGAAGAAATGAATGCTGAAGATCCTTTATTTATTCTTTACACATCAGGTTCAACAGGAAAACCTAAGGGTGTTCTTCACACTACTGGAGGTTACATGGTTTATGCTTCCATGACTCACCAGTATATCTTTGACTATAAAGCTAATGATATTTATTGGTGCACGGCTGATATTGGTTGGGTTACTGGACATAGTTATATAATTTACGGACCACTTTCAAATGGGGCAACCACTATAATGTTTGAAGGGGTTCCAAATTATCCAGATAGCTCAAGATGGTGGCAAATAGTCGATAAATATAAAGTAAATATTTTCTATACTGCTCCTACTGCAATTAGAGCTTTAATGAGAGAAGGAGATAAACCAGTCAAAAAAACTAGCAGAAAAACTTTAAAATTATTGGGTACAGTTGGAGAGCCTATAAATCCCGAGGCATGGATGTGGTATTATAAAACTGTAGGAGATTCTAGGTGTCCTATAGTCGATACATGGTGGCAGACTGAAACGGGAGGAATATTGATTGCACCTCAGCCCGGTGCCATAGATTTAAAGCCAGGATCAGCAACAAAACCTTTCTATGGAATTAAACCTGTATTAGTAAATAAAGATGGAAAGATAATTAAAGGAGAAGGCAAAGGAAGATTATGCATGGCTACTTCATGGCCAGGACAAATGAGAACAGTTTATGGTGACCATCAAAGATTTATAGATACTTATTTTTCTCAATTTGATGGAAAATATTTTACTGGGGATGGCTGTAGAAGAGATAAAGACGGATATTATTGGATCACAGGGAGAGTTGATGATGTTATAATTGTTTCCGGACATAATCTTGGAACAGCAGAAATTGAAAGTGCTTTTGTTGCTCATCCAAAAGTAGCCGAAGCGGCAGTAGTTGGTTTCCCTCATAGCATAAAAGGTAATGGATTATATTGTTTTGTAACACTTAACGCTGGGGAAAATCCTACAGGCGACTTGGAAAGAGATTTAAAACTTTGGGTAAGAAAACAGATTGGTCCAATCGCTACCCCAGATGTTATTCAATTCGCCCCGGGTCTACCTAAAACACGATCTGGGAAAATAATGAGAAGAATTTTAAGAAAAATCGCTGCTAATGAACCAGATAACCTAGGTGATACGACAACTCTTGCAGATCCAAGTGTAGTGACTTCTTTGGTGGAAAATAGACAGAATAAAGGCTAGTTGAAATTTAAATCTTTAGTTCTTTTTTTGAATTCATCTTTCATAAGCCCCCATTTTAAAGAAATTGAGTTTAAAACTATTTTTTTGTCTAAAGTTTTTAGTTCATCGGCAATTGGAGACCAATAATAAAGTGCCTCTCCACTTTCTTTGAAAGGATCTTCAAGATAGTATTTATTAAAATCGACTTTTTCAAACCTATTCAAAAAGTTTGTTTTACTATTATTGTAAATTTCATCACTCAAACCGTTTTTTTTCTCAGACTCTAAAATATTTAAAACAATTTTTTTGCAATTATTTTCTTTTAGATTTTTTTCAGAGATTAAATAAGAAAAAACATAAAAAGCACAATCTGCTAAAGCAACGGTATAGATATTCCATTTAGCTATATTTATAGACTCCAGAAATCTCTCGTCCTCCATCATGGCAATATATTTGACCCCAATTCTTGTTTTTAAATATCCGTAAAGTGTAGTTTGAGTTACATGAGCAGATCTTTCTTGTATAAAATTTTCTAAATCTTTTTCTGATTTAATAGTTTTAAATAAACCAGAAATTTTCCAAATTGGAATAACATACTCCCAAACGCTAATTAGAGTGTTTCTAAGAGTGTTTCGCAATTTATCTAGATTCAATTTCACGTTGTATTTAAAAAACCCTTTATTTACTTGTCTTATAGCATTTCAAATTGGTTTTGGGGTCCTTTTTTCTCTTTTAATTCAACTCATAATCAGTATGCTCCCCAGCAATAAGAGTACTTTTTACGTAAAAAGTTAAAAAATAAACAGGGGGAAATATGTCAAATAAAGACGCATATTGGAATAAGACCAAAAACCATATGATAGTTACATTGGTTCTTTGGGCTTTCTTCTCATTAGTGATCTTCATGTTCGGTTCTGAACTGAACACGATGTCTTTTCTTGGCTATCCACTAGCATATTACATGACTGCGCAAGGTTCACTTCTTGCCTTTGTGATAATTTTGTTTTGGACTGCAAATAAACAAGAAAAAATCGACGAAGAACATGGTTTCTCAGAAAGAGAGGATGACTAATGTTTAAAGGAGATTTTATACAAAACCTTCCTAAAATATATGGTACCTACACTGGTGGCTTTTTAGTGTTCATCATTTTGATGGCATTAGCAGAGCAAGCAGGAGTGTCAGCTAAAAACATCGGAGTGATGTTCGTAGCTTTCACGGTATTGATTTATGCCTTAATCGGTTATTTATCAAGAACCATTCAAGTAGATGCCTACTATGTTGCAGGAAGACAAGTGCCAACCGTATTTAACGGAATGGCAACAGCAGCTGACTGGATGTCAGGTGCATCATTCGTAGCTTTAGCGGGTGGAGTTTACTTTGGTGGCTATACTTATATGGCCTTCTTAGTAGGTTGGACAGGTGGATACGTACTTGTTGCAACTTTAATGGCTCCGTACCTAAGAAAGTTTGGATGTTACACGGTTCCTGATTTTATCGGAACGCGATACGGTGGTAACCTCGTAAGAGCTTGCGCAGTATTCGTGCTTTTCATAGCATCATTTACTTACGTAACAGCACAAATTAATGCTACGGGAACAATTGCTTCTAGAGCTCTTGGAATTCCGTTTGAAGCAGGTGTATGGGTAGGATTAATTAGTATCCTTATCTGTTCAATGCTTGGTGGAATGAGAGCCGTAACTTGGACACAGGTTGCTCAGTACATTGTATTAATCATCGCATACCTAATACCAGTATTCTGGATTAGTTCTAACGTAGGTGGAGGAATTTTCCCTCACTTAATGTTAGGTGATGAGGTTGCAAGACTTGGCGAACTTGAACAACAATTTGGACTAGTTAAAAACAGCGCCGCAGATATGAAAGCAGCTGGGGTACCAGGAGGATTGAAATATATCTCTGGAACTCACTCTGGAGTACCTGAAGGTGGAATGGCTGTCTGGAAATACTTATCGTTAGCGATTTGTATGATGGTAGGAACTGCATCGTTACCTCATATCTTAATGAGATACTTTACAACTCCTACAGTAAGAGCAGCAAGAAAATCAGTAGCTTGGTCGCTATTCTTTATTTTCTTACTTTACTCTTCAGCGCCTATGTTAGCGACATTGTCTAAATTAGCATTGATGGATCCTAATCTACCAACTGGAATTATCGGAAAATCTATTTCTGAAGTTCAGTCAATAGAGTGGGTTCAAAGATGGTCTGAAGTTAAGCAAGTATTTATTGCAGACTTTAATGGTGACGGAATACTTCAGTTGAACGAGTGGTTCATGAGAGGTGACGTTGTAGTATTAGCTACTCCAGAAGTAGCGGGTCTACCGTTCGTAATCTCAGGACTTGTGTTTGCTGGTGGTATGGCTGCTGCCATGTCAACTGCCGATGGTTTAGTTCTTGCGATATCAAATGCGTTATCACACGACATTTATTACAAGATCATAAATCCAAAAGCGGAGACATCTAAAAGACTATTAGTTGCTCGTGTACTTCTAGTAATAATCGGAGCTGCTGGTGCTTACATAGCCTCTTTCAGGCTAACAAGTATCTTAGGTTCGGTTGCTTGGGCATTCGACTTTGCAATGTCAGGTTTATTCTTCCCACTTGTACTTGGTGTATGGTGGAAGAGAGCTACTAGAGAAGGTGCAATCGCTGGTATCATAGCGGGAATTGTGTCAGGAACAGTTTACTTAACGTGGGTGTTCCCTAAATTCTCAGTTCCAATATGGGGCGGTGTAAATACTCCATTCTTAGGTATAGACCACTTAAGATTTGGTTTAATTGGAGCACCAATTTGTTTAGTTGTAATGGTGGTAGTCAGTTTAATGACTAAAGAACCAAGCCCAGCTACACAAAAATTAGTAGACGACACAAGAATACCGACAGGTAAGGCTATTCTTGGTAAGCAACACTAATAAATAATTATTTAAAATTAAAAGGGGCGAATTTTTCGCCCCTTTTTTTTTACCTAAATCATGATATTTTAAAAATATGATACCAACTTGGGCAATAGTATTAGATTATGTATTGGGTACCATTATGTGGACTCTAATCGGCCGTGCTTTTATGAATATTTTTCAAAGGGAAGACTCAACTTTTTTTTTCATGAGAGTCTTTGTAAAATATACAAATCCAATTATTAATTTGTTTAAGTTTATAACTCCTAGTTTTCTTTTTGGGCCATTTATAGCCCTATATGTAGCTTGGTTCTTCTATCTCTTCAGGTTCTACGCAATGCCATACATACTTGGATATGATGTGTGGGGGATGCTTGCTTTTCCATTAGAAAGCGATTTTTCAAGACAATTATATCAACTGTTTAATTAAGCTTATTTTTTGACAAAGTTTAGTATTAAAATATAAGTAAAGAATGACTGACACTATCAAAATTTCACCATCTATATTATCTGCAGATTTTAGTAAATTAGGTAGTGAAGTGATCTCACTGGAAAAAGCTGGGGCAGATTATATTCATATTGATGTTATGGATGGACATTTCGTCCCAAATTTAACTATAGGTCCTGAAGTAATAAAGAAACTTAGACCGCTCACCAAAAAAATATTTGATGTACACTTAATGATATCGCCAGTAGATAATTTTATCAAAGATTTTGCCAATGCTGGAGCTGATATTATTACTTTTCATCCAGAGGCTACCGAAGATACTGCAAAAACAATTGATCTTATAAGAAAAGAAGGAAAAAAAGTAGGAATTTCACTTAAACCAAAGTCTAAAATAGATTTAGTAGAAAAATATTTAAGTGAAATTGATTTAGTATTAATAATGAGTGTTGAGCCAGGATTTGGCGGCCAAAAATTTATGCCTGAAGTTTTAGAAAAAACTAAGAAGCTTAAAAAAATTATTAAAAATAAAAAGTTGGATGTAGATATAGAAATTGATGGAGGTATCAATTTTGAAAACTGTACTTTAGCCAAACAGGCTGGAGCTAATATACTTGTTTCAGGATCAACAATCTTTAAAGAAAATAAAGGCGATTTAAAAAAAAATATAGAAATTCTTAGAAAAAATTAATAGATGTTCGGCTTAAAAGGTGCCTATTTTTATTTGATTGCTCTGCAAGTAACTTTTATTAAGTTTTTCAAAAAGATATATTTTTCATCAAACCGATATAATAATTCTCTAAAATCAAAAATTCCAACACAAGTTTTCTTTAATCCTAATCCTTTTTTACTATCTATAATTTCGCCATATAAAAAGAGCTCTTTTAAAATTAATGACATTAATCCAAATGATTTTTGGTTAGAGAATAAAAAAGATAAAATTATAAAACATCACAGTTTTTTATGGTTAAGTCTTTTAGACAGGAAAATGGATGGAAGAAATATTCAGAGAATTATTTACCTTTGGACATTAAAATATTCGAATTTCAAAAATAAAATTTGGGAAAATTCTATTTTAAGCTCAAGAGTAATTAGCTGGATGCTTAATATCGATATCATAATTAACAACGGAACATTCGATTTTAAAAAAAAAGTATTTCAAAATATTATTTATCAATGCAATCATTTAAGAAAAAATATTAAATATGAAAAGAATCCAGTGAAAAGGATTCAAGTGCTTACTGCATTGATATTATCAGGTATCGTATTTAAAGAATACAAATCTAATTACGAGGAAGGAATTAGAGAACTAGAAAAATTTGTTAAACATTATTTTGATAGTGATGGTTTTCCGTTTACAAGAAATCCAAATGATTTAATTTTTTTTACTCAATATCTCTTACTGTGTCATGAGAATATTAATGAGGCTCAAGAATTTATGCCTGAATTTTTAAGTGAAATTATTCAAAAGAATTTGTTGTGTATAAAGTTTTTTAAGACGCCGGATGATAAATTGCCCCTTTTCAATGGTAGTTCTGAAAATAATGTCAATCATTTCGAAAAATATTTAGAAAAATTGAAATTGAGTAAGAAAGATAAAAAAAATACCGTAGGTGGAATTTTTTTTGCAAAATCAAAAAACCAAGTTCTATATTTTGATGTTGGCTCACCTCCAGAAAAAAAATTTTCAAACAATTATCAATCTGGGCCCTTGTCTTTTGAGTATTATTTAGATGGTATAAAAATAATTTCAAACTCAGGATTTGGAAATAATATTTCAACTAAAGCAGAATTAGTAAGTAGATTGACAGCTAGTCAATCCACGTTGACTATAAATGACACCAGTATTACTAAATTTGAAAGAAGCAAATTAATTAATAGAGTTTTCGGAAATTCCATTAAAAATACATTTAAGGTCCAAGAACATGAAATTAAAAATAATAAAAGTCTTATTGGTTATTCTGTTTCACATAATGGGTATGAAAAAAATTTTAGTTGCACTCACAAAAGAGAAATTTATTTAGACCATGAGAGCAATTTTTTAAAAGGAACAGACCATATCTTAAAAAAAAGTGATGGGATACCTATTAGATATGTTTTTAGATTTTATCTAAATCCAGAATTAGCAGCTGTAAAAACTATGAGTGGGAACAGTGCTTTAATACAAATATCAAAGAACAAGTCCTTAATATTTACTGTAAATAATGAGAG
>CACODG010000003.1 GCA_902625945.1 uncultured Pelagibacteraceae bacterium | reverse complement strand
CAAAAAAGGGATGAAGGAGTGCCATATATTATTCATCCTGTTGCAGTTGCAAAGATATTAACAGAACTTAAGTTAGATAGCGCAACTATTACAACTGGATTATTGCATGATACCATAGAGGATACTAACGTAACTTATGAAACGGTAAAAAAAGAATTTGGAGAAGAAGTTGCTAATTTGGTTGAAGGTGTAACCAAAATTTCTGCTTTAGAAGATAGAGCTTCGGGTGACTCTAAAGCTGAAAATTTTAGGAAACTAATACTAGCTACCTCAAAAGATATTAGAGTATTATTAGTTAAACTTGCAGATAGATTACACAATATGCGTACAATTAAATTTATCAAAGACAAAGACAAAATTATCAGAAAAGCTAAAGAGACCATGGAAATTTATGCTCCATTAGCTGATCGAATGGGAATGAATAGAATCAGAGATGAACTTGAAGATCTATCTTTTTCAGTTTTAAATGAACCAGCTAGAAATTTAATATTAGAAAGATTAAATTTTATTAAAAATAACAAAGATGATACATTCAAGATTATTTCTCAAGAATTAATAGAAATTTTAAAAGCAAATGGGATTACAGCGACAATAACTGGTAGAGAAAAAACTCCATTTTCAATTTGGAGAAAAATACAAAACAAAAAAATTTCTCTAGAACAGCTAACTGATATCATTGGTTTCAGAGTAATAGTTGATAGTGTAGAAAATTGTTATAAAACATTAGGTATTTTTCATAGTAGATTTCCTACAATTCCAGGAAAATTCAAGGATTACATCTCAACGCCTAAAATAAATAAGTATAAATCAATTCATACAGCTGTAATAGGACCAAAAAAAAATAGAATAGAGATACAAATTAGAACCCATGAAATGAATGAATTTGCTCAAAGAGGTATAGCATCTCACTGGAAGTATAAATCCTCTGAAAAATTTTCAGAATTATCATGGAAAGAATATGATTGGCTAAGAGATTTAGTTGAGATCATTGAGGCAGGTACAAGCCCAGAACATTATTATGAATTTACTAAACTTCAAATGTTTCAAGAGAACGTATTTTGTTTCACTCCAAAAGGAGCAGTTATTAAATTACCAAAAAATGCAACCCCAATAGATTTTGCATATGCTGTACATACAAAGATTGGTAATAGTGCTATAGGATGTACAATAAATGGAAATCATGGAACTCTTCAAACAGTTTTGAAAAATGGTGATCTTGTAAAAATTGAAACATCGAAAAATGCATCGCCATCTTTACACTGGTTGTCATCTTCAACTACTGGTAAAGCCCGCTCAGCCATTCGAAGATATTGGCAAGATAAGTCGACTGAAAGTTTAAAAATTTCTGAAAAAAATTATTCTAGCACCATAGAGGTTGATTTACCCCATAAACCAGGAGTTTTAGGGCACATAACTTCTCTTATAGGTTTAAATAAAGGAAATATTGTTAACTTAGAGATCATAAAAAGAAGCAGAGAGCATTTAACATTCTCGTTTGATTTGCAAATTAAAGATTTGAAAAATTTCACAAACTTGATAAGTCAAATAAAACAAAGCAACTTAAAATTTAAAATTATTCGACATAAACAGAAAAAAAATGCTTTCATTAGAAGAATCTTTGAAAATTTTAAAAGAAACTAACGCTCTTTTAGAGGGTCATTTTATATTATCATCTGGTCTACATAGCCCTCAATATGTTCAGTGCGCTCAACTAATGAGTAAACCAGATAAAGCAAAAGAAATATGTTTATCACTTTCAGAAAAAATTAATGATGCATTCGATGATTTTGATTTAATTTTGTCTCCAGCAATGGGAGGCATAGTTGTTGGATATGAGATTGGAAGATTGCTCAATAAGCATACAATTTTTTCAGAAAGAGTTAACGGTATGTTCAAATTGAGGAGAGATTTTCTAATAAATAAAAATCAAAAAGTACTAATAGTTGAAGACGTTATTACTACAGGCAAATCAAGTTTAGAATGTTCAAAATTAGTTAATGACTACGGGGGAAAAACAATTGGCTTTGCGTGTATTATTGATAGAAGTAATGGCAAGTCCTTAATTAAAAATAAAATCATTTCACAAGTAAAATTAAATATTCCTACTTATACGAGTAATAATTTACCTAAAGATTTAGCAGCTATCAAAGCAATTAAACCCGGAAGTAGAAATCTTTAATGGGTAAAATTAGACTTGGGGTAAATATAGATCACGTAGCAACAGTAAGAAATGCAAGAGGAGAAATTTATCCTAGTCCATTAAGAGCCTCATTGTTAGCACAAAAAGAGGGGGCAGATTCTATAACGATTCATTTGAGAGAAGACAGGCGACATATAAACGAGTCAGACCTTAAAAAAATAAAATCTAGATTAAAGATACCTTTGAATTTAGAAATTGCTGCTACAAAAGAAATGCAAAAGATCGCTTTAAAAAATAAGCCACCTTTTATTTGCATAGTTCCCGAAAAGAGACAAGAAATTACAACAGAGGGCGGTCTTAATCTGAAATTTAAAACAAAATTTATAAAAAAATTGATTCATAAATTAAAAAAAAATAATTCAAGAGTGAGCTTATTCGTTGAACCAAGTTTAAAAGATATCAAGATGTCTAAAGATCTAAAAGCAGATTGTGTTGAAATACATACCGGTAGGTTTTGCAATTTTGTTAATAAAAAGAAAAATTATAAAAAGGAATTAATTAGAATAAAAAAAGCTATAGCATTAGGAAATAAGTTAGGATTAGAGGTACACGCTGGACACGGACTCACTTACAAATCAGCTAAAATATTATCAAAAGTGCCTGGAATAAAAGAATTTAATATTGGACATTTCTTAATTGGAGAGTCAATTTTTGTAGGTCTTAGGAAAACAATAAAAGAATTTAAAAAAATTATAAAACAATGAAATTATTTGGAATTGGAACTGACATTGTTAAAGTAAGTAGAGTCAAAAAATCAATAAAAAATCAACTTTTAATTACTAGATTATTTAGTAAAGAAGAAATTTTAAAATGTAAAAAAGTCAAAAATATTTCAAATTGTTTTGCAAAAAGATTTGCAGCAAAAGAAGCTTTCTCGAAAGCTTTGGGCACAGGTATTTCAAAAGGTATTAAGTTTAATGAAATAATAATATTAAATGAAAAAAATGGAAAACCTTTTATAAAGTTAATAAAAAATACAAAAAAAATTGTTAATAATAAGATTAAAAAAAAATTTAAAATCTCTTTGTCGTTGTCTGATGAGGAAAATTATGCTGTTGCTTTCGTTACTATATCTTCATGAAAAAAAATAATATTATTACTTTAATCATTGAAAATTTAAAAACATTAGTTTTTGCTTTACTAATTGCTATTTTAATAAGGTCTTTGATAATCCAACCCTTTTATATTCCATCTTCATCTATGGAACCAACTTTATTAATTGGTGATAGAATTTTTGTATCAAAATTTTCTTATGGTTATAGCAAGCATTCTTTTCCATTTAGTCCAAATTTTTCTAAAAATCGTTTTTTTGCAAGATTACCTTCTCAGGGTGATTTAGTAGTTTTTAAAACCCCTGAAGATAATAGAACAGATTTTATTAAGAGGTTGATAGGTTTACCTGGAGATGAAATTCAATTCATTAACGGCGATATTTTTATTAATGGAGTTAAGGTATCGAGACAATTAACCAATATTAAAATTCCTATTAGATGTGGAGATATAAATCTTTCTACTAATACTTACATTGAAAAGCTTCCTAACGGCCTATCTCATTTTGCAACATATAAAAAAAAAGGGTCTTTACAGAATACAAAAAAATTTATAGTTCCTGCTGACCATTATTTTTTAATGGGGGATAATCGAGATTGTTCACGTGATAGTCGGTTTAGCAGCATTGGATTTGTTAAAAATTTAAATTTAGTAGGAAAAGCAAAGATTGTTTTTTTCTCTAATGATACAAAAGAGGGCAGTTTATTAAAAATTTGGAATTTACATAACTCCTTTCGAATTGAGAGGACATTTAAAGGTTTAAAATGACAAAATCTATTAAAGAATTAGAAAATATAATAAATTATACTTTTAAAGATAAAAACTTATTACATGTTGCTTTAACTCACAAAAGTTACAGCAATGAAAATAATAATGAAAAACTAGAATTTTTAGGAGATAGAGTGTTAGGTTTAATTATTTCTGAAAAACTTCTAAATAAATATCCTAATGAAAAAGAGGGTATGATTGACAAAAAATATGCAAATTTAGTAAATAAAAAAACTTGTGTAACAATAGCAAAAAAACTAAATCTTAGAAAATTTTTATATCTTGGTTCTTCGCATAAAGATTTAGAGAGATCAGTAGATAAAATTTTAAGTGACAGTTTAGAGGCCATTGTAGGTGCAATTTATTTGGACGGCGGTTTGAAATATTCTGAGAAATTTGTATTAAGTTTTTGGCAAAATAATATTGATGAGTCTGTTATTACTTTGGTAGATTCTAAAACAAGATTGCAAGAATATAGTTTAAAAAGATTTAAAAAACTTCCTAAATATACTTTTTTTAAAAAATCAGGTCCTCAACACAAACCATTCTTTAAAACAGAGGTTGAAATACATGGATCAAAGAAAATTATTGGTGAGGGGACTTCCAAAAAAAATGCACAACAAAATGCTGCAGCAAAATTAATTAAAATATTGAATATATGAATTGGGAGGATGAATGTTATCTTTTGTCAAAAAGGAAATTTAGAGAAAATGCCAATATAATAAATGTCTTTTCTAGAGAAAGGGGAAAAGTTTCTGGTTTAGTTTATGGAGGAAACTCCAGAAAAATCAAAAATTATTTACAATTATCGAATAAATTGTTTGTTGTACATAATTCAAAAAATGAAAATAGAATTGGATATTTTAAAACAGAACTGATCAAACCTATATCGCCTTTATATTTTAATAATAAGAAAAGAATATCCGCGTTAACATCTTTATGCTCTATTTTAAATATTTTATTACCAGAGTCACAACCTAATAAAAATATTTATAAATCCTTTGAAGAATTCATTAATTCAATAAACCTTGAAAATTGGATTATCTTATATATATTTTTTGAATTAAATTTAATAAAAGATCTTGGTTATGATCCAAATTTAGGTAAATTTAAAAATGAGAATTCAATATTAACAAATTTAAAAAAAGTTAAAATTGATAATTTCACTTACGAGATCCCAGAATACCTAATTTCAAAAAAACCTCCTGAAAAATTAACTAACGTTTTAGTTAAAAAATCTCTTTATTTTACAAGAAACATTATTCAAAATAGATTTTTTATACCTAATAATCTACCATTTCCTAAATCAAGAATACTTTTAGAAAATTACTTTAATTAATCTTTTTTAATTTTTTTGCTACCTCTAAAGCAAAATATGTAACTATTGCACATGCACCGGCTCTCTTGAAAGAAATTATACTTTCAATAATGGATTCTTCACTTAAAATCTTTTTTTCAATACCGTTTCTAATTAGACTGTACTCACCTGAAACTTGATAAGCTAAAACTGGAATATTGAAATTTTTTTTTATTTTAGTAATTAAATCTAAGTAATTCATTCCAGGTTTAACCATAACCATATCTGCGCCTTCTTTTATATCTAAACCGACTTCTCTTAGTCCCTCGCTTGAATTTCTAAAATCCATCTGGTAAGTTTTTTTATCCTTTTTTAATTTTGATTTACTTCCTATTGCATCTCTGAAAGGACCGTAAAAATTTGAAGCATATTTTACAGCATAAGACAATATACTTACATTTTTAAAATTATTTTTGTCTAATGCTTTCCTTATGACACCAACTCTACCATCCATCATATCTGAAGGAGCAATTACATCACATCCCATCTTTGCTTGAAGTAAAGCCTGTTTAACTAAAATTTTTACTGTTTCGTCATTATCTATCTCATCTTTAATTAAAATACCATCATGTCCATGTGATGTATAAGGATCAAGTGCAACATCACACATAACACCAATTTCTTTATATTTTTTTTTGATTAATTTTAGACTTTTACAAATTAAGTTATTCTCATTAAGCGCTTCAGTTCCTTTATTGTCTTTTTTATTATTCGGTGTATGAGGAAAAAGAGCTACCATAGGTATATTGTAATATTTTACTTGTTTCAAAATATTAGGCAATTTGTCGACCGTGTATCTGTATACACCCGGCATTGTTTTTATAGGTTCAATCTTATTTTTGCCTTCCCTCACAAAAATTGGCAAAACCAAATCATTGTGTGTAATATTATTTTCAGATATTAGCTCTCTAATCCATTTAGATTTTCTTAGCCTTCTAAGCCTTGTTTTTGGAAATGAACCAATGATTTTCATGTAAAGCCCTGATTTTTTAATGTAATGCGACAAATATATTATTATAATTAACTTTAGTGTAATTTAATTAGTAATTATGAGCAATATAAAATTAAACAAAATATTTAAAACTGTATGTATTGCCTCAGATCATGCAGGATTTAATTTAAAGGAGATTATAAAGAATCATCTTATTAGTAAAAAAGTATCTATTTTTGATTTAGGACCTTTTGATAATCAATCTGTAGATTATCCAGATTACGCAAAAAAATTAGCTCATAGGGTAAAATTAAAAAAAAGTGATGCTGGCATCCTTGTATGTGGGTCAGGAACTGGAATGGCTATAAGTGCCAATAAAATCAAAAAAATTAGAGCCGCAACTTGCTATAATTTACCTTCTACAAGATTGTGTAGACAACATAATAATGCTAATGTAATTACTTTAGGATCTAGATTGACTAAAAAAAAATTGTCTTTAAAATTAGTTGAAGTTTTTTTACAAACTAAATTTGAAGGCGGCAGACATTTAAGAAGGGTAAAAAAGATATAAATATGTCCATTGCAGTAAAGTTTAATAAATATTTAAACAGTTTTTTTAAATTAAAATTACAAGATGCTGATAAAGAATTATATAATTCAATTGAACAAGAATTTTTAAGACAACAAAATCACATTGAATTAATTGCTTCAGAAAACATTGTATCAAAAGCTGTACTTGAAGCACAAGGTTCAGTGTTAACAAATAAGTATGCTGAAGGTTACCCAGGAAAAAGATATTATGGAGGATGTGAACACGTAGATATTTCGGAAAACTTAGCGATTGAAAGAGCAAAGAAATTATTTAATTGTAAATTTGCTAATGTCCAACCTCACTCTGGAGCTCAAGCAAATGGAGCCGTTTATTTAGCGTTATTAAAACCAGGAGATACAACGTTAGCTATGAGTTTAAATTCTGGGGGTCACTTAACGCATGGAGCTAAACCTGCTCAATCTGGAAAATGGTTCAATGCACTTCATTATGAGGTTGTTAAAGAAACCGGACTTATCGATTATGAAAACGTAGAAAAGTTAGCAGTAGAAAATAAACCAAAACTTATTATTGCTGGAGGAAGTGCTTACTCAAGAATTATAGATTTCAAAAAATTTAGAGAAATTTGCGATAAAGTTGGAGCTTACCTTCTTGTTGATATGGCACATTTCTCTGGATTAGTTGCTGGAGGAGCATATCCAAATCCTACAGAATATGCTGATGTGGTTACCTCAACAACGCATAAAGTTTTAAGAGGTCCTCGTGGGGGAATTATTTTAACTAACAAAGAGGATTTAATCAAAAAATTTAATAGTGCAATATTTCCTGGATTACAGGGAGGACCTTTAATGCATGTAATAGCAGCTAAAGCAGTTTGTTTTAAAGAAGCCTTATCCGATGATTTTAAAGAATATACAAAAAATGTAATTACAAATGCTAAAATTCTTTCAGAAAGATTATCTGAGAAAGGTTTTAAAATTTTTTCAGGAGGAACTGATACTCATTTGATGCTTATAGACTTGAGATCTTTTGGAGTAACCGGTAAAGATGCTCAAGCCTCTTTAGGAAGAGCAAATATCACTTGTAACAAAAATGGAATTCCTTTTGATACAGAGAGTCCAATGATTACTTCAGGTATCAGATTAGGAACGCCAGCCTGTACAACAAGAGGATTTGGTTCAGAAGAATTTAAATTAATTGCAGATTTAATTTTTAAAGTAATAGAGGGACTTAGCAAAAATAAAGAAAATAACTCAAAAGTAGAAAAAGAAGTTCAAAAAGAAATAATTGAACTTTGCTCATCTTTTCCTATATATAGTAGTTAGAATATTTATGCTATGTCCATTTTGTAGAGAAAAAGATACTTCGGTTGTTGATTCAAGACCTTGTGAAGAAGGAACAGCCGTAAGGAGACGTAGACTTTGCACTTGCAACGGTGGAATGAGATTTACGACATTTGAAAGAATACAATTTCAAGAACTCTCGGTTATAAAAAGTAATAGTAAAAGAGAACCATTCGATCGCGACAAGGTTTCTAAATCAATAAGGATAGCAACAAGAAAGAGACCAATTAGCATAGATGCTTTAGATAATTTTGTATCTAAAATAATTATGAAAATTGAAGGCCTGGGTGAAAGTGAAGTACCAACTTCAACTATAGGTAAATTTATCATGGAAGGATTACAATATATAGACACGGTTGCCTATGTTCGCTACGCTTCTGTTTACAAAAATTTTAAAGAAGCGAAAGATTTCGAACAATTTGTAGGCAATTTAGATGAAAAAAAATCATAAATTTTTTTCTAATCTAGCATTTAATTTAGCCGAAATAAATTTAGGAAAGACAAGTAGTAATCCGTCAGTAGGATGTGTTGTGGTAAAAAATAACTCCGTTATTAGCTCAGGAGTTACATCTATAAATGGTAGACCTCACGCAGAATTTAATGCTTTGAATAGAAATTTAAATTTTAAAGGCTCTATTATTTATTCCACTTTAGAGCCATGCACACATTACGGTGTGACACCTCCTTGTACGAAAATTATAAAAGATAAAAAGATTAGTAAAGTTTTTTATTGCTTTGATGACCCGGATTATAGAACTTATAAAAAAGCTGGAAGTGACTTAAAGAGAAATAAAATTATATTGAAAAAAATAAAATTTTATAAAAAAGATTTTTATAGAAGCTATTATTTAAATAAATTAAGTGAATTACCTTTAATAGATGCAAAAATAGCTATTTCTAAAGATAATTATACAATTAATAAAAAATCAAAATGGATAACTAATGCGCGGTCTAGGAAAGTTGCTCATTTAATTAGGTCTAAATATGACAGTATTATATCTACTTCTAAATCAATAAATAAAGACAATTCTATTTTAAATTGTAGAATTAATGGATTAAATAATAATAAACCAGATCTAATAATTATTGATAGATCTTTAAAGTTAAAAACAAATATTAAACTTTTAAAAATAGCCTCAAAAAGAAAAACGTACATTTTTACATGCAGTAAAAACAAAAGTAAAATTTTGTTTTTTAAAAAAAAAGGAATTAAAATTATCAAAATAAGAGAGTTAAATGAAAGGAAAGATTTTATTTTTCTTATAAAAAAGATATTTAAATTGGGAAAAACTAGAATTTTAGTTGAAAGTGGGTTAATTTTTTTAGAGAAATTATTAAAGTATAAATTACTTAATCAATTATACGTTTTTAAATCAAATAACCTATTAAGAAAAAATGGTCATAAAAAAATAAAACCATTCTATATTAAGAAATGTAAGTCGAATAATAGAATTAACGTAAATTTGGATAGAGAGGAGCTTTTTAGTATAAAATTATAAAAATGTTTAATGGCATAATTCATAATACTGGTTTGATTAAATCTGTTAAAAAATATCAAAATAGCATTTTAATCGGAATAGAAAGTAAGCTTAAATTAACAAAGAAAGATATTGGTTCTTCAATATCTTGTAACGGTGTTTGTTTGACACTAACAAAAATTTATAACAATCAAATTTTTTTTTACATTTCTAATGAAACAATTAAAAGATCAAATTTTAAGACGATTAAAAAAGGAGATTTAATAAATCTTGAAAGATCTCTCAATTATGGCCAGGATATATCAGGGCATTTTATACAAGGTCATGTAGATACGATAGCAAGTATTAAAAAAATAAATTTTGTAGATAAATCTTGGATAATTAAATTAGAAATAAGAGACAAAAGATTTTCAAAATTTCTTCAAGAAAAAGCCTCCATATCAATTAATGGTATATCTTTAACAATTTCAAAAGTTTCAGTTAAAAATTTTGAATTAAATATAATTCCACATACTCTAAAGTTAACAAATCTAAAAAATCTTAAAAAAAATGATTTTGTTAATGTCGAAATAGATATTTTTAGCAAATATATGTATAAATATACAATTTAGTATGTCAAAAAATAAATTTTCATCCATCAGTTCAATAATAAACGATGCCAAAAAAGGAAAAATGTTTATTTTGGTTGATGATAAAAATCGAGAAAATGAAGGTGATCTTGTTGTGCCTGGGTCTAAATGCAATTCAAAAACAATAAATTTTATGGCTAAACATGGAAGGGGTTTGATTTGCTTAGCTCTTACAAAAAAACAAATTGATAAATTAAAACTTCCATTAATGTCCCAAATAAACAGATCTAGAATGCAAACTGCATTTACAATTTCAATTGAAGCCAAAAGAGGCATTTCCACAGGAATCTCAGCATTTGATAGAGCTAAAACAATAAAAGTAGCTATAAACCCAAAATCGAAAAAAAATGACATTGTATCACCCGGACATGTTTTTCCATTAGTGGCAAGGAATGGAGGAGTGTTAGAACGTGCCGGTCATACAGAAGCTTCAGTGGACATTTCAAAATTATCTAAATTAAATCCAAGTTCGGTAATTTGTGAGGTAATGAATGAAGATGGGAGAATGGCTAGATTAGATGATTTAGTAAATTTTTCTAAAAAACACAGAATAAAAATAGCATCTATAGCAGATCTTATCGCGCACAGATTAAAAAACGAAAAATTAGTTTATAAATCACAATCAAGAATAATTGATTTTAATAATTTTAGTAAATGTCAATTATCAACTTATAAAAATAAACTTAATAAATTAGAGAGTTTTGTTATATCAAAAGGTAAATTTAAACAAACCAAATCAATACCTATTCGAGTTTTGTCCAAAAAAATCAAATATAAAGACCTCCTTAAAAATAAAGAAATTAAGAGGAATATAAAAATACTTACAAAATATAAAAATTTTATATTAATCATTATTAATAATGAAATGGGTAAAGAAAAAACGGATACTAATTACACCTTAAGATACTATGGTATTGGCGCACAAATAATAAAAGATTTTAAAGTTAGAAATATGATATTGTTATCCCGTACAAAAAAAAAGATAATTGGTTTAGAAGGTTTTGGTTTAAAAATAAAAAGACAAATTATTATAAAATGAAAAAAATATTAATTGTAGAAGCAAATTATTATAATGAAATTACGCGTATGCTCGTGTTAGCAGCTAAAAATGAGCTCAAAAAAAGAAAATATAGCGTTAGTTTATTAAATGTTCCAGGTATTTTAGAAATACCTGTAGCAATAAAAAGAAATATTCAAAAATTTGATGCATTTGTTGCAATTGGTTGTGTCATAAAAGGTAAAACTCCCCACTTCGATTTTATATGCAAATCATCATTTGACACTATTTTAAATTTATCGATTAAATATGAAAAGATTATTGGTAATGGCATTATAACTGCTTTAAACAAAAAGCAAGCCCTTGAACGATGTGGTAAAAAAAAATCTAATAAACCAAATAAAGGACTGGAAGCTGCTAAAGCTGTTTTGTCCATTCTGAGCAGTGGACCAAAAAAAATTTAAAAATCCATCCCCAAGAATTAGAATAGTTCAAAAAATTTATAATTCTCTTATGAATCCCGAGTCTAAGATTGAATATAATAAAAGCCAATATAGAAAATTTATAAAGGATGTTGTTACAGGAACACTTGAAAGATCCAAAATGATTGAAGAAATTATAATACAAAATATTGGAACTGATATAAATTTAGAAAAAACTGATAAATTGTTAAAGATAATACTATTTGCTGCTGTTTATGAGCTCTTATTTAAGCATAATAATCCAAAAAAGGTTATTATAAGTGAATATTTACTAGCATCTGAGTATTTTTTAGAAAAAGTGCAAATTGGTTATTTAAACGCAATTTTAGACAAGATTTCTAAAACTTTAAGAAAAGGTGAATAAAATAATGAAAAATATAATAAGTTTAGCTTGCCTTTTGAATGCAATTTTGGCATTTATCGCATTATTAAAATGACAAATTATTTAGAACTTCTCTACCTAATATCATTTACTGGAATACTAGCTGTTGCTTACAGTTATCTCTTATCCGGTCAAATAATTTCATCAAGCCCAGGAAATAATAAAATGCAAGAAATTGCAGAAGCAATTCAAATAGGGGCGAAGGCTTATTTAAATAGGCAATATAAAACTATTGCTATAGTTGGGGTAATAGTTTTAGCAATCGTAACTTATTTTTTTAATTATTTAGTAGGTCTTGGATACTTTATAGGAGCTTTTCTCTCAGGTGTTGCGGGATATATTGGAATGTTAATCTCAGTTAAGGCTAACGTAAGAACTGCCGAGGCCTCAAGAAAAAGTTTACAATCTGGATTAACAATAGCATTTAAATCTGGTGCAATAACAGGATTGCTAGTTGCAGGATTAGCTTTATTATCAATTTCAATTTACTACATTATTTTAATTAATTTAAATGTTGATAACAGAGAAATAATCAACGCTTTAGTGGCTTTAGGCTTCGGAGCATCTTTAATCTCGATTTTTGCAAGATTAGGAGGAGGAATTTTTACTAAAGGCGCTGATGTTGGTGCAGATTTAGTAGGTAAAGTTGAAGCGGGGATACCAGAGGATGACCCTAGAAACCCAGCAGTAATTGCAGATAATGTGGGTGATAATGTCGGAGACTGTGCAGGAATGGCAGCTGATTTATTTGAAACTTACGCAGTTACAATTGTAGCTACCATGGTGCTTGCATCAATATTTTCTCCTCAAGATTATAACCTAATGATTTACCCTCTAGCTATAGGTGGAGCTTGTATAATAACTTCAATAATTGGCACATGGTTTGTTAAACTAGGAAAAAAAAATAATATTATGGGAGCATTATATAAAGGTTTTATAGTAACAGCTATTACTTCACTAATGATAATGTATCCTGTTACTGATGCAATTGTTGGGATTAAAAGTACTTATAATAATAATGCAGGAGCAATTTTTTCAGGATTGGATCTTTATATTTGTGGAATAGTAGGATTTGCGATTACAGGTTTGCTTATTTGGGTGACAGAGTATTACACTGGAACAGATTATAGGCCCGTAAGAACAGTTGCTAAATCCTCTACAACAGGTCATGGAACAAATGTAATTCAAGGTTTAGCTATATCAATGGAGGCAACTGCAATACCAGCTCTAATAATAGTATCTGGTATTTTGTACACAAATAGTCTAGCCGGTTTGTATGGGATCGCTATAGCAGTCACAGCTATGCTAGCTTTAACAGGAATGGTAGTTGCTTTAGATGCTTATGGGCCAGTTACTGATAATGCTGGAGGAATAGCAGAAATGTCTAAGCTACCTAAAAATGTTCGAAAAACTACTGATGCATTAGATGCAGTCGGAAATACAACAAAGGCAGTTACTAAAGGATATGCTATTGGCTCTGCTGGTTTAGGAGCGTTAGTGTTATTTGCTGCCTATACAGAAGATATAAAATATTTTTCTAAAGTAAGCGGTTCAGCATTAGAAGGTGTTAATGTAACCTTTGATCTATCAAATCCATTTGTAGTAGCAGGTTTATTAATTGGAGGTATGCTTCCTTATTTGTTTGGCTCTATGGGAATGCAAGCTGTTGGAAGAGCTGGAGGTGCTGTGGTAGTTGAAGTTAGAAGACAATTTAAAAAAATTCCTGGAATTATGAAAGGCAAAAGAAAACCAGATTATGGAAGGCTTGTAGATTTACTTACAAAGGCTGCTATAAAGGAGATGATTATACCATCATTGCTGCCGGTATTATCTCCAATATTACTATATTTTATTATTTTTTACATCGGGGGTATGGAAGCTGCTCTGTCTTCACTTGGGGCAATGCTTTTAGGAGTGATTATTACAGGATTGTTTGTAGCAGTATCTATGACTGCTGGAGGTGGTGCTTGGGATAATGCAAAAAAATATATTGAAGATGGAAATTTTGGAGGCAAAGGTTCCGAGGCGCATAAATCTGCAGTGACAGGAGATACAGTAGGAGACCCTTATAAAGATACAGCGGGCCCAGCTGTAAATCCTATGATTAAAATCACAAACATAGTTGCTTTATTGCTTCTAGCAGTTTTAGCGCACTAATTTAATTATCTGCCCTTATACATTTTTGATTTAACGCTAGCTAAAAATGATTGTATAAAGCTTTTTTTCGATAGATTATTTTCAGTAATACCTTTTGAAAAAGCGATATCGTTAAGTTTTTTTTTATCTAGGAAGTTCTTTTGAACTAATACTCCATATTTATCAAATGTTAATACTAAAACATTGTTTGTTTTGACTACGTTCTGACCTAATTTATGAAAAGAACCTTTAGTTAAAACTCTCTCAATATAAATCCAATCATCTTGGTCTCCAATAGACTTTGTATGAGGACTGCCAATAAGTTTTTCAACTGTATTTTTATTATCATAATTTAGTTTCAATTTATTTGATCTATTTTCTAAGAATAAAATTCCATGATTTTTATATGGCTCTTGTAATTTACAGCCAATTAAAATAAATAAAAGTAATATTGGAAATAAAAACTTATGATATTTAGTTTTAAAAAACATGATTCTGAACTCTACAATACATTACTTTCTTTATCTAGAAACATTTTTTTTTATAAAAATTTAGAATTAAAAGATAATTTTGAAACAAGAATTTATTTAATGTTTCTACATTTTTCAATATTAATGATCATATTTAAAAAAAAAGGTAAAAAGTTTAGCCAAAAATCTTACGATTCTTTTTTTCATAATATTGAGAATAATTTACGAGAACTTGGCTTTGGAGATGTAGCAGTTAATAAAAAAATGAAAGATTTTAATAAAATCCTTTATGATATTTTATTGAAATTAGAAATAGAATCTAAAGAGAAATTTAATTTAAACGAAAAATTAATTTTTAAGTATTTTCAAGAACTCAATGATCAAAAAAAAGAAAAATATCGTCATTTTGAACATTATCTCCTTGAGTTTTATAACTTTTGCTTTGAATTACCCTATGATATTATGGTAAGAGAGGCTATTAAATTTAGAAATTAAAATGGCTGTACCGAAAAGAAAAACTTCTGTATCTAAAAAGAAAATGAGAAGATCTCATCACAAGATTTCTTCAACAAACATTATTGAAGACAAAAAAAGTGGTGAATATAAACTGTCTCATCATATTGATCTTAAATCCGGTTTTTATAACGGTAAAAAAATCTTAGACATTTAACAATAAGATGGATAAAAAAATTACTATTGCAATTGATGCAATGGGGGGCGAAAATTCTCCCTATAAAACAATCGAGGGTGTAAAACTTTTTTTAAAAAAAAATAAAAATAATAACGATTTTGTTCTTAATTTATTCGGTGATGAGGCTAAAATCCAAAAAAGTTTCTCAGATTTGAGCTTATCAGATAAACCAATAAATATAATTCATACTAACTCAATAGTTTCTGATGACGAAACTCCATTAACAGCAATTAAGAATTCAAAAAATACAAGTATGTGGAATTGTATAAAATCTCAAGTGGACGGGGATTCTGATATAAGTTTATCTGCAGGTAATACAGGAGTGCTATTAGTAATTTCAAGAATGATTTTAAAAATGATAGATAATGTTAATAAACCTGCATTAGCTGGACTTTGGCCAAATGAAAAAGGTATGAACGTAGTTCTTGATCTAGGAGCTAATATAGAATGCAACGAAGATAACCTAATCGATTTTGCAGAATTAGGTTCTGCGTTATTTAAATCTATTTTTCCAAACGAAAGTCCAATTGTCGCCTTACTTAATATTGGCTCAGAAGAAATAAAAGGTACTGAAGTACTTAAAAAGGCACATAAAAAATTAAGCAGTTTAAGTAATGAAAATAATTTTATTTTCAAAGGTTATGTCGAAGGAAATAATATAATGAATGGAGATGTAAATGTTATAGTTACAGACGGCTTCACTGGTAATATTGCATTAAAAACTGCTGAAGGAACAGCAAAATTTATTACAAATAATCTTAAAAAATCTTTAACAAAAAATATTATTACAAAAATATCATTAATATTTTCATACATATCATTAAAAGAATTTAAACAAAAACTTGACCCTAGAAAATACAACGGAGCGATTTTTTTAGGACTTAATGGCCCTGTTGTAAAGAGTCATGGAGGCACTGATCCAGTTGGTTTTTATCATTCTATAGATTTATGCTATAAAATTGTAAAAGGAGATTTAATGAGCCAAATAAATAAAAACTTAAATCATTTAAAGGGTGATTAAAAAAAATATTAATAGAATTGATATAGCAAAAAATTTAAGTAAAAAATTAGGATTGTCAGCCTCAATATCTAAAAAAATCATTGATAATCTCATTTTAATATTTACGGAGAACGCTCAAAAATCACTCAATCTTAAAAATATTGGATCTTTTAAGATAATTTATAAACACGAAAGAATAGGGAGAAACCCTAAAACAAAACAACCTTTTAAAATTAAATCAAGAAAAGCAATTAAATTCACTGTTTCAAAAAACTTAATAAAGAAATTAAATAAATTTTAATGGCTAAATACTTATCTATTAGTGAATTATCAAAAAAACTCAATTTAGTGAATTCATCCAACAAACCCGCAAATTATGTTTTAAGATATTGGGAAAAGGAATTTAAACAAATTAAACCTAAATTAATTAATAAAAGAAGATATTATTCTTCAGAACAGGTTGAACTTATCAAAATGATTAAATTTTTACTAAAGGATAAAATGGTTTCTATCGAAGGAGTTAAAAAGGTTTTAAATACTAAAATAAATAAACTTGACGATCATGATTCACATAGTTTAAAAGCTTCTTATTATAAAAAAGAATTAAAACAAAAAAGTAGAAAAATTTTAGATCGAATTTCTAGGATTAAAAAATATGGCAAAAAAAACTCACATAAAAGTTAGGATGGTTCCTGAGAGCAACCATGACAGCAAGTTCATTTATTATGCAAAAAAACCTACGAAAGGTGAGAAAGCTAAAGACAAACTTAAATTAAAAAAATATAATCCCAATACTAGAAAACATGAATTTTTTGTTGAAAAAAAATTACCTCCACATAGTAAATAACTATTTTTTAAAATTTCTATACTCATAATCTATAAAAGCTCGTATCATTGCTTTCCAAATTTTATTTGTAATTTTTGGATCAATTTTGTTTTTAATTGATTTCTTCTTTATATTTTTAATAATAATTTTTATTCTTTTTTTATCTACTATATCTTTTTTAAAATTCTTATTTTTTAAAACCTCATTTACTAATAGCTGTCTTTTTTTTATTAATTTTAGGAATAAATTATCAAGATTATCTAATTTTTTTCGTATTTTGATTATATTTTTATTAGTCATAGCGACATTATAAATTATTTTTTTTAGTGTTACATATATATATTAAAAAGTATGTCTATACACGATAAAAAAAATTACACTTTATTTGTCAATTGGTTGATCTTGTCATTATCTTTAATTTTCCTAATGATAATAATAGGAGGCTTAACAAGATTAACTAACTCGGGTTTATCAATAACCGAATGGGAACTTTTCAAGGGCATACTTCCTCCATTAAATAAAAATGATTGGAATGAATACTTCACTTTATACAAACAAATACCTCAATATCAACTCGTTAACCCACAAATGACAATTAACGAGTTTAAAATAATTTTTTTTTGGGAATACATACATAGGTTTCTTGGGAGATTAATTGGTTTATTTTTTCTAGTCCCTTTAATTTATTTTTATTTTAAAAATATAGATAAGAAATATTTAAAACCTTGTTATTTAGTTATGATATTAATACTTGTACAAGGTTTTGTAGGTTGGTACATGGTCCAAAGTGGTTTAGTAAATGATGTTACAGTAAGTCACTATAGACTTTCACTACACCTAAGTATCGCAATAATAATTTTATCGGTAATTTTTTGGCAAATTTTAAATTTAAAAAATGGAAATACAAAAAAATTTTTTAAAATATCTCAAGATAGAAATCCCTATCTATTTTTATTTGTATTAATTTTTTTTCAAATAATATTTGGCGCCTTTGTTTCGGGTCTCGATGCTGGTAAAGTATATCAAAGTTGGCCTTTAATGGGGTACAACTTTTTTCCCGATGATGTAATAATTAAAAATTTTTTACAACTATTTGATTTTGAAAACCACTCCTTAGTTCAATTTTATCATAGGAATATTGCTTACATAATTTCTTTATATTCTTTTATTTTGGCATTTCTCATATTTAAAAAAAAACAAACTAATTATTACAAACCAGTTATAATTTTTATTACTTTAATTTTTATTCAAATATTCCTTGGAATAGTTACTTTATTAAGTGATTTAAACATTGCTCTTGCCTCATTGCATCAAATATCAAGTATTATATTAGTAATGAGTGCTTTAAATTTATATTATTCAATAATTAAATAAATTGACTTTATATATTATTCTTTGTATCTATCGCCATCAACTATGACACCGTTTATTAAAAAGAAAGATATTAAAAAAGACTGGTATATTATTAACGCTCAAAACGCAGCAGTTGGTAGACTGGCAGCATATATATCTAAAGTTCTAAGGGGAAAAAATAAATCAACATTTAACCCTCATATTGATAATGGGGATTTTGTAGTTGTCACTAATATTGATAAAATTAAATTTACCGGAAAAAAATTTATAAATAAAAAATACTATAAGCACACTGGACATCCTGGAGGTATAAAAGAAACAACTCCATTAAATTTAGCTGAAAAAAGTAAATCAGAGGAAATTTTAAAACTTGCTGTTAAAAGAATGCTCCCTGGAGGTCCTTTAGCAAAAAAACAATTAACAAAATTAAAAATTTATAAAGGAGATAAGCATCCTCATGAAATTCAAAAACCTAAACTAATTGATTTTGCCAAACTAAATAAAAAAAATATTGTAAACTAATGGAAAATACTTCAGTAAATAATATTAAACCAAAAAAAATTAAACTAAATTTTAAAGACAGTAAATACGCAACTGGAAGAAGAAAAAAATCGATAGCTAAAGTTTGGGTTAAAAAAGGCTCAGGCAATATTCACGTCAATGGATTAAAAATGAATGAATATTTTAAAAGACCAGTTCATCAAATTATTGTTACAAGACCTTTAGAAATATCTCAGGTAGCTTCAAATTATGATGTTAAATGTTCTGTCAAAGGTGGAGGGCTATCTGGCCAAGCTGGTGCGATCATACTTGGTATTTCAAAAGCCTTAATTTCACATGATGGAAACTTAAAAAAGGGTTTAAAAAAAGATAAACTCACCACAAGAGACTCTAGAGTCGTTGAAAGAAAAAAATACGGCCATAGGAAAGCTAGACGAAGCTTTCAGTTTTCTAAGAGATAATCATTTAAATTTAATTTCTAAAAGGAGAATGATATAAGTCATTATGTCAATGATTAACAAATTAAAAGTTGCAGTTATTGGTGCTACTGGTTACACAGGGCTTGACCTAGTCTATTTTTTGTCAAGACACCCTAAAGTAAAAATTAACTACTTATGTGCAACTAAAAATTTAGGAAAAAAAATCGCTTTTTTTGATAAGAGAATTAAAAGAAAATTACCTAAAATTACATCCTCAAAAAATATCAATTGGAATAATATTGATCTTGTATTTTTGTCACTACCGAATGGAGAAGCACAGAAGATTATAAAAAAAACTTTTTATATATTTAAACATCTAAAATATATTGACCTATCGGCAGACTTTAGAATAGAAGATCCAAAAATATATTTTGAAAATTACAAAATAAAACATAAAGCAAAAGAATTAATAAATAATTCTATTTACTCAATCAGTGAATTTTGTAGAAACAAAATTAAAAATTACAGAATTGTAGCTAACCCAGGATGTTATCCGACATCGATACAATTGCCTTTAACTCCATTAATTAAAAAAAATTTGATTAAATTTGATGACATAATAATTGACGCAAAATCAGGTTTTTCAGGAGCGGGTAAAAATTATAAAAAAAAATTTACACATAAAAATTTCAATTTATCTACTTTTGCTTATGGAATAAAAAACCATAGACATATTTGTGAAATAGACCAAGAGTTATTTAAAATAAAAAAAAGAAAAATATCTTACTCATTTAATCCTCACTTATTACCAACATTCAGAGGTATGTTATCTACAATCTATTTAAAAACTCAGAGTAAGGTCAATGTTAAAAAAATTAGGAATGAATTAGTAAGATTTTATAAAAAACATCAATTTGTTAAGATACCAAAATTAAACACTCAAATAGGATCTGGAAATGTTCTTGAAACAAATTTTTGTGAAATATCAGTTTGTGAAACAAGAGTTAAGAATAAAATTGTTATTTTCTCTGCGATAGATAATTTAATGAAAGGTGCTTCTGGTCAAGCTATTCAAAATATGAATTTATTATTCAATTTTAAAGAAAGATTGGGATTAAATGTATAAATTTTTTTTAATTTTTTTTTTGATGTTTTTTAATGCGTGTACTAAACCACAGGTAATTTTGATATGTGGAGATCACGAATGTATAAATAAAAAGGAAGCTAATCAATTTTTTGAAGAAAATCTATCTATAGAGGTTAAAATTATAAATTTAAATAAAGACAGCAATGAAGATTTGGTTGAATTAAATTTAAAAAATAATGAAAAGGAAAAAGAAATAAATTTTATTAGAAAAAAAGAAACTAAAAATAAAGTAAAAACTCTTACTGATTCAGAAATAATAAAAATTAAAGAAAAAATTAAGAAAAAAGAGGTTGCTAAAAGAAATAATAACAAAAATAAATTATTAAAAGAAAATGATGTACGATCGAAACGTAATATGAATGAAAAGCAAGGTATCAACAAAAAAATGGACAAAAAAATTGTTAAAAAGAAAAATGACACTTTAGATATTTGTACAATATTAGAAAAATGTAGTATTGAGGAGATATCTAATTATTTGATCAAAGAAGGAAAAAAGAAAAAATTTCCTGATATTACATTAAAAGAATAGAAAATTTATTATGAAAAAATTAAACATTGCTATAGTTGGCCTTGGGAATATCGGAAGTTATTTATACAAATATCTAATAAAAAATAAAAAAATTTTAGCAAAAAAAAATAATTGCATTCCAATTATAAAGTTCATATCTGCAAAATCAAGAAATCGAAAAAGAGATTTCAAGATAACTGATAAAATTTGGCTTAATAATTATTTAGATGCCGCTAAAAGTAAAGAAATTGATCTTATTGTAGAGTTGATTGGAGGAGCTGAAGGTCCAGCAAAAAAATTAGTGTTCGATGCTTTAAAAAATAAAAAACATGTAGTGACGGCGAATAAAGCGTTAATCGCAAAATATGGGGATGTACTTTCAAAAATTGCTGAAAAAAATAAAGTAAATTTAGAATTTGAAGCTTCTGTTTGTGGGGGCGTTCCAATTGTGAGATCATTAAAAGAAAGCTTAATAGCTAATAAAATTATAAAAGTATTTGGTATTTTTAATGGAACTTCAAATTACATTTTATCATCTATGGACAATCAAAACAAAAATTTTAATGAAGTATTAAATAATGCACAAAAATATGGATACGCTGAGTCAAATCCTTCTGCAGATTTAAATGGAGAAGATGTAGCGGCAAAGCTTAAAATACTTTCCTCTTTATGTTTTAATTCATTTATTAACCACAAAATTCATGTGGAGGGTATCAAAGATATAGATAAAGAAGATATAGATAACGCAAATAAACTAGGATACAAAATTAAACTCTTAGGATTTTCTGAAATTATTAATAAAAAAATTTATCAAAGGGTTCACCCAACTTTAATAAAAAAATCATCTTATATTGCAAGCATTGATGGTGTTTTAAATGCAGTAATTATTGATGGTAAACCTGTTGGAAGAAGCATTATACAAGGCGAAGGTGCTGGGCCATCTGCAACTACATCAGCATTAATTTCTGATATTTCCTCTATTTTAAGAGGTAATATTAAATTCCCATTTTCAATATCAAATAAGGAAAGAAAAAAAATAAACTTCAGTGAAATTCGTGAAAGATATTTTTCAGCCTATTTAAGATTTGAGGTAAAAGATATACAGGGCGTTTTATCAAATATAACAAAAACTTTTGCAAATAATAATGTTTCAATTAAAAGAATAATTCAAAATCCTAATAAAAACAAAGGATCATCTTCAATAATAATAATAACTCATAGTTCAAAAGATAAATCATTAAATAAAATTATAAAACAGGTTGGAAATAAATACTTTATAATTAAAAAGCCTAAGTTGATCAGAATTGATGATAATTAAAAATTTATGTCAATAGAAACTAAATTTTTAGATCTATTTATAAAAGCAACAGAAAAAGCTGCGATCGGTGCTTCAAAATTTATTGGTAAAAAAGACAAAATAGGGGCTGACAAAGGAGCTGTTGATCCAATGAGAAGAGAATTGAATAAGATTAATATGGAAGGAACGATAGTTATAGGTGAAGGAGAAATGGATGAAGCTCCAATGCTTTATATTGGCGAAAAATTAGGTACTTTAAATGGACCTAAATTTGATATTGCTGTTGATCCTTTGGAGGGTACAAAGTTTACAGCTAACAATCAACCAAATGCTTTTTCTGTAATTGCAGTTGCGAATAAGGGTGATCTTTTGTCTGCTCCAGATACGTATATGGAAAAAATCGCAGTTGGATCAAATCTGCCAAAAAATTTATTAGATATTGATTTTGGTGTTGAAAAAAATATTAAACGTCTTGCAGAGGCTAAAAATAAAAAGATTTCTGATTTAAAAGTTTGTGTATTAAAAAGACCAAGACATGACGAAATTGTAAAAGTTCTAACCAAAATGAATGTTCATATAAACTATATAACTGACGGTGACATAGCTGGAGTATTAAGCGTAATCGGAGAAAAACCAAAAAATGACGTGTATTATAGTACTGGAGGAGGACCTGAAGGTGTCTTAGCTGCAGCAGCTCTCTCGTGCTACGGCGGTCAAATACAAGGTCGCCTTGTTTTGAATGATGAAGAAAAAATAAGAGCTAAAAAGCTTGGTATCCAAGACTTTAATAAAAAATATAATATAGATGATATGATCAGAGGAGATGTTATTTTTTGCGCAACAGGTGTTACTTCTGGTGACTTAACTAAAGGCGTGAAGGATTTAGGAAATGAGTTTGAAGTGACTACTTTTGCATTACATAAAAGTAAAAAGATTAATAAGATTGTTACAAATATTTACAACAAATGAATTCGCTTTCAATTAGTAGTAGAAATTGGATTTTAAAAAAATATAATCAAGATGATGTGGTATTTTTTAAAAATAATTATTCTCTTGATGAGATTACATCCAAACTACTATCGATTAGAAATATCAAAAAAGAGGAGGTTAAAAGTTTTTTAAACCCTTCTATTAAAAATTTCCTACCAAACCCCCATACATTAATTGATATGGAAAAATCATCTAAGAAAGTTTCTGAAGTAATTTTCAAAAATTTTAAAATAGGTATATTTGGAGATTATGATGTTGATGGAGCTTCAGCTACTGCCTTACTTGGGAATTACTTTTCAGCTTTAAAATTAGATTATATTACATATATTCCAGACAGAAAAAAAGAGGGTTATGGACCTTCTATTAAAGCTTTTAAATATTTTATTGATAATCAAATAAAATTAATTTTTACTGTTGATTGTGGAACTTTGTCTTTCGAGGCAATAGAATATGCTAAAAAAAATAATATTGATGTAATTGTTTTAGATCATCACCAATCAGAAGTAAATCTACCAAATGCACACTCGATAGTTAATCCAAATAGATTTGATGATAAATCTGACTTAAAATATTTATGTGCAGCGGGTGTTACATTTATGTTTTTAGTTGCATTAAATAAAGAACTTCGATCAACTAACTGGTTTAAAGATAAAAAAATTGATGAACCTAATCTGATTGAGTATCTGGATTTAGTTACATTAGGAACTGTTTGTGATGTCGTTCCTTTAATTGGTTTAAACAGAGCAATAGTTGCTCAAGGCCTAAAGATTCTTAAGACTAAAAAAAATTTAGGTTTAAAAACTCTTTTGAATATTTGTGGTATTGAAACACATCCTAATATTTATCACGTTGGTTATATGCTAGGACCAAGAATCAATGCTGGCGGTAGAGTTGGCAAGTCCTCGCACGGTGCTAATTTGTTATTGAATACTAATCCACAAGAAGTTTTTAAAATTGCAACAGAATTAGATCAATTTAATAAGGAAAGGCAATATTTAGAAAAAGATGTATTAGACAAAATACAAAAAGAAATAAAAATTGATATATCAGAACCAGTAATAATTATTAGCGGAAAAAATTGGCATGAGGGAGTTATTGGAATAGTAGCCGCAAGAATAAAAGATAAATTTAATAAACCTGTAATTATAATATCAATAGAGAATGATGTAGGTAAAGCCTCAGCAAGATCGGTTGTTGGATTTGATATAGGATCAATAATCATTGCTGCTACTCAAGAGAATATTTTAATTAAAGGGGGTGGGCATAAAATGGCAGGCGGATTTACAATCAAAGTTGACCAAATAGAGGAATTTAAAAAATTTATATTTAAAAAATTTGTAAAACTCAATCAAAGCATAGCAAAACAAAAACCATTATATTTCGATAGTGTTATTGCTCCAACTGCAATTAATCTTGAATTTTATAACAAAGTACATGCTTTGGCTCCTTTTGGATCGGGAAATCCAGAACCTAAATTTGTAATTGAAAACCTTAAAACTGTGAATCACAAAGTATTAAAAGAAAAACACATAAAATCAATACTTGTTGGTGCGGATGGATCGTCGATTAAAACTATTGCTTTTAATTCAGTAGATAGTGAAATTGGTGCATATTTACTAAAGAAAAATAATAAATTATTTAATATTGCTGGAAAATTATCCCTAAATGAATGGAGGGGGCAATCAAATGTAGAGTTTATTATCGATGATATTTCTGTTAATAAGACACTCAAAAAAAAGGTCCCATCGTCTATCGGTTAGGACAGTTGGTTTTCATCCAACAAAGAGGGGTTCGATTCCCCTTGGGACCGCCAAAAACTTCAAAAACCTTTGAAAAACTTTCCTAGAAAATTGTAAAATATTCTTTTAGTGTGTCACCAGTGTGTCATGAAAAAAAGTAATATCATTATTTTAGTAATATTTATTATTTTAAGTGCAAACTTTTTATACAAGTTTTTTTACAACAAAGAACAGGAACTAGCTAAAGAACGAAGAAATAACTATATTAATGAAATACAAAAAGAAAAAATTGAAAAAATCCTTAATATAAATAAAGAAAAAATCCTTGAATCTTTAAATAAAGATAAAGCAGAAGGCAGTATCTCAGATGAGGAATTTGATAAAGCAATAGAGGTATTAAATAAGATTAAATAGATGAAAAAATTTTTGATAATTATTACTTTTATTTTTTTTAATACGCAAGTTTTTGCAGATAAAAGTAGTCCGTATTCTGCGGCTGGAATAACATTAGGAGAAAGCGCGCTTAAGCATGTAAAATCATCTAAACTGTTTAAGGAAAAAAAATCCTTTAAATTAAATAATATCAAATTAGCGTCTTACATAATCCCAAGGAAAGGTGCTGGACCATTTGGGCCCCATCAAGTAGAAGTATTTTTTAGAGATAATGACCCTAATTATAAAATTATTTCTATGATACACAGGATGCCAATGAAGTTTGAAGCATGTAAAATATTAGCTGAAGGAGTTTTAAAATCTTATAAAGAACGTTTTCCAAACCAAATACTGAAAAAGACTAACTCTCATAGTTTAAAAAAAAATCCAAAATATTCTGATAGTATGTATTTGATCCAAACAGATAAAGATAAAATGAGTCCATTCATTTCTTTAAACTGTATTAATTACAATCCTGAAATGGAAAAAAAAGGATTTAAGGATGAATTTAAAAGAGTATTTGACTCTATAGCATATCAAAAAATTCAAGGTATCTATTAATTACATTTGGTAAAATGAATATGTGTCACTAGCGAGTCCGTTCTTGCCTAGTTTCTTAAAATCATTTAATAATAAGATTTATTTTAACTAAAAAAGAGGGGTTCGATTCCCCTTGGGACCGCCAAAAAATATGCACAAAGTAGCAATCATAGAAAAAATTCACCAAGATGGAATAGATTTATTAAAAGATAATCCAGAATTTAAATACGAAATAATAGAAGATTCTTCAGAAGATAATTTGATAAAAGTTTTGCCTAGTTTTGATGCATGCACACTTAGAGTATCTAAATTAAATGAAAAAATCATGTCTAATTGTAAAAATTTAAAAGTTATATCTAGACACGGTGTTGGTTATGACAACGTCGATCTAAATTATATAAAAAAAAATAATATAACTCTATTAATTACGGCTAAAGCCAATGCTATTGCTGTGGCAGAACATGTAATTTATATGATGTTATCTATTTCCAAAAGTATTAACCAATACGATCAAGAGGTGAGAATAGGAAATTTTAAAAAAAATGCATCATCCATAAAAACTTTAGAACTTTTTAATAAAGAAATATTAATTGTGGGATTTGGAAGAATTGGTCAAAGTTTAATTAAAAGGTGTAAAGGTTTTGAAATGAAAGTAGCAGTTTTTGACCCTTTTGTTAACAAAGAAATCATAGAAAAATTCGGAGGGCGAAAAATTGATAATCTTGACCAAGGATTAAAAGATTGTGACTATTTATCTTTACACGTTCCATTAACTAAGGAAACTAAAAATTTAATTGATTATTCAAAACTTAAAAATATGAAAAAAGAAGCAATCATAATAAATACAGCACGAGGAGGAATAATTAACGAAGATGATTTAAATAAAGCACTAAACGAAAACAGAATTTTTGGGGCAGGGCTAGATGTTTTCGAAAATGAACCAGTTGATAAAAATAATTCACTGCTTACTAACAAAAAAGTTCTATTAAGTCCACATTCAGCGACATTTACGGAAGAATGTAAATCGAGAATGTCTTTGGAGACAACTAAAAATATTATTGATTTTTTTAAAAATAAGATTGATAAATCTATGATTGTGAAATTATGATTGATTTGAATCGAAGATTAAAAAATTTTGGTCCACTAGAAGTTCTTGTATTAAGTTCAATTGCATATGTTGTTATAATGTTATTATGGACAGCTTCTACAAGATCAGAAGTTCTGCAAAAAGCAAATGATATTAAATTTAATCATAAATTGGTCGTCGATTTTATTAATGATGAAGTAAATACATGCAGCTCAAATGAGGAAGGTTTAACTTCATGGGGCGAAAAATGTAACTCTATTTGGACCTCAGACAAAATTGTAAATTACGTATTATCTAACATAAACTTAAAAAATCCATATTCAATTAATAAGCCTTTGATACAGACCTCTCAAGATCCTAGAATACAAGCTGAAGGGAAAGCAGGTCAATCTACTGATAAAGGCATAATTTTTGTTTCGTCTAATAACTTTGACTCTGAGGCTGGATCTGAGTGGGTAGTGGGTACTTGTATAAAATCACCTTGTGTGGCTGCAGGAAACAACGAATTAATTTCTCTTTATCGTTAATTAATAATTTCAAAACCACAGTCTCTGGCAATTCTGTTAAGATAATTATATCCAATTTTAGCGTACTCAAACGGATTTGCCTTAGCAGGATCTTGCTCAGCTTCTACAACAAGCCAGCCAGAATAATTTTTCTCTCTTAGAGAATTTAAAAAAGGAATATAATCAATGCATCCATCACCTGGTACAGTAAAAGCTCCATCTAAAAATGCTTGTCTAAAAGTTGAGTCATTTTTTAAAGATTTTTCTAAAATATCCTTTCTAATATCTTTACAATGAACATGAATTATTCTTTCATAAAAACTCTCAACTAATTTGACTGAATCACCTCGGGCGAATAACATATGTCCAGTATCCACTAGTAAACCAACAGTATCTTCTGTGTTTTCTATAAGCTTTCTAGTGTCTTCTTCAGTTTCTATAACAGTTCCCATGTGATGGTGATAAGCAAGTGGCATATTTTCATCCATCATCATTTTGCTTATTTCATTAATAGAATAAATAAATTTTTTCCAATCGTCTTTTGATAATTTTGGTCTTTTGGATAAAGGTATAACTGGGTCGCCTTGTACAGAATTAGTAACCTCTGCAAATACCATACATGGTGAATTACAATCCTTAAATAATTTAAGTTGTTTTTGCATGAGTTTAAACTCCTCCTTAGGGGATCTTTTTAAAAGTTGAGCTCCATACCAACCAGAGCATAATTTCAGATTTTCTTTGTTAAGTTTTGGAATAAGTTCCTTTGAGTCCATTGCAAATTTTCCTCCATACTCGATGCCTGAAAAGCCAGCTAGACTGGCTTCTTTTAAACATTGCTCTAATGGAGTTTGACCTCCCAATTCTGGCATATCATCGTTACTCCACGCAATAGGTGCTATACCTAATTTTATCGACATAGTTTTAAGAAAGTAATATCATTTTATATAATAAATAAATTAATGTTACAAAAGAATATATGATTAATGTAGCGCTTTTGGGTTTTGGCCGGATTGGGCAAATGCATGCTCAAAATATAGATAAGAATAAAAATCTTAAACTCTTATACGTTTATGAAAAGATAGATAAATTAGGACAAAAAGCAAAAAAACTTTATAATTGTAATATTGAAAAAAATTATAAAAAAATCTTTTCAGATAAAAAAGTAGATATAATCTTTATTTCAAGTCCTACGAGTACTCATATAAAATTTATAGAAGAGGGTATTAGATGCAAAAAGACTATATTTTGTGAAAAACCTTTAGACTTAAATATAAACAAAGTTATTAAGACTTATAAAAGAGTAAAAAAAAATAAATCAAAAATACAACTTGGTTTTAACAGGAGGTATGATCCAGGTCATCATTCCTTAAAGATAGATTTAGATAAAAACAAGATTGGTAGATTAGAAAAAATAATAATTACAAGTAGAGATCCCGCTCCTCCCTCAAAATCTTATCTAAAATCTTCTGGTGGTATTTTTAGGGATATGATGATTCATGATTTTGATTTATGCAGGTATTACTTAAAAAATGATGAAATTTCTGAAATTAGTTCATCAGCTAGTTCCTTTGAGCCGTTTTATAGAAAAATTAAAGATTATGAGTTAGCAACAGTAACTATGAAATCCAAAAAAGGTGTTATTTGTATAATAACCAATTCTAGACACTGCTCTTTTGGATATGATCAAAGAGTAGAATTATTTGGAAAAAAAGGAATGCTTTTCTCTGGAAATCAAAAAAAAAACGCTACAGAAATTTTTAATTCAAATCAATCGCATTCACAAAAACCTTTTTTAAATTTTTTTATTGAAAGATATAAAGACGCATATAATCTTCAGTTAAACGAACTTATTACTCTTCATAAGAATAGAATTAAACCAAGATCAACTTTCGAAGATGGTTATTTAGCATTAAAAATTGCTAATGCTGCAAATAAGTCTTTAATTCAGAAAAGAGTAGTTAAATTTAAGTAATTAGAACTACCTACAGTTGTATGAGATTTTTTTCCTTTTGAATTTTAATAAATTATTTGTTTAAATTGCGCAAATTTAACAAACAAATGAGGGAAATAATCATGAAAAAAGTATACTTAACAATTGCTGCTCTTGTGAGTTGGGCAATGATGTCAGTAGCTGTTTTAGCAGTTGATATTATTGTTGTGTCTCACGGACAAGCAAATGACCCTTTCTGGTCTGTTGCAAAAAATGGAGTTGATAAGGCTTGTAAGGATATGAAAGTATCTTGCAAATATACTGCTCCAGCAACATTCGACATGGTAGAAATGGCAAAATTAATAGATAACGCCGTTTCTCAGAAACCAAAAGGTATCGTAATAACTTTACCAGATGCTGCTGCTTTGGGTAAATCTGTTAAAGCTGCAATATCTGCGGGTATTCCAGTAATTTCTATGAACTCTGGTTCAGATGACTATATGAAACTAGGAATTAGTGCTCACGTTGGTCAAACAGAGTTTGAAGCTGGCGTAGGTGGCGGACAAAAAATGAAAGCTGCTGGTGGTAAAAAAGCATTATGTGTTAACCATGAAGTAGGTAACGTCGCTTTAGATAGAAGATGTGCTGGTTTCAAAAAAGGCTTTGGTGGATCTGTAGACATATTAGGTACATCAAATGACCCAACTGAAATTCAAAAAGCTGTAGCTGCTAAATTAGGTGGTGGATATGACACTATTCTCACTTTAGGGGCTGGTCTTGCAGGAGAAGCTGCTCTAAAAGCTTTAGAGTCTGCTGGTAAAGTTGGAAGCGTTAAACTTGGTACATTTGATATGTCTCCAGGAATGCTTAAAGCTGCTGCTGCTGGAAAAGTTGAGTTCTTAATTGACCAACAACAGTATCTACAAGGTTATTTACCTATAGCTATCTTTTCTCAGTATATGAGATACGGAACAATGCCAGCTGGTGTTGTAATGACAGGACCTGGTTTCGTTACTCCTAACAATGCTAAGGATGTAATTAAATGGGCTGCACAAGGTTATAGATAAGAAAAATATTTAAAAGGCCTAGTGATAATTCACTAGGCCTTTTTTTTTAAATTTTTTTTATATGTCTACAAAGTCTAAAAGTATTGAAACAAAAACTGATTTCAATCAGGATGAAAGACTTAAAAAAGTTTCAAAATTAAGATTATTACTAAATAGGCCAGAGCTTGGAGCTCTTGGAGGAGCAATACTAGTTTTTATTTTTTTTGGTATCGTTGCTGGTGATACAGGAATGTTTAGTGCTTATGGAATTTTAAATTTTCTGGATGTTTCTGCTAACCTAGGAATTATTGCAATTGCTGCTGCAATGTTAATGATAGGTGGTGAATTTGATCTATCAATAGGGTCAATGATAGGTTTTGCAGGAATATGTATAGCTATACCTGCGATCTATTGGGGATGGCCTTTGTGGATGAGTATAATATTTGCTTTTTCCATGGCTGTGCTAGTCGGTTATTTTAATGGAATTTTAGTTGTGAGAACTGGCTTGCCCTCATTCATTGTAACCCTAGCAATGTTATTTATTTTAAGAGGAGCTACTTTAGCAATAACAAGACTGATAACAGGTCGTACACAGGTTCCAGGTCTGAGAGTTTTAATTGAAGATGATCCTTTGGCTTGGATTTTTGCTACTGATACATTTAAGTGGGTTTTTACTTGGTTAGGTTCCATGAACTTAATTGCTTTGAGAACAGACGGCACACCTCTTGCTACAGGTATACCCCCTTCAGTAATATGGTTTATTGTTTTAACAATTATTAGTACTTGGATATTGATGAAGACTAGATATGGTAATTGGATTTTTGCATCTGGTGGAGACAAAAACGGTGCTAACAACGTAGGAGTACCAGTTGGCAGAGTAAAAATAAGTTTATTTATTGGAACAGCAGTAGCTGCAACTATTTTTGCTACTATCCAAGTTCTTGATGCTGGATCTGCAGACACAATGAGAGGAACATTAAAAGAGCTAGAGGCAATAGCTGCTGCTGTTGTAGGTGGATGTTTATTAACTGGTGGTTATGGTTCAGCTATCGGAGCAGCATTTGGAGCCTTAATCTTTGGCACTGTATCAATGGGAATTTTTTATACAGATGTTGATACTGATTGGTTTAAAGTTTTCTTAGGAGCAATGATGTTAATAGCAGTTATATTTAATAATTATATCAGAAGAAAGGTTACGGAGAGTAAATAATGCAGGACTACTTAGTTCAATTTAATAATATTAGTAAATTTTTTGGAAAAGTTATCGCTTTAAAAGATGTCACTATGAAATTAAGAAAAGGTGAAATCATGTGTCTTTTAGGAGATAATGGTGCTGGTAAATCAACTTTAATAAAAACATTAGCTGGTGTTCACAAACCAGACGAAGGAGAAATAATTGTTGAAGGAAAAAAAACAATATTTGATAGTCCTAAAGACGCATTAGATATGGGTATAGCTACTGTTTATCAAGATTTAGCTTTAGTATCTTTAATGAGTGTAACAAGAAACTTTTTTATGGGCAGGGAGCCTTTGAAAGGACCTCCTTTTTTTAGAACGTTTGATATAGATAAAGCAAATAAGATAGCGGCAGAAAGAATGGGGCAGATAGGAATTGATATTAGAGACCCTTCGCAAGCTGTCGGAACTATGTCAGGGGGAGAAAGACAGTGTTTAGCTATAAGCAGGGCAATATACTTTGGAGCTAAAGTTCTTGTTTTAGATGAACCAACTTCTGCGCTTGGAGTGCATCAAGCATCAGTTGTTTTAAAATATATAGTAAAAGCAGCCTCGCAAGGTTTAGCCGTAATTTTAATTACACACAATGTTCATCATGCTTATCCTGTAGGAAATAGTTTTACTGTTTTAAACAGAGGCAAAAGTTTAGGAACTTATGCAAAAAAAAATATTACTAGAGAAAAACTTTTAAGTATGATGGCTGGAGGTGAAGAGCTTAATAAATTAGAAGTAGAACTTCAAGAGATGAATAGGTCTTCGACTAATTAATGCAAATAGGAATAGATTTAGGTGCAACTAAAATTGAGTATATTCTTCTAGACAACAACAATAAAGAAATAAGAAGAGATAGATTATCAACACCTGAAAACTACGACAATACAATTTTAATATTAGCAGATATTGTAAAAAAACTTGATCAAGATAATAAAAAATTTAACGTTGGAATATGTCATCCTGGAGCAGTCGATAAAACCACTGGATTAATTAAAAATGCTCATAACTCACAATGGTTAAATCACAAAAATCTAATTAAAGATTTAAAGAAAAAAATTAATAATAATATTTTAATAGAAAATGATGCAAACTGTTTTTGTTTATCTGAAGCTTTTGATGGGTCTGCAAGTCACTACGAAACTGTATTTGGGATAATTTTAGGTTCAGGTTGTGGAGGAGGGCTTGTAATCAATAAAAAAATAATTTCCGGAAGTAATGGTTTAGGTGGTGAATGGAGTTTAAATCAAATGCCAATAGAAAATATAGTTAATTTAAAATCAAATAAACCATTAGATTTCTCAAATAGAATTGAAGGATATTTATCAGGAAAATCAATAGAAAAAAGATTTTATGATAAATTTAATAATAAAATTTCTGCTAAAGAAATATTTTCACTTTATAGAAAAAAAGATAAGCATGCACAATTATTCATCGACAATTATAAGGAAATTCTTTCTAGAAGCTTGGTCTTAATTATTACAACAATTGATCCAGATGCAATAGTTTTCGGTGGAGGTATTTCAAATGAAATAGATTTTCTTGATGAAATTAAATATAAAACTTCAGCATATATTAATGAGCCAAACTTAAAAACTGTCTTTCTTAAACCCAAATATGGAGATTCTAGTGGCGTGCGTGGAGCTGCAATTTTAAGTAGACAAAATTCTATTTGATAATTGAGTTTATTTCTTTAATAGTAAAAAATTTAGGTTTTTCACAGGTTGTTTTGATATTAAATCTTTTTCCATTTTTAGCTGATTTATGAATTCCATCTATAATATTAAGAACATGTAACGATAAATTTCCATTGCATCTATGTTTTTTTTTATTTTGAATTGAGTAAACCATCTCCGCAAGTCCCACACCTCTATAATTAGCGTTAGTAGGAGACTCATTCGCCCTAGAGCTCTGTGTTCGAATATTAATTTTTCCCAAAATCATTTTATTTGTTTTAAAATTTTTCCATTTACTTCCTAATTTCGTACTTAAAAAAACAGATCCTCCGAACATATTTGGATCTGGGACTATCATAGATCCTTTTTCGCCATATAACTCAATATGATTTCTTAAGTGCGAGATTACATCAAATGATAAAGTTAATCTAATAATTGCTCTATTTTGAAATCTAATAGTTGAAAAGTATGTAGTAGGGCATTCCACTTTAATTTTTTTTCCTTTCTTAGGCCCAATACCGATTATTCTTTTTTTGGTATTGTAATTACAGATGCTTGTTACAGATTTAGCAGGACCTAATAAATTTACCAACGCTGTTAAATAGTATGGACCCATATCAATAACTGGTCCTCCTCCCTTTTTTTTAAACCATGGTTCTGGATTAGGATGGTATGATTGAATTCCTGGAAAAGCAAATATTGCATTTCCAAATTTTATTTTACCTATAATTTTTTTATCTATAAGTTGTCTTGCTTTTTGATTACCTCCTCCTAAAAAAGTATCAGGCGCATTTCCAATATAAAGATTTTTTCTTCGAGCAATTTTAATAAGTTCTAAACCATTGTTGAAGTCTACTGCTAAAGGTTTCTCAGAATACACATGTTTTCCATTCAATAATGAATTTTTTGCTACCAAATAGTGTGCTGTAGGAATCGTAAGGTTTAAAATTATCTGAATTTTTTTATCTTTAAGTATTTCATTTACAGAAGCGGACTCAATTTTATAGGTCTTGGCACATTTTTCAGCAGCTTTTTTATTAATATCTGCGCACTTAATTATTTTAAAATTATTAAAGTATTTATGAGCTCTAAAATATGTTTCAGCAATATGACCACAACCTATTAATCCAACATTGATAATTTTTTGCATTAAGAAGGTTATACACCTTTTCGTTGCTTTTTCTTTCCTTCTAAGTGTTCTTTTAGGGCTTTTTTATTTTCTTCTGTTGAAGTTATTCCAAGAGTAGGACTTTCCCAATAAGCTGATCCCTCTAACCATTGGTAACCATCAGTATGAATTGAAATTACATAAGTTTTTTTTGATTTTTTAGCTCTTTTAAAAGCTTCCTCTAATTCAACTATTGAATTAACATGCTCACCATCTGCTCCCATGCTCTTTGCATGTCCTGCAAAATCTACAGGTACTAAATTGGAATGTTTTGAGCTTTTAAGTAGACAATTAAATTCTTTACCGCCTTTGTATAATTGCAGTCTATTTATAACAGCGTGCCCTCCATTATCACAAACTATTAATATTAATTTATTATTCGTGATTACTGAACTATATATATCAGAGTTATAAAGTAGATAGGATCCGTCTCCAACAAATGAAACAACTTCTTTATCTGGATTAGCCATTTTGATACCCAGCGCCCCAGAAATTTCATAACTCATACAACTAAAGCCCCACTCTGTCTCATGAGTATTTAATTCTCTAGGTTTCCAAACCTGTATCACTTCACCTACTAAACCTCCGGCTGCCGTTACAGCTATATCAGAGGGATCTGAATTTCTATAGCAAGCTCCTATTACTTGAGCATAGCTAGGAAGTTTTTGATTAGTAGGTCCGCTTTCTTTTTCAACGTAAGCTTCCCAGTTCTTTAATTCTATTCTTGATTTTTTATACCAACTATCATCTGCTTTCCAATCTCCTAGTGCTTGAGAAAGCTCAATTAATGAAATTTTAGCATCTCCAACTATAGCTTGGGCCATGTGTTTGTTTGCATCAAATCGTGCAGCATTTATAGTGACTAGTTTAAAATTAGGATTTTCAAAATTAGCCCAAGATCCAGTTGTAAAATCAGCAAGTTTTGTTCCTATTGCTATCGCTGTATCAGTCTCTTTACTTAAATTGTTTGCTGCTTTTCCACCTAAACCTCCGATAGTTCCTAGAAAATGAGTATGATCTTTTTTTATAGATGAGTAACCCATAACTGTTTGCGTTACAGGAATATTATGTTTTTTTGCAAATGTACTTAGTTCATCAGTAGCATCAGAATAAAAAACACCTCCGCCAGCAATAATAATCGGTTTCTTAGATTTTTTTATTAAATCTGCTGCTTCTTTAATTTGAAAATCATCTGGCTTTGGTCTTCTAATCGTATGAATTCTTTCTTGAAAAAATTCCTCTGGATAATCATAAACTTCGCCTTGGACATCTTGGCTTAAAGAAATACATGCTGGACCACAATCGGCAGGGTCTAACATGACTTGTATTGCTTGTTGTAAACTTGATATTATTTGCTCAGGTCGAGTTATTCTATCAAAATATCTTACAACCGGTTTAAATCCATCATTTTGAGTAACTCCAGGATTATTAAAATGTTCGACCTGTTGCAATACCGGATCAGGCATGCGATTTGCAAATGTATCGCCAGGTAAAAAAAGAATTGGCAATCTATTACTCATCGCAACAGCTGCTGCAGTAATCATATTTGTAGATCCCGGCCCAACCGAAGATGTAGCAACAAAAATTTGTTTTCTTCTTTTAGCTCTTGAATACGCAATACCGGTTAAAGCCATATTTTGTTCATGATGACCTCTCCATGTTGGAAGGTCTTTTTGGTTTTCTTGAAGAGCTTGACCTAAACAAGCAACATTACCATGACCAAAAATTCCAAACACACCTGGAAATAATGGCACTTTTTTTCCATCTATAAGAGTTTTCTGAGCTATAAGAAATTTTACTAAAGCGTGTGCACAAGTAAGTTGAATGTTTTTCATAAATTCAATATAAAGTATTTAATTAACATTCTTTATTCAACAATAATTTATGTACGATAAATACGGACAGTTCATTGATGGAAAGTGGCAAAAGTCTACAAGTGGTGAAACATATGATGTCCTTAATCCGGCTACTGAAGAATTAATAGGTAAGGCTTCTAAGGCCAACAGTTCGGACGTGCTTAGAGCTCTTAAATCAGCAGAAAAGGGTTTAGAAATTTGGAGGAATACATCACCTTGGGAAAGAGCAAAAATAATTAGAAAAATTTCGGAATTAATTAGACAACGAGTTGATATTTTATCTAAATGGTTAACACTGGAAGTTGGAAAACCTTTAACCGAAGGTCCTGGAGAAGTAGGAGGAGCTGCAGATATATTTGAATGGAATTCTGAAGAAACTAAAAGAATATTTGGTGAGATAAATCAAAGTCGATTTCCAAACACTCGTATACATGTAATTTACCAGCCAGTTGGTGTTGTAGCTGCTTTAGTTCCTTGGAACTTTCCAATTATTCTTGCATCAAGAAAGATTTCAACTGCATTAGCTGCTGGCTGTTCAGTTATCGTAAAACCAGATATTATAACTCCTGGAAGTGTTATGGAAATTGTAGATATTTGTAAAGAAGCAGGTGTTCCTTCTGGTGTTGTCAATTTATTATCAGGTGATCCAGCAGGTATATCTGAAGAACTTATTAAGTCTGATATAGTTAAAAAGATTTCAATTACTGGATCTACAAGAGTAGGCAAATTGATATTAAAACAAGCTGCAGATAAAGTACAAAGAGTAACTATGGAGTTAAGCGGCCATTCTCCATTCATAGTGTTTGACGATGTTGATTTAAATAAAGTTACAGACATGGCAATAACTGCAAAGTTCAGAAATAATGGGCAAGTATGTATATCTCCAAATAGATTTTATATACATGAAGATAAAAAAAATGAATTTGTAGATTTGATGGTTAAAAAAACAAAAAAACTAAAGATAGGAAATGGAATGGATAAAGATACTTTACTTGGTCCATTATGTACGAAACAAAGATTAGAGGGGGTAGAAAAGTTAGTTGAAACCACAAAGAAAGAAGGGGGAAAATTATTATTAGGAGGTAAAAGGGCAGCTAATTTTAATAAAGGATATTTTTATGAACCAACTATATTCGATGATATAAAAGATAATTTCACTATAATGAAAGAAGAACCATTTGGTCCAATAGTTCCAATCTTAAGTTTTAAAGATTTTGATGAAGTAATAAATAGAGCTAATAGTAATGATCTTGGATTGTGTAGTTATGTTTACACAACTGATTTAAAAAAAGCTAACAAAGCTTCAGAAAAACTAGAAACTGGATGCGTAGCAGTTAATACTCCTGTTGTAGCTGTTGCTGAAGCGCCGTTTGGTGGTATTAAGCAAACAGGTTATGGTAGAGAAGGAGGATCAATGGCTATTAAAGATTATTTAAATATAAAATATACTCACTTCGGTATCTCTTACGAATGAGAAAAAATAAATTAAAAGAAATTTTTAAATCTGGAAAACCAGTAGTAAATGGCTGGCTGCAAATTCCAAACTCATTTACAGCTGAATTAATGGCTAATCAAAATTGGGACTCACTAACTCTAGATATGCAGCATGGTGTTATTGATTATTCTAATGCTGTAAACATGTTGCAAGCAATTTCATCAACTAAAGTAGTGCCTATGGCAAGAGTAAATTGGAATGAACCTGGTCAGATAATGAAGATTTTAGATGCTGGAGCCTATGGAATTATTTGTCCAATGGTAAGCAATAAAAATGAGGCAGATAATTTTGTTAAAGCATGTCTATACCCTCCCAAAGGATATAGAAGTTATGGTCCGATTAGAGGCCTTGTCTATGGCGGAGCTGACTATGCTGATAAAGCAAATGATGAAATATTAAAATTCGCTATGATTGAAACAAAAGAGTCTTTAGATAATTTGGATAATATAATGACTACACCTGGTTTGGATGGAATTTATATTGGGCCCGCTGATTTAAGTTTAGCTATTGGTGAAAAACCTAGTTTTGATAAACCTGAAGGAGATCCAGTTTATGAAGTGATTATGAAGATTTTAGAGCACGCAAAAAAAAACAAGATAATTGCAGGTATTCAGAATGGTGAGCCAGAGTATGCAGAAAAAATGATAAAAAAAGGATTTCAATTAGTAACTATTGGCTCTGATCAACGTTATATGACCACTGCATCTAAGTCAGCTTTAAATAAACTAAAAAAAGATACAAATAAGGATCCTGGAAAAGGCTACTAAATACAATGACTTATCACGTTTATATGCTCAAATCTTTGGGCAAAAAAACTGTTACATATGTTGGATATACAAATAATTTAAAAAAAAGAATCATTCTGCATAATAGTAATAGGGGAGCTAAATTTACTAGAGGTAGAAAATGGAAACTAATTTATAAGGAAAAACTTAATTCAAAAAGAGAGGCAATTTCTAGAGAATATTATATAAAGAATAACAGGACATTAAGAAAAAAATTAAAAAACTTGGAATTTAAATTTAATTATGATGGTACTTGAAGTTGGCATTAATCATTTCGGAAAAGTTTCTGAAGCCTATAAATATTTGAAGTTTTTTTTAAAATCAGAATTTCAACATCTTACGTTTATGATTCATACAGATAATTTTTATAGGTATATGAAAAGAAGGATTGATTTTTTATTACCTAAAGAATTTTACAAAAGAGCAATTAAATTAGCGCATAAAAAGAAAAAAAAAATTGGACTTTCGGTTTGTGATTTAAAAAGTTTTAACAATCTTAAAGATTTAAATTTTGATTTTTACAAACTTTTAGGAATTGCAATTAATAATAAGGAATTAATTGATATTTTAAAAAAAAAAAATAAACCTGTCTATATATCATTAGCTAAAGGAAGTGATAATAATATCTCGAAGTGTTTAAAGTATTTTGAAACAAAAAAAAGATTGAACTTGCTTTATACCAATATGTCTTATGAAGCAAAAGATTTGGATTTAAATAGAATAAATTATTTAAGAAAAAAATTTAAATTACCTGTTGGTTATGGACATCATTTTAAAAATCGTGTTCCATTACATCTTTCAAGTTATTTTAATCCATCATTTATTTTTATCTATATAAAAAATCTTAGAATTAAAAAAAGATTATACCCTGACAATATACATGCTTTTTTTATTGATGAGCTTAAAGAATTAAAAAAAGAATTTAACGAGATTCAAATAATTTTAACTAAAAAAAAAGTAAATACAAAAGTAAAAATACATGGTAAAAAAATCAAATTTTAAAAAAGCAATTATTTTAGGAGGATCTAAAGGAATTGGTAAAGCTATTGCTTTAGAGTTAAGAAAAAGTTGTAAAAATATTCATGCATTGTCAACTAAAGATATTGATACTTCTAATATCGAATCCGTTAAAAAATTTTTAAAAAAACATAAATCAACAGATATTTTGGTATTAAATTCTGGCGGACCTATGCCGTTAAGATTTAACAAGATTAATGAAAAAATATGGTTAAGATATTTCAATCAACTTTTTTTGGGTTTTTGTTTAATTTTAAAGAATTTAAAAATAAAAAATAATGGTTATATATTTTATATATCCTCCTCCATAATAAGAGAGCCAAACGAGTTACTAATTCCTTCATCATCATTGAGAATTGCATTTTCTAGCGTATTGAAATCAATAAGCTATACTTTTTCAAAAAAGGGTGTATCTGTAATTTCCATTGCACCTGGCCCCTTTAAAACGGGTAGGGTTAAAGAATTGATTAAAGATTTAAAAAAGTTTGAGAAAACTCTTCCAACAAAAAAAATTGGCAATCCAAAGGAAATAGGTCTATTGGTGAACTCAATAGTAAAAAATAGGTTAAAATACTTGACTGGATCAACTATTTACTTGGACGGAAATACTTTAAAAAGTTTTTACTAGATTGATTACTTAATACAAATATGAATATTGCAATATTATTACCTTATAAAGAAAATTTTTCTCCAGATTATCCAGGAGCAGTATCACTTTTTGTAAATGAAACAAGTTTAAAGAGTGTTTTTAAAAGAAAAATAGTTGTTTTCGGAAATACAAAATTTAAAAAAAAATTTAAATTAAGGTATCAAAATATTGACTTATTTAATAATCCATTACGGAGTCAAACTCGAGCGTATGTAAATAAATTTATTAAAATTCAAGAAAAATTTAATTTTTCAATCATTGAGATTCATAACCGTCCAAGTTACATAAATATACTTAAAAATGGGTTAAAAAATAAAATTCTAGTTTTATATTTTCATAATGATCCATTATCTATGGAGGGATCAAAAAGTATTCAGGACAGAAAAAATTTATTAAAAAGTTGCTATAAAATAATTTTTAATAGTAATTGGTCTAAAAAAAGATTTTTAGAGGGGCTTGAAAACAAATTTGTAAATAGTGATAAACTTGCAGTCTTTTATCAATCAGCAAAAAAAAATAATAAGAAAATATTAAAAAATAAAAAAAAATGGATCACCTTTGCTGGTAAGCTAAATTCAGCTAAAGGGTATGACGTTTTTTCCAAAGCTATTAAGAGGATACTCAATAAACATCCCGATTGGAGAGCAAAAATAATTGGAGATGAAAAAAGGGAAAAAATAGTTCTCAATCACAAGAATGCAGATATTTTGGGATTTTTAAATCACGATAAAGTTTTGAATATATTCAAAAAAACTAGCATTGCAGTAGCGTGTTCTAGATGGGAGGAACCTTTCGGTAGAACAAGTTTAGAAGCTTCTGCTAACGGATGCGCAGTTATAATTACAGATAAAGGAGGATTGCCGGAAACAGTTACTAATGCAAAAATTTTAAAAAAATTAACTACAAAAAATTTAGAAGAAAATATATCAAGATTAATAAAAAATAAGGATAAGAGAAAAAATTTACAAAAACTATCACTTAAAAATTTTTATTTAACCCACGAATTTATAACAAAAAAAATTGATGGTTATAGATCTGAAAAATTACAAATTTTAAATAGTTTCAATTTAAAGAAAAATTTGGATAATTTAAGAATTCTCCATATAACTAATTTTAATGAAAGACTTGATGGACGATTATTTTTTAATACAGGAAGAAGGATAAATAATGGTTTTATAAGACTAGGGCACAGCGTTTTAGGTTTTAGTGACCGAGATATTCAAAAATATTATAAAGGCTTTGGTGATTTAAAAGGTGCAAGAACGTTAAATAATAAATTGAAAAAAACATGTTATAATTATAAGCCTGATCTAATCGTACTTGGACATGCTGATCTTATTTCGCCTGATCAAATAGCGGAATTAAAAGAGGACTATCCAAAAGCTAGGTTCGGCCAATGGTTTCTTGATCCGCTAAACAAAAATGGGCCTGATTATGAAAGAAATAAAGAAAGAATTTTAGATAAAATAAAAGTAGTGGACACTAGTTTTTTAACTACAAGTCCAGATGTTCTAAATTTTTTAAAAAAAGAAAATAGTTTTTATATACCAAATCCATCAGATAGATCGTTTGAAATTTTAAATAACTTTAATAAATCATGCAATGTTGATGTTTTTTTTGCACTTAGTCACGGCGTTCATAGAGGAGTACTAAAAAGTGGAAAAATTGATGATAGAATAATATTTCTTAACTCACTTACTTCAAAAACACCTGATGTTAAATTTGATCTTTATGGAATTGGAAAAGTTCAACCTATATGGGCTGATCATTATTTCAAAACAATATCTAATGCTAAAATGGGCTTAAATCTAAGCAGAGGTGAAGCGATTAAATATTACAGCAGTGATAGAATTACACAAATTGTTGGAAATGGTTTAGTTTGTTTGATTGACGAAAAAACGCAATATAGAAATTTTTTTAGCGATAATGAAATGGTTTTTTATAAAAACGTCAATGATTTATCTGAAAAAATTTTGAAAATATCTAACGATGATAAATTAAGAAAAAAAATCGCCAAAAACGGTAAGATTAAATATATGAGACATTTTAATTCAAATAAAGTTGCAGAGTATATAATTTCAAAAACTTTTGATATAAAGAAATCGAAAAAATTTTATTGGGAAAATTAAATGAAAATATTTTACGGTAAAGCAGTATATAACAGGGAAGAAATTAACGCCGCTGTCAGTGTTTTAAAAAATAAATCTTTAACTTTAATTGACGGACCTTCAGTAAAATCTTTGGAAAAGAAAATAGCACAATCATTTGGAAAGAAATTTGGTTTAATGGTAAATTCTGGATCATCTGCAAATTTACTTGCTTTAGCTTCTTTAAACCTTAAAGAAGGAAGTGAAATCATCACAACAACTTTAACATTCTCAACTACTGTAGCTCCAATTTATCAGCTAGGTTTAATACCTCATTTTATCGATGTGAAGAAAAACACTTTTGTTGCAAACATTGATCAAATAAGAAAAGCTATAACAAAAAAAACTAAAGCAATTATGCTGCCTAATTTATTAGGAAACGTACCAGATTGGAAAATAATAAGTAAAATAGCGAAACGCTACAACCTTAAAGTGATCGAAGACTCTGCTGATACAATTGGATATAAAGTACATGGAAAAAACTTAGGTAAATTTTCAGACATTACTACAAACAGTATGTATGCGTCTCACATAATAACTGGGGCAGGTTTTGGAGGTATGGTGTGCTTTAATGACAGAAAGCTATATGATAAGGCTAAATTACTGAGAGGTTGGGGGAGATCATCCGCTGTTTTTGATGAGTCAGAGGGTATAAAAAAAAGGTTTAACACGAAGGTTGATGGAATACCTTATGATGGGAAGTATATTTTTAAAGATATGGGGTATAATTTTTTACCCTCAGAAATATCAGCAGCTTTTGCAACTGAACAATTACGTAAATTACCTAAGAATATAAAAAAAAGGGTTCAAAATTTCGAAAAATTAAAGAATTTTTTTTCACAATACCCATCATTATTTGATCTGCCAGTTCAACAAAATGGATTGAGAACCCCTTGGTTAGCTTATCCCGTAATTATAAAAAATAAAAAGATTAATAGGCAGAAATTACAAATTTTCTTGGAAAAAAAGGGGATACAAACAAGAACTATCTTTACTGGTAATATACTTCGCCAACCAATTATGAAGAAAAGAAAATATAAAAAAGTTAAATTTGCTGAGGTAAATAGCAATAGTGTTATGAAAAATGGCATCTTAATAGGCTGTCATCATGGATTAAACAATAAAGATTTAAAATATATAAAAAATAATTTTGAAATATTTATTAATAATATTTAAAGATAGGTCTTAGTTTTATGAATTACTTAATTTTTAGAACAGATCGAATAGGAGATTTTTTATTAACTCTTCCATTAATTAAAACTATTAAAGAGTCCGATAGTAAAGCAAAAATACATGTTGTAACCTCACCAAAAAATAATGAATATGTTGAGTCAAATTTTTTAATAGATAAAGTATTTTTACTTAAATCAAATTCATTTTTTGAAAAGCTTAACCTTTTTTTTAAAATAAAAAAATTTGGATATAAAGTAATAATTGTAAGTGATAAAAAAAATAGATCAATTCTTTTAAGTATTTTTTTAAAAAGTGAAAAAAAAATATTTAATGTTTCAAAATTTTTTCAGAAAAAGTTTTTAAATTTTTTTTATAAAGATGTTTTTTTAGACAATGATCATATCAAAGATTATTCAATGAAAGATATAATTATAATGAATTGTAGATCTTTAAATATGGATTTTAAAAATCAAAATTATAATTTTTTTCCAAAAAATCATTTCAAAAATCAATATGAATTAAACCATAAATTTAATGCCGATAATAATAATTTCATCTTATTTCACTATGATGAAAAATGGGAATTAGAAAATTATTCAAAAGTTTTTAAAAAAGCAAAAAATTTAACAAATATAAATACAAGTGCAGAAGAATTAAAAGAATTTTTAATAAGATTAATAGATAAAAAATCGATGAAAATAATAATTACTACAGGCTATTTGAAAACAAACCTTATTACAGATTTAATTGTAAATTCAACTAAAATAGAGGAATCTTTGTATCGGATTAATGATGATATTTTTTTAATAGTAAATCAAAGTTTTAATTCTATTTCACATTTAATATCTAAATCGCAAATATTTATCTCATGTCATGGAGCATTCACGCATATTGCATCAAATTATAATATTAAAACAATTGACATAATTGAAAAAAATAAAAAACAACACTATCTAAGAATTACAAATCATATTAAAAACTATAATTATATATATCGAGATGATTTTCAAAAATTGAAAAAAAATATAAATAATTTTGTATGAAATTTTTAGAAAAATATAATCATAAAAAAAATATAAGATATCCTTTTTTTAAAAAGACTTTGGAGATTGCATTAGAAAGAAAATTAAAAATTTTTGTTGAAACTGGGACCTCTAGAGGTAAAGAAAAATTTTTTTTCTTTAAAAGAATGAATTGGAAAGATGGCATGAGCACGTTGATGTTCGCTGATTTTACTCATAATATTAACGGTGAATTACATAGTTGTGATATTTCACAGAGTAATATTGACAATGCAACTAGTTTTACAAAAAATTTTAAACAAAATACCTTTTTTTATGTATGCGATAGTGTTCAATTCCTAAGAGATTTTAATAACAAAATTGATTTACTTTATCTTGACTCTTTTGATGGACACAATGTTGAATTAGCCTCCAAACACCAATTAAATGAAGCAAAGGAAGCTGTAAGTAAACTAAGTGATAAATCGTTAGTATTATTGGATGATAAAGGGGCTAAAACATTATACTCAATAAATTTTTTCAATAAGAATGGTTTTTCAATAATAGGTGAGAGCACAAATCAAGTTTTGATGAGTAAAAAAAAATAAAACTTATAATTTTTCTAATCTCATATGAGATTTATTTCCAAGAATAGAGTTTTTTAAACCATCCCATCTACAATAATATCTCTTAAATTTATTTCCATTATTATTTTTATAAATAATTAATCTAAATAAAATCCTTATAATTATTGGAAAAAAATATAATGAAGCTAAAAAAAAACTATAATGTTTTTTAAAGTAATAAAATTTTGACCAAATAAAATGCCAAATATATAGGTTTTTGAGCTTTTCATCTTCAACAGAATTAATAGTTTTAACTGCTTTACCTTTTTCATGTTTAACTTTTACTAAATTTAGTTGATAAGCTTTATAACCTTTTTTTTTCGCTCTTCTTGTATAATCTGTTTCCTCCCAATATAAGAAAATATTTTTATCAAAACCATTAACTTTATTAAAAACATTCTTATTAAAAAACATTGTTGATCCATGAACATTATGTATTTCTTTTATCTTATATGTTGTATCTGTTTGAAAATGTCCTTTTTTCGAGGCGTTTAGAAAATGTGGTCCAATTACTGAATAATTATCTTTTAGTTTTTTTGAATACTCATAAAATTTTAATAATGACTTTTTGTTTATACCAGTTACATCTGGCTGCACTACTAAGAAATAAGGTGTATCAATTTTTTTTGATGCGAAGTTTATTGATGAACCATAACCATCATTTTTTTTATAAAAAACTTTTATATTTTTTTTTTTACCAAAATATTTTTTTAATGAGTAATCTTTTGAATTATCGATAAGTAATATTTTTGTTTCAAAAGGTATATTTTTGATAAATTTTTTTAATTTAAATGAACTATTGTAACAAACTAATACAATCGATATTTTATTTAGTATATTTTTCATTTGTTTGAAATTTTATTTAATGCATTATTTCTAAATAAATCAGCCTCTTTAATATATCTTCTTACCATATCCACTGATTTGTGACCTGTCATAGCCATTATATTTCTTTCGCTAGCGCCATATTCAGCTGTTGTCGTTGCAAAACCTGACCTAAGACTGTGTCCTGCATATTTTTTTTCATCTAAACCCGCGCTTAATGCGTGTTTCTTTATAATTAAAGCTACATTTTTATCTGATATAGGAAAAATTAATTCATTTTTATTTTCATTCATCCAGTTTTTAAGATGATCTACTGGACAGTATTCAACATATTTAAAAGAGGGGATTGCTTTAATCATTCCTTCTCCTGACTGATCTGTTTTTGATTTTTTAACAAATATTTTTACTCCTTCTTTAACGAATTCAACATCATCTCTTGTTATCGCCACAAGTTCTGACCTTCTAAATCCTCCCGAAAAACCAATTAATATTAAAGTTTTATCTCTTAGTTTTTTAAAATTACCTGTTTTAGATTTATCAATTGCTTTAATTAATTCTTTTAAATCGTTAAATAATAACGGTTTTTTTGCTTTTTGATGAATACCTATTTGCCTTTTTATACCCAATAGGTTTTCAACGATAATTGGATGCTTGGTGTCCAAATAATAGCCTTTATATCTATGCATAACGTTTATTGATGCTAAACGCCTTTTTAAGGTGCTATACTTTGATTGCTTTGACAAATGAGTTAAGTATAAAGAAACAATTTTTGGTTCACTTGGTAAACTTTGCATACCGTGTTTAGAACAAAACAATGAAAAATCATTAAAATCAGATTTGTAAGCTCTAACTGTATTTTTAGCTTTAGATAGCTTTAAGTTATCTAAAGTTTCAATTTCAAGTTTTTTAATTTCTGTTGTTAAATCATTCATAATTTCCGATAACCATTAATTATCGGAAATAATATATTAAGTGATTTTAGATGTCAATGCGTATATTTTTATTGATTATGATAAAATTTATTCTTCCCATAGCATTATTTATAGCTGCTGTTTATGGAATTTCGTATTTCTGGTCTAACTCGAGTTCAAAAGGCAAAAAAATGATAGCTATAGGCTTAATAACAGCACTTCTAGCGGGCATTTCTCTCACAATTTACTTAATTTTTGACTAATGAAGCTTAATGGCACTAAATTTCAAGTAAAAGTATGGGCTTATTTGAGTAAAATACCTCGAGGTAGTGTTAAAACGTATTCTCAGGTAGCAAAGGCTATAGGAAAGCCGCTCGCTATACGTGCTGTAGCCAATGCAGTAGGAAAAAACCCCTATGCGCCTATAATACCTTGCCATAGAGTGATTAGATCAGATGGGTCGCTTGGTGGTTATTCAGGTAAAGGAGGTTTAAAAACCAAGAGATTTTTGCTGAAAAAAGAGGGTGTAACGCTCTAGAATTGTTATTTGACGGGCGATCGGGTCTATTCTCCCCTATTTCACTGTATTTTTTATCCACACACCAGTCAGTTGTACTATAAAATTAATGATTCCAAAAAAAACACCCTCTATGGCCATTTAAACACTATATTCGGTACACGCAAAGCTTGTAGAATTATTAATTATTGCTACTTTTAAAATGGTCTAAATCACCTTATTTTGCTAGTTTCTAGCACATCATTTTTTAAATTTTATTGTATATCAAACAAAACTTGAGGTTTATCTAACTATTTTTAACTTATTTTCTTATTTTTAGCCTTAAATAAGCATTATTTTTCAATATTTATTTGAATTTTCTTATTAATCTATAAGTAGTGCTTACCTATTACTTAATAAATAACTTTAATTACTTTATGTAAGTTACTGTATTTATTGAAAATATTTTAAACTATAATAAACTACAATTGGAATAGTAATAAATGACATTACAGTTGAAGTTACTATAACGCTAGCTACGCTATCAACTACCTTTTTCTCAGAATACATAGATCCTACTAGATAGGTTAAAACTGCGCTTGGCATACAAGATTGAATTAAAAGAACACCCGCAGCAAAACCGCTTAAATTTAAAAATTTTATTAGAGCAAAACCAATTATAGGTCCAATTATCACTCTCACGCCCCCTAGAATTGATGCGTGGGACCATGATACTACTTTCATTCTTGAAAGCGCTATACCAAGAGACATTAAAACTAAAAATATTGTTGCATAAGTCAGAAGAAAAGTTGTGTTTTCTAAATATCCTGGGACATCCCACTCAAAATATAAAAATACAATTGAGATTATAATTCCATAAATTGGCATATTTTTAATCAATATTTCTAAAGAAAAACTTTTCTTAGCCAGCAATACACCTAATGTGAAGTGAAGCAAAATAATTACAGAAGCTATTGCTGAAGCAACTCCCAGACCAGCAGTTCCATATGCAAATAAACAAATAGGAATACCCATATTTCCAGTATTTGGTAAAATCAATGGTGGTAACTCACTGATAAAATCTTTCTTCAATATTAACAGAAATAAAATCCCAACTAATGAAAAACCAGCAATTATGATTAATGCGTAAATAAAATATTCTATAAAAACAGCTAAGGTTACACCAGTAGTAGTTATTGTGTAAAATATCATAGCTGGTGTTCCAACGTTTCCAGCAAAAGTAGTTATGAAATCAGTGCTTATTTCGGGATTTTTTTTTCCTAGATAATATCCTATTCCAATTACAAAAAAGACAGGTGCAATTACATCAATTAGTTTGAGGTAGAGATCCATTAAACTCTTACATCAGATTTTCTAGGTTTTCTCAACGTGTTTTTATTGTAATTAATTGCAGTTTCAAATTCCATTAAACGCTTATATATTGATCTTAATTCAGTTATTCTTGTCCAGTTATAAAGAAAAACAGAAAAAGCATCTTTAACTTCACCAAATGCATTAACTACTTGCATCATCACGCCTAATGTGAAGGCAGCTGTAAATAAACCCGGAGCCATAATTAAAAATGGAACTATTACAAAAAGTTGCCTATACCATATTGCCCACAAATCAAAATAACCATAATGAAGAAATAACTTATGATAATTAAATTTAATTCCAGTAAATAATTGTAATATAGTTGGAGCTTGAACATAATTTTTTCTGTCATCTTCTCCATAAACTAATTCTTTTCGAAAAGCGGCTTCTACCTTTTGATTATTATATTCCAAACCAGGAAGTTTTATTCCTACCAACCAACTAATTATAATACCTCCAATACTAAGTATTAAAGCTACCCAAACTAAAGATCCAGATATATTATTTAAAAAAGGGACTGATACGTTAGAAGAAAGGACCCAAAGTATTGGGATAAATGCAATAAGTGTCATAATAGCTTTTACTACCTGTAAACCGATTGACTCAACAATTTTCGCAAAATTCATACAGTCCTCTTGTATCCTTTGTGATGAACCTTCAACTTTTGCTTCAGTAGCTCGCCAATAAGGCATATATGAAAATGTCATTGCTTCTCTCCATCTAAAAGCCCAAAGTCTTGTAAACCAATTGGTAAAAGCAAATAATGTTACATATGGTAAAGCAATAAATAAAAATTTCTTTATCGACACCCAAAATTCAGAAATTTCACGTTTTTCTGCAGTTTGTAAAATGTCGTAAAATTCCTTGTACCAACTATTAAACAATACATCTAAATAAGTTTGTGTTACTAGCAGAAGCAAAATAAAAAAGCCTCCACCGTAAGACCAGTAAAACCATTTTTTATCTTTAAAAAAACTACGCCACATGATGTTTAATCTTTAATAAAATTATCAGCATAAGCTTTAATTACAAAATCTCTTTGTTTTGGCTCAACAATAGAATAAGAAATATTATTTTTTTTAGCATACTCTATAGCCTTTTCTTTAGTTGGAAACTTTAAAATAATTTCTTCTAATGTATCCGTTGAAGTCTCCCAGCCCATTAATGGGTTAATTGAGGGGTCTTTTGTTTCAAATTCAAGCAGCCACTCTTTTAGCTTTCCCCTACCCGATTGCATAGCTGTTTTTGTAGGTATGTAAATCTTTGCTTTTTTCATACTTTTTAATGGTCGGGGCGGCAGGATTTGAACCTGCGACCCTCTGGTCCCAAACCAGATGCGCTACCAGGCTGCGCTACGCCCCGATCGTCTGTTTTATAGGTTAATTATGTGTTTTTGGCAATTGAAAGATGGTCTCTATACAAGTAAATAATAACCATGATCCAGCATATTACAAAACCATTTAAATACTTTTTTAGGCTAGAAGCTGCATCAGGATTAGTTTTGTTATTTGCTGCTATCCTTGCCCTAATAATAAGTAATGGAAATTTGAGTGAATACTATTTTAATACTTTGGATAAATATATAACTCTAGGTACTAAAGAATTTGGATTAAAACTGAGTGTCCTGCACTGGATAAATGATGTTTTAATGGCAATTTTTTTCTTTTTTGTATCACTGGAAATTAAGAGAGAATTTATTCAAGGTGAATTATCAAATCCCAAACAAGCAATGTTACCTATTATCGGAGCAGTTGGAGGAATGGCCATTCCTGCATTATTTTATGTAGTTGTTAATTATTCTAATAGCGCAACATTAAATGGTTGGGCAATACCATCTGCCACAGATATAGCTTTTTCTTTAGGTGTTTTGTCTTTATTAGGAAAAAGAGTTCCTGTTTCATTAAAAGTTTTTTTAACTGCACTTGCTATAATTGATGATTTAGGTGCAATAGTAATAATTGCTTTTTTCTATTCAGGAAATATTGAGATAAAATATTTAGTATTAATGTTTATTTCTTTAGTTTTATTAATTAGTTTAAATAAATTTAAGATTAAAAGCTTTATTCCTTTTTTAATAGTTGGAATTTTTTTATGGGATTTTACTCATCAATCAGGTATTCACGCTACGATCGCCGGAGTTTTATTAGCTCTCACAATTCCACATAATGTAAAAAGTAGCAAAAATTCTATGTTGCTAAAATTAGAACACGGATTGTCCCCATATGTTGCCTTTGGTATAATGCCGATTTTTGCTTTTGCTAATGCTGGTGTGTCACTTGAAGGTTTAACTTTTGCGGCCTTATTGAGTCCTGTGCCATTAGGAATTGTTCTGGGTTTATTTTTTGGAAAACAAATAGGTGTTTTTGTCCTTTCTTATATATCTGTAAAATTAAATCTAGCAGATAAACCCACAAATTCTACATGGCCCGCTTTTTATGCAGTTTCGATTCTTACAGGAATAGGTTTTACTATGAGTTTGTTTGTTGGTAATTTAGCATTTGCCAATAACATGGAATATATGGATGGAGTCAAAATTGGTGTTCTAACAGGTTCTCTTCTCTCCACTTTATTTGGATATTTTTTATTACTTATTTTTTCAAAAAAATGATTGATCGAAAAATTATTAAACTAGCTTCTGATACTAAAAACGCTGGTCTAGAAAATAAATATTCTCATAAAATATCTTTAAAAAACAATATGTGTGGTGATAAAATAACTTTAGAAATTATTGCTGATAAAAAAAAAATAAATTCTATGAAATATGAGACCGAGTCTTGTATTTATTGTGAAGCTTCTGCAAGCCTTCTTTCACATAAAATTAAGAATTTAAATATAAAGGATATTAAGTATGATTTTGTCACACTTAAAAAAATTTCGAAACAAGAAAATATTCCAATACCAAAAAGGTACTCTGATTTTAAAAGATTATTAAATAGCGACAATTTTAATAGATTTAAGTGTATATTTCTACCATTTGATGCAGTAATAAAAGCTCTTAAATTATGAAAAAAATAATAATAGTTTTAATTATGATAAGTTTTTTCACTAAAGTTTTAGCCGGAAATAATAGTAGCGCATATGATTTTCAATTTACTGGGATCAACGGAGATATAATTAAGTTAAGTGAATATAAAGACAAAGTGATAGTTGTTGTGAATGTAGCTAGTAGATGTGGATATACTCCTCAATATGAAAATCTTCAATCTCTGTGGTCGGAATATAAAAATAAGAACTTAGTTGTTCTAGGTGTTCCAACTAATAATTTTAGGCAAGAGCCTGGCACTAATAAAGAAATTAAAGATTTTTGTGAAACAAACTTTGGTATAACTTTTCCAATGACTGAAAAAATAAGCGTAATTGGTAATAATTCACACCCTTTCTATAAATGGGCAAGAAATGATTTTGGTATAGGTGCTATCCCTAAATGGAACTTTCATAAAATTATAATTGGTAAAGATGGAAAAGTGGCCGAAACGTTTTCCTCAATAACAAAACCTACTTCAAAGAAATTTTTAAAAATTATTGAAAAGTTAATTTAAAAATTAAAACTCAAACCATCATAAGCAGGAATTATATTCTTAGGTAATTTTTTTTTTAAAATAAAATAATCCAAATCTGTATGTAAATTTGTAAGAATTGCCTTCTTAGGTTTGACTAAATTAATTAGATTCATAGCGTCATCAAAGTTAAAATGAGATGGATGTTTATCAATTTTTAAACAATCTACAATAAGATAATTTAATCCTGTTAGATAAATTAAATTTTTTTTCGGAATATCATTACAATCACTTAAATACGCAATTTTTTCGGTAACATATCCAGTTGCATTTATGAGACCATGATTAACATCAAAAGATTTAATTAATAAACTAGTCCTACCTTTTTTAATAAAAAATTTATTTTTAATTATTTTCGCTTTCATAATCGGCTTATAACCATGTTTTTGAGTAAAACAAAAATTATAACTTTTTTTAATAGCCTTTATTGTTCTTGAACTGCCATATACAGGAATTCTAGATTTATTCTTCCAAAAAAAAGGTCTCATTTCAAAAATACCAGATGTTTGATCTGCATGCTCATGCGTATAAATTATTGAGTCTAGGTTATTAATCTTATTACTTAAAATTTGATATTTAATGTCAGGAGAAGTATCTATCAATATAGATAAGTTATCTTTTTGAATGTGAGCACAACATCTAGATCGAACATTTTTTGGATGATTTTTGAGTTTAGCTTTGTAATTTGTTATCCAGGGTGACCCTAAAGAACTTCCGCATCCTAAAATGGTAAATTTATTTCTCAATTTAATTCACCAAATAATTTAAAAAAATTTTGAGTTGTGATTTTTGAAAATTCATCTAGTCGTAGTTTTTTGAGCTCAGACAAAAATTTTACAGTATGAATTATAAAACTTGGTTCATTAGGTTTGCCTCTTAAAGGAACTGGAGCAAGGTACGGTGCATCTGTTTCAACTAAAATTCTTTCGTTAGGTAAATCTTTAAAAGTATTAGCTAATTCTAAAGATTTTTTAAATGTAACTACCCCACTTGCTGAAATATAAGCTCCTAAATCTAAAAGTTTGAAAGCAAATTCTCTAGTTCCAGTAAAACAATGTATAAGTATTTTAAAATTTTTTTTTTTTAAATTTTTATATAAAATTTCAAATGTTTCATTTTCTGAAGCTCTGGTATGAACTATTAACGGCATATTGTTTTCTTGGGCAGCGCAAATATGCTCCTCGAAACAATTTATTTGATCGTTTTTTTCTGAATAGTTGTAATAAAAATCTAATCCAGTTTCACCAATACCAATTATTTTGTTACTTAAACTTGCCTTTTTTATTATATCAACTGTTTTAATATTCATATGTAATTTTGCTTCGTGTGGATGAATACCGTATGTTCCATAAACATTTTTATATTTTGTAATTATACTTAAAATTTTATCAAAGCTTTTATCCTCTGTTGAAATAGTCAGTATATATTTAACACCCTCATCTGTTGCTCTCTTGATAGTATCGTTAAGAGCGTTTGACATAGGCTCGTATGTTAAGTGACAGTGTGAATCAATTATCATCTTCTACTTTCTTAAACAAAATATCTAAATCTTTTAGTTCTCTGTTTAAATCCAAAATATTATTTTTTTGAATGTTGTCTATTAAGATATCTTTATCAGAAATATTTATCGCATTTAAAACTTTCTTTGTAGAAATAGGAATAATTGGATTTAAAAGAATCGAGATATTTTTAATTTGTTCTACAATTGTAAACAAAATCGCATTCATCCTTTTAGTGTCTTTATTTTTAAGCGCCCAAGGTTCAGAATCATTAAAATATTTATTTGCTTCAAAGGAAAAATTTACAACTTTTTTAATGTATTCATTTAAATTTTGCTTATTAATTAAATTTATTAAAAAAGGAATGTTATTTTTAACATTATCTATAAATTTCATATCTTTTTCTTCAAGATTCTTCCCTTCAGGTATTTTGTTATTACAATTTTTTTTTATAAATGCAAAGACTCTTTGGCATAGATTTCCATAATTATTTGCAAGATCATTATTTATACAATTTTTTAAATTTTCCATTGATATACTTCCATCATTTCCTAAAGAAACTTCTTTAATAAGATAATATCTTAATTGATCTATTCCATAATTTTTAATTATCTCAATTGGATCTAAAATATTTCCAAGTGATTTAGACATTTTTTTCTCATCAGATAATATCCAACCGTGCCCAAAAACTCTCTTTGGTAAAGGTAAATTAGCTGCAAATAAAAAAGCTGGCCAATAAATTGCATGAAATCTTAAAATATCCTTACCAATAATATGTATATCAGCTGGCCAAAAAGATTTATATTTTTCATTATTTGTATCTGGAAAGTTAAGTGCACTTAAATAATTAGTTAACGCATCTAACCAAACATAAATAATATGTTTTTTATTTTCAGGCACTGGTATTCCCCAAGAAAATGATGTTCTACTAATTGACAAATCTTTTAAACCCTTTTCAACAAAACTTTTTACTTCATTTTTTCTTGAATGAGGAAGGATAAAATCTTTATTTTTTTCATAATGTTCTAATAATTTTTTTTGCCAGGCAGATAATTTAAAAAAATAAGACTCTTCCTCTACCCATTCTACTAAAGATCCTGATGTTATTGAGATTTTTCTTCCGTTTCTATCTTCAATTTCATCTTCATCATAATATGCCTCGTCAGATACAGAGTACCAGCCGCTATATTTATCTAAATAAATATCACCAGATTTTACTAATCTTTTCCATATCTCGTTAACTGATTTAAAATGTCTTGGCTCTGTAGTTCTTATGAAATCATTATTTGTTAAGTTTAAAGTTTTTGTGAGAGATCTGAAGGTTTCAGATAATTCATCACAAAATATTTTTGGACTTTTTTTATTCTTTTCAGCCTCTTTCTGAATTTTTTGCCCATGTTCATCAGTGCCTGTTAAGAAATAAACATTAAAACCTTCAATTCTTTTAAATCTTGCGAAGATGTCAGCTACAATACTTGAATAAGCGTGACCCATATGCGGTTTTCCCGAGGGATAATAAATTGGTGTAGTGATATAAAAGTTTTTACTCATCTAATTTATTTTCAATATCATTTAATAAAGTAGCTTGGTTTAAATTATACAAAAAAAAGTTATTAATTTGTTTAATTATATTTGATCTACTAAGAAAATAATTTCGATTATAATTGTATTTTTCAGATCTTTTTTTTTCTAAATAATATTCTGTAATAAATATTAATAAATCTTTATAAAAAAAATTTTTTTCTTTTTTGTAATAAGTTAAAATAGTTTTAAAATTTTTGAAAAGACTTTCATTTTCGTCTAATATTTGATCGGAAAAAAAATAGTTAAATTTTATAAAATTTCCTGGAGATATTCTTATAAAATTATCTCTCAAAATTTTTTTTTGGTTATAGATTTTAACTAGAGAAGATATCGTACTTAGTCTCTCACTCTCGTTCAATATAATTTTTAATTCTAAACATCTTGATTTAATAGTCTCAATTAAATCTTTAGTAGAATTATTTATCAATATAAAATAATTACTCTCTCCTGGCTCTTCAATTAATTTTAAGAGCGCATTAAGGCTGTTTTTATTAAAAACCTCAACATCATCTAAAATTACAAAACGTTTTTGATCCAATAAAGGCTTTTTTAACAAATTATTTTTTAAGATTCTAATATCTTCTATTTTGACATTTTTAAAATCTGAACCGTTTAGGTAATAAATGTTTGGAAAAGTATTTGACAAAAATTGTTCGTGAAAAGAAGTTTTTTTAAAAACATTTTCAACTTCATTGTAATTTACTTTATCGAAATAATAGTGCAAAAAGTGACTTATTAAAGTAAATTTCCCGTAACCTTTGTTTCCACTTAGCATTAAAACTTTAGGAAATTTTTCTTTTAAAAGTAAATTCTTTAATAAATTAAAATTATTTTTTTGTTCAAATAACTTTAAACTTTTTTTTGGATTAAAATTTTCAGTAAGGTTCATGATTTTTTGAGATATTTAGCTGTAATTTTAAAAATTAGTTTTTCCAGAATGTTATTGTTAGCAGATGACTCCAAAATAAAATAGTTTTTTTTATTTTTTGCTATTTTTAAAAAAGATTTTTGAGCTTTATCATAAAAAGATTGTGGAAAATTATCGTATCTATTTTTAGATTTTCTTCTAGATAGTCTCTTCTTTGAGGATTTTGCAGAAACTTTTAGTAAAAATGTTATATTAGGCTTTAAATTCCCTAGAATTTGTTTGTGAATTATTTTAATAAAATTATTGTTAACTTTTTTTCCATATACTTGATATGCTAATGTTGAGTCCGTAAATCTATCACAGATAACGACCTGTTTTTTTTTAAGTGCAGGTTTAATCTTATTCAAAACATGTTCATTTCTAGCTGCTAGGTAAAGCAAAGTGTCTGTATATTTGTCAAATTTTTCTTTTTTGTTTTTTTTAAAATAGTCTTTAAGAATTAAATTACGTATGAGTTCAGCACTGCTAGTTCCTCCTGGCTCTCTAGTTAATATTGTTTTAATTCTATTCTTTTTAAGATTTTGATAAAGTTTCTTACTTTGAAATGATTTTCCGCAACCCTCTACACCTTCAAATACTATAAATAAAGGTTTCTGTTTATACATCACCCCAAATCAAATAATTAATTGAGGTAATTAAACTTTTGAAAAAATTTACTTTTTTCAAATCCTCCATAGCATATAGTGGTATTGTTTTAATAATTTCTTCTTTATTCTTTACAATTATTTCTGCAATTTTAGTATCTTTTTGAATAGGAGCAACCAATGGGCCATCATATTTAAGAGAAATATTTAAATTACGAATATTTTTCTTATTAATGGTAATATAATAATTTTCTTTTGGAGTTGCTTTTATTTTTTCTTTCTTGCCTAACCAAGCCTCTAATTCAAAAAAAGTATCATTTGATTTTGTCACTTCAAATGTACTAGTGTTTCTAAAACCCCAGTTTAATAGTTTTAATGACTCTGAGCTTCTCAAATTCTTAGTTTGGAAACCTGATGCTACGGCAATAAGTCTTCTATCTTTTTTTTTTATAGAGCTCGCTAGAGAATATTTTTCTACTGCAAGATAACCTGTCTTAACACCATCAGCTCCTATATTTTTATAAAGTAAAGGATTTCTGTTTCCTTGTTTTATTGGCTCACCGCCTGTTCTATCCCATGTAAAAGTTTTTTCTTTAAATAATTCATAATATACGGGGTAATTTTCAATTAAATATTTTGACATAATTGCAATATCTCTTACTGTCGAAACATTGTCAGGATCATTTATTCCAGATGAATTTGTAAAATTGGTGGAGGTCATACCTATTTCCCCAGCTTTTTCATTCATCATCTCAGCAAAATTTTCCTCTGATCCAGCAATACCCTCTGCCAATGCCACACATGCATCATTCCCTGAAGCGATAATTATACCTTTTAATAAATCTTCTACTGATACTTGATCATTAATCATTATAAACATAGATGAGTAACCACTTTGAGACAATCTCCAGGCATTTTCAGAAACAGTAAACATATCATCTAATGATAATTTATCTTTCTTAAGTAAATCGAAAGCTATTATAGAAGTCATTATTTTAGTCATTGATGCAGGATAAATTTGAGTGTCTGCATCAAATTCATATAAAACCTCCTCTGAATGGAAATCCATCAAAATCCCAGTTCTAACATCTATATTAGGATTAGCAAAAGTCGAATTGATCAAACCTAATGAAATTATAAAAGTTAGTAATATTTTATTCATTTGTAATAATGTCTAAATCTTCGAATCCAAAATTCTTTAATAGAATGTAATCATTTTTCATAAAATTAATAGTCTTATAAGGTCCTGAAATTAGGTTAATTTCTTTGTTGCTTTTTTTTCTAATAATCAATTTGTTGTTATCATAATTAGGTATTTCTTTGTTGATTCTCTGTTTTAAAAAATCAGCTGTTTCTCTCGAGTAAAAGGATCCTATAAGTATATAAAAATCTTCTTGTTTTAGTTTTTTTTTTTTATTTTTATTTTTTGAGATATTGGAAATTTGAACAGATGTCACCGGGGCATTTGAAGATATTTTTTTTTCTTCTTTATAAATTTTAGCTTTTTGGGCAATAAATGACTTGTTCTTCTTAATTTCTAAAATTTCAACTAAAGGTAATTCTTTTTCAATATTTAGTTTATTAGCAACTTGTTCAGTAATAAGAATTTTGTAGAAATCAGGATAATTGATTTTTTTATGATTTTTAATTGTAATCGAGTCGTTAGTTCTTGGATTAATAATCTTTATTAATGTATTAGATCTCAATTTATTATGAGAAACTTGAAGTTTTGAATTATCCAATCTACCCTTTATAGTTTTATTTTCATAATCATAATCGTTGTAAATGTATGCAAATCCTTTAGATATAAAGGGAGATCTATTCTCTAACTTAGTGGTGTGAGCACTACAAGATGTAAGTAAAATTATTAAAATTAGTATTTTATATTTCATTTTTAAAAGTCTCTTTAAGCGTGCAAACAGCAAGGGCAAATCTTAATGATCTATTCCAATTTAGTATTTTCTCATAGTTTTCAAAAATTAAGAAAGCAGGTTTATAGGTTTTTGAACCTGGGATAATATCTTTGTCAGGAATTATTATTGCTGCATCTAAATTCTTATTAACATTTAGATCGTTAAAATTGGAAATATATTTTTCAAAAAAATTAACTTTTTTTTTATTTTTAATATTTCTAGCAGATGAGTTAAGATATTTGCTTGGAATACTATCTTTTAAATCAATTTTTAAAAAACAAGGATTATTTTTTTTCCAACCGATTGTTTTGAGATAATTTGCAGCTGATGCAAATGAATCTTCAGTTTTTTTTAATTCGATAGTATTATTTTGATTAAAATCAATTGCATAATTACGGATAGTTCTTGGCATAAATTGAAAATTTCCAAATGCACCTGCCCAAGATCCATACAGTATATCTTTATTAATAATTTTTTTATCTACTAGATTCAGCAATATAAGTAATTCAGCAGTAAAAAATTCACTCCTTCTTTTATCAAAACTTAAGGTGGCAAGAGAAGATATAATGTCCATTTTACCCAGGTATTTTCCAAAGTTTGTTTCTATGCCCATGAGTGCAAGTAATAATTCTTTTTCTACATTGAATTCATTTTCAACTTTATCAATTATATATTTTTCTTTTTTATATAACCTTATGCCATCAGCAATCTTTCTTTTTGAAGTTCTTTTTTTTATGTAAGTGAAAGTATCCTCATAAAATTCTGGTTGATATCTGTCATATTCTATTACTTTAGGTAAAAATTTTGCATTAGATAAGACGTCATCAACAACCTTACTTGATATACCTGTTGCAACTGCTTTAACTTTAAAATTTTTTAACCAAACATCAAAATCCCTATCGCTACTATAAAGATTGAATGAAAAAAGAGTATTAAAGATAAAAATAAATATGATTATTTTATACATTTTTTTTGTTATCATATTTATTATTTATTAACTAGCACTAGAAATCTTATTACTTAATTATTGTTATTTACTTGCTTTGATAGTAATAAATAGTGCTATTTATACATTGGAGAGGTGGCTGAGCGGTTGAAAGCACTGGTCTTGAAAACCAGCAACGGGGCAACTCGTTCGTGGGTTCGAATCCCACCCTCTCCGCCATCAAATTTTAAATTTTTTAAATTTTTTTGAAATTTCATTTTTCTCGATGTTTTTATCGTTTTTGTTGAAGTTATAAAAATTATAAATTATTTCATCCTCAAAATCTAAAAATTTTTCCAAGTAATTCAATTCAATTTCATCCATATCATTTACATATTTTTTCACAAAAGAACTCAATAAAATATCCATTTCCTTTGTGCCTCTATAAGAAGCTCTGTATAAAAGTTTTTTTTTAAACAATTCTAATTTTTTACTCATAAATATATATTATATATAACTAAATGAATTTAATAAAAAAAGATTTTATATTCCAAAATGTAAATAAGTTAAAGGGTGTAGGAAGCCAACTTTCAAAATATTTAAAAAAAAAACGTATTGAAAAGGTTAAAGATATCATTCTAAATTTACCCTTTTCAGAAACTGATAGATCTAAAATTTTTAAGTTAAATGAATTAGAAATAGGAAAAATACAAACTATTCAAGTAAAAGTCAAAAAACTTAACTTTCCAAGAGTTAGAAATCTGCCTAATAAAATAATTTGTGAAGATGAAAATGGACAGATAGAAATCGTTTATTTTAACAGTCGTGAAGGATATTTAAGAAAAATTTTTCCTTTAAATGAGTGGGTAATAATTAGTGGTAAAGTTAATTTTTTTAAAAATAAATATCAAATAACTAATCCTGATTATGTTGCTAATGCTGAAAACAAAGATTACGTAGTAAAAAATATACCAAAATATAGACTTACTAAAGGACTTAATGAAAAAAAGTACAGGTCAATAAGTGAGCAGGTTATAAATAATTTACCAAAAATCGATGACTGGTTAGATGAGGACTTTATTGAGAAAAATAAACTGCAAAATTGGAATAAGGCAATAATTAAATTACATTCTTCTGAGGATAGTAAAAAAAATGACTCAAAAAGCCTTCGTAGATTAGCATTCGATGAAATTTGTGCAAATTTTATAACTTTATCAAAAAATAGGAAAATAGTTAAAAGAAGAAAAAAATGTAAATCATTTGAGGAAAAAATATCAAATGGAATAGTAAGTAACCTTAAATTTAAACTCACAAATGATCAAATAAAGGCTTTGAATGAAATAAATTCAGATTTAAAAGATAATAGAAGAATGTTCAGAATTATCCAAGGAGATGTTGGATCAGGAAAAACAATTGTTTCTTTATTGTCACTGGCAAATGTAATTGAAAGTAAATACCAATGTGCGTTAATGGGGCCAACCGAAATTCTAGCACAACAACATTTTAAATTAGCTTCGGAAATTTTTAGTAAAAGTAAAGTTAGAATTGAAATTTTAACTGGAAAAGTGGAACCTTATAAAAAAAAAGAAATTCTAAAAAAAATAAAAGAAGGTAAAATAGATCTGCTTATAGGCACACATGCTCTGTTTCAAAAAAAAATAGAATTTAAAAAATTAGGTTATGTTGTTATAGATGAACAACATAAATTTGGTGTTAAACAAAGAACAGATTTTGCAAACAAAGGTGGTAAAGATTGTGATGTTTTATTAATGTCAGCGACACCAATTCCTAGAACAATGATGATGTCACATTATGGTGATATGGACGTTTCAAAAATATCTGAAAAACCTTCTATAAGAAAAAGAATTTTAACTTTAAGTAAGCCAGAAAAGAAAATTGATGAATTATGGAATTTTTTATCTAGACAAATTAATGATGGTAATCAAATATTCTGGGTTTGTCCTTTAATTGAAGATTCTAAATTTTTAGATTTTACATCTGCAAAAAAAAAATTTGATTTAATTAAAAAAAAATTTCCAGATAAAGTTGGTTTAGTTCATGGATCACTTAACAAAGATGAAAAAGCGAAAGTTTTAAATGATTTTCTTGAAAAAAAAATATCAATTTTAGTTTCAACAACAGTAATAGAAGTTGGTATAGACTTTCCAAATGCAAATATCATAATTATTGAAAATGCAAATAAGTTTGGTTTAGCTCAGTTACATCAGCTACGTGGTAGAGTTGGTAGAGGCAGTAAACAGGCTACTTGTATACTTTTATTTAAGGAAAGTTTAAGTAAGAATTCTATTAAAAGAATAAAAATTTTAAAAGAGTCAGATGATGGTTTCTTTATTGCTGAGGAAGATTTAAAACTTAGAGGATTTGGTGATTTAACAGGTTATCAACAGAGTGGGAACAAAACATTTAAATTTGCTGATCCACTCTTACATAATGATCTTTTTGAACTTGCCGAAAATTATATTTTTAAAAATGAGAAAAATATAAACCATAGTAAATTTACTTTTTTACTAAAATTGTTTGATAAAGCTGAAATAATTAATGTTTCTGAAACTTAATTTATATTAGTAGTACCCGCAGATACAATAAATTTTGAAGCTTGCTCAAAACTTACGTCCAAATAGATAAGATCTTTTTTTGGTACCATTAATAAAAATCCGCTTGTTGGATTTGGAGTTGTTGGAAGAAAAACATTTATTAATTCTTTTTCAATTTTATCCTCAATAATACCTTCATTCTTTTTAGTTGCAAAACCTACCGCCCAAACTCCTTGTCTAGGATACTCCAAAAGAACAACACTTTTTTGTTTATTATCAGTTTTAGTAAAACTCTCAGTCATTTGTCCGATTGCTGAGTAAATTGTTCTTAAGATCGGTATCTTTTTTAAAATATTATTAAATACCTCAAAAAATTTTTTTCCTAAAAAAGAAAGAGACAGCCATCCAACTACAGTAATAAATATCAATGCAACTAATATTTCCATACCTGGTATATTGAAAGGAAGATAATTATTAGGATTGATTTCTTTGGGTATTATATTTCCTGAAACTCTTATAAAAAAAAGAGTGAGATACAAAGTAATACCTATTGGAATAAGCACTACTACTCCAGCAATAAAATTGTTTCTAATCTTAGAAAAAACCGATTTTTTTACGTTTTTTGATTCCATTATCTAATTGTAGCTTGAATAAATAATAAAAATAACGATCAAGATAAAAATTGCAATCAGTAATTTATTATTTAAAATCATGAGTCTAGATATGTATAACATAAACAGAAGAAAATTTCTTGGCTATTTTGGTTGTAGTTGTTGCTCCTTAATGTTGCCTTCATGCACAACTGTGCCAATTACAGAAAGAAAGCAATTAAGCATAATATCTGAGGCACGTATCAACAGGCAAGCTGAGAAAGCTTATGAAAATTTTAGAAGCAAATCAAAATTAATTACCTCTGGGGCCCAACTAGAAGAAATAAGAAATATAGGAAAAAAAATGGAATTTGCTGTAAGCGCATTTTTTGAAAAACAAGGTAAAGAGGATCCAACAAAAAATTTCAGTTGGGATTACATTTTGGTTGATAATAACAAAGTTGTAAACGCATGGTGCATGCCAGGTGGAAAAATTGCTGTTTATACTGGATTATTAAAAATAACAAAAAATACAGATGCTTTGTCAGTAGTAATGGGTCATGAAATTGCTCACGCTGTAGCAAAACACTCGGTGGAAAGAATGAGTCACGCAATGGCCATTAATTTAGGTACGACTGTTGCTGATATTTTTTTAGGCGGAGCAATTAACAGAACGAGGAATACAATCGGTCAAAATACAGGTGGACTTGATATATTCAAACTAGGGATAACAAATCCTTTTGGTAGAAAACAAGAGACTGAAGCTGATTATCTTGGTTTAATTTTTTCCTCTTTATCGGGTTTCGATATTAGAGAGTCTGTAAATTTATGGAAGAGAATGGCTGAAAAAAATAAAGGTAAAGAGCCTCCAGTTTTTTTAAGCACACATCCTAGCAGTGCAAAACGAATTGAAAATTTAAATAACTGGTTAAACGAAGTGATAATCAAATATCCACCAATAAAATCTTAAATTTATTGGTGAGCCCTGATGGACTCGAACCATCGACACCCTCCTTAAAAGGGAGGTGCTCTACCAACTGAGCTAAGGGCCCTTTAAAATGGTTCTTTTATATTGTAATTTTAAAAAATTCAAATATTAATTAAAAAAATTGATATATTTTTTATAAAAATTCTTAAAAGTACCATTTTTAATATTTCTTCTTATTTCCCGCATAAATTGTTGATAAAAATATATGTTATTTAACGAGATTAACATTGAAGCAAGAATTTCATCAGATTTAATGAGATGATGTAGATAGCTTTTTGAATACTTATTTAGATCTCTTATGTCGCATCCTTCATCAAGAGGAAATTTATCATTTTTAAACTTAGAATTTTTTAAATTTATTTTACCCTCCCAAGTAAAAGCTAGTCCTGTTCTTCCTGATCTAGTTGGCATCACACAATCAAACATATCTATACCCTCTTTAACTGCACCTAGTATATCTGAGGGTGTTCCAACACCCATAAGGTACCTAGGTTTATTTTTTGGTAAAAAATTTGTCGTTTCATTTAAAATCCTAAACATATCAACCTGTTTTTCTCCCACAGCTAATCCTCCCATAGCATATCCATCAAAATCAATTTCGATCAATTTTTCTATACTTTCGACTCTCAAGTCTTTATAAAGTCCGCCTTGAGCTATTCCGAATAATCCTTTTTTCTGATTGTTACCAAATTCTAATTTAGACCTTTTTGCCCACTCGGTTGATATATCAATAGCTTTAGATAAAATTTTTTTATCTTTTGTTAATTTTGGACACTCATCTAAAACCATAATAATATCAGAATTAATTATTTTTTGGACTTGAATACTTTTTTCAGGACTTAGAACTATCTTTTTTCCATCAAGGTGAGATTTAAAAATAGCACCTAGTTTTCGATCTATCTTATTAAAATTAGACAAAGACATTATTTGATATCCCCCTGAGTCAGTTAAAATAGGTTTTTTCCAATTCATAAAATCATGTAGACCATTAAATTTTTTTAATATATCAATACCTGGTCTCAAAAGAAGATGATAAGTATTTCCCAGAATAATATGCGTTTCAGTTTTTAACATATCGTCAGTAAAAATACCTTTAATAGTACCTTGCGTACCTACGGGCATAAATACTGGTGTATCAATAATTCCTCGGGGAGTTTTTATTTTGCCTAATCTTGACTTTTCATCTTGAGCTACCAACTCAAAAGAAAAATTACCTTCGATCATTTTATTACTTTGATTTTAGAGAAATAATTTTATCCGGATTGCTAACAGCGCCAGAATTAGGGTCGCCTTTTCTTATTTTATCTACAAATTCCATTCCTTTAATTACTCTGCCAAAAGCAGAATATTGTCTATCCAAATGAGGTGCAGACTCAAAACAAATAAAAAACTGACTATTGGCGCTATCAGGGTCGGCTGACCTAGCAGCAGATATAATTCCTCTTGTATGAGCTATGTCTGTAAATTCAGCTTTTAAGTTAGGTAAATCTGAACCTCCTGTTCCTGCTAATGCCAAATTGAAATCCTTACTATTAGAATTACCAAATTTTACATCTCCAGTTTGTGCCATAAAGCCATCTATAACTCTGTGAAAAACAACACCGTCGTATTTTCCACTATCTGCAAGTTCCTTAAATCTTTTAACATGATTTGGTGCTTTATCAGGAAAAAGTTCGATTTCTACGTCGCCATATTCAAGTTTTAAAATCATAAAGTTTTCTGCTATTAAATTATTAGTTAATAAACTAAAAAAAATTGTAAATAAATAAATAAATTTCCTCATTAGTGTTTATCTTTTAACATCTTAACAGTATATTTTGTTACAAATCTATCTATATTTCCCCCTAAGTTTGCTATTTCTTTTACAAATTTTGATGAAATAATCTGATTTTCAACATCTGACATTAAGAACATTGTTTCAATTTTTGAATTAAGTTTTTTATTCATTCCAGCTAGTTGGAATTCATACTCGAAATCTGAAACAGCTCTAAGACCTCTTATTATTGCTGAAGCACGATATTTTTTGCATAAATCAATCGTTAAATTTTGAAAAGATATCACTTTAACTTTATTTTTATTAAATTTTAAGTCTTTGAATAAAGAATTATTAATTATATCTAATCTTTCTTCTAAAGAAAAAAAATAATCTTTATCTGTATTATCAGTTGTTGCGATGATTAATTTATCGAAAATTTTTAAAGATTTTTTAATCACGTCAATATGACCATATGTAATTGGGTCAAACGTTCCAGGATAAACAGCAATTTTCATTTAATTTATGTTATCCTCTATTTTGATTACGGAAACTACTTTTTCAGAACCAGAAAGTTTTTTTATTCTTACTCCTTGAGTGTTTCTACCAGCTATCCGTATTTCTTTAACTGCGCATCTCATCATGCTACCTTTATCAGTCGAGAGAAGAATTTCATCAGTTTCATTAACTACCAAAGAAGAAGCTATATTTCCATTTCTATCTGAATTAATAATGCCTATTATTCCCTTACCGCCTCTATTAGTAACTCTGTAGTCCGAGTGCGAAGAACGTTTTCCATATCCATTTTCTGAAACAGACAAGATAAATCTATCTAGGCCTTGTTTAAGTTTTTTATCTTTATCAATATTTTTAGAATTTATCTGACTATTATCTAAAATTGATAAAGATATTACCTTATCATTGTCCTTTAATTGAATTCCTTTAATTCCTTTAGAAGACCTGCCTTTAAATAATCTTAATTTTTTTGATTTAAACCTGATACATTTACCAAATTGTGTACTTAATAGGATATCTTGATCATCCTTACATATTTTTACTCCTATAATTTTATCATCTTGATCAAGCTTCATTGCAATCTTTCCGCTATTATTAATATTTACAAAATCTTCTAAAGTATTTTTTCTAACATTACCTTTAGAAGTGGCAAAAATTACCATGAGATTTTTCCACTCAGCCTCATCTTCTGGTAAAGGCATAATTGAGCTTATAGAATGATGGCTTTTGAGAGGTAAAATATTAAAAATTGACTTTCCTTTTGAAGAAGCTGTACCCTCAGGAATCTTATGGGCTTTAATTTTATATGCTAATCCTTGAGTAGAAAAAAATAGGACTGGTGTGTGTGTATTAGCTGTAAATATTTGAACAACGAAATCATCTTCCCGTGTAGAAATACCTGTTTTACCTTTTCCGCCCCTTTTTTGGGCTTTTAGCGAGCTTAGAGGACCTCTTTTGATATATCCTTGATTAGTAATATTAATAACTACAGACTCTTTTTGTATAGTTTCTTCAATATTGTAATTTAATACGGCGTCAATAATTTTTGTCTTTCTTGGTGAGGAAAATTTATCTTTAATCTTTTCTAATTCTTCAACTATCAATTTATAAAGAGCCTTTTTTGAATTTATAATTTTATTATATTCGATAATTAATTTTGATAGACTTGATATTTCAGATTCAATTTCGTTTATTCCATAAGCTGTTAATTTTTGTAATCTCAATTCTAGAATAGAATTTACTTGATCATCCGATAATTGATAATTAGATATACTTTTTTTGTTCTCTATTAAGTTGATCATCTTTAAACTTTTTTTAATTTTCCACTTTTTATTTAAAAGATTTTTTTTAGCTACAACAGTGTCTTTTGAATTTTTGATAATCTTTATAATCTCATCAATGTTTTCTACAGCAACAGCTAATCCGATTAAAATATGTGCTCGTTCCTCGGCTTTATTTAAATCAAATTTTACTCTTTTAATGACTGTATCTTCTCTAAATTTTAAAAACTCAGATATAAATTCTTTAAGGTTTAATATTTTTGGTTTATTATTTACTATAGCTAATGTATTAAAACCAAAAGAGCTTTCAATATTTGTAAGTTTATATAATTGTCTTCTTACAGTTTCTGGTTCTACACCTTTTCTCAATTCAATTACGACTCTAATTCCTTCTCTATTAGACTCATCTCTTAGATCACGGATGCCCTCAATTTTTTTATCTCTAACTAACTGAGCTATTTTTTCAATTAACATCGATTTATTTACTTGGTATGGAATTGATTTAATAATTAAAGTTTCTCTGCCCCCTTTTTTTTCCTCTAAATCAATCTCACCCCTGATTTTAAAAGATCCTCTACCTTTGTTATAACCCTGTTTAATAATATCTTTTCCTATTATTACACCTCCGGTTGGAAAATCTGGACCTGGGATATGTTTCATAAGCTGATTGATAGTGATTTCTTTATCATTAATAAAAGCAATTGTTGCATTAATGACTTCACCTAAATTATGCGGAGGTATACTTGTAGCCATTCCTACTGCTATTCCTCCCGCACCATTCACTAAAATATTAGGATATTGAGAAGGCAAAACCTCGGGCTCTTTTTCTGTTTCATCGTAATTACTTCTAAAATTTACTGTATTTTTTTCTAAATCTTCAGTAAGAAATTGAGAAATTCTTCCAAGTTTTGTCTCGGTATACCTCATAGCCGCAGGAGGATCTCCATCTATAGATCCAAAATTTCCTTGACCGTTTATTAAAGGAACGCTCATTGAAAAATCTTGAACTAATCTTACTAGAGCATCGTAGACTGATTGATCTCCATGAGGGTGATATTTACCAATTACATCTCCCACAATTCTGGCAGATTTTCTAAAAGGCTTAGACCAATCATAACCTCCTTTATACATTGCATATATTATTCTTCGGTGAACAGGTTTAAGGCCATCTCTTACATCAGGAAGAGCTCTACTTACAATTACACTCATTGCGTAAGATAAATAAGATGAACTCATTTCATCTTGTACAAATATAGGTTTAAATGACTTATTATTATCTAATGTATTTTTTTCCATTAAAATTTAAAACGGGATCTCGTCGTCCAAATCAGAATTATCTTGATTTAAATTGTCTTTTGGTAGGGAACTTTTATTTTCTGAAACTAAATTTGAATTATTAGCATTATTTCTACTATCAAGCATAGTCAGGCTTGAGTTATATCCTTGTAATACAACCTCGGTTGAATACTTGTCTTGACCTGAGGCCTCGTCTTTCCATTTTCTGGTGCTTAATTGCCCCTCAATATACACATTGGCGCCTTTTTTAAGGTATTGTTGAACTACACTAACTAATCCCTCGTTGAAAATAACAACCCTATGCCATTCAGTTTTTTCTTTTCTTTCTCCACTTGTTTTATCTTTCCATGTTTGACTTGTAGCTACGCTTAGTCTAGCTACACTTTTTCCATTAACCATTTGTTTAACCTCAGGATCTGCGCCTAAACGACCTATTAATTGTACTTTATTTAAACTTCCAGCCATAATATTTTGAATAAAAAATTGATTTTTTAATATTAAATATCTTATTTTTATATCATATTTGATAAGTAAATATAAGACGATTATTATTTATAAGAAAAAAAATGTTGAAAAAAATCGTTGTAAAAGGCGCTAAAGAACACAACTTAAAAAATGTTTCTCTTGAAATTCCAAAAGAGAAGTTAGTTGTTATAACTGGCCTATCTGGGTCAGGAAAATCGTCTTTGGCTTTTGATACAATTTATGCTGAGGGACAAAGAAGATATGTTGAAAGTCTTTCCTCGTATGCAAGACAATTTTTAGACAAGATGAAAAAACCCAATGTGGATTTCATCGAGGGTTTAAGTCCAGCGATTTCTATTGAGCAAAAGAATACTTCAAAAAATCCTAGGTCAACTGTTGCAACCGTAACTGAAATTTATGATTACATGAGAGTGCTGTTCGCAAGAGTTGGTGTGCCCTACTCTCCATTTACTGGTAAGCCTATAAGATCTCAGCCCATTAGCGAAATGGTTGATAAGATTAAGAAGCTGCCTAAAAATAATACCATTTTTCTACTCGCACCAATAGTAAGAGGAAGAAAGGGTGAATATAAGAAAGAAATACTTAATTATAAAAAAAGAGGTTTTTCTAAAATTAAAGTGGATGGGAAATATCTTGGTATTGATGAATTTCCTGATCTTAATAAAAAAGTTAAGCATGATATTTCAATAATAGTTGACAGAATTATTTTAAATTCAAATTTAGGAAACAGATTGGCTGATAGTGTTGAAACTGCGGTCAATCTTTCAGACGGTTTATTAATAGTAGAGTATGAGAATGAGGCTCTACCTAAGAAATTTAGAAAGAGAGAAACTATTACTTTTTCCTCAAAATTTTCATGTCCTCAAAGTGGTTTTACTATTGAAGAAATTGAACCTAGGCTATTTTCATTTAACTCTCCTTACGGTGCATGTGAGGAATGCGAGGGCATAGGACATAATCTTAATGTAGATCCAAATTTAGTAATTTCTGATACCAAAAAAAGCCTTCAAGATGGGGTAATTGAGCCTTGGTCCAAATCAACTTCACTATATTACGCTCAAACTTTAGCCTCTTTAGCAAAACATTATAAAATTTCATTATCTGATCCATGGAAAAAAATTCCAAAAAAAATTCAGGATATAATTTTATATGGGTCAGATGATGAGGAAATTAAATTTTCATATGACGATGGATATGAAGCTTATACAACCAAGAAAACATTTGAGGGTGTTATTAATAATTTGGAAAGACGTTATTTAGAAACTGATAGTGAATGGAAAAGAGAGGAAATTTCCCAATACCAAAGTGAAACAGATTGTGAGAAGTGTAAAGGAATGAGACTAAAAGACGAAGCGTTGTGTGTAAAAATAAATAATCTTAATATTAGTGAAGTAACTGAAAAGTCAATTGATATTGCTCAGAAATGGTTTTCGGACTTGGAAAACGTTTTAAATGAGAAAGAAAAAACAATTGCACAACATATTTTAAAAGAAATAAATGAAAGATTAAATTTTTTATTAAATGTAGGTTTGAACTATCTTACCTTATCAAGAGAGTCTGGAACGTTGTCAGGTGGTGAAGCTCAAAGGATAAGACTAGCATCACAGATTGGTTCTGGGCTAACTGGAGTACTTTATGTTTTAGATGAACCTTCAATAGGATTACATCAAAGAGATAACAAAAAATTAATTACCGCACTAAAAAAACTTAGAGATTTAGGTAACACAGTCATTGTTGTTGAACATGATATTGAAACAATGGAAAGTTCAGATCATATTATTGATATTGGTCCTGAAGCTGGCTTAAAAGGAGGTAAGATAGTTGCAGAAGGTGAAGTAAAAGAAATAATTCAAAATGAATCAAGTATTACTGGTAATTATTTATCTGGAAAAAAATTTATAGCAGTTCCAAAAAAAAGAAGGTCTGCGAGAAATGGAAGGTTTATTGAAATAAATGGTGCAAGCGGTAATAACCTTAAAAAAGTAAATTTAAAAATACCTGTAGGCACTTTCACATGTGTTACTGGTGTTTCTGGTAGTGGAAAATCTACTTTAATACTTCACACACTTTATAATGCTTTTAATTTAATGCTAAATAAAAACAAAAGTCGAAAAGTGCCTAAAGCTTTTACAGGATTTAAGGGCACAGAGTTAATTGATAAAATAATTGATATAGACCAATCGCCGATAGGGAGAACTCCAAGATCTAATCCTGCGACTTACACAGGTGCATTTGGTCCTATTAGAGAGTGGTTTGCTGGATTACCAGAGTCTAAAGCAAGAGGATATAAAGTGGGCAGGTATTCATTTAATGTTAAAGGAGGAAGATGTGAGACTTGCGAAGGAGATGGAGTATTAACTTATGAAATGCATTTTTTACCAGACGTATTTATACCCTGTGATACTTGTAAGGGAGCAAGGTATAATAGAGAAACATTAGAAATTAGATTTAAAGGTAAAAATATAGCTGATGTATTGGATATGACGGTTGATGAAGGGTGTGAATTTTTTGAAAATATACAAAACATTAAATCAAAACTTATTACACTTAAACACGTGGGTCTTGGGTATATGAAAATCGGTCAACAAGCTACGACATTATCTGGAGGCGAAGCACAAAGGATAAAATTAGCAAAAGAGTTATCAAAAAGACCTACCGGTAGAACTCTTTATATTCTTGATGAACCCACGACTGGATTACATTCTCATGATATAAAAAAATTGCTAGAAATATTACAAGCTTTTGCAAACACAGGAAATACTGTTGTAGTAATTGAGCACAATTTAGATGTAATCAAAACTGCAGATCATATAATAGATATGGGGCCTGAAGGCGGGATAAATGGCGGTAGAATTATCGCAGAAGGTACCCCTGAAAAAGTTTCAAATGTAAAAGAGAGTTATACTGGTAAATTTATAAGAGAAATTATTGGAAATAGCTCGATGAAAAAGACTGCTTAAAAACATCATTTATGATATAATAAGATTTATGACAAACATCTTACAATCACTCTCAAAAACTGTTCATCTTTCGATTGGTATCGCTTTTTTATTTTTAATCGGATTACATTTATTTGGGGATGGTTTTGTTTTTGACAGATATTTCTTTAGTTGGCTATTCAGATATTTACATGTTTTGACAGGAATAATGTGGATTGGTTTATTATGGTATTTTAATTTTGTTCAAATACCTTCAATGCCTAATATTCCAGATGAACAAAAACCAGCAATTGGCAAAGTAATTGCTCCTAAAGCATTATTTTGGTTTAGATGGGCAGCCTTAGGAACAATTATTACAGGTTTAGTAGTTGGTTATTTACAAGGCTACATTCACCAAGCGATGATTTTAGGTATTGGTAGTGGAGATCCTAAAACAACAACAATTGGTATTGGGATGTGGTTAGGAATTATTATGGCTTACAATGTTTGGTTTGTAATTTGGCCTAATCAAAAAAAAGCTTTAGGTATAATCGAATGTAATCCTGAAGAAAAAGCAAAATCTGCAAGAACAGCAATGTTATTTTCAAGAACTAATACATTGCTATCTTTTCCGATGTTATTATCAATGGTTGCAGCTCAAAATCTTTATTAGTTAAGGTACTATTTTTTCCTCATTTTTTTCAAGTGTTTTATAACTAACTTTAAAAAACTTTAAAATTGGAGATGCGACGAATATTGATGAATAAGTTCCGATTAGAACTCCTAAAATCATTGCAAACGAGAAACCTCTTAAAATTTCTCCTCCAAGGATATAAATAGAAACTAACGCAAGTAAGGTAGTTACTGAAGTTATAATTGTTCTTGAGAGGGTTTCATTTATTGATAAATTGGCAATATCACTAATACTTATTTTTGTGTATTTAAATAAATTCTCTCTAATCCTGTCATATATTACAACTGTATCATTCATTGAGTAACCTACTATTGTCAAAACTGCTGCAATTATAGATAAATTTATTTCCAAAGATAAAATCGAGAAAATACCTAGGGTGATAACAACATCATGAAATAAAGCTATTATCGAGCCTACACTAAATTGCCACTCAAATCTTACCCATATATAAAAAAGCATAGCAGCAAGTGCTAAGGAAATTGCGATAATCGATGACTCCAACAACTCGGCGCTAACTTTTGGCCCTACATTTTCTACTCTTCTAAAATCAACCTCTGTATTTAAATTACTTGATAACGTTTCTTTGATCCTAGGAATTAAATTATTATTAGTATCTTTTTGTTCAACTTTGATAAGATAATCTCCATCTTTACCAAAATTTTTAACATTTACATCTCCTAAATTCATAGAATTTAAAGAGTCTCTGATAGAAGATGCTTCGATAGTAGTTTCTGTTCTCAATTCTATTAAAGTTCCCCCCTTAAAATCTATTCCATAATTTAATCCCTTAAAAAAGATAAAAATTATACTTAAAATAAAAATTGATATTGACGCGATATTTGCTTTTTTAAACTTTGATACAAAATTAATATCTTTAATCATTAAATATTTATTTCCTTATTACTGTTTCTTAAAACTATTATTGACGAAAGATGTCTAGCCAAAAAATATGCTGTAAATAAAGTAGTGATTATTCCTATACCTAAAGTAATAGCAAAACCTTTTACTGGACCAGAACCAAAAGCAAATAATATAATTGCAGCTATTAAAGTTGTTATATTGGCATCAAGAACTGTAATTTTAGCTTTTGAATAACCTGTGTCAAAAGCGTGAATGATTGATTTTTCAGTTTTTAATTCTTCTTTTATTCTCTCAAATATTAGAACATTGGCATCAACTGCCATTCCTACAGTTAAAATAATACCCGCAATTCCAGGTAAGGTAAGAGTTGCCTCTAAAATTGTTAAAAAACCAACTAACATTAATAAATTTGCTACCAAGGCAGTATTAGCGACTAAACCAAAAATTTTGTATTTATAAAACATAAAAAGGATTACTAAAATAAAACCTACTATAAGGGACGTAACTCCCGATTTAATAGAGTCTTCGCCTAAATCAGGGCCTACGGATCTTTCCTCAACTACATTAAGAGGAGTAGGTAGTGCACCTGATCTTAACAAAAGAGCTAGGTCAGTTGCCTCTTGAAAAGTAAAATTACCTGATATCATTCCATTTCCTGAAGTAATAGGTTCGTTTATATTTGGGGCACTTATAATATTACCATCTAATACTATTGCTAATCTTTTGCCTACATTATCAGTAGTTGCTCTTCCAAATTTTTGAGCACCTAATCTGTCTAGAGTAAATGAAACTGTTGGCTCGTTTTGTTGATTTTGAATACTTGGTTGGGCATCAATTAAGTTTTCTCCACTCATTACAATTCTTTTACTAATTTTAAGTTTTTCACCAGTGTCGGAAATCAACTCATCAATACCGAATTCAGAATTTTCACTCACTAATCTAAAATTTAATTGTGCAGTTTTTCCTAACAAATTTTTAATTCTCTCTGGATCTTTAAGACCTGGTAATTCTACAAGTATTCTTTTTTCACCTCTTTGTAAAATAGTTGGTTCTTTTGTTCCAACGTCATCAATTCTACGCCTAACAATTTCTATAGATTGTTTTAAAGCAGAGTTATTAATTGTTAACAACCCAAATTTTGAAAATGAAATTTTAATGTAATTATTTTCTAATTCTTCATAATCCAACTCGAAAGATCTGTAATTATCAATATATGGATTTACTGGATTATTCTTTTTTGAAAAGAAAATAAATTCAAAATTTTCAATATTATCAATTTTTAGTGTAATAAAATTTTTATTTATCTTAAAATCTGAATAGTTAAATTCATTATCTTTAAATATTTTTTTTAAAGGAATTACTTTTGATTGTAATTTTTCTTCTACTAGAGAGTCTGAGTTAATTTCTAATAATAGATATGAACCACCCTGTAAGTCTAATCCAAGATTTACTTTTTTATCTATAATCAAGTTATCTTGATCTTGAAGATTTAAAACTGAAAATATCGATATCAGAAAGAAAATTAAATAAATTGAAAGAATATTTATTTTTGAAAAATTCAACACGAAAAAGAATTATTTTTTAACTTCTTCTTTTTTAAGTAAACTTGTAATTGTTGATTTAATTATTTGTACTTTGGTGCCCTCGCCAATTATAACTTCGATTCGATCATCCTCCAAAACTCGGTCAACAACACCTATAATTCCTCCAGAAGTGATTACTTCATCGCCTCGTTTTAATGACTCAACCATAGCTTTATGATCTTTTACCCTTTTTTGTTGTGGTCTAATTAAAAAAAAGTAAAAAATTACAAAAATTAATATTAATGGTATAAATTGTGCAATTCCTTGTCCACTCATGAGGAGACAATTATAATAAATGCTTTAGATTAACAAGTTAAATTTTATCAAATTTTATCTAAATTATTCATATATTTTTTTAAGACATCAGGTATCGTAACTGAACCATCTTGATTTTGATTATTTTCTAACAAAGCTATCATTAATCTACCTACTGCTAATCCAGAACCATTCAAAGTACTAACAAAATCATTTCCATCTTTGGACTTATATTTAGCGCCCATTCTCCTTGCTTGGAAAGAACCACAAGAAGAACAACTAGAAATTTCTCTAAATTTATTTTCCGATGGTATCCATGCTTCAATATCAAATGTCTTTTCCGCGCTAAATCCCATATCTCCAGTTGATAGTAAAATGACTTGAAAAGGTATTTCTAGTTTTTCTAATATTTTTTTTGCACAGTTAAGCATACGTTCAAGTTCTGTGTTGCAATTTTTAGCCTCTACTATACTTACCAGTTCAACTTTATAAAACTGATGTTGTCTAATCATTCCCTTGGTATCCTTACCGTAACTTCCAGCTTCTTTACGAAAACATGGTGTTGAGGCTACATACCTTAAAGGCAATTTATTTTTATCGAGAATAGATTTTCTTACTAAATTTGTTAAAACCACCTCAGCTGTTGGTATTAAAAATTTCCTTTGATCTGAGTTTTCGAATTTTATCTCGAATTGATCCTCTTCAAATTTTGGAAGCTGCCCAGTTCCAAACATTACATCCTCATTTACGATTAAAGGTGGTGAAATTTCAGTATATTCAAATTCATTAGTATGAATATCTAACATGAAATTTATTAAAGCTCTTTCTAGTAAAGCAATTTTATTTTTTAAAACTACAAATCTTGACCCTGATAATCTAGTTGATAGATCAAAATCAATATCATTATTTATCTGTCCAATTTCAACATGCGATTTAGGTTTAAAAGTAAATTTTTTTTTGGTTCCGTATTTGTCAATTAATTTATTTGATTTGTCATCTTTACCAACCGGTACATCTTCTGAGGCTAAATTTGGTAAAATAAATAATAAATCGTTTAATTTTTTTTGAGTTATTAATTGATCATTAGATATTTCTGCTATTTTTTCAGAAATTTTTTTTGATTTTTCAAAGTTGGATTTATCTTTTGATTTTGATAATATTTTTTTTTCTTGTTCTAATTTTTCTTTTTCATTAATTAATTTTCTATTTTTATTGTCTAAATCTTCAAAAACATTTATCTCAAAAGTAAAATTTCTATCTGATAATTTTTTTTTAAAATTTTCTAAATTTTTTCTTATATCCTTGATATTATGCATCTTTTAAATTTTCGCTTTCTCTTTTTTTCTCAGAGAATCTTACAGTAAATATAGATAATTCATAAAGTAATAACAAAGGTATTGCGAGTCCAACTTGTGTTATGGGATCTGGGGGAGTCAAAATAGCAGCTAAAGCAAAAATAATTACTATAACATATCTTCTTCTTTTTTTAAGATAGTCTGAATTTACGACACCTATTTTAGCTAATAAGTTTAGAAGAATAGGTAATTGAAAGCTAATACCAAATGCAAATATAAGCCTCATAATTAATGAAAGGTATTCGTTCACTTTTGCTTCAAGTTGTATTGGGAGACTTGTATTAGATCCAAGAGTTTCAAAAGATAAAAAAAATTTTATTGCTAGAGGCATAATCAAATAATAAACAAGAAGAACTCCCAGCAAGAAGAGGATTGGTGTAGATATTAAATATGGTAACAAGGCATTTTTTTCATTTTTATAAAGACCAGGTGCTATAAACTTATAAATTTGTATTAATAAAACAGGGCTTCCTAGTAAAATTGCTGTAAAGAATGCAACTTTTATATAGGTAATAAATGTTTCGTGTAAAGCGGTAAAAATTAGACGTCTTGAATTTTGATCATCTTTTACTGCGTTTGCATAAGGTTCAACTAAGAAATTATAAATTTGCTCTGCAAAAATATATGAAAATATGAATACTATAAAAATAAATATTAGAGAATTTAAAAGTCTGGAGCGAAGCTCAATAAAATGACTTGTAAATGAATTACTATCAGACATTTTTATCTATATCTTTTTTAATTTTATCTTTATCAAGAGGAATATCTTCTTCCAAGTCAATTTCTTTAGTAGCAGACGATACTTCTTTTTGAAAATTATTTAATGTACTTTTGAATTTTCCAATATACGTTCCAATTTTTTTAAGTGCGATAGGAAATTCCTTTGGACCTAGAACTAGTATTGCAATGATTACAATTGCTAAAATCTCTAACCATCCAATTTGAGGCATTATGATTATTTATTTTCAGAGTCAGAATTATCCGACTTAGAACTATCATCTTGATTATTAGTGGATGTATCATCGGACATTCCTTTTTTGAAACTCTTAATACCCTTAGCTACATCACCCATCAAACTTGAAATTTTTCCTCTTCCAAAAAGTAAAACAACAAGAACAACTACTATTGCAATTTGCCAGAAACTTATTCCCATAGGCATTGTTATATACAATAAAAAGAGTTAAATAAATACGTTTATTTTTCTTCCTCTGGGGCCTTTTTAATTGCTTGATCTATATCTTCATAAATATTCTGTTTTTCGGATAAAGACTGTTCTTTGAAGAATTTTCCTGTTCCAAAAATAGATTTGTCTATAGAAGATGTGTCTATTAAACCAGCTGAACCCAATTCGTCAATTGTGGGTAAATCAGATATTTTTTGAATGTTAAAATGATTTAAAAAATTTTCAGTAGTTGAGTATTGAATAGGCTTTCCTGGAACATCCTTTCTTCCTGCTGGTCTTACCCAATCTAACTCAAGTAATATTTCAAGAGTATTTGATGCAAATGATACTCCTCTAATTTCCTCTATTTCAGATCTAGTGACTGGCTGATGATAAACAATTATAGCCAGAGTTTCTAATGTAGCTTTTGATAATTTTTTTTGAGTTGATTTTTGTAAAGACATTAATTTTGATAGATCTTCAGCTGTTCTGAATGACCATTTATTTTTGATACAGACTAAATTAATACCTCTTTTTTTATAATTATGCTTAAGATTCTCTATTATCTTTTTTAAATTATTTGTAGTTTGAAGTCTTTTTTCTATTGTTTCAATATCCAAAGGTTCAGATGCTGCAAATAAAATAGCCTCTACTTGTCTCTCAATTTTTGTTGGAGAAGTTGGAAAATTAATAATGTTAGTCTTTTTCTTACTTTTCATTTATATTTTTTTTATTAAAAGTTTGTCAAAAATTTTTTTTTGAGAGACAGAAACGATACCCTCTTTTGTTAGCTCTAAACTTGCAGCAAATATACCAGCAATGCCTGTTTTTTGCATTTTATTATTTGTATAAAATTTAGGTATTAATTCAATTATATCTTTCCAATTTTTTATTTCATCAAGGTTTTTTTTTATTAACTTCACTCCTTCTTCAGCAGTAAAAACAGGTAGTTTTGGAATGCTCATGTTCTGAAAAGTTTTTTGCATTTGAATGCTAGAATAAGTTTTAAGTAATTCGTAAAGTGATACGTCGTATACTGGGGTATTTATTGATCTAATGCCTCCTTTAATGCCTCTTGTAAAAATGTGAACACCTAGTCTTTTTTTTTGAAGCATTTGGTCTGATAAAATTCTAATAAGTTCTAACTTTTTTAATTGAAGTTTCAATTTTTCCGCAACTTCTAATGCTCTAAAGTCTTCTTCATCATCTTCTGGTAGTAATAATTTTGATTTTAAATAAGCTAACCAGGTAGCCATTAATAAAAACTCAGTTGCAGTTTCCAAATTTAAATCTTTATTTTCCTTAATAAATTCTAAAAATTGATCAGCTAATTTGGTGATTGAAATTTCAGCTAAATCTACTTTTTGAGTTTTAGCTAAATCAAGAAGGACTTCGAGGGGTCCGTTATAATTTGGGATATCTATTGAAATTTGATTAGTTCTTTTTGATTCCATTTTTAATTTTACCCTAAAAATTTAAAAAATTCTGATGTTTTTTTCGAGGTAAATTTATCAATATATGGCACAGATTTAATCAATTTAAAGTTGTCATTAATATTTCCAGCACAATAAAGTACAAGATTACATCCAGCATCAATTGATTTTTTTGCATTAGTGACCAAGTCATATTTCAACGCTTTCATAGATATATCGTCTGTAATTAACAGTCCTCTAAAACCAATTTTTTTTCTAATTATATCTTTAATAATTTTTTTTGAAAATGTTGCTACATTTTTTTTATCGATTTTAGGATAAAGAATATGTGCTGTCATTGCTAATTTTGATTTATTCGCTTTAAAAGGGTAAAAGTCAATTTTATTTAATTTTTTTAAAGTTAATTTAATTGTAGGCATTTTTTTGTGACTATCTGAAGTAGCTGCACCATGACCAGGAATATGCTTTATAACTCCACCAATTTTATTCTTATGTAAATATTTAATTGATAAATTTCCTAAATATTTAACAATATTTTTATCATTAGAAAAACTTCGTTCCCCGATTATTTTACTTGTATTATTTCTTAGTACATCGAGAACAGGAATGGTATTGACATTAATACCAAGATAATTCAAAGTTTTACTAATAGTGTTGATGTAATGTTTGTAAATATAAGAGCTAAAAACTTTATCTTTCTTATATAATTTACCAAAAAAAAATGCGGAGAAATCATGTTTAATAGTATTACTCAACCTTGAAACTGCACCTCCTTCTTCATCAATTAAAATAGGAAATTTGTTATTTTTGGTTAAAGATTTGATTTGATTTGTTAAAAACTTAATTTGTCTAAAAGATTTTAAATTTCTTTTGAATAAAATTATGCCCCAAGGTTTCTCTTTAGATAATAAAATTTTTTCTCTTTTTGAGAGTTTTAAACCTTTAATACTTACAATCAGGGCTTTTCTTTTCATTTATTTTTTAATAAATTCCAAAAACTTCTTTTTTTTTTATCGTCAATTTCATCTTCAAAAGAGTCGTTAAATTGAATTATATTATTTGTATCGTTAAGTAGAACTGGTAAATCAGATATTTTTTCTTTTAAAATTTGGTCAATATTCTGACGATTATATTTTTTAATACTCATATTTTTATTTGATGAATAATATTTAAAAACAGTAAAAATAAAAATAATGATTACAAATATCATAAAAAAATTTAAAATTTTGTACATTACATTTTTTCTGGAAGAGAAACTCCAAGTATATTCATTCCATTTTTAATAACAATGGCGATAAGGTGTAAAAATGCTAAAGACTCTTCCCTTTTTAAAGCTCCATTTTCTATAAATCTAAATTCGTTATTTTCATTTCCTTTGCTCCAGTAAGCGTGAAATAAAGTAGAGAGTTCATATAGATAAAATGGAATTTTATGGGGTTCATATTTTAATGATGCTGACTCTATTATTTTTGGCCATTCAAATATTTTTCTTAATATTTTTTCCTCAAATTCGTTTAGTGAAAAAGATTTTTTATCTATAGTAATTTTGTCATCTAAATTTTTATTAATGATTCTAATTATTGAATTAATTCTAGCATACGCATATTGAACATAATAAACTGGATTGTCTTTTGTTTTTTCTTTTACTTTTTCGAAGTCAAAATCTAATTCAATATCATTACTTCTACTTAACATCATAAATCTTATCGCGTCTTTATTGACCTCGTTTAATAAATCCTGCGCAGAGATAAATTCCCCTGCTCTTTTTGACATTTTGAATGGTTTACCATTTTTATATAATTTAACTAATTGACAAACTTTACAGTTAAGACTTACTTGGAAATTAGATAACGCAGAAACAGCTGCAGAAATTCTCTTAATATACCCAGTATGATCGGCTCCAAGAATATTTATTAATTTATTAAATTTCCTATCAATTTTATCCGAATGATAAGCTACATCGTTAGCAAAATAAGTCCAGGAACCATCATTTTTTTGAAGAGCTCTATCTGTGTCATCTCCAAATTTTGAAGATTTAAAAATAAGTCTTTTAACTTTTTTCCAATTTTTAAATGACTCACCTTTTGGAGGATCAAGAAAACCCTCTTCAACAAAATTTTTATTTTTAAGTTTTTTTATTGCTTTATTTACTAAATTCTTTTTTACAATTTCTGTTTCAGAAAAAAAAATATCATGAGTAATTCCAAGTTGTTTTAAATCATTTTTGATTAAAGACATTGATCCCTCTAATGAAAGTTTTTTTAATTCCTCAAAACTATTATTAAAATTATCAACTTTAATTTTATTATTGTTTTTAATAATATTATTAGCAATTTCTTTAATATATTCTCCAGGATATAAATTTTCTTTAACAGGAAATTTCTCTTGAAACTTTATTTCTCTTATTCTTAAATATACTGACTCAACAAAATTTTTAATTTGGTTACCATAATCATTTATATAATATTCCTTTACTACTTGATTTCCATTAAATGATAAAAGATTAGATAATACATCTCCAAATATAGCGCCTCTACAATGCCCCACATGCATTGGTCCAGTTGGGTTTGCAGAGACAAATTCAATATTATAAGTCTCATTTGATTTTTTTGAGCCATAAGAATCTCTATTTTCTAAAATATCATCTATATTATTTGCTATTCCCTCTTTTGATAATTTGATATTTAAAAAACCAGGCCCAGCTACTTCAATTATTTCAAAATGATTTATCTTTTTTAATAATAAATCCTTTATAGAATTTGCTAAAGAGTTGGGATTGATTTTATTTTCCTTTGCCAATACTAGAGAAACGTTAGTTGATAGGTCAAAATCAAAATGTTCAGGAGGAATCTCTAAATTAACATTATTTAAATTTTCAAGGTTTTCTAAATTTAAAATATCTTTATTGCTTAAAATAATATCATTTATTTCTAACAAGTAATTATCAAATATATTCATTGAATCTTTTTGTACAGATTTATTGCATATCTATCAGTCATGCCAGCAATAAAATCAGATATTGATCTAGCAATATTAGATTTATCGTACTTACTAACATTAATATAACTCTTGGGATTTTTTTTAATGGATAAAAATAATTTTCTAATTATTTTTTTTCCTTCGTTTGTTTTTACTTTTACACTCTTGTGATAATACATTTTTGTTCTTAAAAATTTTTTTATTTTTTTATCGAATTCTCTCATTTTTTTTGAAAAAGTTACAATAGGATGCCTAGAGTTATAAACATCATTTAAATCTTTTAATTTAAAGTTTTTTATATTTTTTTTAGTGTTGCTAATAATATCTTTTACCATTTCATTTATAATATCTCTAATTATTTGTCTTATAATTAAATCCGATGAAAAGTATTTTGTTTTCTTTTTATGCTTTATAATAATATTTTTTAAAATTGGAATTTTTTCTAATTCTTTTAATTTGAATAAGTTTGACTTAAGTCCATCCTCTAAGTCATGACTATTATAAGCTATATCATCTGATATTGAAGCAATTTGTGCTTCTAAGGATGGGTTTAATGATAATTTTATTTTATTTTTAAAATAATTTTTTCCTAAAATTTTATCGTATTTTTTTTTATTTTTTATTGGTCCGTTATGTTTTAATAATCCGTCAAGAGTTTCAAAAGTTAAATTAAGACCTTTAAATTCATAGTATCTATTTTCTAAAAACAAAATCGTTCTAATAGTTTGAATATTGTGATCAAAACCTCCATATTTTTTCATACAATTATTAAGAGCGTCTTCTCCTGCATGCCCAAAAGGTGTGTGTCCTAAATCATGAGCTAAACAAAGAGTTTCGCACAAATCTTCGTTCAAATTAAAAAATTTAGATAGAGTTCTAGCTATTTGAGCTACCTCTAAAGAATGTGTAATCCTTGTTCTAAAATGATCACCAGAGGTATTTACGAAAACCTGAGTTTTATGTTTAAGTCTCCTAAAGGCGGTGGAATGAATTATTCTATCTCGATCTCTTTGAAAATCTGATCTTAAATAAGTTTTTTTTTCTTTATAAAACCTTCCTTTAGATTTTAAAGGTACTGCTAATTTAGACAATTTTTGGATTGAATTTTTTTGCATGCTTACTATATAGAATATATACTAAATCTTTATGGAAAAAAAATTAGAATTTACAGATAGAGCTAAAATACAAATAGAAAAAATCACAAAAAGTGAGGTAAAAAAATATTTTAGAATCTCTGTTCAAGGTGGAGGATGCTCTGGTTTTAAGTATAACTTTAGTTTTGACGATAAAATAACAAATGAGGATTTGTTATTTAATAAAACAATTATTGATAAGCAGTCTTTAGAAATAATTGCAGGTTCAACTGTAGACTTTAAAAAAGAGATGATCGGAGAGTCTTTTGTAATAAATAATCCAAAAGCTTCAGCTTCATGTGGTTGTGGTCTGTCTTTTTCAGTTTGATGAAAATAGTCTCTTGGAACGTAAATTCTGTCAGAGCAAGAATAGATAATATTCTAATTTATATTAAACAAGCAAATCCTGATATTTTACTTTTACAAGAAATTAAAACACAAGACGAAAGTTTTCCATATGATGAATTTGAAAAAATTGGATTTAAATCTTACGTTTACGGTCAAAAAAGTTATAACGGGGTAGCCATAATATCAAAAATTGAACTTAAAAACGTTAATAAGGATTTTATAAAAGATAAATTTAATCAATCAAGAATAATTGCTGCAGAAATTGAACTTAGGAAGAAAAGAATAGAATTAATTAATATTTATGTGCCTAACGGTAATCCAATAAATACTGAGAAATACGAATATAAAAAAGATTGGCTAAAAAAATTTATTTCGAATGTTAAAAAAAAACTTTTAAGTAATCCAAACTTATTAATTGCCGGAGATTTTAATATAATTCCAGAAGAAATTGATGTTTATGATTTTAAGAGATATGAAAGTGACGCTCTTGGAAAGCTAGAAATAAGAAAGAAATTTAGAGAACTTATTAATTTAGGTTTAAAAGATATCTACCGACTTAAAAATAAAACTAAACAAGAATATACTTTTTGGGATTATTTTGCCGGATCTTGGCAAAAAAATTATGGAATGAGGATTGATCATTTTCTTTTAACAAATAATCTTGTGGAAAATATTGTTTCGATTAATATTAATAAAAATCCTAGATCAAAAAAAAAACCTTCTGATCATACGCCTATAGAATTAGAAATTAATTAGCTCTACCGTAAATATCTTGATAACGAACAATGTCTGTCTCTTTAAGAATTTCACCTAACTGAACTTCCATAATTTTTACGTTTTTTTTATTCGGATTTTGAATTCTATGTATTGATCCTTTAGGAATAAAAATTGTTTCATTTGGCTTTTTAGAAAATAATTTTCTATTTAAAGTTATTTTTGGTATACCTTGTACAACAACCCAATGTTCAGATCTATAAAAATGCTTTTGTAGACTTAACATTCCCTTAGGTTTTACATTTAATTCCTTAATTAAAAAATTGTTTCCATTAAATAAGTTAACATAATTACCCCAAGGTCTACGAAATATATTTTTTTTGTTAAAGTATTTCATTTTATTTTTTTTAAACATTAAAAGAATTTCTTTCCAACTACCAAGATCAGACCATGGTATATCCAACTTAATTGCATAGATATTTTTTGTTTTCTCTAAAATTGCATAGTCAAATGATTTAGATGGATTTTTAACGAAAGCTTTTTTATTGAGATAATAAATATTTTTTTTGTATTTACTTCTTTTTACTGCTAGCAAACAACAATTAAAAATTGTTTTTTGATATTTTTTAAAATTACTTACCAAAGAATCTTTTCTTGAAAAAAACATTCCTGAATTCCAATATCCATCATTTTGAATAATTTTTTTTGCTTTTGATAAATTAGGTTTTTCGATAAACCGTGACACAAGATTTAATTTTTGAATTTTTTTTGTTAAAAAGTATCCAAATTGATCTGAGTTAGAGTTTGGTTTAATTCCAAAAATAAAAATATTGTTATTATTTAAAAATTTTTTATATTTTTTTATTTCAGTATTAAATTTAGTTTTTTTTTCAATTAAATGATCTGAAGATAAAAATATTATGGGCTGCTTGTCAGGAATATCTTTTATAAGTGTTGATGATAAAATTGCTGGTGCAGTATTTTTTTTCGCAGGTTCTAAAACTATTTTGTATTTGACAATTCCATTTTTTTTTAAGTTTTTCTTAATTTCATTAAGGTACTTTATATTTGTGCTGATTATAGGGTAATCAAATAATGAGCCTTTAATCCTTTCTAATGTTTTTCCGAATAAAGTCCAACCTCCGAAATCTATAAATTGTTTAGCTTGATGTTTTTTTATATCAGGCCATAATCTAGTTCCAGCGCCGCCACATAAAATAACTGGTCTAATCTTCATTAAATTTTAGAATAATCTTTTACTTCTTTTTTCTTACCAGGATGAGTTGGTGCCCCTAGATAGGCAGGCCCTACAGTTTGAGCATATTTCCATAAAGTTCCTGAACCAAATTGTGATTTTTTTGCTTTCCATTTTTTTCGTCTAGCTCTTAATTGGGCTTTAGATAATCTAACATTAATAGTTCCTTTTTTTGCGTCAATATCTATTTTATCGCCATTCTTAAGCAATGCTATTGGTCCTCCTAATGCAGCTTCAGGTCCAACGTGCCCTACACAAAATCCTCTAGTTGCTCCCGAGAACCTTCCATCAGTTATTAAAGCAACCTTTTCACCTTTTCCTTGGCCATATATTGCTCCAGTCGTTGACAGCATTTCACGCATACCTGGTCCGCCTCTTGGTCCTTCATATCTAATTATTATTACATCACCGTCCTTATATTTTTTTGTTTGAACAGCTTTCATTGCATCTTCCTCATTGTCAAAACATCGTGCTTGACCTGAAAATTGTAATTTTTTTAAACCTGCTATCTTTACAATTGCGCCTTCAGGTGCTAAATTTCCTTTCAATCCAACTACACCTCCATCTGGTGATAAAGGTTTATTATATTCCCTCAAAACTTTTTGATTCCTATTAAATTTTATATTCTTTAAATTTTCTTTCATTGTCTTACCCGTAACTGTTAAGCAGTCACCGTGTATATATCCGCCATCAAACAAAGTCTTAAGAAGCATTGGGACACCCCCAGCTTCCCACATATCTTTTGCAACGTATTTTCCTCCAGGTTTTAAATCAGCAAGATAGGGTGTTTTTTTAAATATTTTCGCAACATCCATCAGATCAAATTTTACACCTATTTCATTAGCAAGTGCAGGTAAATGTAGAGCGGCATTAGTTGAGCCTCCAGTTGCAGCAACTATTGTAGCTGCATTTTCTAAGGATTTTTTAGTAACTATCTCTCTAGGTTTAATCTTACTTTCTAACAAATTCATAACTGCTTGACCACTTTCGTAAGCATATTTATCTCTCTCTTCATAAGGGGCGGGCGTTCCAGCTGAATAAGGTAAAGCTAATCCTATCGCTTCAGATACACACGCCATTGTGTTGGCTGTAAATTGACCTCCACAAGCCCCGGCACTAGGGCAAGCTACTAATTCTAATTCTCTTAATTCTTCAGAAGACATCTTGCCTGAGGAATGTTTACCTACTGCTTCAAACACATCTACAACTGTAACATCTTTTCCTTTAAATTTTCCTGGCAAAATTGATCCACCGTAAATGAATACACTAGGTACATTCAATCTCAACATAGACATCATCAAGCCTGGAAGAGATTTATCACATCCAGCGATACCAACTAGTGCATCATAACAATGACCCCTAACTGTCAGTTCTGCTGAGTCAGCTATAACTTCTCTGGAAATTAAAGATGATTTCATTCCTTCATGACCCATGGCAATACCATCTGTAACAGTAATCGTGCAAAATTCTCTTGGTGTTCCACCAGATTGTTTTACTCCTTTTTTAACTGACTGTGCCTGTCGCATTAAAGCTGTATTGCAAGGTGCGGCCTCATTCCAAGTGGAAACTACTCCTACAAATGGCTTCGCCACATCTTGTTCGGTTTCTCCCATTGCATAGTAAAAAGATCTATGTGGAGCCCTATCTGGACCTAAAGAAGTATGACGACTAGGTAGTTTTTTTTTATCAATTTTAGACATTTAATTAATACTTGATACAATACTTCTTAATTTTCCATCTTCAATAGTTAATTCTTTAATTAAATTTTTATCATTTTGTACTATCTCTTTGGGTGCATTTGTCACATAAGCCTTATTTTTGAGCTTATTATTTAAGCTGGTTATTTGTTTATTAACTGTCTCAATTTTTTGTAAAATTCTCTCTTTTTGAGATCCTAAATTTACATCCTCATTAAAATTTAATGAAAGTTTTTCCTTAAGAACTAAGATATCTATTGAGTTTTTATCCCTTATTTTTGTTTTAAGAACATTATTTACTCTACCAACCTGTTTTATCAAATTTATATTTTTATTAACCAATTTCTTTAATTTCCCTGATTTATCATCAAAAAATATGTCACAATATAGTTTTGGCGTAATTTTTAACTCTGCTTTAGTAGATCTGATGTTAGAAATTATTTCAATTAAATCATTTATTTCATTTTGATTTTTGCTGAATTTATTAATCGCCTTAAAATCTGGCCAATTGGAACAGATTAAAAAATTATTGAAAATCTTTTTATAAGCATTTAAAGACCACAAGTTCTCAGTAAAAAAAGGGATAAACGGATGAAGAATGCTTAGAATATTCGCCATCATAAATGATGAGAAAGCCTTGGCTTCTTTAATTTCACTTTTATTTTTTGAATTAAAAATAGGTTTTAAGAACTCTAAATACCAGTCACAATAAGAATGCCAAACAAATTGATATGCATATCTGGCAGCCTCATCAAACCTAAATATTTCAATATTTTTCGTGATTACATTTTGTGTCTTTATGAATTCGTTATAAATCCAATGGTTTATTGGAAGTTTAATTGAGGTCAAATTTATTTTTTTATCTAATTTACAATTATTGAGTTTTAAAAAATTATTTGCACTCCAAATTTTTGTTATGAAGTTTCTATTTCCAGTAACTCTATCTTTTGATAATTTTACATCTCGTCCTGGTGAGGCCATCGAAATTAAAGTAAACCTTAAACTATCTGCTCCATATTCATTTATTAAATCTAATGGATCAATCACATTGCCTTTTGATTTTGACATTTTCTGCCCCTTTTCATCTCTTACTAAGGCATGAACATATACTTTATGAAAAGGTGTATTTTTTCTGAAATAATTTCCCATCATCAACATCCTTGCTACCCAAAAGAAAATTATATCAAAACCAGTAACAAGAACTGAAGTTGGATAAAATTTATTAAGTTCTTTAGTTTTGTTCGGCCATCCAAGAGTTGCGAAAGGCCATAGAGCTGATGAAAACCAAGTATCTAAAACATCTGTTTCCTGCCTTAATTTAAATTGTTTGTTTCTATTTTTTTTCTTTGCAAGCTTTACTGCATCTTTTTCATTTTCAGCTACAAAAATATTTCCATTTTCATCATACCAGGCAGGTATTCTATGACCCCACCAAATCTGTCGAGATATACACCAAGGCTCAATATTTTTCATCCATTGAAAAAATGTTTTTGACCAATTATTTGGAAAAAAAGTAGTTTTACCATCTTTTACTACTTTAATTGGTTTTTTGGATAATTTTTTCGCATCAACAAACCATTGCTCTGTTAAGAGTGGTTCAATTATAGTGTTTGATCTATCTCCATATGGAACTTTATTTTTAATGTTTTCAATTTTTATAAGAGAACCTTTGTCCTTTAATTTTTTAATTATTAGCTTTCTTGCTTCAAATCTGTCTAAACCATGAAACTCTTTAATTCCATTTTTGTTTATTTTACCATTCTCTTCAAAAATATTTATTATTTCCAATTTATTTCTCTTACCTACCTCATAGTCATTGAAATCATGTGCTGGTGTAATTTTTACAGCTCCTGAACCTTGCTCCGGATCAGCATAATTATCAGAAATAATTTTGACAGTTCTATTAACAATTGGAATAAGGACATTTTTTCCAACTAAATTAACATATCTTTCATCTTTTGGATTTACAGCAACTGCGGTATCTCCCATCATGGTTTCGGGTCTGGTAGTGGCGATAGTGATTTTTTGATCTGAGTTCTCTATCTTATAATCAATGTAATATAATTGAGATTGAACATCTTTTTGATTTACTTCCAAGTCAGAAATAGCAGTTTGAAGTTTAGTATCCCAATTGACTAATTTTTTATCCTTGTAAATTAACTTGTTTTTATACAGATCAACAAAAACTTTAATTACAGCTTTAGAAAGATCCTTGTCCATAGTGAACCTAGTTCTTGACCAATCGCACGAGCAACCTAATTTCTTAAGTTGATCTAGAATTATTCCTCCGGACTCCTCTTTCCAATCCCATATTTTTTTAATGAATTTTTCTCTTCCTAGATCATTTTTTTTAATTCCCTCTTTTAATAAGTTGTTTTCAACAACTGCTTGAGTTGCAATTCCAGCATGATCAGTTCCAGGTTGCCATAGAGTTTCAAGACCTTTCATTCTATTAAATCTAACTAGAAGATCTTGAAGACTATTATTTAAAGCATGACCCATATGTAATCTCCCCGTTACATTAGGAGGAGGTATTACTATAGAAAATTTTTTATTTAATTTTGTTTTTTTAGGTTTAAACAATCCATTTTTTATCCAAAAATCTGAGATTTTCTTCTCTTCTTTTATATGGTTGTATTTTTTAAATTCCATTTTATTTGATTAATTCAATAATTACTTTATATCAAAAGTGTAAAAAGCTTAAATAGTTAGATTTTGCTTTATTAAAACTAATAAATGATTTAAATAAATTGAACTATGGCCACGTGGCGGAATGGTTACGCAGAGGATTGCAAATCCTTAAATCCCAGTTCGATTCTGGGCGTGGCCTCCACAAAAAAATCTATTGTTTTATACCTTTAAAAAAAGTATGTTCCCATTTATTCCTCGGTAGCTCAGTTGGTAGAGCAGTTGACTGTTAATCAATTGGTCGCAGGTTCGAGTCCTGCCCGAGGAGCCAATTATACTACTTTTTCGAACTTTGAAGCGTTGCTTAAAATTTGTAAAATTTTCTCTTTTTGAACTCTTGATAAAGAGGAAAATGTTCTGCTCAAAAAGGAATAGTTCAAATCATCATTTGCGCTCTCTGCTGATGAAATGTCTTTAAATTCCCTGTAATCCTCAAAAAAATAAATAATTGGAACTTTTAAAAATTGTGATAACTGCATTAATCTGTTGGAGCTAACACCATTAGTACCCTTTTCGTATTTTTGTATTTGTTGAAAAGTTACGTTTATAGCTTGTGCAACTTTTGTTTGTGTTAATCCTAATGACAATCTTCTCATTCTTAGCTTTTTTCCTAGATGAATATTGAAATTTTCTTCCATAGAACTCCCTAAATTTTTATTCATAAAACCTCAAAATGAACTTTTTGGCAATACCAATAATTTTTTTTTTTGGGGGGTCTAAAATGCTAAAAAATCATACTTTACTGTTGACTAAAGGGAAAAAATAAAGTGTGAAAAATAAACTATTTCAATTTTTTAAGCCTATACTCCCAATAACCAGTCTTATCAAAAGCTGCTTTCACCCAAAGAAAAGTGTCTTCTTCGTACCAAATTTCAGTGTTAAGTTTTTTGTCTTTAGATAAACTTGGATCAGATGAACTAAAATTAAATCTTAAAGTTTTATAAACTTTATCTCCTATTTTTATTTCTTCTTTTCCTTTAAATTCTACTTTTTGTTCAATTATTCTTCCCGAAACTGCACTTATTTGTGCTTTCTTTTGAACAATTTCATGATTCCACCATGTTCCTATAATAATATCATTTTCTACTTTTCCTTTAAAAGAAGACCCATCAATAATTAATTTTTTATCTTTTTGGTCTAAGGTAATTTTTACATATTTTTCTTTTTTATTTTGATTAGTTTCTGAATTGAAACCAGAAAAAACCCCGTTTATATATTTTTCAACTCCTTTTGCATAATATTTATATAAAACCACACCAAATTTAGTTATTTTGAAGTCGACTTCACTGTCTACAACTAAATTATCTCCATTTCTCTCAAATTTGTACTTATGATAACCAATTGATTTATTGTTTCTGAATAACTCATATTCAAGATAGTTATATTTAGAATAATGATCAACATGAGCATTAATTTCTAAATTAAAAAACAATATTAAAGCGATTGAAAGTAAAAATTTTTTCATATATTTAATGTTATGGAAACTAATTCTGTCATAGCTCAAATTGGGAATACACCATTAGTAAAATTAAAACAAGCCTCAGAATTAACGGGATGTCATATTTACGGAAAAGCTGAATACTTTAACCCAGGCGAGTCGGTAAAAGATAGAGCAGCATTATTTATTGTACAGGACGCAATAAATAGAAAATTAATCTCTAAAGGGGGTACAATTGTTGAGGGTACAGCTGGAAACACTGGTATCGGTTTAGCGGTTGTATGTAAAGTATACGATTTAAAATTAAAGATAGTAATCCCTAAAACGCAATCTATAGAAAAAAAAAATACACTTAAAAAACTTGGCGCAGAGCTAATTGAAGTAGATGCCGTTCCATACTCAAATCCAAAAAATTATATTAAACAGTCTAAGCTAATTGCAGAAGATTTAAATAAAAGAAGCTCTAATGGTGTTTTTTGGGCTAACCAATTTGACAATATTATTAACACTGAGGCTCATATTAAAACTACTGCTGAAGAAATATGGAGTCAAACAGCTGGATCAATTGATGGATTTACTTGTGCGGTAGGAACTGGTGGAACTTTAGCCGGAGTTTCAATCGGTCTTAAAAACAAGAATAAAGATATAAAAATTGCTTTATCAGACCCTATGGGATCTTCTCTGTATTCCTATATTAAAAATGATAAATTAGAGAGTTCAGGTGAGTCTATCACAGAAGGTATTGGAACCGGGAGGATTACAAATAATTTTGAAAAAGCTTTAGTTGATGATGCATTTCAAACTAACGATGCTGAAGCATTAAATATAGTTTATGATTTGATTGAAAATCAAAAAATTGTTTTAGGAGGCTCCTCAGGAATAAATATTGCAGGGGCAATAAAACTTGCAAAAAAAATGGGTCCAGGCAAAACAATAGTAACTATACTTTGTGATCATGGAAAAAGATATGCGAGTAAAATATTCAATAAAGAATTTTTAAAAAGTAAAAACTTGCCAATACCTAAATGGTTATAATATTTGACTTAAAAATAATTTGGTTCTTTCAGACTTAGGGTTTTCAAAAAAATCTTTAGTTTTAGCTCTTTCAACTATTTTGCCCTCATCCATAAAAATCATATAATCAGCTACTTCTTTTGCAAATCCCATTTCGTGGGTTACGACTATCATTGTCATTCCGCCCTTAGCTAAATCAACCATCACATCTAAAACCTCTTTGATCATTTCTGGATCTAATGCTGATGTCGGTTCATCAAACAACATAATTTTTGGTTCCATACAAAGTGCTCTTGCAATTGCTGCTCTTTGTTGTTGACCTCCAGAAAGCTGACCTGGAAATTTTAATGCTTGATCATCTATTTGAACTCTTGTTAAATTTTTCATAGCAATTTCTTCGGCTTCTTTTTTTGGAAGTTTTTTTACCCATATAGGAGCTAATGTACAATTATCTAAAATTGACAAATGTGGAAATAAATTAAATTGTTGAAATACCATTCCAACTTCAGCTCTAATCTTTTCTATATTTTTAGTACTTTCAGAGAGTTCAGTTCCATCGACCACAATATTTCCTTCTTGATGCTCTTCAAGTCTGTTTATACATCTAATTAAAGTGGATTTCCCAGAACCAGAAGGACCGCAAATAACTATTTTTTCCTGAGAACCTACCTCAAGATCTATGTCCTTCAATACCTGGAATTTATCGAACCATTTATTCACTTTTTTTAATTCTATTATTTTTTCCATATTATCTTTCCGTACTTAATTTTTTTTCTAGATTTTGACTATATCTACTCATTGCATAACATATAATCCAGAAAACTAAACCGGCAAATACGTAACCTTCCATAGCCATTCCTAACCATTTTGGATTAGTTTTTGCTAAACCTATCATACCAGCCAATTCCATCAACCCTACAACGAAAATTAATGGCGTGTCTTTAACAAGGGCTAAAAGGGTATTTGCAATACCAGGAATAACCAATTTAAGTGCTTGAGGCAAAATTATTAGAGCATTCATTCTCCAGTAACCCATGCCTAAAGACTTCGCAGCCTCATATTGACCTTTTGGTAAAGCTTGTAATCCGCCTCTGACAACTTCCGCCATGTAGGCAGCTTCAAATAATGTAATTGCTATTAAAACCCTAATTAATTTATCAATAAAAGTTCCATCGGGTAAAAACATAGGAAACATTACAGCTGACATAAATAGAACTGTAATTAGGGGAACACCTCGCCAAAGTTCTATGAAACCTATAGAAATGTATTTAATTGCTGGCAAAGATGATCTTCTTCCTAAGGCTAAAATTACACCAATCGGAAAACAAAAAAGTATTGCAAAAGCAGAAATAATGAAAGTTAATGAAAGGCCACCCCAGGCTGCACTTTCAACATACTCAAGTCCAAAACTTCCACCTGAAATAAGTTTAATTCCTAAGAACGGGAAAACAAAAACCAAGAATAAGATAAAGTATTTTTTAAGTTTTTCAGAGACAAAAAATGAAGCTCCAACAACAGCAAATAAGATTAAAAAAGCTGTATTTATTCTCCATTGTTCTGCATTAGGATAAAGACCATACATAAACCTATTGAACCAAACTTTTATAAAAACCCAGCAAGCGCCATCACCCGTACAATCTTCTTTTGAATTACCTATAAAATTAGCTTCTAAAATAAACCAATCCAACATTGGAGGTATAGATTTTATAATAATAAAAATTGTGAAAAGTGTTAGTAGAGCATTAAAATTATTAGAATTTATATTCTTATTTAAGATATCTAAAGGACGAACGCCGCTAAATTCAATTCTGATAAGGTAAAAACCAATAAAACCTAAAACCAGAGGTAAAAAATAGCTTAATTGAGAAGGTAAAAAAGCTGTTAAATTAAAATTAAAAAAGGCATTAATAAAAACATCTAAAAAACCTAAAGAGACCAGAAATAAACCAATAGGAACATATGTTTTGATATTCTCTTTTGATGGTTTTGCAATTAAATTCATTATTTTTCCTTTATAGCCATTTTTTTATTGTACCAATTCATAAACATTGAAATTGAAATACTTAAAGATAAATAAGTAAGCATAGTGATAGAGATTATTTCTATAGCCCTACCTGTTTGCATTAAAGCAGTTCCTGCGAAGACTAGTACTATATCTGGGTACGCTATAGCAGCTGCTAAAGAGGAGTTTTTTGTTAAGTTTAAATATTGATTTGTAGTAGGCGGAATAATAATTCTTAAAGCTTGAGGCATTACTACAAGTTTTAAAATTTGATTTTTATTTAATCCTATACTTGCTGCAGCTTCTTTTTGACCCTTTCCTACTCCTAAAATTCCAGCTCTTACATTTTCAGCAATAAATGTTGCCGTGTACATTGATAAAGCTAAGGCTAATGCTATTAGCTCTGGAATTATACTTACACCACCTTCATAAGTATAAACTGTTGA
>CACODG010000002.1 GCA_902625945.1 uncultured Pelagibacteraceae bacterium | reverse complement strand
GAGGTTTTGAGAAAATTAGTTGTATTCACACCTGGAATTTCAAGTGGGTATTGAAATGCCAAGAAGATACCTTTTTGTGCTCTCTCCTCAATAGGAATATCTTGTAAGTTTTTACCCTCATACTTTAAACTTCCGCTAATTTCATAACCATTTTTACCAGATAAAATATTTGCCAAAGTACTTTTTCCAGAGCCGTTTGGGCCCATAATTGCGTGTACCTCGCCAGGGTTTATTTCTAAGTTTAATCCATTTAAAATTGATTTATCGTTTACTGAGGCTTTCAAATTTTGTAATTGAAGCATTATCCAACACTCCCTTCTAAACTAATAGAAACTAATTTTTGTGCCTCCACTGCAAATTCCATAGGAAGTTGTTGTAAAACTTCTTTACAAAAACCATTTACTATCAAACTTACTGCTTCCTCCTGATTAAGTCCTCTTTGGTTACAATAAAATAATTGATCCTCGTTAATTTTAGATGTTGTGGCTTCATGTTCCACTGTAGAAGATGAATTTTTATTTTTAATATAGGGCACTGTGTGTGCTCCACATTTGTTACCCATTAATAGCGAATCACATTGCGTATAATTTCTAGAATTTTTTGCTTTAGCTCCAATATCCACAAGTCCTCTATATGTATTATCAGCTTGACCTGCAGAAATTCCTTTTGAAATAATTTTACTTTTCGTATTTTTACCTAAGTGGATCATTTTAGTACCAGTATCTGCTTTTTGATGATTGTTAGTAATAGCAATAGAATAAAATTCACCTACAGAGTTATCACCTTGTAGAATACAACTAGGATATTTCCAGGTTATTGCAGATCCTGTCTCAACTTGTGTCCATGAGATTTTAGAGTTTTTACCTCTGCATGCACCTCTCTTTGTAACAAAGTTATAAATACCTCCAACACCATCTTTATCTCCGGGATACCAATTTTGAACTGTCGAATATTTAATTTCTGCATCATCTAAAGCAACTAATTCTACATTAGCTGCATGTAATTGATTTTCATCTCTCATAGGAGCTGTACATCCCTCCAAATAACTTACGTAGCTTCCTTTGTCTGCAACAATTAAAGTTCTTTCAAATTGACCAGTCTCAGATGCGTTGATTCTAAAATACGTGGAGAGTTCCATTGGGCATCTTGTGTTCGGAGGTATATAAACAAAAGAACCATCAGTAAATACAGCAGAATTAAGTGTAGCAAAATAATGATCACTAATGGGAATGACAGAACCAAGATATTTTTTTACTAAGTCAGGATGTTTTTGAATCGCTTCAGAAATAGGGCAAAAAATTATTCCTTTTTTATCGAGTTCACCTTTAAACGTAGTTGCGACAGAAACTGAGTCAAAAACGGCATCAACTGCTACACCGCTTAATCTTTTTTGCTCATTTAAAGGGATGCCAAGTTTGTTATATGTCTCGATAAGTTTTGGATCTACTTCATCCAAGTTTTTAGGTTTATCTTTCATGCTTTTAGGAGCAGAATAATAATATAAATCTTGGTAATTTATTTTTGGATATTTAGGTTTTTGCCAGTCAGGTTCTTTTAAAACCTTCAGTCTGTTGAAAGCCTTTAATCTCCAATCTAGCATCCACTTAGGCTCTTTTTTTATTTCAGAAATAAATTTAATAGTTTTCTCAGAAAGTCCTTTTGGCGCTTTAAAATTTTCAATATCGGTTGTGAAGCCGTATTTATATTCCTGTTTTTTTAATTCTTCACTATTCATAATTATTTTTGATTTACCTTAGTAAGATCTTGTAATTTTACTTTTTCAAAAAAACCGTTGATGTGTTGGTCTAATTGATCCCATAAATTATGTGTAATGCACTTAGTTGATCTATTATTACATCCTCTTTTTGAATTTTTTTTACAGTTTAAAGTTTTTACTTCCTCATTAACTGCATAAATTATATTAGACAACTTTATCTCTGAAGCAGGCTTTTCTAAAATATAACCGCCTGTAGCTCCTCTTGATCCTCTGACTAATTTATTATTTTTTAACTTCATGAAAATTTGCTCTAAGTACGCCAATGAAATATTTTGTCTCAAGGAAATTTCTGCTAGGCTTATAGGTTTATCCTTAGCATATGACGCTAGATCGGCCATAGCCATAACAGCGTATCTACCTTTTTTAGTTAATCTCATAATTTACCGTTGTATTATAATAGTTTTAGAAGAATTCCTACTTATTTAGTAAGGATTAAAAAAAAATATTTGTCGCATAAAAACATGTTATAAATCTGTAATTTTTTTTTTAATAGTAATCATTATCAATTATGAAACCTAAAAGTTTAGAAATTTTTATACCTGGCCCCGCTGGAAGGCTCGAAGCTAAGTATTATAAAAATCCTAAATTTGGTTCTCCTGTCGCAATTGTGCTGCATCCACATCCCCAATACGGTGGAACAATGAATAATAAAATTGTTCAATTGATGTATAATATTTTTTTGGAAAATGGTTTTTCAGTAATTAAAGTAAATTTTAGAGGAGTAGGTAAAAGTGACGGTGTATTCGATAATGGCCAAGGCGAACTCTCAGATGCTGCCGCAGCATTAGATTGGATTGAAAGACAAAATTTGGATTACAGTCAATGTTGGGTTTCAGGTTTCTCTTTTGGTTCTTTAATATGTATGCAATTGATAATGAGAAGGCCCGAAGTAAATAATTTTATAGCAGTGTCACCGCAACCTAATGTTTACGATTTTTCTTTTTTAGCTCCTTGCCCAACTTCAGGTCAGGTAATTTATAGTGAAAATGATGAGCTTGTTACTAAGGAAAGTATTATCGAGTTGGATAATAGAATTAAAAGTCAAAAAGGAGTTGAGGTAGTATTCTCAAAGGTTAAAAATTCTAATCATTTTTTTAAAAATAAAGAAAAAGATCTATCAACTGAAATTGAAAAATACCTTAAAGAAAAAACTGCACTTATCTAATTTTCTATTATTTCTCCACCAGTAAGTGGTTTACTACATTTAGTGGTATTGGGAAAAGAAATTGGTAATTTTATATATGACCTGATAGCAAGAAAAGCAAAAGCTTGAGACTCGACAAAATCGCCGTCTATTTCATGTTCATCTATGGGCCTAATATATATTTTCGATGATAAATTTTTTGCTATCGATTGAATTAAAGTTTTATTTTTTCTACCTCCTCCACAAACCAAAATTTCTTTTAACTCTTTTTCCTCTCGAATTAATGAAGATAAAGCATCACCTATTATACTAGCAGTAAAATTAGTTAAAGTAGCTGCTCCATCTTCCAACGACAAACCTCTAGCAAATGAGATATCGAAATCATTAGTGTCAAAAGATAATTTTTCTTTATTTTTTCTGTTTGCAAAGAGTTCTTGTGCTTGTTCTAGAATAATTTCATTTTTTTGACCTGTAGATGCTAATATTCCATTTTTATCAAATTTTTGAGTTGAGTTTTTGCGTACCCAATTATCCACTAAACAATTGCCAGGACCAATATCTTTACTAAAAAACTCGAGAGACCCAACTGGTTTTTTGATTATTGTAATATTTGAAATACCTCCAATGTTTAAAATACATGTAGGTAATTTTATTTTTTTTTGTGTTGAAATTAATTGATGAAAAATTGGAGTTAAAGGTGCGCCTTCTCCACCATTTTGGATGTCATTTTTTCTAAAATTGAATACGATCTTTTTTTTTGAAAGTTGATGAAGTAACTTAGCATCTCCTAACTGCCTAGAAATTTTCTCCTTAGAATTATGGTAAATAGTTTGACCGTGAAAACCTACGACAAAATCCTCTTCATTATCAAATTCTTTGATAATTTTTGCGTGATATAAAGTAATTTCTCTCTCTAATTCAATTATTTCATTTTTGAATTTTTCCAGATCAGAAATATTAAAAATCTTTTCTTTTAAAGAATGAAAAGAATTGTAAATTCTAGAATCGTACTCAAAATATTTGTTTTTTAATACCTCAAAATGATCAATACCATTTGAGCAAATTATTGAAGCATCAACACCATCACCAGATGTTCCGCTCATTAGGCCTAAAGATGTATACTTTTTTTGCATATTTTTATTTATTTATAACAATTTTCGTATAATAGTGGATTAAACAAATTGTGCTATGAAAAATAACTTTTTAAATGAGATGAGGTCTCGTGGGTATCTGCACCAATGCACAGACTTTGGTAAATTAGAGAAGATTTGTAACAATAAGTCTATTCTTGGTTATATAGGATTTGACTGCACAGCAAGTAGTCTACACGTAGGAAGCTTGTTACAAATAATGATTCTGAAGTTGATGCAAAAACACGGTCATAGACCTATTATACTTTTAGGCGGAGGTACAACATTAATTGGAGACCCCTCTGGAAAAGATGCTACAAGAAAAATATTAAATCAAGCAGAGATTAAGAAAAATATAAAAAGTATAAAAAAAGTTTTTAATAAGATATTAGATAATAAAAATAAAAAAACTAAGCCTTTGTTTGTAGATAATTCTGAATGGCTTACTAAATTAAACTACATCAAATTTCTCAGAGATGTTGGAAAACATTTTACTATTAATAAGATGCTATCATTTGATAGTGTAAAATTAAGACTAGAGCGAGAACAGTCTTTAAGTTATATGGAATTTAATTATATGATTTTACAAGCTTATGATTTTTATCAATTGTTTAAATCTAAAAATTGTATTTTACAAATTGGAGGATCAGATCAGTGGGGTAATATAGTAAATGGCGTTGAACTAATAAGAAGAATGCTCCAAAAGGACTCATTTGGATTGACTTCACCTTTGATTACTTCAGCTTCAGGAGTCAAAATGGGTAAGACTGAAAAAGGAGCGGTTTGGCTTAATGAAGATTTGTTTTCATCTTATGATTACTGGCAATTTTGGAGAAACACAGATGATAATGATGTAAAAAGATTTTTAAATTTTTTTACAGAAATTGAACCGAATGAAATAGATAAAATTTGCGATAAGGAAAAAAATGTTAACAAACTCAAAATAATATTAGCAAATGAAGCTACAAAAATTTTACATGGAAATCTTGCTTCAAAAAAAGCGGAAAAAACTGCAAAAGAAACCTTTGAAGGAACGGGTTTTAGTTTAAATCTACCTGAAATAAAAATTAATGCCAAAGAAATTAGCGATGGTATAAAATTTTTAGATTTACTAACAAAATATAAAATAATGTCCTCAAAAAGTGAAGGTAGGAGAGTGATTGCAAACAATGGGTTAAAAATTAACGATGTTACAGTGCATGATGAAAAGAAAATTCTTTATTCAAATGATTTCAAAAAAAATGTAATCAAAATTTCTTTTGGTAAAAAGAGGCATTATATTATAAAAATTATTTAGCTTTTTTATTTTTATCTATAATTTTTTGTATAAATCTGGGAGTAATTGTTCTGATCGGATTAATTGAGGTTTTTATTTTTCCTGGCGGCCCTTTCATTTTAAAACTAATACCAAATAATCCTTCTCCAACCTCTTTTGGAATTACAATATCACCTATAACAGGAATTTTTGAAATCATTTTATTGATAGTTTTAGCAGGGACTAGAGTTCCTCTTATGCTTGTTATATTTGTGTCTTGATAACCTTCCATTAAAACAGAGATGCTTGGTCCTAGAGCAAGAATTTCATTAAATCTAATTGTATTATTTTTTTTTACCATCCCAATTTCTAAAATATCAAAAGATAAACCTTCACCTGCAGCTAAATCTGCTAATCCGCCTAAATCTGCTAGAGATAATAGTTTAACTAATCCTGGGGCATTAACGACTTTAAAATCTTCTATTTTTAGCTTTGAATTTATTTCACCTTCCTCAATGATTGAAGAGTAAAGTAAGTTACCTCCTGTTAATCCTTTAAAAAAATTGTATTCGGTAAGTAAAGGCTTTGATAGGTCAGAATAAATTTCCAAATATTTTTTCTTTTTATTTTTTTTATCTTGTTTTAAAGTAATATCTAAGAAATTATTTTTGTCAAAGTTTCCTTTTGATGATATTTTTGTAAATTTCCCCTCTTCTATTTTACCGATCAGTTTAAAATTTTGAAGCTCTTCAGATAAAGGTACAGCTATATTTTTAAAATCGATCTCAATATCTTTTGTAACATTTATAAATAAATTATTCTCTGATTTCTGATTGAATATTTTTGGTAAGTTAGTTGCATCAAATCTTTTACCTTTAACTAATATTTTTTTTTCGAAAGAAATATTAAAATCATTATTTATTTTTCCATCTTTGCTGGTTTTAACGGAAATATTTTGTGAAGATATGAATTTGTTTTTATTTAATCTAATTTTTTTTGCTTTTATAATATTTTCACCCTCCGTAAAATTTAGATTTTTGATTTCAACATTTTGTTCTTTTTTTTCAAAATTAAGCAAAATCTTTGCAACTTTTTTATTAGTTTTTTTATAATTTATTACTTTTAGATCTAAGGGCTTATCGTAATCTATATTTAACAAATAATTTGATAATCCTTTGTTAACATTATTTTTAAATTCAAAAGGCAATTTGTCTCCGTTATTTAAAGAGTAATTTCCTGAGAGATTAATTGTCCTTTTTTTTGGACTAAAAATGCTCACTACTTTGGTTCCATTTAAGGCTAATTCGTTAATTTTTTCAGATAAGAAAATATTTGATAACGGTTTTTTAAAAGTTAAGTCTGCTCTTAACAACTTTCCGTTACTTTTAAATTCATATTTTTTAATTTTATATGTTTTATCAAAACTAATAGAAAAATTATTATTTAACGTACCATCAAATTTTACGAGATTTTTTAGATGTTTAAATTTTTTAAAAGGATTAGAATTATCCTTTAGTTTATTTTGATATTTGATAATTGAATTAAAATTTGAAACTAATGATATCTCAGGAGATAAATTAACCTTTATATCGCCATCATTTATTTTGATAAACTCTAAATTACCCGAGATATTTTTGATTAATACATCAGTTTTATCAGCAAAAAAATCAAAATTAGTTTTTGTTATATTAAATCCATTTAAAATTTCAGTTTCAAATTCTGAAACATTTCCTCTAGCTATAAAATTGTCTAATGCATTTATTTTATCAAAATAAAGTTCGATCGTAGAAGAAAGATTTCCCTTTTGAATTTTATTATTTAAAAATTGAACAAAATTTGAGGGTTTAAAGTTAATGGAAATATTTTTTAATTGGTCAATATCTAACTGATCAAGATCTAATATTATTTTTTGAATTTTAGCATCAGATTTAATGAGAGATACAAAATCAATATAAACTTTGATATTTTTAGTTGGTATAAAAGAATCTTTATATTCTATTTGGGGATTACTAGTTTCTAAAAATAAACTAATTTCTTTAATATCAAATTTAAATTTTATTGTAGAAATTTCTAATTTTAAATTATCATCAATTTTTGCAACTTTATTTGTAATAACTTTATTAAATCTATTAGTTTCTACTCCCTTAGTTGAAAGAATTATTGCAAATATAACTATAAGTAAAAAAAGTACTAAAAAAGAAGATGAAAAAACTTTTCTCATTATCTGTTTTTAATTCCCTCCTCTATAAATTCATCAATTTCTCCATTAAGTACCTTTGATGGATTTGTATTCTCAATTTTTGTTCTCAAATCCTTTACAAGTTGGTAGGGTTGAAGGACATACGATCTTATTTGATGTCCCCAACCTATATCAGTTTTGGCATTTGTCTCTTTTTGACTTTTTTCTTCTCTTTTCTGCATTTCATGTTCAAATAGTCTCGCTTTCAACATTTTGTAACATGTTTCTTTATTTTTATGTTGTGATCTTTCGTTCTGGCATTGAACTACTATTTTTGTTGGCAGGTGTGTAATTCTCACTGCGCTATCAGTTGTATTTACATGTTGCCCTCCAGCTCCACTAGATCGGTAAGTATCTATTCTTAAATCTTTTTCATCTATTTGCACATTAATGTTGTCATCTACTGCTGGATAAACCCAAACACTAGCGAAACTCGTATGTCTCCTTGCGCCACTATCAAAAGGAGAAATTCTTACTAGTCTATGTACTCCAGACTCAGATTTCATCAAACCATACAAATAATTTCCTGTGACCTTGATAGTCGAAGACTTTATGCCGGCTTCATCTCCTTTATGTTCACTTATAATTTCGTAATTAAATTTCTTTTTGTCAAACCATTTCATGTACATTCTTCTTAACATATCAGCCCAGTCTTGACTTTCGGTGCCTCCAGCTCCTGCGTGTATTTCTAAATAAATGTCAAGATCATCATTTTCTCCTGATAAAAAACAATTTATCTCACTTGATTTAATTTTTTCATAAATTTGACCAATTTTAAAATTACAATCATTAATTATTTCCTCATTTTTTTCTTGTGAAGCTAGAATAAATAATTCTTTTAAATCTAAGATCTCTTTAACAGTGTCTTTGTAATTATTTAGGATATCTTCAAAAACTTTTTTTTGTTTGATGGTTTTCTTTGCAAGTTCTTTATTTTTCCAAAAGTTATCCTTTTGTAAAGTAATTTCTATTTCTTTAAGTTTTAACTCGACTTGAAATTTATCAAAGATACCCCCTGATATTTTTAAGAGTTTTTTCAGTTGAATTTAATTTGTTTTCAAAATTCTGCATTAGTAAAATTGCCTAAACTTTATAAGAGTATCATGACCGGTAATTGAAATTAAACTATTATTATTAATGTTGTTAATATCTTTTAACTTTAGAGCCTCTAAAATTGTGTTTTTGTCACCTACTGAAGATTTAAGTCCTGTGTCATAATTTAAAGTAGTTAAGAAAATATTTTCTGGAATTTGGAATTCTTCAAAATCGTCCTTAAAAAGCGCATTTTCTACAAAATTTTTAAAAATTGGCAAAGCAGCTTTTGAACCTGTTTCAAATTTTCCAAGAGTTTTAGGATTATCAAAACCAATATAAACCCCTATAACTAAATTAGATGAAAAACCTATAAACCATGCATCATAATTATTATTAGTGGTACCTGTTTTTCCTCCTAATGGGACATTTAAAGAATTGAGTTTTTTTGCTGTTCCTCTTTTGACAGCTCCATTTAATATTGAGGTCATTTGATAAGCTGTTTCCTCACTTATAACTCGTTCATTAGTATTTTCAATTTTTGGATACTCAGAAGTCTGATCAATAAATTTATCGCAACCGATGCATTTTCTATTTCTTACTTTGAAAATAGTTTTTCCCCTTCTGTCCTGTATCCTGGAAATAAGATTTGGTTCAACCTTTTTCCCTCCATTAATGAAAGGTGCATATGCTGTTGTCAAGCTAAGTAAAGTAGTTTCAGCTGCTCCAAGAGAAACAGATAATAGTTCTGGAATCTCCTCATAAATGTTTAATCTTTTTGATAAATCTAAAATCTTATCTAAACCCAAAATTTTAGCTATTCTCACTGTCATCAAGTTCCTAGAGTACTCGATACCCTTTCTTAATGTAGTTGGGCCGTAAAATTTTTTCCCATAATTTTCTGGTTTCCAATTTTTTAATCCTTGACCTTGACTCTCTACAAATGGAGCATCTAAAATAATAGAATTTGGGGCAAAACCATTTTCTAGTGCTGCAGCATAAACAATTGGTTTAAAAGCTGAGCCCGGTTGTCTTTTAGCCTGAGTTACTCTATTAAATTCACTCGATTTAAAATTGAATCCTCCAACTAAAGCTTTCACATTTCCACTGTAAGGATCAAGAACTACTATTCCTCCATTTACTTTTGGGTACTGTTTTAAATTCCAAAAATTATTTTCTTTTTTTACAAATATTATATCTCCAATTTTAAATCTTTCCTGAATTGATTTTTTTTTTGTAAGTGACCACTTAAGATTACTGAGATTTATTTCTTCTTTAATATCACTTTCTTTTTTATTTATAATTCTAAATTGTATTTTTGACTCATCAAGATTTACTATTTCAGCAATTTCCCAATTTAATGTTGGGTCAAGTTTAATTTTATCAATTTTATTTTTCCAATTTTTATTACTAATGCTATTTGTTATTGGCCCTCTCCATCCATGCCTTCTATCATATTGTTCAATTCCCTTTCTTAAAGAATTAATTGCTTCTATTTGGTAATTTATATTCAGAGGTGTTCTAATGCTTAATCCCTGAGAGTATAACTTTTCAAACCCATAATTGTCTTTTACAGCCCTTCTAACCTCTTCAGTATATGAATTTGCCTCATTAACTATTTCTATTTTTCTTTTTTTTAAATTTAGTTTTGAATTTTTAAGTTCATCAAGTTGTTTTTTTGAAATAAAGTTATTATCTCTTAAATTTTCAAGAACTAAATTTCTTCTATATTTTCCAATTTTTGGATATTTATATGGATTATATTTACTAGGCGCTTTAGGTAAAGCCGCTAGTAGTGCAGCATCTTGATAATTCAGTTCTTTTATTGATTTGTCAAAATATTCTAGACTGGCTGCAGCTATTCCATAGGTACCCTGGCCCAAATATATTTGGTTTAAATAAAGTTCTAAAATTCTTTGTTTAGAATATGCCCTCTCGATTCTAAAGGCTAATATTGCCTCTTTTATTTTCCTTTTAAAAGAAACTTCATTAGTTAAGAGAAAATTTTTTGCCACTTGTTGTGTAATGGTTGATGCACCTTCTAGCCTTTTATCTTGATATATATTTTTCATGTTATTTATAACTGCTCTTAAAATACCTTTTGCATCAACTCCCGGATGCTCAAAAAAATTTTTATCCTCAGCAGACAGAAAACTATTTATTACTACGTCTGGAATCGAGTCATAAGGTACGAATAATCTTTTCTGTAATGCGTATTCTGCTATTAGTTTGCCATCTTCTGAGTAAACTCTGCTTGAAATAGGAGGTTGATAATCAGAAAGTTTTTTATAATCTGGGAGTCCAATTGAAAAATACCATAATGTTGAAAACCCAAAAAACAACAAAATTATGAAAAATATAATTATGAATTTTGCAGAAAAATTAATAAATTTAAGCATTAATCCTCTTATTAAGAATAAATTTGACTTTCTTTGGGCATATAAATTTAAATATGTGTATTTATATCTAAAATCGTGTAAAACAGTAATATGATTACAAAAATATCAACAGAATTCAAAACAATTAAAGGATTTCAATTAAAATGGAAAAAAATTTATATATTGATGCTTCGCATCCAAATGAAACACGTATTGTTCTTAAATCAGATAACTCAATTGAAGAATACGAATTTGAAGATAAAAATAATTTAAATTTTAAAAACAATATTTATCTAGGAACAATAAGTCGTGTTGAGCCTTCCCTACAAGCCGCGTTCGTAAATTTTGGAAGGGAAAAACATGGTTTTTTAGCTTTTAATGATATTCAGTCCGATTACTATCAAATACCATCTGAAGATAAAGAGAAAATAAAAATTGCAGAAGAAAAAATTAGAGAAGATCTTAAAAATAAAAATTTAGAAATTCCGCAAGAAAATTCTCAAGAGGAATCTGGTTCTAGCTTAAATGGGGAAAGTGAAAAAAATCAAAATCAAGATGTTAAAACTAACGAAGTTGACAAAAAAGAATTTAGAGAAGAGGTAAAATCTTCATTCGGTATCAAACGTTACAAAATACAAGAAGTTATAAAGCCAGGACAAGTAATTTTAATTCAAGTGATAAAAGAAGAGAGAGGACAAAAAGGTGCTGCTTTAACGACCTTTATATCTTTAGCAGGTAAATACATGGTTTTAATGCCAAACACCCCTAAAGGAGGAGGAATATCCAGAAAAATTTTTAATTCCTCTGACCGTTTGAAAATAAGGAAAATTTTAAATGAAATAGATATTCCAAGTAGCATGGGAGTAATCGTTAGAACTGCAGGTGCAAATAAAACAAGAAATGAAATTGAAAAAGATTTCAATAACACTTTGGGAACCTGGGATGAAATAAGAGATAATGCTTTGAAATCAAATGCTCCTTCTTTGGTTTATGAGGAAGGAGATATTATTAAAAGAACTTTGAGAGATACTTACGATAATGAAACCAAAAATATTTATATTGAAGGAAATGAAGCTTATCAAAAGGCAAAAAGATTTATGAAAGAACTAATGCCCAAAAATGTAAAAAATATTAAAAAGTATCGTGGTAAAATTCCTCTATTTCATGATGCAAATATTGAGAAAGAATTAAACAATATTTTTGAACCAACAGTAAAATTAAGATCTGGAGGATATTTAGTCATTAATCCAACAGAGGCACTGGTATCAATAGATATAAATTCAGGTCAATCAACAAAGCAAACTAATATAGAAAAAACTGCATTAAACACTAACTTAGAAGCTGCCGAGGAGATTGCGCGTCAGATAAAGTTAAGAGATTTATCTGGTTTAATTGTAATTGATTTTATAGATATGATGAATTTTTATAATAGACGCACTGTAGAAAAAAAAATGAGAGAAAGTATTAGAAAAGATAGAGCGAGGATTCAAATAGGTAAAATTAGTAATTTTGGCTTGTTAGAAATGACAAGGCAAAGATTAAGAGGAGGCTCAATAAAATGGGAAACGCAACTTTCTTTGGGTTCTTTTTCACAAAAGGTTTTAAAAAAAATTCATCATTTGGCTTTCACAGAAAAGGTTAAGGTGATTAAGGCTTATGTACCTGAAAAAGTTATCCTTTTTATTGAAAAAAATCTTTTAGAAGAGCTAAAATACTTTCAAAAAAAATACTCTTTTAAAATTGAGTTAATACCTGATAAAAAATTGATAATTCCTGAGTATAAAATTGAATTGATTAATAAATCAAAAAAAATTTTAAATATAGTTGAAAATATAAACTTTATTGAATCAAATAAAAGATCATATGAGGAAAAAAAACCTAAAAAAGAGACTAAAAAATTAAAAAAAGATGTTAAAAAATTAAAAACTAAAAAAAAATTAAGAACTTTATGGGTAAGAAGAAAAAAGAAAAATTAGATTTTTCCTTTAAAAGGTGTGCTAGGTAATCCATAAAAGTTTTTTTCCATTCTCCCTGCTAAAAAAGAATTTCGTCCTGAAATAACTGCATCTTTAAAAGCCTTTGCCATCAAAACAGGTTTTTTAGCATTCGCGATTGCGCTATTAATTAATACACCGTCACAACCCATTTCCATAGCGATTGTTGCATCAGAGGCTGTTCCTATTCCAGCATCTACTATCACTGGAACTTTTGATTGTTTGATTATTAACGATATATTAACTTTATTTTGTAATCCTAATCCTGAACCTATTGGAGAAGCTAGAGGCATAATTGCAGAAGCACCATTGTCTTCTAATTTTTTTGCTAATAAAGGATCGTCTGTGCAATATACCATTACTTTAAAACCCTCTTTAACAAGTGTTTTGGTCGACTCGATAGTTTCGATCATGTTTGGATAAAGAGTTTTTTTATCTCCCAATACTTCGAGTTTTACTAACTTCCATCCTCCCATTTCTCTAGCTAATCTCAAAGTTCTTAGTGCTTCTTTAGAGTTATAACAACCTGCAGTGTTAGGTAAAAAAATTATTTTTTTTGGATCGAGATAGTCAGTTAAAATTGGTTTTTTTTTATCTAAGATATTTACCCGTCTTACTGCTACAGTAACCATATCAGCTCCAGCAGCTTCAATAGCTTTTGCGGTTTCAGTAAAGCTTTTATATTTTCCGGTCCCGACTATAAGTCTTGACTTTAGAGATTTGCCTGCGACTTTTAAAATATCTTTTTTCAATTTAGCCACCACCTATAAAATGTACTATTTCAACTTTATCATTTTCCTTTAAATATTTTTTTCTATAATTGGCTCTTTGAATAATAATTCCATTATGCTCTATCGCAATTTTTTTGTTATCTAAATTATACTTCTTCAAAAGGTCTGATATCGAAAAGTTAGATTTAATAATCACTTTTTTTCCATTTAATTGTATTTTTGCCATAATTAAGTTATTCAATACGAGAAATTTATGAATAAAATTATAATTCTTAATGGACCAAACCTCAACCTTTTAGGTGAAAGAGAAAAAAATCAATATGGAAATGTATCTTTAAAGGATATAGAAAAAAATTGTAAGGAATTTGCGAGTAAAAATAATATTAAGCTCTCCTTGTTTCAGTCAAATATTGAGGGTGAATTAGTCACAGAAATACAAAATTCAAGGACTACGAATGACGGTTTAATCATCAATGCAGGAGGATACACTCATACATCAGTAGCAATTCATGATGCCTTGAAAATATTGAAGATTCCGATAATTGAATTGCATATAAGTAATATTTATAATAGAGAGGATTTCAGACATAAATCTTTGATTAGTAAAGTCGCTAAAGGAGTTATTTGTGGTTTTGGAACAGATGGGTATATAATGTCATTAAAAGCAATGATTAAATTTTTAGAAAGATGAAAATTGACAAAAAATTAATAAAAGAACTTGTAGATAATTTAAAAGAATTCGACCTTACTGAATTGGAATATCAAGAAGGTCAAACAAAAATTAAAGTTGCAAAAGGATCTAAAGTTGATCAATTAAAAACAAGTGCTGTAGTTTCACCTAATAAAGCCGTTCTTAAATCTGCCGATGATGGAGAAGGTGTTAGAGTTAAATCTCCAATAATCGGAACAGCTTATTTAGCACCAGAACCTGGAGCAAAGAAATTCGTAGAAGTTGGAGATAAAATTAAAAAAGGACAAACTGTTATGATTGTGGAAGCGATGAAAACCATGAATCATGTGCCATCGACTGCTGACGGTGAGGTAAAAAAAATATTAATTGAGGATGGTCAACCAGTGGAATTCGGTCAAACTTTAGTTCTTCTAAAATAAATTTAAAATGTTCAAAAAAGTATTAATTGCCAACAGAGGTGAAATAGCTGTAAGAGTAATCAGAGCTTGTAAAGAGTGGGGAATTAAGACAGTAGCTGTACACTCAGATGTAGATTCTGATGCGATGCACGTAAGACTTGCTGATGAGAGTGTTTGCATAGGCTCGCACCAACCACAGAATAGTTATTTGAATATTTCATCGATTATGTCGGCAGTAGATTTAACCGGTGCTGAAGCAATTCATCCTGGTTATGGGTTTTTATCTGAAAATGCAAAATTCTCTGAAATAGTAAATAAACATGGAATTAAGTTTATCGGTCCTAACGCAAAAATAATTTCACAAATGGGGGATAAGATTGAGGCTAAAAGAATTGCAAAAAAGTATGGGTTACCAGTAATTGAAGGATCCGAAGGAGGTGTAAAGTCTTTAAGTGAAGCTAAATCAATATGTAAAGATATTGGATATCCAGTTTTGATAAAAGCTGCAGGAGGAGGAGGTGGAAAAGGAATGAAAGTAGTTGAGGAGGAAAATAAGCTAGAAAATTTATTTCTTACAGCTAAATCTGAAGCTAAGAAATTTTTCAACAATGATGAATTATATATTGAAAAATATTTTAAAAATCCAAGACATATAGAAGTCCAAATAATGTCTGGGAAAAATAAAACTGTTCACCTTGGAGAAAGAGATTGCACAGTACAACGAAGACATCAAAAATTAATTGAGGAGACGCCTAGTCCCGTATTAACTAATGAACAAAGAAAAGACCTTTTGGAAAAAACAGTTAAAATGGTTGAACAAATTAATTACGAAGGTGCTGGTACTGTAGAATTTATTTATGAAAATGGAAAATTTTATTTTTTAGAGATGAATACTAGAGTTCAAGTTGAACATCCTGTGACTGAGGTACAAACTGGAATTGATATTGTCAAAGAGCAAATATGGATTGCTTTCACAGGTGACACAGCTTTAAAACAAAGTGACATTAATCCAAGAGGTCACACCATTGAATGTAGAATAAATGCAGAAAATCCAGCTTTAGATTTTCAACCTAGTCCGGGTATCATTAGTGTTTGTCATCAACCATCAGGATTTAGAACCAGAGTTGATGGATCAATATTTCAAGGTTGTAAAATTACTCCTTACTACGACAGTTTAATAGCTAAAATTATTTGCAAGGGTAGAAATAGAACCGAGGCCATACAGAGAACATTAAGATCACTAGATGAATTTGTTCTTGAAGGAATAACAACAACAATAGATTTGCACAAAAAGATTTTAAACCATAAAAAATTTTTAAGTTCTGATTTTGATACAAACTGGCTCGGTAAGGAAAAATTTTTTTAAGCTTTATAACAGTTGATTAATTGTAAATCATATATAGCGTGATCAAATGGAGTTAAATTTGGGTCTGAAGAAAAAGTCCATCCATTAAATATAAAAACTTTCTCATTTTCAGTTTTAGATAAATCTTTTACTTGCATGTAAGCTATATCATTTATTTCATTATTAACTTTAACTTTTCCGCATTTTAAAATTTTAATTTCTAAAGGCCCAAAATTTTTTTTCTCATCTAAGTTTATTATTATTTCTGATGACTTTGCAGTAATTTTATCTAATCCAATTAAAACTGCGTGCGAAAATTTGGGAGTTTGTTTTATCTTCTTTTTTTTTAATAAATTTTTATTATCATTAATATTATCTATTTTTTCCTCGGACTCCTCAAAACTTGGTTTAATTTTTTCTAAATTTATTAAAGGTGTAGACCTTATTTTTTCATCAGCTATTAAATTACTTGAAAAAAATAGAAATATTGAAACTAGAAAATACTTAAAATTATTTCCACGTTTTATATTTTTTTTTATTATCATCTTTCTTAATCTTTACTGGCTTGTAACTTTCAGCTGTTCCTGTTTTATTTTCTGAATGTCTTTTTTGCCAGGAATATTTTTTGTTTAAGTCCATTTTATCAGGAATTTTGTCAATAGTATGATGCATCCATAGATACCAGTCTGAAGTTATCTTAGTGGCCTCAATATTTTTTGAATATATAACCCATCTTTGATTATTTTTGTTTTTATAATATTTATTTCCCAATTCATCTTTACCAACATAAATCCCTGTAAATAAAGTTTTGAGAAAAGTTCCAAAAGTTTGTTTGTTCCACCAAGTAAAAATTATTTTAAAAATCATAAAATTTTAAATCCACACAATTACTAATTGTATTATTATACGATAGACACTAATAAAAATTAATATATATCTTTAGTATAACAGATTCCATAGATATGAAAAAATTTATTGTAGAAACTTACTATACTTGTACCTTTAAAACCGTTCATACTCTTACTGATTTAAATGATAAAGAACTATCAAAAATTGATACTCGAAGTGATGGAGAGGTAGAAGTAATAGATGTGAAATTAAACAATCGTAAAACAAAAAAAATAGGGGAATTTAGTAAAGATAAATCTAAAACTCTAAAAGCAAAAGACCCCGTCACTAAAGAAATAAAAGAGAAAATATCCTCTGACATTACAAAAGATAAATTTGATAATTACAAGAACTCAAAAACAAATAACAAAGCGAGATTTAAAATGCCTGATAGACGAAAAGGCTATATTCAAAAAGCTCAAATAGGTGACCACAAAGTTTACCTTCATACTGGAGAATATGATGATGGAAAAATTGGAGAAATATTTATTGATACCAATAAAGAGGGAGAATTAGTTAAAGCAATGATGAATAATTTTGCCATTGCTATTTCACTAGGATTACAATACGGGGTGCCTTTAGAGGAATATGTTGATGCCTTTATTGATACTAAATTTGAACCGTCAGGAAATGTTTTAGGAAATGATAGAATCTTAAGTGCGTCATCTATTTTAGATTATGTTTTTAGGGAATTAGCTATTTCTTATCTTGGAAAAGAGGAGCTAGCCCATACTCCTGCAATAGCAAGTTCATCAAATTTTCAAAACGAAAATCAAGACGATAAGTTTTTAAAAATAGTTAAGAATATTACATCTAAAGGGTTTGTCAGGAGCAATTTAGAAGAAAAATTAGTGGATCTTTCAGATGTAAGGATAAATCTTAAAACAAAAAACTAATCTTTTTTAATATTAATCTTTAAACCTAATTCTTTAAGCTGACTATCGTCTATATTAGACGGAGCAGACATCATTAAATCTTGGGCATTCTGATTCATGGGGAATAGCGTCACCTCTCTGATATTTTTTTTGTTAGCTAACAGCATTACTATTCTGTCAATACCTGGTGCTATACCTCCATGAGGAGGGGCTCCAAAGCTTAAAGCGTTAATCATTCCGCTAAATTTTTCATTAACTTCTTTTTCATTGTAGCCAGCTACAGAGAATAATTTATACATTAGTTCTGGAATATGATTTCTTATTGCACCTGAGGACAGCTCTACCCCATTACATACAATATCGTATTGATAAGCTTTGATATCTAAAGGTTTATTAAAATCTAATTTTTTTATTTCTCCTTGAGGCATTGAAAAAGGGTTATGACTAAAAATAATTTTTTTAGTTTTTTCATCTAATTCAAACATTGGGTAATCTACAATCCAACAAAAAGCAAAAGTATCTTTATTTATTAAATTTAGATCTTCAGCAATTTTATTTCTTGCAATTGATAAAATTCTATTTATTTCACTTTCCTTCCCGCATGCTAAAAAAATGCTATCGCCTATCTCAGCACTGCAAATTTTCATTATTTCCTCTAATGATCCTTCACCAAAAAATTTTCCTATTGGTCCTGTGGCTTCAATTGATTGATTTTTTTTAATTGTGAAATAAGCTAAACCAGAAGCTCCTTGCTGCTTTGCCCATTTATCAATATTATCAAAGAAACTTCTAGGCTTATCTTTGGTATTTTTTGTTTTAATAGCCCTTACTATCGCGCCTGACTTAACTAACTTCTTAAAAATATCAAATTTTACATCATCCCTGTTAAATACTTTTGTAATATCATCTATCACCAAAGAATTTCTTAAATCAGGTTTGTCAGTTCCATACTTAAGCATAGCTTCTTTAAATGTTATTCTTGGAAATTTATCGTATAAAATCTTTTTCGCAGAAAATTTTTTAAAAAGATTTACCATTAATTTCTCTACAACTTTAAATACATCCTCTTGTTCTACAAAAGACATTTCTAAATCTAACTGATAAAATTCTCCTGGACTTCTATCAGATCTAGCATCTTCGTCTCTAAAACAAGGTGCTATTTGAAAATATTTATCGAAACCGGATACCATTATTAATTGTTTAAATTGTTGAGGAGCTTGAGGTAATGCATAAAATTTTCCAGGATTTAGTCGACTTGGGACTAAAAAATCTCTAGCTCCCTCAGGACTTGAAGAAGTTAATATTGGTGTTTGATATTCCAAAAAACCTAATTTTATCATTTCAGATCTTATAAAAGAAATTACTTCTGATCTAAGTACTATATTGCGGTGCATCTCTTCTCTTCTTAAGTCTAAAAACCTGTATTTCAATCTAATATCTTCTGGATAATCCTGTTCTCCAAATACTGGAATAGGCAACTCTTTTGCATCAGACAAAATTTCAATAGATATTATGGCAACTTCTATTTTACCAGTTGTTAAGTCTTGATTTTCTGTACCTTTCGCTCTTTTTACAACTCTACCGAAAACCTTTAAAACCGACTCTGGTCTTGTTCTTTCTAAAATATTAAAGAACTTGTTATTATTTTCTAAAACACATTGAGTGATGCCGTAATGATCTCTTAAATCAATAAAAAGTAAATTACCATGGTCTCTTTTTCTATGAAGCCATCCAGATAAATAAACTTCTTTATCAATTAGATTTTCATTTAGTTCTGAACAATTATGAGTTCTATATTTATTCACTGATTTAATACCTTTTTTATTAGATTAATATTAATCGATTTTCCAGAAGATAAAGATAAATCATCAACATCCTTAATGAATTTAAATATTTTTTCATAAGATCGGTCAACATTTTTTATAATATATTCAGATATTTTTGGATTAATATTTACTTGTTTATCAGAAAATGATTTTGATATTATCACTTTTAACAGATCATCTGTGGGAAGCTCAATTCCAATGTCAATTAAACTATTTATCCTAGATTGTAAATCTTTTAGATTAAAACTAGTTTTTTTGATTGGTTCTAAGCTATTAATTACAAGGTAATTTTCTAATTGTTTAGATTGGTTAATAATTGAATATAACAATTTTTCATTAATATCATTGTTAAAATTATCGATAATGAGACAGTCTAGATCGTTTAATTTTGAAATTATCTGATCATTAATTTTTTGTGCCTCAATAATCTTAACTTTTTTTATTTTTTTTTCAAGAATCTTTGACAAATGAGTTTTACCTGATCCTTTATCGCCAAAAACATTTAATGATTTTCCAGGCCAATTAGGCCAGCTTTCAATTAATTTATAGGCCTTAAAATTATTACTTGAAACGTAAAAATCATGTTCGTCATATTTAATTTTGAACGGAAATTTAAAAACTAATTGACTCATCTAAATTATATTTAAGCTCCACTCATCTCCGTCCAATTTCAAAAGAATTTTTTCATCTTCTAATTGCTTAATTATCTTGTTTAATTTACCTAGATACCTTAATTTAATTAAAACATATTCATTGTTAAATTCTTGTACATTAATATTATCAATTAAATCAATTTTTTCTAATCGTTTATTTAATTCAACAAGATTATTTTTTTTACTCATTATTAGCTTTGTATTTAAAAATGAAGGAGTTCTAATATCTATTAAATTTTGAGATTTTACTATATTAGTAATTTCGTTACTTATTTCGTTAATGATTTCTTCATAATATTGCTTTTTATCTAAATTTTGTTTTTTTATAAGAATATTTTTATCAATATTTTTTCCTAAAATTTTTGTTTTTAAATAAATTTTTTCGTCTTTTTTTAAGGGATTATCCACAATAACAAATGCTAAATTATTATTAGAATATTCTTTGAAAATATCTTTTAAATCTATATTTAATAAGTTGTTTTTATTGGAGTTAATTTTTTGAATTATTTCAATATTTTCAAGAGGAAGAATGAATTCTAATAATTTTAAATTATTAATTTCATTCCATTTTTCATAAAAAAAATTTTTATTATAAATATAAACTTGATCTTCAACTTTTAGTATAGGCAATATATATAATTCCTTCTTTTCTATCTCAGAATAAAAAATTTCTTTGTTAAAAAATAAATTATGAATTTTATCTTTATCAAAAAAAATATTAAAAATAAATTTATCCTCATTCTCATTATTGCTATTTTTATTTATTACTTGGTAGTAAGAAACTAAAGATTTGATTTGAGCTTTATCTATTTTAGATATTTTTTTAACATCTTGATCCAGTAAAATTTTATTAATTAATTCATTAAAGCCTTTTTGCATGGCGATATTGGCCATTTTCTGATATGAAGTGTTCTCTTTTTTAGTTAACTCTATATTATTAACATTAAATATGTTTACTTCTGAAAAAACATTTCCAGTTTTTAAAAAAACAACTAAAATAATTAATATTGATTTATAACTGTTCATAAAACTAATTATCATTTTTATTGATGAAAAAAACACATAATAGTTACAAAAAAAGTGGCGTAAATATTTCATTGGCAAATAAATTCGTAAATCATATTGCTTCAGTAACAAATAAAAATGTCAAAAAAGGGAATAAATCTTCGAATAATGAAATAATCGGGGGATTTGGGTCTTTATACGATATAAGTAAATCTAAAATTAAAGACCCTGTTATTGTTTCTTGCACAGATGGGGTTGGCACCAAACTTGATTTAGCAATTAAATTTCGAAAATATGACACTATCGGAATAGACTTAGTTGCGATGTGTGTAAATGATCTAATAGTCCAAGGAGCGAAACCTTTATTTTTTTTAGATTATTTCGCAATAGGGAAATTAAATTTATCTATATCCAAAAAAATTTTAAAAGGAATTTTGAAAGGTTGTGCTTTATCAGATTGTAAATTAGTTGGGGGTGAAACTGCTGAGATGCCTGGAATATATTTAAAAGATAAATTTGATTTAGCAGGATTTTGTGTTGGTTTAGTTTCTAAGAAAAAGATTTTGAGTAAAGATAAAGTCAAGAAAGGAGATATAATAATCGCAGTACCTTCAAGTGGAATACATTCTAATGGATACTCTCTGATAAGAGCAATTTTAAAGAAAAAAAAATTAGATAAGAGTTTAAAAGAAAAATTATTAGAACCTACAAAAATTTATACCAGAGAAATTTTAAAGCTTACAGAAAAAAATCTAATTCATGCTGCAGCGCATATAACTGGAGGAGGTTTATTTGAAAATTTAATAAGATCAGTATCAAAAAAATTATCCATTAATATTGATCTATCGAAAATTAAAATAAGTAAAATTTTTAGATGGATAAAAAATAATAATATTTCTGAAAAAGAAATGTTAAAGACTTTTAATTGCGGTATTGGATTTTGTATTATAGCCCCAAAAAAAAATTTAAAAAAAATTCAAAAAGTTTTCTCAAAAAAGTATAAACCATATGAAATTGGTATAGTTAAAAAGAGAGGGGCAAACTTAGAGTTAGTTAATTCATTAAAATGGTAAAAAAAAATGCATGTATTTTCATATCTGGAAAAGGGTCAAATTTAAAAAATTTAATCTTAAAATCAAGAGATTATAATTTTCCCATAAAAATTAAATTAGTGATCAGTAACAATAAAAATGCTTATGGAATTTTCCATGCCAAAAAAAATTCAATTCCCTATTTGATTGTAAATACGAAATTGAGAAATTTTGAGTATCTAATTCTTAAATCCTTGAAAAAAAATAAGATTAATTTAATTTGCCTAGCAGGGTATATGAAAATTATTTCAAAAAACTTTTTAAGCAAGTTCAATAAAAAAATCATAAATATTCACCCTTCTTTATTACCAAAATTTAAAGGACTTAACACTTATTCAAAAATATTAAAAAATAATGAAATTAAGACCGGATGTACAGTGCATTATGTAAATGAAAAAATAGATAATGGAAAAATAATTATACAAAAAAACTTCTTCATCGACTCCAGTGATAATGAGAATACAATCAAATTAAAAACTCAAAGGTTGGAATATAAGGCTTTTCCAGAAGCAATTATAAAAATTTATAGAAATTTTTAGTTTTTAAAGAAAAAATTAATTTCTTTTATAGCATTTTCTAGAGAGTCAGACCCATGTACAGAATTTTTATCAATAGAGATTCCGAATAATTTTCTTATAGTATTCTCGTCTGCTTTTTTTGGATCTGTAGCTCCCATTAATTCTCTATTTTTTAAGATGGCATTTTCACCTTCCAAAATCATAACAAATATTGGTCCAGATGAGAGATAGGCACAAAGATCATTATAAAAAGGTTTAGATTGGTGGACTTTGTAAAATTCAGAAGCTTCATCTTTAGTAATTTGTAATTTTTTACTGTCTTTGATGCTTAAATTATTTTTTTTAAAAATATCTTTTATTTGATCTATTAGATTTCTTTCCACAGCGTCGGGCTTAATAATTGATAAGGTTTGCTCTATCTTACTCATAGTTATCTTCAACTAATTTATTCAAAAGCCTAACACCAAATCCAGTTGCTCCGCTTGAGTTTAATGCGCCTCCATATTTTGAGAAAGCCATTCCAGCAATATCTAAATGAGCCCACGGGGTTTTATTCACAATAAATCTTTGTAAAAATTGAGCAGCTGTTGTCGACCCTGCTCCACCTATATAATTTATATTTTGCACGTCAGCATTCTTTGAATTCATCAGTTTATCGTAATTTTTATGTAAAGGCATTCTCCAAACTTTCTCCCCAACTTTTTCTCCAGCATTAAAAATTTTTTTTGACAAATTATCGTCATTTGAAAACAAGCCAGCGTATTCAGATCCTAGGCAAACTATTATAGCTCCTGTCAATGTGGCTAGATCAACGATAAATTTTGGTTTGAATTTTTCTTCAGTAAAAGTCAAAGCGTCAGCTAAAACCAATCGACCTTCTGCATCTGTATTTAATATTTCAATAGTCTTACCGCTATATGACTTCACAATATCACCTGGTCTTTGAGCATTTCCGCTTACCATATTTTCTACTAGCCCTACAACACCGACTGCATTTATTTTTGCTTTTCTTAGTGCTAAATTTTTCATTAAACCGACTACGGTAGCAGAACCAGCCATGTCATAAGTCATGTCTTCCATAAATCTTGCGGGTTTAAGTGAATAACCACCCGTATCAAAACAAACTCCTTTTCCTACAAAAGCTAGAGGTTTAGAATTATTTTTTGCTCCTTTCCATTCCAGCGTTACAAGATATGATCCTCTCACACTTCCTTGTCCAACACCTAATAAAGCGTGCATACCAAGTTTTTTTAATTTTTTCTTATCATAGATATTTACCTTTAAACCGTCTCTCTTTAATAAATTTAATCGCTTTGCATACTCATCTGGATGTAATACGTTTCCCGGTTCTGAAACTAAGTCTCTAGCAAAAAAAGTTCCTTCCTCTAAAGCTTTAAATTTTAATTTATCTTTAAGAGATGGTTGATTTCTATTTCCAGTTATATTTATTGAGATAACTCTTGTTTCTTTTTTTGTCTTATATTTTTTAAATTCATAAGATTTCAACTTTAAGCCATGTAAAAAATGACCTAAAAAATTCTGTATCTTACTTTTAACACTGTCCGAGATTAAGAAATATTCACTATTTTTTCCGTTATTAATTCTTCTATAAAATTCTGCTCCTAAATTTTCAACATCTGAAACTTTTAAATCATTTTTAATAGATATTAATACAATTTTTTTTTTAGAGTTTACTTCAAAAATAAATAAATTTTTCTTTAAATCACTCGTTTTCAATAAATCTTTAATGTAAGAAAATTCAGATTCCAAAAGATGTTGCTTTAAATTATCAAGCTTGAAATTTTCGTTTGAAAATAAAATTATATTAGCCAAAGGCTTACTAATTTTCTTTGATGAATAATTAATTTTTATAGACATAATTTTTAAATAAAACCTAATCGTGACAGTGATATAAGTCCAAATACATCAGTTTTCAATGGAAATTTAATCATAGTTAAACCATTGGTTGAATTTATTTTATGGATGCATTATTTATATACAATATATTCATATGCTTCAAAACAAAATTTATTTAAATTTTTTATTAGAGATAATTAAAACATTTTTAATAATATTATTTGGTTTATCAATTGTCGCATTAACTGTTAGAGCTGTAAATTTTTTAGACTTAATAGTTGATAATGGTTATCCTGTAGATATTTATTTTAAGTATTCTTTACTTAACTTGTTTGGAATAGCTACAAAATTCATTCCATTTTCATTTCTTATAGCAGTGACAATCTTTGTTTTAAAACACCTTCAGGACAGTGAATTCGTCATTTTATGGACATCTGGAGTTAAGAAAATTCACGTTGTAAATTTGCTTTTTTTCACGTCAATTTTAATTTTTATTTTCTATTTAATTTTGTCAACTTTTCTAACACCGATTGCATTAAATAAATCTAGACAATTATTGAGTAAGGAAGATTTAAATTCATTTTTGCCGACGATAAGAACGCATCAATTTAGCGACTCTTTTAAAGGATTTACTTTTGTTGTTGAGAAAAAAGTAGAAAACGAAATAAAAAATATTTTTTTACATGATAAAGGAAATAATTTGAAGAACTTATCCTCAAATGTAAAAGACGTAAGCAGTACAACAATACTTGCTAAAAGCGGATTTGTAGATAAAAAAAGAATGTTTTTATTCAACGGTCAAATTATTTCATCAAAGAAAGATAATACTCAAAATGAAGTTATTAAATTCGAACAACTTAATATAGATTTAAATAATTTTGATACTGCAACGATTAAGCAGCCTAAACTCCAAGAAACTTCAACGCTTAAACTTATGAGTTGCTTCATAAATAAAATTGAAAATAATGAAATTTGTAAACGAGACTCTGACTCTAATAATGAAATTATCTCGTCACTTAATAGACGAATAGTTTTACCTTTTTACATTCCCATAATTGCATTAATTTGCTCTTTACTATTAATAAAGTCAAATAAACATTATTATAATAAGTATCTTATTTTTCTATACGGTTTTTCTATATTAGTTTTTACTGAACTAGTTGTCAGATATACAGGAATAAATACTTTAATTAGATCCTTTTTTACTCTTTTTCCAATATCTGTAATTACAATTTTATACTTTTTTTTAATTTATAAATTTTCGAAAGAATATAAATCTACATGAATAAAATTATTCTTAATTATTTACTTAAAAACTTTTTAAAAACTTTTCTTATAGTTTTAGCGATTTTTTATAGCTTTGGAATTATTTTAAATTTATTTGAGGAAGTTGAATTCTTTAAGAATATAAATGTAAGTATTATAACTCCTTTGATTTTAACTAGTATTTATATTCCTGGATTACTAATTAAAATTTTACCATTTATAATTTTTATTTCTAGCATGTGGTTTATGTTAAGTATAAGAAATAATAGAGATCTATTAACTTTAAAAGTCTTTGGATATTCGAATTTAAAGATTTTTTTTATTCTTGCTTTTACCTCTTTTTTTCTTGGTTGGGTAATTCTTTTAGTTTTTAATCCAATTACTTCGTCTATGTCTAAATATTATGAGCAAACAAAATCTAACTACTCTCGTGACATTGACCATTTAGTTACATTTAATAAAAATGGACTTTGGATAAAAGAAAATTTAAGCGAGAGACAAAGAATAATATCGGCTTTAAAGCCAGAGGGTAAAAATTTAATTGATGTAACAATTTTTCACTTAAATAATGAGTCAGTTTTGATCGAAAAAATTATTTCTAAAAAGGCTGATATTAGTGAGAAAGAATGGGTGCTTAATGATGTTACAGTTTTTAAGCCATCTAATGGGATTTTAGTAGCTGAGAAATTAAAAGTTAAAAAAATTGTATCATTATACGATTATGAAAAAATCAATAGTTTGTTCAAGAATTTTGATACCATGTCCTTTTTAGATATTACCTTAAATTATAATAACTTACTTAATAGCGGTTATAATAAGATGTTTTTAAACCAGAGTTTACACACTTTATTATCTTTACCTTTCTTTTTATTGTTGATGACTGCTTTAGCCTCAATATTAACTTTAAATACTCTAAAAAAATCTGACAATTTTAAATTCATTATAATTGGATTAATTTGTTCTGTATTAATTTTTTATTTTAAAGATTTATCTTTAGCTCTAGGCCAAACGGATCGTATCCCATTAATTTTATCTATATGGGCACCTGTATTAGCATTAAGCTTATTTACATTTGTTGGAGTACTTCAAATTAATGAAAAATAGTATTTTTATAACTTTTTTTTTGATTTGTTTATTTGACATTGCGTATGCAGAAAACTTATTTATTCAGTCAAAAAAAATATCAATAGATAAAGAAAGAGAGGTCTCTATTTTCGAGGATGATGTTTTTGCAAAAACAGAAAATGACAATACAATTAAAAGTGATTACGCTGAATATGATAAGAAAAAAGGGATTATAATATTCAAAAATAATGTAATCGCTTTCGATAACAAAAATAATATTATTGAGACAAGTTTTGCTGAGTATAACGAGTTAAATAAGATATTTAAAAGTAAAGGATTTACAAAAATTACAACCTCGGAAAATTACGTAATAAACGGTGAAGATATTTTTTTTGATAATAAACTAGGTGTCATAAATTCAAACAAAAAAACTGAAATAAAAGATACAGATAATAATAAAATCTCCTTGGATAACTTTGAATATCTGACAAAAAACAATATATTTAAATCAATAGGTTTTATAGAAATCGAAGATAATGAAAAGAATAAATCTGAATTTTCTCAAATTTATATAGATACTAAAAAAAAAGAAATCTTAGGAACTGATATAAAAGCTTTTGTTAATCAAGAAGATTTTAAAATCAATAAAAAAAACAAACCTCGTATTTTTGCTAATACTATGAGAGTGAATAAAGAAAAAAATATCTTCAATAAAAGTATATTTACACTTTGCGATTATAGAAAAAATAATAAATGTCCTCCTTGGACTATTCAGTCAACAGAAATGCTTCATGATAAAAAAACAAAAACAATATTTCATGAAAATGCAGTTATTAAAGTTTATGATATACCAATTTTTTATTTACCTAAATTATCACATCCGGATCCAACTGTAGACCGAAGGTCTGGTTTTTTACCCCCATCATTTAGTGATACACAAAATTTAGGGTCATCAATATCTGTCCCATATTTTTGGGCAATGAATAAAGATAAAGATTTTACTATAACTAGTAAATTATTTTTAAATGAAAACCATTTATTTATGGGTGAGTACCGTCAAGCTTTTGAACAATCTAACGCTGTGTTTGATTTTGGTTATACTCAAGGCTATAAAGAAACATCAGCAACAAAAAATAGTGGAGGCAAATCCCATTTCTTTGGAGAATTTACAAAAATATTTTCTAACAATAACAAATCAGATACTAATCTGAAGATTAAAACTCAGAACGTTTCGGATGATAAGTATCTTAAACTTTATAGAATAAAATCAGATATTGTAGACTACAATCAAAACAATATAGAAAACTCTCTAAGTTTTTCGCATGAAAGTTCTAACTACTTTTTAGGATTAGATACTAGTGTATATGAGACTTTAAAAGAAAATTATAATGATAAGTATGAATATATTTTACCTGAAATTACTTTTGACAGAAATTTATTAAGTAATAACTTTTTAGGAAATATCGATTTACAGTCTAATTTTAAAATTCATAATTATGATACAAATAAAACAACAAAATTTCTGGTGAATGATTTCGATTGGAATTTTAGATCTTATAACTTTGATTCTGGTATACAGAGTAAATTGTTAGGTAAAATTAAAAATGTTAACTATAGTGCAAAAAATATCGAAAACTTGAAAAGTGAAACAACTAATGAATTGTACGGAGCTGTTGGTTATCTATCTGAAATAAATTTACAAAAAGGGGATAAAGACGGATTACTTCATTTTCTTAAACCCAAAATGTTACTAAGATACGCACCTGGGCAAATGAGAAGAGAATTAGAGGGTTCGAGACTTAAACCAGACAGTATATTTAGTTTAGATAGATTAAGTAATATTAATAATTTTGAAAATGGTTTAAGTGCAACGATTGGATTCGACTATAACTTCATTTCTGATGATAAAGAATTAAACTTCTCAGGAGGTCAAATTATTAGCGAAAAAGAAAATAAAGATATGCCAGATATAACAAGTTTAAATGAAAAACTTTCAGATTTTGTTGGAGCTGTAAATTTTAAAATTAAGGAGAACTTTGGAATAAATTATGATTTTTCAATTGATCAAAATTTCGATGAAACAAATTTCAATGAGATAAGTACTTTTATTAACACAGATTTAGTAAAGTTTGATTTTGGATATCTAGAGGAAAAAAAACATATTGGAAATCAAGAATACTTCAAAACTAAAATTGACTTTACTCAAAGTCAAAACGGAAAATTTTCATTCGAAACTAAAAGAAATCTAATTACTAATTCAGCAGAGTTTTATAATTTAAGTTATGAGTATTTGAATGATTGTTTAAGAGCTGGTTTAGTATATAGAAGAGAGTTTTATAATGACTCTGAACTAGAGCCGGAAAATTCATTAATGTTCAAAATAACTTTGATACCATTTGGTGACATAAATTCTCCATCAATAAGCCAATGAAAAATATATTTTTTAGAATATTTCTTCTCTCTAACTTATTAACTTTATTTTTTTTTCCAGTACATTCACAAGAAAACAAAATACTAGTGAGAGTGGAAAATGAAATCATAACTTCTTTTCAATTAAAGAATAAAATTAGAACTTCGCTAATTCTGTCAAATCAAGAAGTAAATCAAGAAAATGTTAATAGATCTAAAAATCAATCTTTAATTTCTTTAATTAATTTGAAATTAAAAAAGATAGAAATAGAAAAATATAAAATTGAACCAGATTTAAAAAAAGTGAATGAACAGTTGAAGAAAATAACATCAAATAACTTAGAAACTTTTAAAGCTGATTTTAAAAAAAATAACCTTGATTTTGATATTTTTTTGGAGGAGATTAAAATTCAAAATGCATGGCAAAAGCTTATTTTTCTAAGGTATAACAATAAAGTAAATATTGATGAGAAAGAAATTGAAAATGAAATCAAAGCTTTGAAAATGAACAAAACTGAAATTGAAGAGTTTAAAATATCTGAAATTGAAATAAATAGCTCAGAAAAAATCAAAAACAAAGAAAATATAAGTTTTATAAATGAACAAATCGATAAAATTGGTTTTGAGGAAACAGCCTTTAAATTTAGTATTTCAACTTCATCTATAAATAAAGGTGATTTGGGTTGGGTCAATTCAAAAGCTTTATCACTATCAATATATGATGTATTAAAAAAAATGAAAATTGGCGAAATTTCAAAGCCGTTTATTAAAAACGATACTATTTTGTTTTTAAAACTATCAGATAAAAGGTTTTCTGCACCAAATCAAATTAATGAGAAACAGTTAAAAGAAAGTTTAATAACTCAAAAGAAAAACGAAATGTATAATTTATATTCAAGAAGTCATTTGTCAAAAATTAGAAATAATGCATTAATTGAGTATTAATGAATAAAAAAATAATTATTATTGGTGGAGATCCAAATAGCATTAACTCTGAATTAATTTACAAAAGTTGGAAAAAAATTAATAAATCTTTGAAGAATAAAATTTACTTAATTGCTAACTATAATTTAATAAAAGAGCAATTTAAGAAATTAAAGTATTCAATTCCAATTCAAAAAGTAAAAAATATTAACCAAAAAAATAAAAAAAATATATTAAATGTAATCAATGTTGATCTTAAATATATAGATCCATTTAATTCAAATAAAAATCAAAGTTCTAAATACATTAAAAAGTCATTAAATTTAGGTCATAAACTTGGATTGTATGACAATGTTAAAGGTATAATAAATTGTGCAATAGATAAAAATCTTTTAGGTAAAAATAAATTTGGCGTTACTGAGTATCTCGCTTTAAAATCTAATGTAAAAAATAACTCTGAAGTTATGCTGATTTATAATAAGAAATTATCTGTTAGTCCAATAACAACCCATGTAGATTTAAAAGACGTTTCAAAAAAATTGAACTCAAAAACTATAGTCAATAAGGTAATTACAGCGGATAAATGGTTTAAAAAAATATTCAAAAAAAAGCCAAGAATAGCTATGCTAGGATTGAACCCTCACAATGCAGAGTTGAGAAAATATTCAGAAGAAAAGAAAGTAATCATTCCTTCAATATTTAAACTAAAAAAAAAAGGTATAAGAATTAATGGTCCCTTAGTTTCCGATACAGTATTTATTAATGAATACAAAAAATATGACATAATAATAGGTATGTTTCACGATCAAGTGCTCACTCCATTTAAAACATTATTTAAATTTGATGCAATAAATATAACTTTAGGTCTTAAATATCTTAGGGTTTCTCCTGATCATGGTGTAGCAAAAAACTTAATAAAAAAGAAAAAAGGAAATCCAATAAGTTTAATTAAATGTATAAATTTTATTAATAAATTTGGAAAATGATTTCAGCCAAAAAATCCTTAGGTCAAAATTTTTTAATAGATAAAAATGTAATAAAAAAGATAATAAACTTAACAGAGATTGAAAAGAAAAATGTTGTAGAAATAGGCCCGGGTAGAGGTGAGCTCACTGAAGAAATATTGAAAAGAAAACCTAAATCTTTAATCATAATAGAAAAAGATGAGAATTTATTTAAGGAACTTCAAAAAAAATACTCTAAAAATAAAATTATTGTAATTTATAATTCAGATATCCTAAAATTTAATCTAGAAAAAATTATAGATAGTGAGTCAGTTATTTTTGGAAATTTACCATATAATATCTCTTCTCAAATTTTGATCAAAATTTTGAAGTTTAAAAAATGGTTGCCTAATTTTACTGATTTGATTTTTATGTTTCAAAAAGAACTTGGTGATAAAATTCTCGGTAAATTTTCTTCAACAAACTATGGTAGACTTTCAATTATATCTAATTATAGATTAAAAAGTTTAAATAAATTTTTAGTCTCTCCTAATTGTTTTGTTCCTAAACCAAAAGTAAATTCACTCGTAATACATTTTCAGCCAAAAAAAGAAAAATTATTTAAATTAAAAAATTTAGAAAGTTTAGAAAAAGTAACTAATATTTTATTTTCAAATAAAAGAAAAATGATAAATAAAAATTTAAAAAAAATACTTAATACAAACGATATAAAGAAAATTGGAGAATTAAGATTGAATTTAAGACCTTCTGAAATTACACCTGAAACTTATTATAAAATAGCCAAAATTTATGAAGATAAGTAATTATTTTTTTTATTTGACAGTATAATATTTTCGATTTGTTTGAAACATACCTCAAGATTCTTATTAATAATTATGTAATCATAATCATTCCAATGTTTAATATCCTCATCGAAAGATTTAAATCTTCTATCTATTTCAGCATCAGTATTTTGATTTCTATTAATTAACCTTTTTTTAAGCTCATTTTTATTATCTGTTATCAAGAATATCTTAATTAATTTTAGATTTTTATAATTTGATAATTGTTTAGTCCCCTGCCAATCAATATCAAAGATTAAATCGTTAGTAATTATACTTTCATCTACATTCTTTTTTAAAGTTCCATAATAATTTTCAAAAATTTTTGCATATTCATAAAATTTTTTTTTCTCAATGAGTTCTTCAAATTTTTTATTTGATATAAAAAAATAATCTATACCGTGAATTTCATTTGATCTTGGTGATCTTGTTGTATGAGAAACTGAAATCTTAAAAGATTTATATTTTTGCTGAATTTTTTTTGTAAGTGTGGTTTTTCCTACGCCAGAAGGGGATGATAATATAACCATGATATTTTCACCACTGCCCGACATAAAAAAAATTGATCTTAACTTGATTTACTCTCGATAAATTTAATAGCGTCACCCACCGTTAGAATTTTTTCTGCTTCGCTATCTGAGATTTCAGATCCAAATTCTTCTTCAAAAGCCATGACCAATTCAACAGTATCTAAGCTATCTGCACCCAGATCATCGATGAAGCTAGCTTCCTCTGTCACTTTTTCTTCTTCTATACCTAAATGATCTGCAACTATTTTTTTAATTTTACTTTTAATATCGTCTGACATGAATTCCTTTCTATTTGTTTATTTTCTTATTAGATTATTAATTGAGATTGTCAAGCCATATACATTCCGCCATTAACATGTATCGTTTCTCCATTAATATAATTTGCCATATCTGAAGCTAAAAAAGCTACACAATTTGAAACATCTTCCCCTGTTCCAAGATTACCTGATGGTATTTTGTTAATCAGATTATTCTTAAATTCCTCATTTATTTTTTCAGTCATCTCTGTTTTTATAAAACCAGGAGACACACAATTTATATTTATATTTTTTCTTGCGTATTCTATAGCTAAACTTTTTGAAAAAGCTACTATTCCTGCTTTGGAGGCGGAATAATTTGCTTGGCCAAGATTTCCGGTGTGTCCTACAATTGAAGTTATATTAATTATTTTTCCGCTCTTTCTTTTAAGCATTTTTTTTATAGCGAATTTGCACATTAAAAATGTTGAGGTTAAATTAATATCTAAAACTTTTTTCCAATTTTCCTCTGTTAATCTGATTGATAAATTATCTAAAGTTATACCAGCATTATTAATAAGAATATCAATTCCTCCTAATTTAGACTCAATTTTTTCGACAAATTCACTAATTTTATCATGTTGTTCTAAATTAAACTTTTCAACGTTTACCTTTGGAAATTTTTTTTTTAAATTTGCTAGTTTTGTCTCATTTGTACCAGTCACAGCAATGTTTGACTCATAATTATAAAACTTTTCTACAAGTGAATTACCAATACCTCCAGTAGAACCTGTTATTAATACTTTTTTATTTTTTAAGTTCATTTTTTAAATTTTTAATATCAGCTATTGAGTTAATTGCAAAGCAATTTGCGCCTTTTATTGTTCGTTTTACCATGCCTGTTAAAACTTTACCTGGGCCAATTTCAATAAAGTTAATTACACCATTGTTTGACATATTGATTATACTTTCTCTCCATTTAACACTAGAGTAAATTTGCTCAATAAGAAGTTTTTTTATATTTTCCGTTTTATCGATATAATTAGCAGTCACATTACTAATAATTTTAAATTTTGGCAGTTTAAAATTTATAATATTTATTTTCTTACTCATAATACTTGCGGCATTCTTCATTAATGAACAATGAAATGGAGCACTTACTTTTAATGGAATCGTTTTTATTTTTTTTTCTTTAAGTAATATTGAGAAAGAATCCACTGTTTCCTTATCGCCGCTGATAATTGCTTGTCCTTCCGCGTTATCATTTGCAATTTCACAAACACCTTTATTTAAATTTAAAGTATTAATAAAACTTTGAATGTCATCTAGCTTTGCTCCAAGAACTGCTATCATTTTTCCTTTCCCAATTGGAACAGCTTCCTGCATCGCTTTACCTCTCTCATAAACTAAATAAGCCGCATCTTCGAAATTTAGAGACTCTGAACATACTAAAGCACTATATTCACCTAGTGAATGACCTGCAAAAAATTTGAAATTACTAAAATCTAAATTAAACTCTTTTTTCAAAACTTGAAAAATTGCATAACTTACAGTTAAAATTGCAGGTTGAGTATTTTTTGTAAGTTGAAGTTCTTCTGCTGGCCCCTCTAAAATTATTTTTGATAATTTAAAATTTAACTTCTCGTCAGCGCTTTTAAATATGTTTTTTACAAGACTAAAATTATTATAGAATTCTAATCCCATACCTACTAATTGAGAACCTTGGCCTGGAAATAATAATGCGCTCATTTAATTAAGTTTAATCGATAAATATTAGTATTGCTATAATTCTTCATTATAGTATAACCCACTGTTTATAAATAATTAAATTATTTACTTAGGCGAAAATTATGGGATTTTACGAGAATACAATTGTTGCTAAACAAGATTTAGCTGAAAAAGAATTAAAAACAATAAAAGATAAATATAACGAATTAATTAATTCGTCATCCGGTAAAGTTCTAAAAATTGAAGAATGGGGTCTTTTAAATCTTGCTAATAAGATTAAAAGTTACAAAAAAGGTTTTTATATACACTATAAATTTGAAGGAAATAAAAATACACTAAGCGAAATTGATAAAAAAATGAAGGTTGATAACTCTATAATTAGATACTTGACCGTTAGATACAAAAAACTAGATACAAAAAATGAATTTTTTAGAAAAGATAAATAAGCTATAAAAATGAAAAGAAAAAATAAGAAATTCCAAAGAAAAAATGTTAACTCTTTAAGTAAACTTAGTTTATTTCAAAAATCTGATGGAAAATTTTCAAAAAGGTGCCCTCTTTCCACAAAAAATGCTCCAATTATTGATTATAAAAATATTTCTTTATTAAAAAAATATATGTCTGATAATGGAAAGATTATCTCATCAAAGATTACTTCAGTATCATTTAATAAGCAAAAAAAACTGACTAGGGAAATTAAAAAAGCTAAAGTTTTAGGGTTGGTGTAATATGGAATTAATACTTTTAGAGAATATTCTAAACCTAGGAAATATAGGGGATAAAGTTAAGGTGAAGAATGGTTATGGTCGTAACTTTTTACTAAAAAAAGGCAAAGCCCTTAGATTTAATAACGAAAATCAAGAATATGTTAATAAAAAAAAAGATGAATTAAATAAGAAGAATATTGAACTAAAAAATAAGTTCAAAGAAATAGCTAAATTAGTTAATAAAAAAGTTTTCAAATTCAATAAAGAAAGTAAAGAAAATGGAGAATTATATGGGTCAATCAAACCCAAAGAAGTAGCTAATTTAATAAAAGAAAAAACTAATGCAGACGTAGTACCTTCTCAAATTATACTAAAAAATGAGCTTAATAAATTAGGTGAATATAAAGTAGACATAAACTTTCATTCAGAAGTAAAAGCAATCATTTCAATAATAATAGAAAAAATACAATCTAAATAACTTTTCCACAGTCTGAGAAAAATAGTGTGTAACTTTTTTCTTTATCAAACGAAACTATAAATTATTATCATTTAGTGAAAGAAATAAAACCCTTACAAAATAATATCAATAATAAACAGCCATGTAATATTGAAGCTGAGCAAGCTTTATTAGGATCAGTACTTGTTAATAATGATATAATAGATGAGATTGCTTCAATTATAAACCCATCAATATTTTATGATCCCGCGCACATAAAGATTTATGAGGTTATTGAAAATTTAAACAATAAAGGGATGATTGCAAATCCAATTACTTTAAAAAACTATTTTGAAAAAGATAATATGTTGAGTGAAGTAGGAGGAACTGAGTATTTAGTTAAATTAACAAGATTTTCAAGCTCAACAAAACAAGCGATAGATTACTCAAAAATTATTCATGAAATGTATTTGAGAAGAGAGTTAGTTCTGATTTCAGATAAATTATCCTCTGATACTTTAAGTGCAAATGATCAAGAAAAAAACGCAGAAAATATTATTGAGAGTACTGAAAAATCTTTATTTGATTTAGCTGAAAGAGGATCTTTTTCTCAATCATTTTTGCCATTCAAACAAGCTTTGGATCAAACAATACAAATGGCAACAATGGCTATGCAAAGTGATCAGGGAATAGTTGGAGTTCCAACTGGTCTAACAGATTTAGATGAAAAACTTGGAGGTTTACATAAATCTGACTTGATTATTTTAGCTGGTAGACCTTCAATGGGTAAAACAGCTTTAGCTACTAATATTGCTTATAATGCTGCACAGAATATTTTAAAAAGGGAAGAAAAATCTTCAGTTGCCTTTTTTTCTTTAGAAATGTCCTCTGAACAGCTATCGACAAGAATTCTATCTGAGCAAGCTAGAATTAAGTCTGATGATATAAGACGAGGAAAAGTTTCTGAGGAAGAAATAAATAGATACATTGAGACATCTAGAAATATTTATAATCTTCCGCTCTATATTGATGAAACGCCAGCTATAACTATTGCAGCATTAAGTAATAGATCTAGAAGAATAAAAAGATTGTTTGGTCTTAGCTTGATTGTGGTCGATTACATTCAGTTAATGAGATCTGGTTCGAATAGAAATGAAGGTAGAGTTCAAGAGATTTCAGAAATTACTCAAGGTCTTAAAGCATTAGCAAAGGAACTTTCTGTTCCTGTTTTGGCTTTATCACAATTATCCAGAGCCGTAGAACAAAGAGATGATAAGCAGCCTCAATTAGCAGATTTGCGAGAATCAGGTTCTATTGAACAAGATGCGGATGTCGTAATGTTTGTGTATCGAGAGGCTTATTATTTAGAGAGAAAACAACCTAAATTAGGATCAATAGAACATGCTGAATGGCAATCCAAAATGAATGATGTTAATGGTTTGGCTGATATTATACTTGGAAAACAAAGACACGGACCCACAGGCACAATAAAAGTGGAATTTGAGGGAATTTATACAAAATTCAAAGATTTAAATAGAAATTAATCTTAATTTTTTCTTTAGTTATAAAATAATTAAGATATATCTGAATTATTTAAATGTTCTCATTTGTTTATAAAAAATTTGTAATTGATTATCCTAAATTAACATTATTTCTTTTAGCTATATTAATTGGTTTTTCATTTTATAATGCAAAAAATTTCAATTTAGATGCTTCTTCTGATGCTTTGTTGCTCGAGGGGGATAAAGATCTAAAATTTCTCAGAGAAATAAATGAAAGATACGGTTCTAAGGAATTTTTAGTTCTTACTTATTCCCCAGTATCAAGTTTTAAAGAAAAAGAAACTATTCTTAACCTTCAGCTTCTTAAATCTAAAATTGAAAAATTAAATTGGGTGGACAGTGTAATTACTATAATAGATGTTCCGCTTTTGAAAAGCACTAATGAGAGCTTAATGGATAGGTTAAAAAACTATAAAACCTTAGCTTATCCTGAAATTGATAGAGAAAGGGGATTTGAAGAAATTGTTAATAGCCCAATATATAAAGATTATGTAATTAGTAAAGATGGAAAGACATCGGGTATAGTGGTGTATCTTAAAAAAGACAAACGATTAGATGAATACGTCAAGGTAAAAGAAAAATTTTTTAATCAGTATAGTGAAAATAGTTTAACTAAAGAGGAAAAAACTAATTATAAAAACTTTCTAAAAGAGTATGAAAATTACAAAAATTTATACAATATTAGAAATCATCAAAATATTAGCGAGATAAGAGATGTTATTAACAAGTATGGTGAAAATGCTAAAATTCATTTAGGTGGGATTCCTATGATCGCTGATGACATGATGACGTTTATTAAAAATGATATTATTGTTTTTGGGTTTGGTGTTTTTGTATTTATTATCTTAACGCTATGGTACATATTTAGAAACATAAAATGGGTAATCATGCCATTGCTTGGTTGTGCAACATCAGTGATTATGATGACTGGACTTTTAGGCTTGGTGGGATGGAAGGTTACAGTAATTTCATCAAATTTCATTGCTCTGATGTTGATATTAAATATGGCAATGAATATTCATTTAACAGTTAGATTTTTACAACTCAAACAAGAGAGTCAAAATCTTTCAAATAAAGAAGCTGTATTTGAAGCTAGTAAAAAAATGATATTACCTATTCTTTACACTGTGTTAACAACTATTTGTGCTTTTTTATCTTTAATATTTAGCGGTATAAAACCTATAATTGATTTTGGCTGGATGATGACTTTAGGATTAATTATTTCTTTATTTGTTACTTTTCTACTTTTGCCATCTTTACTAAATATTTTTTCTTCGGATAATGAAATAAACGTTAAAGAAAATAAAAAATCTTTTGTTACTTCTTTTCTTAGTTCGGCTGCAAAAAAAAATCGTTATTTTATATTTGTACCCACTTTCATAATTATTACTTTAAGTGTTATTGGTATATTTAAGCTAGAAGTAGAAAATAGTTTTATAAATTATTTTGATAAAGAAACAGAAATTTATAAAGGAATGAAAATAATTGATGATGACCTTGGGGGGACTACGCCACTAGATGTAATATTAAAATTTCCTGTAAATCAATCTGGCCAAAAAGATAAGGATGAATTTTCTGAATGGGACGAGGATACTGACACTGAGGAGGATAAGTCAAAATATTGGTTTACAAGAGATAAAATGGATAAAATTTTAAAAATTCATGATTACCTGGACTCTTTGCCTGAAATAGGAAAAGTGCTCTCGTTTGGATCAATTTTAAGAGTTGCTGAAGATTTAAACAATAAAGAATTACAAAGTTTAGAAATAGCTGTTTTGTACAGTAAAATTCCCGAGGAAATAAAAAAAGAAATAGTTTCTCCTTATATATCAGTTGATAAAGATGAAGCTAGAATTACAGTAAGAATTAAAGATTCTTTAGAAAATTTAAGACGAAATGACTTAATCAACAAAATTAATACCGATCTAAATACTAAATTAGGTTTTGATAAGAGTGAATATAAATTAGCTGGCGTTTTGATATTATTCAATAATTTATTACAAAGCTTATTTAAGTCTCAAATTTTGACTTTAGGAATTGTGATATTAGGTATTTTTTTAATGTTTATGATATTGTTTAGAAATATTACTTTATCTTTAATTGGTGTTGTTCCGAATTTTATCGCTGCTTTTTTTATTCTTGGAATAATTGGCCTGATGGAAATACCTTTAGATATGATGACAATCACTATAGCTGCTATAACAATTGGAATAGCAGTAGATAATAGTATTCATTATATATACAGATTTAGAGAAGAATTTAAAAAAATTAGAGTCTATAGCAAAACTTTGGACAGATGTCACAATACAGTCGGAATAGCGATTTTAAATACTTCAATAACTATTGTTTTTGGTTTTTCAATTTTAATTTTATCAAATTTTATACCAACAATATATTTTGGTGTTTTTACAGGTATAGCGATGCTTCTTGCTATGATATCAGTGTTAACTTTACTTCCTAAATTGCTACTTATTTATAAACCCTTTGGTGAAGAAATAAAAAATATCTAATATGATTTTGGATAACTTCAAAGGTTTAATAGATAATATAAATTTTTTTGATACTACAGTTGCTATAATTTTAATTTATTTTGTTATTCAATGTTTTTTGAAGGGTTTTTCTTTAAGTTTAATCTCTTTTATGAAATGGGTGGTATCTTTAATTGTAACAATAATACTAGTTCCAAAATTTCAACCCACGGTTAGTGAATATATAGAATCCGAATTTATTAATAATATTGGCCTGGGTATATTAATTTTTATTTTTACTCTTTTTTTAACAATAGTTATAGGTAAAACTCTTAGTAAAGCCGTGACTTGGACAGGAGTTGGTTCAATTGATAAAACTTTTGGTTTATTTTTCGGAGTCTTCAAAGGTTATATTGTTTCTGTGTGTATATTTTCTGTATTAAATTGGTTTTATCCTTATAAGAATTGGGGTATATCTGCAGAAGATGCGCTTTCTTTTAATTTGATAAAAAAAGGAAGTGAAATATTAGTCGAGGAGTTTCCATCAAGTGAGGATTTCATAGATACAAAGGAAAAAATTGAAAAAATCTAAAAAAGATTATTTAAGAGAAGAATGTGGTGTTTTCGGAATATCGAGTCATGAAGATGCTTCTGCATTAGTTGCTTTAGGACTTCACGCTTTACAACATAGAGGTCAAGAAGGATGTGGTATAGTGTCATTTGATGGAAAAAATTTTCACTCAGAGAAAAGACAGGGTTTAGTTGGAGATCATTTTACTGAAGCAGAAACTTTAAAAAAATTACCTGGAACATTTGCAATTGGTCATAATAGATACTCAACTACTGGTGAGACGTCCTTAAGAAATATACAACCATTTTTTGCAGATTTACATATGGGAGGACTAAGTATAGCTCATAATGGAAACCTTACTAATGCACTATTGTTAAGAGAGTCTCTCGTAAAGGACGGTGCAATTTTCAGGACTACTAGTGATACTGAAACGATTGTTCAGTTAATTGCAAAATCAAAGAGGCAAAAATTTATAGATAAACTAATTGATGCAATTTTTCAAATTAAGGGAGGTTACGCATTAGTGCTTATGACTAACAAAAAACTTGTTGGAGTGAGAGATCCGTTTGGAATTAGACCTTTAATAATTGGTAAATTAAAAAATTCATATATTTTTGCATCTGAAACTTGTGCACTTGATATTGTAGGAGCTTCATTTGTAAGAGAGGTAGAAAATGGAGAAATTGTAGTTATCGAAAACAGTAAACTAACAAGTTTAAAACCATTTCCAAAACAAAAATCAAGACCGTGTGTCTTTGAATATATATATTTTGCAAGACCTGATAGTTTAATTGCTGGAAAATGTGCTTACGAATATAGAAAAGAACTAGGTGTTGAGCTGGCTAAAGAAACGGATTTAGAAGCTGATTTAGTTGTACCTGTTCCAGACTCTGGTGTTCCAGCAGCACTGGGATATGCGGAGCAATCAAAGAAAAAATTCGAATTAGGTCTAATCAGAAATCATTATGTTGGTAGAACTTTTATAGAACCATCCCAAAACATCAGAAGCTTAGGAGTAAAACTTAAACTCAGTTCTACAAAGTCAATTATTAAAAATAAATCGATTATTTTAATAGATGACTCTTTAGTAAGGGGAACAACCTGTAATAAAATTGTAAAAATGCTTTACGAAAATGGAGCAAAAGAAGTACATGTTAGAATTGCTTGCCCAGAAATAAAATTTCCAGATTATTATGGAGTTGATATGCCCACGAAAGAAGAGTTGCTTGCCAACGATAAAAGTATTTCGTCAATGTGTAAGCATATTCAAGCGGCAAGTTTAAGATTTTTATCTTTAGACGGACTCTACAAAGCACTGACAGGAAAAAGCAGGAATTCTAATTACCCGCAATTTAGTGATCATTATTTTACTGGTGATTATCCAATCAAGCCAGAAGACAGCTTACAGGGTCTCAAAATTAAACAACTATCTTTACTTAGTGGCAAGTCAAATAATTAATCAATTATTGAAATTTTATTTTTCTTATCTAAGTACAACATTGAACTATTGATAAATATTGGCTGAGTATTAATTTTAGACGGGAGTTTACTTATTTCCTCGAGATCTCCATTTATTTTAAATTTTAGTAAAAAAGAATTATTTAAAAAAATAAAAATTTTATCGTTTGCAATCATTAAACTTTTAAATTGAGCTTTCTTTTTTTTAAGATTCAGAAAATCTGCGATTAGTTGATTAATATTATAAGAATATAAGATTTCACCTGTAATTAAATTCATAGATATTAATAAATCATTTTTAGAAATAAGGAAAAGTACATCATTGTAAATCAACGGTTTTAATTGAGACGTAAAATTTTTCTTAAATAATATTCTTCCTGTATTAGTATCTAAAATATATAATGACTGATTTGATGAAACTATTACATTATTTTTATAATTTATAACTTGATTGCCTTTAAACAAACTACTTGGATTTATATCAACTGATTGGTTTAAATTTAAAAACCATAATATTTTCATATTCGTTAAATTAATAGCGTATAACGAACCGTAGGTATTTAAAAAAAATAATTTTTCTTGGTTTAATGATAAGTTGTTTTGAAATTCATTTTTTAAAACTGTTTCTTCTGTGGGAATTTCTCTTAACAAATTACCTGTATTTTTATCAAAGAAAAATAAAAAATTATTCTGATTTGATAAAATTAATTTTTCGTCAGAAATCTTGATATTAGATCGGAATGGGACTTTGTAGTTTTTTGCCCATAAAACTTCATTATTAACTAAATTGATTGCATATAAATATCCAAGATTATCAGAAACAAATATCTTATTATTATCTAGGATTAAATTTAGGTGTTTATTTATATTTTTATACTTATTTTTATAAAAATTGAATTTTTTTAAAAATTTTTTTTCTTCTATTGAAAAAATTAAAATATTACCTTTATTATCACTTGAAATAATTTTATCATTATCAAATAGGATAAAATCGTTTAATTGATGTCTTGTAATTTTTTTGCTCTTAAAAGTAAGCTTATTAGTATTTTTATAAGTAAAATTTTCTAAGTTATTTGACTCACTGTAAAATATATCTTTCCATTTTGAATTTATTATTTTTTTTGATTTTTTGAATTGAAAATTTCCTTTAAATTTAATTATTTGATTAAAAGGCTTGTTGGCAACGCTTAAGTCTTCAAATTTTTTAAATGGATCACTTTCATTTTTTGATATAATTTTTTCATTTTTCCATATTCCAGACTTATCGTCAAAAGAGCAGCTATTTACAAATATAAAAGCTAAGATAATGAAAAAGAATTTAATCACTTTTTTATGTTTTTATTCTGAAATAATTTCTTTTGCTATTTCACTATATTTTGAATTTGAGTCAATAATTTTTTTTAGCAAATCTCTGCCCTCGCTGATATTAGAGTTTTTAATTAAGAACAAACTTTTTTTAATAATTAGCAAATCTTTTTGATCTTTTGACTTTATGCTTTTTTCAACCATTGAAAAATATTTTTCAATTTTTTCTTTATCATTCTCAAGTTTTTTTTCTAAAATAACATTTAGTGCTAATATAGAATATATTTCATTTTTACTCTCAATAATTTCTGCGTAAATTTTATTTGACTCTTCTTTTTTATCTTTAGATAAATATAAACCAGCTTGAATATATTTCTCTGAAATAATCTCATTTTTAGTCTCTGTACTAATTTTAAAATAAACTAGCGCTATAAATGTTGTAACCAATATAAATGTAAGAAAAATTAATTTTATCTTATTTTTTTCAACAAAAGAAGCTATCTTTTCTCTTATATCAATTTTTTTTTCTATGTTTTGATCCATTTAAAAAATTTATTTTTTTGGGAAATTTTTTTAGTTTTACCTCTTTAGTATATTTTTTTACAGCTTTTTCAATTACTCTGTCTAGAGAAACATATTTTTTTACAAATTTTGGATAAAAACCGCTTAAGCCCAGCATATCATCAGTTACCAGTATTTGACCATCACAATAAGAAGATGCGCCTATGCCAATAGTTGGAATTTTGAGTTTTTTAGTAATTAAACGAGAGCTATTCGGCGCTATACATTCTAAAACAATAGAAAATGCGCCGGCTTTTTCAATTTGAAAAGCTTCATTTAATAATTTTTTTCCTCCACTTTGTGTTGTTCCCTCTATCATAAAATTTTTTTTAAATTGAGGAGTAAAGCCAATATGCCCCATAACAGGAATTTTTTCTTTAACTAATTCTTTAATTATATTAGAATTCCTCTTATTACTTTCTATTTTTACCCCATCACATCCAGTGAGTTTCATAATGAGCTTAGCATTTTTTTTTGCTAACTTCTTATTTTTATATGTACCCTTAGGCATATCAACAATTAATAAAGATTTTTTTATACCTTTTCTTACACTTTGAGTATGTTGAATTATATTTTCTAATTTAATTTCGTGAGTATTTTTAAATGAGTATAAAACGTTTGCTACTGAGTCTCCTACTAAAACGATATCACAGTATTTATCTAAAATTTTAGCAATATTTTTAGAATATGCAGTAAGACTTACAATTTTAGATTTATTTTTTTTGTTTAATATTTTTTTTATCTTTTTATTCATTCCAGTTTTTTATTCTAGCTCAATTGTACTTGGTGGTTTAGATGTTATATCATATACGACTCTATTAATTCCCTTTACATTGTTTATTATTTTATTAGAAATATTATCTAAAAAATTTTTAGGAAAATTAAAATAGTCTGCTGTCATCCCATCTTCAGAAATAACAGCTCTTAATAAGCAAGTATATTCAAAAGTTCTTGAATCGCCCATTACACCTACTGTTTTTACTGGTAGTAAAGCAGCATATGCTTGCCAAATTTTATTGTAAAGATTATTTTTTACTAATTCATTAATATAAATATGATCAGCTTCTTGAAGTATTTTAATTTTTTCTTTAGTTAAACTTCCGATTATCCTAATACCTAAACCTGGCCCTGGAAAAGGATGTCTAAAATTTATACTTCTTGATAGACCTAATGATGCACCTAAAACTCTTACTTCATCTTTAAATAATTCTTTAAGAGGTTCTATTAGTTTTAGATTCATTTTTTTTGGCAGTCCACCTACATTGTGATGAGATTTAATTTTTGAGGTCTTACTACCAGAGAATGACCTGCTTTCAATTATATCTGGATAAAGCGTTCCCTGGGCAAGAAACTTGACCTTTTTAATTTTTTTTGCTTCTTTTTCAAATATTTCAATAAATATTTTTCCAATAATCTTTCTTTTTTTTTCAGGGTCTGAAATATTTTTTAAATTTTTTAAAAAGAATTTTGAGGCATTTATTAGCTTTACGTTAAGCTTATATTTATTTTTAAATATCTTATATGTTTGCTTGAACTCATCTTTTCTCATTAATCCAGTGTCTACCATTATACAAACTAAGTTTTTTTGTATTGCTTTATTAATTAACAAAGCAACGACACTGCTGTCTACACCTCCGGATAATGCACACAGAACTTTATCTTTTTTTACTTCCGTTTTTACATCCTCGATTAATTTTCTTTTTTGAGATATTACATTCCATTTTTTTTTCACCCTACATATCAAAAATAAAAAATTTTTAAAAATTTGCATTCCTTTATCAGTATGTGTTACCTCGGGATGAAATTGTACTCCATAAATATTTTCTTTGGTATTTTCAATTATAGTGAGCTTTGAATCTTTTGTATAAGCAACAGTTCTAAATTTTTTTGGTAATCTAACTACAGCATCCTCGTGGCTCATCCAAACTGCGCTTTTCTTTTTAAAAAAATTTTTAGTTAAAAGAGATCTCTTTTTTTTAAAAATATATGCTCTTCCAAATTCTCTTCTTTTTCTTGATGACTTAATTTTTCCTCCATAAAGTCTAGCTATTAATTGTAAACCGTAGCAAATTCCGAGAATAGGAATTTTTTTCGAGAAAATATTTTTTGGTATACTTTGAAAATTTTTCTTTGTAACAGTCGATGGCCCTCCTGAAAGAATTATGCCTTTTACTTTAGAAAAATCATCTATTTTTCTAATTTCTTTTGGAGTAAATATTTCTGAATAAACTCCTAATTCTCTAACTCTTCGGGCAATTAATTTCGTTATTTGTGAACCAAAATCGACAATTATAATCTTTTCTTCTATCTTTTGAAATTGCATTTATTTTTTTAATAAATTTTCAATTTCTATTTTCAAAGTTTTACTTTTATTACAAAATTTATTACATAGTTTTGCCAATCTCTCATTAAGTTCTTTACTTTTATTATAATCTGAGTCCGTTAATTTAAGTTTTGCTAAATTATATAATGCTTCCTCATTATTGGGATTTAATAAAATTACTGTATTCAAATTTTGTTCCTCTAAGTCCTTTTTTTTTAAATTATTGAATATTTTGGATAAATACAAATATGACATTTCACTTTTTGGATTAAATATTAAATCTTGTTCAAACTTAAATTTTGCCTCATTAAATTTTTTATTATTAAATAAACTTAGGCCTTCTTGAAAAAATTGCGTGTTAGCAAATAAAAAATTTGGTAAAAGGAAAAATAACGTCAATAATTGAAATAATCGAAAAATCATAGTTTATAATTAATATTTTTTTGAGTCATTTCTACACTGTGTACCATGCTTTCATAAAATCCGGCTTTTGTAATTTTAATAAATTTAGCATTCTTTTTTATTTGATCTAGATCTTTTGCTCCAATATAACCCATTGAGGACTTTAATCCTCCTTTTAATTGATAAATTATTTTTGCAACATTTCCTTTATATTCTACTCTACCTTCGACACCTTCTGGAATAAATTTTGATTTATCTTTGAAATTTTTTTGAAAATACCTATTAGCCGAACCGGAAGACATTGCCCCAATAGATCCCATGCCTCTATACTGTTTAAATATTTTGCCTTTTACTATAAATTTTTTACCTGGGCTTTCATCTGTGCCTGCGAAAATTGACCCCATCATTATCGCATCTGCTCCAGCAGCTAATGCTTTAGCGATATCTCCAGAAAATTTAATTCCGCCGTCTGAAATTATTTTAATATTTTTTTTCCTAAGAGCTTTTTTAACTTCCATAATAGCTGAAATTTGTGGAACACCTATACCTGCTACCATTCTAGTTGTGCAAATTGATCCTGGTCCAATTCCAACTTTGATGATATCTGCTCCAGAATTATATAATTTTTTTGCAGCTTCACCAGTAGCAATATTTCCTACGCAAATAGGAATTTTTTTTTCAAATTTTTTTAAGTTTGATAAAGTTTTTAAGACTTTTTCACTATGCCCATGCGCAGTATCGATTACAATTAAATCACATCCATTATTTAAAAGAGACTTGGCTCGATCAATATCCTCCTTGTTGGTTCCTACGGCCGCTCCAACAAATAATTTTTTTTTCTTAACTTTAATTATTTCTTTTGTTTGTTTGATTATATTTAGGTTTCTATGAATTATTCCTATTCCCCCAGCTTTAGCGATCGCTATTGCCATTTTAGCCTCTGTGACTGTATCCATTGCAGAAGATAAAAAAGGGACCTTTAAGTGGATTTTTTTTGTCAAATTTACAGAAACATTTGTTTCAGATGGTAGTACATCTGAGTATCTTGGAAGTAACAAAACATCGTCAAAGGTTAAAGATTCTTTAATTGATACCATATAAACTTATATACAATTTTTAAATTTTATAAAGTATTTAAAATCTTACAATGTAAATAAGTTTCTTTTGACTCATTTCTACTAGACTCAGGCTTAAAAAAATTAACAGTTTTAAATACTGATTTAGCTAAATTTTTAACCTCAATGAAGTCTTCACCCATAAATAGCTTTGAAATAAGCACTCCATTTTTGGCTAGATTCTTTTTAGAAAAATTTATCACCTCGGTACAAAGTTGATTGGTTCTTATTGAGTCTAGTGATTTGTTTCCTGTAGTATCAGCAGCCATATCAGAGATTATAACATCCAAATTTCCTTTGAAATAATTGGAAATTTCTTTCGTGTCCAAGTCATAAATATCACATTTTAAAAATCTCACTTTTTTAATAGGATCCATCTCTTTAAGATCAATTGATAAAATCTTTCCTTTATCAATTATTTTGCTAGCAACTTGAGACCAACCTCCTGGATATGAGCCTAAATCTAATAAATTTGTATTTTTTTTTAAAAATTTAAACTTATTATTTAATTCAAGTAACTTGAATGAAGCCCTGGATCTGTAACCTAAAGTCTTAGACTTTTTAAAAAATTGATCCCTATGTTGTTTAATTTTCCAAGAATTACTTTTTTTTACTCTTTTAGATTTTTTCATTACAAAATATCTTCATGGTCTTCGTCGGATATTTTTGTATCATATCTTTTTTGTTGTTTTTTATAAATTAAGAAACTAATCGGAATTGATATTAAATAGAAAATACTAAAAATTAATAGGGTTTCAAAAGTGTAAGACAATAAAGATATAAAAATTATTCCGATTAATAATAATAAGAAAATTGTCGTTTTTGGTGAAATCGATATTTTTTTTAATGAAAGTGTTGGGATTTTGCTTACTAGAAGTAATGCAATTAGAACTGTTAATAGCGGCGTTGCGATTTTTACATTTAAATTTAGATTTAAGTCAGTTAATTCATAAATTAATGGTGTCAAGATTAATATACCGCCAGCTGGCGCGGGCACGCCTTCAAAAAAATTACTTTTCCATGATTGTTGATCATCGATCTTTGTTAAATTAAATCTTGCAAGTCTTAAAACACAACAGACAGAATAAATTAATGAGATAGCCCAACCAAGTTTTCCATATTTATTTAGTTCCCAAAAGTATAAAATTAAAACTGGAGCAATCCCAAAACTTACAAAGTCAGTTAATGAGTCTAATTCTTTTCCAAATTCGGAAGTTCCTTTAATTAATCTAGCTACTCTACCGTCTAGAGCATCCAAAATTGCTGCAAGTAAAATTAAAGTAACTGCAAGGTTAAAATTTCCATCTATAGAGAATTTTATTGAACTTATTCCAAGACACACTCCGCCTAAAGTAATAATGTTTGGAAGAAGATGTCTTGTTTTTTTTGATGATACTAATTTAAATTTTTTATTTTGTTCCATTACTCCGAAGCTATTAAACTTTCTCCAGCAATTACATTTTGACCTAATTTAGCTAATACTTTTTTATTCTTGAAATATATATCTACTCTACTTCCAAATCTAATCATTCCAATCCTATCGCCTTGTTTCAATTCTTGGCCTTGTTCTACTTCACAAACTATTCTTCTAGCAATTAATCCAGCTATCTGAACTATAATTATTTCTTCATTATTTTTACTTGATTTTATCTTATAATAATTTCTTTCATTTTCCTCACTGGCTTTGTCCAAAGAAGCATTTAAAAATTTTCCAGGTTTATAGTAAATTTCTTCAACTTTACCTGCTGTTGGAGTTCTATTAACGTGACAATTAAATATATTCATAAATACACTTATTCTTGTGTAAGTCGTGTTTTCTAATCTTAATTCTTCAGGCCCAGATCTTTCAGATATATCTGTAATTAAACCATCAGCTGGACTGATTAAGTAAGATAGATCATTTATAGAGTATCGTTCTGGATCACGAAAAAAATAATATACCCATACAGTTATTAATATAAAAATTAATCCTAATAACTTAGAGAAAAATAAGACTATGAAAGTTGCTAAGATTGATATTGCTAAGAATTTATAGCCTTCTTTGTGAATTTTCGGGAATATTGTATTAAACATAATTTTAAGTTTGCTAAATTTTTCTTAATATGTATAAAAATCAAAGTTTATCAATCAATATTTTATGGCAAAATTAAAAGTTAAAAATCCAGTTGTAGAGTTAGATGGCGACGAAATGACCAGAATTATATGGTCATTCATTAAAGATAAGTTAATTAAGCCTTATCTTGAGATTAATCTTAAATATTATGACCTAGGGATGGAGAGCCGAGATAAAACGAATGACCAAATCACGGTGGATGCGGCAAATGCCATCAAACAGTTCGGTGTAGGGGTGAAATGTGCAACTATTACTCCTGACGAAGCCCGAGTAGAGGAGTTTAAGTTAAAAAAAATGTGGAGATCTCCTAATGGAACTATCAGAAATATTTTGGGAGGCACAGTTTTTAGAGAGCCAATAATTTGCAAAAATGTACCAAAACTTGTTCCAGGTTGGACTTTACCGATTGTGATTGGAAGACATGCTTTTGGTGATCAATATAGAGCTACAGATTTTTTAATACCTGGAGAAGGTAATTTAGAAGTTAAATGGACTTCTAAAGATGGAAAAAACAAAAAAGAATTTAAAGTGTTCGATTTCCCTGGATCTGGAACTGCACTGACAATGTATAATTTGGACGAGTCAATAAAAAATTTTGCTAGAGCATGTATGAATTATGGGCTTGGAAGAAAATGGCCTGTATATTTATCGACGAAGAATACAATCCTTAAAGCTTACGATGGTAGATTTAAAGATCTTTTTCAAGAAGTTTTTGAAGAGGAATTTTCCGATAAGTTTAAAAAAGAAAACATTACTTATGAACATAGATTAATTGATGACATGGTTGCGTGTGCTATGAAATGGAATGGTGGATATATTTGGGCATGTAAAAATTATGATGGAGATGTTCAATCTGATACTGTAGCACAAGGATTTGGTTCCTTAGGATTAATGACAAGCGTTTTGATGACTCCTGATGGTAAAACAGTGGAGTCTGAAGCTGCTCATGGAACTGTTACTAGACATTTTAGAATGCATCAACAAGGAAAAGAAACTTCTACAAACCCCATAGCTTCGATATTTGCATGGACAAGAGGTTTAGCTCATAGAGGAAAACTTGATGGGAATGAAGAGTTAATTAAATTTTCAAATAATGTCGAAGAAGTATGCATTAAGACAGTTGAAAGCGGTTCAATGACAAAAGATTTGGCAATTCTAATTGATAAATCAAATAAGTACCTAACTACAAACCAATTCCTAGAGGCTATAGATGGAAATTTAAAGAAAAAGCTTAATTAATTTTTTTGGATATTTCTTTAAAAGCTTCCTCAATTTTATTTTTATCAACACCTCCTGCTTGAGCAAAGTCTTTTCTACCGCCGCCGCCTTTGCCACCTAAAACATTAGATGCAGCTTTTACTAAATCAACAGCGTCATATTTTGAGGTCAAATCCTGAGAAATGCCCACAGCTACACCGACCTTATCTTCAAATGTAGAAATGCTGACTACAATTCCTGACTTAATATCTTTTTTTCCTTGATCAATAATTCCTCTTAATTCTTTTGGAGGAAAATCTTTTAAAATTTGCTCTCGAATTAATATTTTCCCAATTCTTTTATCTTTAATTATATTTTTGCTTTTATCGTTCTTAATACTTTCAATTTTTACTATGTTTAATTGTTTATTTAAATTTTTTAAATTTTCAGATAAATCTAAATTTTCCTTGTAATCAGGTTTAATCCTCAAACTTTGTAATTCTTTTTTGACTAATTCTATTTCATTTTTTAGGTTAGTTTCTTTTTTAGTCTTATCTTTACTTTGAGCTTTTTCATACTCTTCTAATTGTTTATCTCTTAAGGCTTCAACTCTTCTAACTCCAGATGCAATTGAAGATTGACTAATGACTTTAAATTTTCCAACTTCTCTAGTATTCTTAACATGTGTACCCCCACATAATTCTGTAGAGAAAAAACCATTATTTTCCTTACCCATAAAAACCACTCTAACTTCCTCTCCATACTTCTCCCCAAATAACGCAAGAGCACCCATACTAACTGCTTCTTTTGGGGTCATTACTCTTGTTTGAACGTCAGAAGATCCTTCTACAATTTCATTAACAATATTATTTATTTTAATCATTTCCTTTTTTTCTATAGGTTTATTATGGCTAAAATCAAATCTCAGCCTTTCAGGAGAAACTAACGATCCTTTTTGAGTCACATGTTTCCCTAAGGTTCTTCTTAATGATTCATGCAATAAATGAGTGGCTGAATGATTGGCTTTAGAATTATTTCTTTTTATAATATCTATTTCTAGACTCACATTTTGTCCAATTGATATTGATCCTTTTTCTATTTTTCCATAATGAATAAATAAATCTCCCATTTTTTTTTGAGTATCATTTATTTTTATTTTACAATCTGAGTTGAAAATATAACCTTGATCACCTACTTGACCGCCCGACTCACCATAAAATGGTGTTTGATTTGTTATAACTTCTATTTCATCTCCATCACTAGCGTTGTTAACAAATTTACCATTTTTTGAAATTTTTACTATCACACCTTCAGCTTTCTCAAATTCATAGCCTAAAAATTCAGTTGGTTTAAGTTCCTCTCTAACTTTAAACCATCTTTCCTCTATTGACTTGTCTCCTGATCCTTTCCAGTTAGCTCTTGCTAAAGCCTTGCTTTTTTCCATCTCTTTATCAAATCCAACGCTATCAACTTGAATTTCTTTATTTCTCAATATGTCAGCAGTTAGATCTAAGGGAAAGCCATAGGTATCATATAATTTAAAAGCTACAGAACCTGGAAGAGTTTTATTTTGAGCCTTGTCTAAATTTTCATCAAGTATTTTCATCCCACGATCTAAAAGAGATGAAAATTTCTCTTCTTCATTTTTAATAGTTTCAATTATCAGTTCTTTACCATGAATTAACTCTGGATAACTATTCTTCATTTCGTTTAGTAAAACTTCAAAAAGTTTATAAAAAACAGGATCTTTACTCCCTAAAGAATGCGCATGTCTCATTCCTCTTCTCATAATTCTTCTTAAAACGTATCCTCGACCTTCATTAGAAGGCAATATTCCTTCAGCTACTAAAAAACTACTCGCCCTTAGGTGATCAGCTATTACTCTATGGCTAGCTATTGTTTTATTATTTATAGAAGTTTTTGTGATATCAGATGATGCAGATATAATTTTTTGAAAGTGATCGATTTCGTAGTTATCATGGGTACCTTGAAGAACCGCTGTCATTCTCTCAAGCCCCATACCTGTATCAACTGAGGGTTTTGGTAAATCAATTCTTTTATCTTTTGTTATTTGCTCATATTGCATAAATACAAGATTCCAAATTTCGATAAATCTATCACCATCTTCTTCAGAGCTTCCGGGCGGGCCCCCTTTTAATTTTTCACCATGATCATAAAAAATTTCAGAGCAAGGTCCACATGGCCCTGTATCTCCCATCGACCAAAAATTATCAGAGGTTGATATTTTTATTATTTTTTTTTCACTTAAACCCGCTATTTTTTTCCATAAATTAAAAGCAATTTCATCTTCGTGAAAGACTGTTACTAATAATTTATCTTTTGGTAAGCCAAAATCTTTAGTTAATAAATACCATGCATGCTCAATAGCTTGCTCTTTAAAATAGTCACCAAATGAAAAATTTCCCAACATTTCAAAAAAAGTATGGTGTCTTGGTGTATAACCAACGTTTTCTAAGTCGTTATGTTTTCCTCCTGCTCTTACGCATTTTTGTGAAGTTGTAGCAGTTTTGTATGGTCTTTTTTCCAAGCCAGTAAAAACATTTTTAAACTGAACCATTCCTGAATTGGTAAACATTAGTGTAGGGTCATTGTTCGGCACTAAATTGCTCGAGTCAACAACTTGATGATTGTTTTTTTTAAAATAGTCTAAAAATTTTTTTCTTACATGTGTAAGCAAAATTTTGCTCATACTTAATTAAATACAGATATTTTTCGGCTTGTCTATAAAGAGATTAATTAGTCTGTTTTTTATCGTTATCTACAACGACACATATTTCAGATTTTGTAAGAAATCTTTGTCCTGTACCATTATCTAGAGAGAACATTCCCCCGATCCCTTTAACTGCGTCAATCGTTAAATCTGTGTGTTTCCACTTTTCGTACTGATCCTCATTCATATAAAAAGGAGTACCATCTACTTCTCCCAATTTTACATCGCTATTACCTACTTGATACTCTTTGGCTGGAAAACACATAGGCGCACTACCGTCACAACATCCGCCTGATTGATGAAATAAAAGATCATCGCCGTGAACTTCTTTAATTTCACTGAGTAGTTTTTTTGCAGATAATGTGAACGATACTTTCATTTGTATATTTCGGCCCATGATTTAGAATCATGGGCCATTATATATTATTGGTTAAAAGAAGCCTAATTTTTTCTCACTGTAAGACACGTGTAAGTTCTTAACTTGTCTATAATGATTTAACATCATTTTGTGAGTTTCTCTTCCTATGCCAGATTGTTTGTATCCACCAAATGCAGCATGAGCCGGATAAGCATGATAACAGTTTGTCCAAACTCTTCCTGCTTCAATACCTCTACCCATTCTGTATGCAATGTTTCCATCTCTAGTCCAAACACCTGCTCCAAGTCCGTAAAGAGTATCATTAGCTATTTCTAATGCTTCTTTCTCATCTTTAAAAGTTGTCACTGAAACAACTGGTCCAAAGATTTCCTCTTGGAATATTCGCATATTGTTTTTACCTTCGAAAATTGTTGGTTGGATATAGTTTCCTTTTTCTAGACCACTATTAATTTTAGCAGCACTTCCACCACATAGAACTTTGGCACCTTCTTTCTTACCTAAGTCTAAATAAGACTTAATTTTTTCCATTTGTTCTAATGAAGCTTGGGCTCCTATCATAGTTTCCATTTTTAAAGGATTGTCTTGTTTTACAGCTTTTGTTCTAGCAATCGCTTTCTCCATAAATTTATCGTAAATAGATTTTTGAATTAAAGCTCTGCTTGGACAAGTACAAACTTCTCCTTGGTTAAGCGTAAACATGGCAAAACCTTCTAAACATTTGTCAAAGAAGTCGTCATCTTTAGCCATTACATCCTCAAAGAAAATGTTTGGCGATTTACCACCTAATTCCAAAGTAATTGGTATTAAGTTCTGAGATGCATACTGCATAATCAAACGTCCAGTAGTAGTCTCACCTGTAAAAGCTATCTTCTTGATTCTTTTTGAAGAAGCCAAAGGTTTACCTGCTTCAAGACCAAATCCGCTTACAACGTTAACAACACCTGCTGGTAACAGATCTCCTATTAGCTCCATTAAAAGCATAATTGATGCTGGTGTTTGTTCAGCTGGTTTTAATACTACACAGTTTCCTGCTGCCAATGCTGGAGCTAGTTTCCATGTAGCCATTAGTAATGGAAAGTTCCAAGGAATAATCTGACCAACGACACCCAATGGTTCAGGTATGTGGTAAGAGTATTCACTGTTGCTGATTTCAGCAACTGAACCCTCTTCTGCTCTTATTACTCCAGCAAAATATCTCCAATGATCTATTACCAAAGGTAAATCTGCTGCCATGCACTCTCTTATCGGCTTACCATTGTCTAAACATTCTGCTGTTGCTAAAACGTTTAAATTTTTCTCTATAACATCTGCAATTTTTAAGAGTATATTTGATCTCTCTGTGATTGATGTTTTTCCCCATGCTGGAAACGCTGCGTGAGCTGCGTCTAGAGCAAAATCAACGTCTTTCTCGTTCGATCGTGGCACCTTACAGATAACTTCATTAGTGATAGGAGTAGTATTATCAAAATACTTTCCAGATTTAGGTTCTACAAATTTTCCGTTAATGTAGTTTCCATATTTAGCTTTAAATGGAAATTTAACCTTCAAATGAGAGGTATCTAAAGATGAAGACACTTTCGAGCTTGATGCTTGTTGTGTACTCATGTTTCCCCCTTTTTTTTTTATTATTAATTAAAACCAATCTGAACTAGATTGTACACATCTAATTTTGACACTAATTTACGAGATACAAAATATTGATTTTATCAATTTCAGGTTGAGATTTCATGAGAAACGGGGAGTTTAAATTAAACTCCCCGTTGAAATGATGGCAAAGGAAATTTATTCCTCTTCTTTTTTATCGCTAATTTTTTCGCTTGCTGAAGGGTTACCCTCAAGCTCTTTGCTTATTGCAGAGGCTTCATCTCTAATAATTTTCTCTATTTCAGAAGCAATATTTGGGTTTTTCTGCAGATAAATTTTTGCATTTTCTCTACCTTGACCTATTTTTTCTCCTTTATAAGCATACCACGCGCCAGATTTTTCAACTACACCAGCCTTCGTGCCCAAATCAATAAGTTCACCTAATTTACTTATTCCTTTTCCGTACATTAAATCAAATTCAACTACTTTGAATGGAGGTGCTACTTTGTTTTTAATTACTTTTACTCTAGTTGAATTACCAATTATCTGATCTTTCTCTTTAATGGCTCCTATTCTTCTAATATCCATTCTTACAGACGAATAAAATTTTAGAGCATTACCGCCTGACGTTGTTTCTGGATTTCCAAACATTACGCCAATTTTCATTCTAATTTGATTTATGAATATTACCATTGTATTTGATTTCGATACAGAGCCAGTAATTTTTCTAAGAGCCTGGCTCATCAATCTTGATTGTAGTCCAACGTGGTGATCGCCCATTTCACCATCTAATTCAGCCTTAGGTGTTAATGCAGCTACTGAGTCTACTACTAAAACAGAAATTGAACCCGATTTTATTAATGTGTCAGTTATCTCTAAAGCTTGCTCGCCTGTATCTGGCTGAGAAATTAGTAATTCTTCTGTTTTAACACCTAGTTTTTTTGCATAAACTGGATCCATTGCGTGTTCTGCATCAACAAATGCACATATGCCGCCAGCTTTTTGTGCCTCAGCCACAACTTGTAAAGCCAATGTTGTTTTACCTGATGACTCTGGTCCGTAAATTTCAATTATTCTACCTTTTGGCAAACCCCCTATCCCTAAAGCTAAATCCAAGCTTAAAGATCCTGTAGATATAGCTTCAACATCTAAGGCCTGTTGTTGACCAAGTCTCATCACTGAACCTTTACCGAAATTTTGATCAATTTGGCTTATCGCAGCTTCTAAAGACTTGTTTTTTTCTTTTAATTCTTGTTGTTTCTTATTGTCTGATTTAACAACTTTTAAGTTATTTTTTGTCATATTTTTATCCTTTTTTTTGTTCGAATCGTTATAATAAATGTACACATTTTGTTCTTTTTATCAAGAAATTAAAAAAGCCCTTAAAATATAGCTTATTTCAACAATTTAAATGACAAAGTTCCTATTTGTTGAGCTAACTTAAATTGTGAAATCATGAAATCTCTTTCAGCTTTCGCATGATCTATTCTAGCATTAAATAATAAACTCCTCGATTGAATAACATCTAAAGTAGTCCTTGTATTACCTGAGTCATATTCAAGTGTGATACCTTCATTAGCAATTTCAGCAGCTTTTAATTGAGCTTTTGTAGCCTCAAGCACACTTTTTGAGGATTGATAATTAGACCATGAATTTGAAATTTCAGTAGAAATTTTGTTTTTAGTATCTTGTAAAATAAGTTTAGCACGTTGCTTTTCAAAAGATGACTTTTTAATAGAGGAAATATTTTCACCGCCTTTTATAATTGGCCAGGTAATAGTAGCTTTAACAGTTTCATCGTCTTGTTCATCAATCGAAGAACTCAAATCCCTATTCTCAGATTTTGAGACTTTAATTGATGCAGAAGGAGATAATCTTGCTCGTTCAATACTTAATTCCTTAATAGAAATTTCATAATTTATTTTAGAAATTAGAAGACTAATATTATTTTTTTTTGAAAAATCTAAAGATGATTTTAGAGATTTCGGTAAATCTAAAATTAATTTTTTCTTTAATTTTTCATAATTTGGTACTTTTTCTCTAGTTACTCTTTCGAAATTTGTTATCGAGGAAAGAAGTTCAGTTTTTGCTTTTATAAGATTAGCATTAGCCCCGGCCAATGAGGACTCTGATTGGGCTAAATCTGTCAAAGTTATTTGCCCCTTCTGCAATCTTGCGTTATCGAATTCTACTTGTCTCTCAAACAAATTAACATTTAATACGTTAAATTTCTCATTTTCCGACTTGTATATAAAATCGTAAAATGCTGACGCAGTGTCTAAGATAGTTTGTTGCTCAACTTTTTTAAGCTCTAATTTTGCTTTTTGAGTTTCAAGTTCAGATTTTTTAAACGTATTAATACCCTTAAAACCCGAAAATATTTTTTGCTCTAAAGATATGGAAGTAGTTTCAGTATCCAAATTACTATCGGATAACATTGATCCGCTTTGATTTACTCTATTTGTAGATGTTGTGCTTGTTTGATCTCCTGAAAGAGTAATGCTTGGTAAAAATTCACTTCTTGATATATTTTTATTTTGTTTAGCAGACTCTAAATTTTTTCTTTCAGCGTTGAGTTGTAAATTATTTTGAATCGCTTTTTCTAAAAAATATTTTAAATTTTCCTCAGCATTTAAATTAGAAAATACAAATATACAAAAAGAAAATATGGCTATTTTTTTTTTCATTTAATTACATTTAATAGATTTTAATCTATGTTTATTATCAATATTTATAATAAATTCAGATTTTTTTGAAAAGTTTTTAAGCATATGTTTCGTAAGTCTCTCATAAAACATTATAAAATTCTTAATTTGACTCTTGCTCATAGTTTTTTTTCCTTTTGCAGTTAAGATCAGTTTTTTTTCTTGTAATGATCTCCATTTATAAACATGTTTAAAACTTGGAACTTTTAAAAAAATATATTTATCAATAAGTTTAAATATATTTTTATATTTTGTTTTTAATTCTTTGTTTACCCTATTTCTCCAAATTTTATTTTTATCCTTTTCTTTTTCTAATATATTTATTGGAAACTTCAAATCTTTATTTTTTTGTGGTGTCGCTCCTACACACCAGCCTTCAAATATTACTACATCAGGTCTATTGATGATCCTTTGCCACTTTTTTTTAGGCAACCTATCGTCTATAGATTTATCAAATTTTGGAATTAAATATTTTTTAAAATTTGTTCTTTTTAGTTTTTTCAAGCAATCTAATAGCAATTTTGTATCATGTGTTCCTGGCACTCCTCTTGTCAAAAATAACGGGCTTATAGTTTGAGACATTTTTTTTCTTTCTTTATGTGTTTTATAAAAATCATCAATTGAGAAATTTATAGTATTTAAACGAAAACCTTCTTTAAGAATTATCTTTAATATATTTGAAATTGTTGACTTGCCTGAACCTTGCCCTCCAGTTAAACCTATAACTAATGTTTTTTTAATTTTAAGATGGTTCTTATATATTTTTTCGCTAATTGGTAAATAAAATTTATTTAGTTGGCCAATTTTATCTCTAAAAGGCTCAGACAAGACTGCTTGGGACTTTATGTATTTAAGGTATTTTAATTTAATTTTTTGGTAACCCGATTTTTCTAAAAGCATTTTATTTTTTATCTAGCGGGTGATTGTGACCGTCATTAACAAAAATATCGCTAAGCTTGAATGTATCAATATCATCAATGCAACCTACATTAAAACCTGTCATAGATGGATTAATACGCGGATTATGATGAGTATAGATACCGCAATTTGTGCAGAAATAATGATTAGCAAGTTTAGAGTGAAATTTATAAAGCTTTAGATGACTCTTGCCTTTTACTATTTTGAAGTCCTCATTTTTAACCATAGACATTATTGCGCCTTTTCTTTTACAAATTGAGCAATTACATCTTAATAGCTTATTTAGGCTATTTATTTTAATTTCTGCCTCAACTAAACCGCAATGACATTTGAGTTTTTTCATTATTAAATAATTAAAAGTTTAAAGTACCTATGTTTTGTAATATCCACAATAGCTCAAAATGTATTAAAATGTTCACCTTTTGATTCTGTTTTGATTCTAATTAAGACTCTTTTTACAACTTATTAGTGTTTTATTTCTCTAATATTTGCCAAATTTTCTGAACTGTTAATTAAATCTTCTTTTTTTTCTCTTAATGAAACACAAAATATTGTGATATTAAAAATAATTAATAATATTTGAATAGTCTCAGAGATTGCTCCAAAATAGTTATTCAAAAAAAATAAGATTAATATTAAAAGTCCTGATCTAAAAAATACTTGGAATTTAAATACTGCGATTATAGAAAATGAGTGTATTATTAGTTTTAATATAGACATTTTTGATGGGCCAAAATACCGAATTCCTCGAGTGGAATTAATTTCCTTTAGATTCTTCAAGGTTTTTTTTACGGTTCCTGAGTAACTACTCCACAAACTTGGGCAATCCGACAATATTTTTACATCGTTTTTAGTTAAACTACTATAATTTCCAAAATTTACTTTTTTTCCAGTAAAAAAGTAAGTAAGAACTTTATGGCTAAAATAAAGGAATTGAAAAAATCGTCCTTCAGACCTTTTAACTCTTTTTGCTACAATTGAATTCTCAGGATTATTTTTCATCTCATTCACTAGGTCTTTAATTTCAATAGGTCTATCTTCACCATCACCATCCATCAAAATTAAATAATCAAATTTTTCATGATGATTGACATATCTTATTCCAAATGCGTTACATCTAGCATGACCTCTATTTTTTTTCATATTTAGAATTTTCAAAGAATTGATATTGTTAGGTTTGTTTAAAAGTGGTTGATTAATAGTTGACGCATCATTTATAACTATACATTCAAATACAACATCCTTTTTTATTTCCTTAATGGTTTCACCAATTTCAAAAATTAATTTCTTTAAGGAATCCCAGTCATTAAAGACAGGTATCAAAATTATAATTTTTTTCATCTTCTGCCAATCATGCAATATCCTACAGGTCTAATTGTTCCGAATACTCCAGGACATATTTTTTTTAAAATTTTAGGATTACCAGTATATATTACTCCTTGATCATCTTTAATATCAAAATTATTAATATTCAATTCATTGAACCAAACCGGTCTTGAATATAAATGATAAGATAAGTTTCCTGCAAACCACTCATCTCCAATCACAATTTTAATTTGATTTGAAAAATTATCATCCCATTTATTTTGCACTAATCTAGATATTTCTTTTCCAGGATAGTCAGTTCTTTTCGTATCATCTAATATAGACACGCTTAAATAGATTAATGGTGAAATTATAAAAAAAAATGAAAAAATCATCAGGAAATTTTTAATTTTTTTTATATCGATTTGTTTTTTATATATTTCAATTACCACCATACCTATTCCTAAGTAAAAAGGTGTCATCCACATAGTTCTTATTTTTACTCCCAATGCAAAAGATGTTATAACAATTAAAAATATTGGAATTAAAACTGTAAAGATAAGAAAAATAACTTTTTTATTTTTGAGACTCAAATTTACTTTAGATTTTTGTACTAAAAAATAACTCATCAATATCAACGGTAGTAAAATTCCTATTTGTTTTATCAAAAATATACCAGGATATAATAAGTGATCTGTAAAATTACCAATTCCTCCAGTTCTTTTCATTCCATAAGATATAGTTGTAAAGTTATTTTCAAATAGCCAATAAATATGTGGTGTTAAAATAATCAACATTATGAAACTAGAAATAAAAATATTTATAAATTTTATTTTTTTTTCTTTAATTAAAAAATATAGAAATAATAATCCAATTCCTATCAGAAGATAAATAAAAAGATATTTTGATAAAATTCCAAGTCCTAAAAAAAAACCTAAAAAAATGAAATCTTTTGTAAAATTAAATTTAATACATCTCCAGCTAAAATATAAACTAAGAGCCCAAAAAGGTAATTGACTAATGTTTACATTGAACTCTGGAGAAGTAAAATTATAAAAGTAAATTCCCTCTAATAATAAAATTGATATGAGCGCTAAAGTTTTATTATCAAACAAATCAACAGATAATTTAAAAATACTTATAAAGGCTATTAGTACAAATATTTGACTTAATAAATAAAAAGCCCAATCCTGATTGCCAAATAATTGATAAAATATTTCAACTACAAATGCACTTAAGGGAGGATGTTTGCTGTAGCCCCAGTCTAGATTGCTCCCCCAAGCTAAAGCTTCGATAGTATCTAGGGGTAAATTAACATTTGAAAAATAAGGGATCAATGTCCACAAAATTAAATGTGAAAAAATAAATAAATAGAATATTTTTGTTATATTTTTTTCTTTTATCATATTAAATTAAGAAATTATTACAGTTTATATGCTATTGACACGATAAAAATCAAACATATACTCCCCAAATTCATAAAATGTCAAAAAAACTAACCATTAAAAAAAAATATACTCCAAACACTAAAGAAAAATATATGTGTTCTAAACACAAAAAATTTTTTACAGAGGAACTTTTAGGTTGGAAAAAGGAAATAATTAAATCAAATAATCTAGGTAATATTCTTAACTCAAATGATGATAATGTTTCTTCTGCAGATATAGTCGATCAAGCCTCCTCTTACACTGATAAATCTGTAGAAATGAAGGCGCTAAATAGAAGCAGAAAACTAATATCTAAAATAAATTCAGCTTTGCAACGATTGAAGGATGGTACTTACGGTTATTGTGAAGAAACTGGAGAACCAATTGGGCTTAAAAGATTGATTGCTAGACCAATTGCTACTCTTTCTATTGAAGCACAAGAAAGACATGAAAGAGACGAAAAAATATTTGTAGATGATTAAGGCTTAGGTATTGCTTCACCTCTTTTTAAAAGATCATAACCTTTTATAACAGCGTCTCTCTGAGATATCTTTTCATACCATTTTGATAAATTTTGAAATTTTTTTAAACCAATGTCATGCCAATCGTGTCTTGCTATCCAAGGAAATGTAGCAATATCTGCAATCGAATAATTCTCTCCAGCAAGAAATTCTGAAACTGAGAGTCTGTCATCTAGCTCTTTATAAATTCTCTTAGAAATTTTAAAATATCTTTCTTCACCAAATTTACTTTTTCCCGGGTTATAATGGTGAAACTGATGATGTTGACCAAGCATTGGTCCAACATAAGCCATTTGTCCCATTAACCACTGATTAATAATTGTTCTATCATTTTTGTCATAAAATTTTCCACTTTTTTCGCCTAAGTAAATTAATATAGCTCCTGACTCAAAAAGTGATTGATTATTTTCGTGATCAATAATAACTGGTATTTTACTAAAAGGACTTATTTTTTTAAATTCAGGTTTAAATTGTTCTTCTTTATTGATGTTAATTTTAGTGACTTTATACTGAAGACCTACTTCCTCAAGCATAATTGATATTTTCTTACCGTTAGGTGTATTCGCGGTAAGTAGTTCTATCATTTTTTGCCTAATCTATCTTGAATAGTTTTCGAGGAAGTCGTAAATTCAAATCTGTATTTTTCATTAGGTCTTGCTCTTTTGAAACACTCTACAGAAGCAAGTGCTACCTCATGAAATCCTGAAAGGATCAGTTTAAGTTTTCCTGGATAAGAGCATATGTCACCGGCCGCAAATATACCTTTTTTATTAGTCTCAAAATTTTCTGGATTTACCTCAATAGTTTTTTTATCCATATTCAATCCCCATTCGGCAATTGGTCCTAATTTCATTATTAAACCGAAAAAACCTAGCATTATATCAGTTGGAATTATTTCCGTCTTACCATCATCAAACTGAATGGTAATAGACTTTAATTCTTTCTCATTATCTAAAGATATTATTTGACAAGGCGTTCTAATCATAACTTTTCCCTTTTTTTCTAATTTTCTTAATTCTGAAAGAGTATGTTGTGCGCCTCTAAATTCATTTCTCCTATGTATTAATGTAATTTTAGAATATTTTGAAAGTTCTAAGGCCCAATCTAGAGCTGAGTCTCCTCCTCCAAAAATTGCGATTTTTTTATTTTTAAACTTTTCTTTATTTCTTACTGAGTAAAATACAGATTGGCCTTCAAGTTTTTCTGCCTCTTTTAAAGATATCTTTCTAGGTTCAAAAGAGCCAACCCCGCCTGCAATTATAATATTTGGCGCTATAAATTCTTTTTTATTATTTGTTTTTACAATCCAATTATCTCTTTCTTGTAAGACTTCATCAACTCTTTCATTTAAATATATCTCGGTTTTAAATGGTTTAATTTGTTCAAGCAATCTTGTAGTTAATTGTTCTCCGGTGCACTCTGGTACTGCAGGTATGTCATAAATAGGTTTATCTGGATAAAGTTCAATACATTGTCCTCCTGCTTTATCAAGATTATCAATTACTACAGCTTTAATACCTTTAATGCCTAATTGATGAACTGCAAAAAGCCCTACGGGACCAGCGCCAATTATTATTACATCAGTTTTTTTCATTAAGTTTGTTTTTCTGGTGTTGTTACTTCTAGACCATCTAATTCATTATCAACTATTATTTGACAGCTTAATCTACTATTCTTTTTGGGTTCGAATGCCATATCAATCATGTCAGCTTCTGCATCTTCTGCTTTTGGAATTTTTTCAAACCATTTATCATCAACATAAACATGACATGTAGCACAAGCCATTGATCCTCCACAATCAGCATCAATTCCTGGTATTTCGTTTTGAATTGCACCTTCCATTACTGATAAACCGTTTTCAACTTCAATACTCTTTGAATTACCCTGATAGTCTTTATAAATAATTTTTGGCATAAATTAATAATATGCTAAATATATTGAAATAATTATCATCCAAAAAAAGGCGTAATAAAGAATGTACCCTTTAACTGTGAAGGGCATTTTCTTAAGCTTCCTTTTTCCTTTTCCTTTATAAGGTTTTGAAATTTCCATAATTCAATTATTATCAAAAAAAAAGGGCAAGTATGTGAGACATACCCGCCCTTTTTCAATTTAATTATCTATTATCTAGATGATAATCTTGTGTTTTGCATTGCTGCTGCCCAGATAACTAGACCAAAAGCGATCTTGTTAACAAAGTCAGCTAAATTGTAAATTACGTTTAAAGCATTTGCATCAACACCACCAGTTAGGTAACCGAAAATGTATCCTAAAGGATATATCGCCCAACCAATAGTTACGATTATTCTCATTGCGCTGAACGCTGTAGACATAGCTTTGTTACCAGCTTTTGCCGCCATCGTTCCTGCTTCACCTGAGAATATTTCAAACAAGATGTAAATCCATCCAGCCATTCCAATTACGAAACCTACAAATGGTTGTATATAACCAGCTTCACCTAGATATCCGCCGATTAACATTACTAATGAACCAATTAATAGCTTCCAGAATATAGAAGTTGGCACCTTTCTAACAGCTGCCAAGATTAGATAGAATTCTATCATTTGAAGCGGCACTGTGATTAACCAATCGATATATCTGTATACCGTTGGAGAGTCACCTGTACTCACCCAAACTTCTCTCATGTACATGTAGTGAACAAATGCAACACCAGTTACAAGTCCAGCTACTGTTAAAGATGTTCTCCATGATGCAGCAACAGTTCCTCTTTCAGCAAAGAAAAACACAGTTGTTGCGATCATTCCCATTGAAACAAGCCAGAATGAAATTCCTACGAAATCATTTGTTTGTAACAATGCAGTCGCTGCGTTAGCTGAGCTTGTTATACCTAAAAAGGCAACAGCTGCTAAAGCAAAAAGACCTAATTTTCTCATGAAAACCTCCCTCGTTTGTTTAGTTTTCGTTTAGTTTATATATAAACTATCCGGACAAATGGAAACTTTACCCACTACCGAATAACTTGTCGGGAACCATAGTAAAAAAAAAAGTTACAGTGAAGTGTTTTTTTCGTCAAAAAAGGCCATTTTTAAGGGTTTTTTTATTTTTTTTTGGGGATATTTGTGAAATACTCTCTAAAATTAAGGAATTTTGAGGGGGATGCGTTGAGTCGAAAATATAGCGAAATTTATCAAAAATCAATAAAAGATAGAGAAAATTTTTGGAAAGGCATCTCTGAGGAGATCTTTTGGTATAAAAAACCATCAAAAATTTTAAATTCAGAAAATCCTCCTTTTTATAAATGGTTCGAAGATGGAGTCACTAACACTTGCTACAATGCTTTAGATCTTCACATAGATAATGGTAAAGGTAAAAAATTAGCAATAATCTACGATAGTCCTATAACAGGAACTAAGAAAAATATTTCTTACAATGAGTTAAAAGAAAGAGTTTCTTTATTTGCGGGAGCTCTGAAAAAACAAGGTATAAATAAAGGTGACAGAGTAATCATTTATATGCCAATGATACCTGAAGCAGTGATAGCAATGTTGGCGTGTGGAAGAATTGGTGCGGTACACTCTGTTGTGTTTGGAGGTTTTGCTGCCAACGAATTAGCAAGTAGGATCGATGACTCTAAAGCAAAAATTATTGTTACCGCATCCTGCGGTTATGAACCAGGAAGAACAGTTTATTATAAGCCCTTGGTGAACAAAGCTTTAGAACTTGCAACTCATAAACCAGATAAATGTATCATTTTTCAAAGAGAAAAAGATAAAGCTGAACTTAATCCTAAAATTGATATTACTTGGGAAGAAGCACTCAAAGATGCAAAACCAACAGAATGTGAAAAAATGAAATCCAATGATTATGCATACATACTTTATACTTCAGGAACTACAGGTCTTCCAAAAGGTATTGTAAGAGACATAGGCGGTCATATCGTTGCATTAAAATGGACGATGAAAAATATTTATAATATTGAACCTGATGATGTTTGGTGGTCAGCAAGCGATATAGGGTGGATTGTGGGCCATTCTTATATTGTATATGCGCCATTATTTTATGGATGTACTACAGTATTGTTTGAAGGAAAACCAGTAGGCACACCAGACGCTGGCGCTTTTTGGAGAATAATTTCTGAACATAATGTTAAATCTCTTTTTACAGCACCAACAGCTATAAGAGCTATTAAAAAAGAAGATCCAAATGGTGAATTTTTTAAAAAATATGATCTTAGTAAGTTTGATAAACTTTTTCTTGCAGGGGAAAGAGCAGATCCTGATACAATAAAGTGGTTCGAAAAACTATCAGGTTCTCCTGTGATTGATCATTGGTGGCAAACTGAAACCAGTTGGGCTATTACCTCTGACTGTACTGGGATAGAGTCATTTCCTGTAAAATATGGTTCAGCTTTTAAGCCAGTACCAGGTTATGATTTAAAAGTTTTAAATTCAGATGGAAAGGAAGTTGGGGCTGGGAAAATGGGAGACATTGTAGTTAAACTTCCATTACCGCCTGGAACTTTTCCAACTTTATGGGGTGCTGATAAAAGATATAAAGAAAATTATATGACAACTTACCCAGGATACTATCAAACTTATGACGCTGGTCACATTGATGAAGATGGTTATGTTTGGATAATGTCAAGAACAGACGATATTATCAATGTTGCTGGGCACAGACTTTCCACTGGTGCAATTGAGGAAGTTTTGGCAGAACACCCTAACGTTGCAGAGTGTGCAGTTATTGGAATTGCAGACAAACTTAAGGGGCAGTTGCCTATTGGATTATTAGCTCTCAAAGCAGGTGTAACAAAAGACAAAAAAGAAATAATTGAAGAATGTATTAAAATGGTAAGAGAAAAAGTTGGTCCAGTTGCAGCTTTCAAAATAGCGATTGTAGTAAAAAGATTGCCAAAAACAAGGTCTGGTAAAGTATTAAGAGGCACAGTTAGAAAAATTGCCGACAATGAACCTTATAAGATGCCTGCAACTATTGATGATCCTGCTATTTTAGACGAAATTAAAGCAGATCTTATTGAAAATAAAATATTAAAACTCTAAAGGTTCCCCTTTAGACTCGACCAAAATTTTGCCGTCGGCCATCACTAGAATTCCATTAACTATTGTTCCTACAGGGAATCCTTTAACTTTATAATTATGGAAAGGAGTCCAGCCACATTTACTTGCAATCATCTCATTTTTAATAATTACTTCTTTTTCCATATCTACGATCGTCAGATCTGCATCAAAACCCTCTTTAATAAACCCTTTATTTTTAATTCCAAAAATTCTACATGGGTTTTCACACATTAAATTTATTAGTTGATTTAGAGTAAGTTTTCCATTGTTAACATGATTGATCATAACTGGAAAAATTGTTTGAACTCCAGGCATTCCAGAAGGAGTTTCTGGGTATACCTTATCCTTATTTACTTTTAAATGTGGGGCATGATCTGATCCAAGAACATCAACAATATTATTTTTTATAGCTACCCATAAACGATCGTAATGTTCTTTCGATCTTAGCGGTGGGTTCATTTGAGCATATGTTCCTAATTTATTGTAACAGTCAGGTGCGTATAAAGTTAAATGTTGAGGAGTTGTTTCAAAAGTTACATTTTTTTTATGCATCGCCAAAAAATCTACCTCTTCTTTCGTAGTAACATGCAAAACATGAATTTTCTTATTATATCTTTCTGCAATTTTAACTACTCTTCGTGTTGATGACATAGCACATTCTACATTCCTCCATTTTGGATGTGAGTGAACATCTCCTTTTTTAATAAATTTTTTTCTTAATCTAATTATGTCTTCATCTTCAGAATGAATTGAAACTATTCTATCGCTACTAGAAATTACTTTCTCAATATCAGATTCTTTATCAACTAATAGATTTCCAGTAGAAGAGCCTGCAAAAAGTTTTACACCACAACATCCCTTGACATTTTTTAATTTAGCTAGTTGATCAGTATTATTAGGAGTGGCTCCAAAATAAAAAGCATAATTACTATGCATTCTATTTTTAGCTGCTTGTAATTTCTTTTCAAACTCAATCAAATTTGCTGTAGGTGGGTTTGTATTAGGCATTTCAAATAAAGAGGTGACTCCACCAAGTACAGCTGCTTTACTACCGCTTTCTAAATCTTCTGCATCAGTAGAACCTGGTTCCCTAAAATGTACTTGTGTATCAATTATACCTGGTAAAACTACTTTATCTCTAGCGTCGTAAACTTTATCACTATTAAGTTCTATATTACCTATTTTTTTTATTTTGTTTCCTGATAAACCAATGCTTGTTTTTGTTAATTTTCCATCAATATAACAAGAACCGTTTTTAATAATGAGACTATAATTATCAGACATATTTTTTATTTATATTATAATGTATAAGTAACAATTATGAAAAAAGATCAAGTAGTTATTTTAGAGAAAAGAGGTGCTATCTTAATAAGTGGTAATGACGCTGATGACTTTCTCCAAAATATTATAACAAATGACATCAAAAAAGTTTCAAAGGAAAATTCTATATTTGCAGCTTTATTGACACCTCAAGGAAAATATTTAAATGATTTTTTTATTGTTAAAAATCATAAGGGGTATTTGTTGGATTGTAACGAAAATTCTACTGAAGAACTTATAAAAAATTTATCTAAATACAAATTAAGATCTGATGTTAAAATTGAAGACCTTTCCTCAGAATTTGTAATTGGAGTTATAAACCCTAAAAAATTTAAAGAGTTGCAAAAAGTGGTCGGGTCAGATTTAAATACTATTTATTATAGAGATACACCTATTTTTTCTGATTCGAGAAATAAAAAATTAGGAGCCAGAATTTTTTCAAATTTAGAGAAACTTTACCTAACAATAAAAAAATTAAACCTCAAAATAGTAAATGGATCAGAATATTATTCTCTTGCTCATGAATTAGGAGTGCCTGAAAAAGGTCAGGTCAATTTAAAAGATCAATTATTTGGTTTAGAGGCAAACTTTGAAAAACTTCAAGCTATTGATTTTAAAAAAGGATGTTACATAGGACAAGAAAATACTGCAAGAATGAAATTGAAAAATAAGTTAAGAAGAAGATTGCTACCTATATCATCAAATGAAAAATTGAATATTGGTGATGAGGTTGTTTATAATGATATTAAAATAGGAAGAATACTTATAGATACACCTTATCCTTTCGGATTAATTAAGATAATCGACCCTGATCTTGAAGAGTTTAAAAATAAGAAATTGCTGGCAAATAATAAAGAGTGTAAAATTTTATAAAACGTTAAGTAGTCTGGATAATGAAGCTAGAATTCCATATCCACTTAATTCAATAAAAGCTATTACTAAAATTATAAGAACAATTTTTTTGTGTTTTCTCAAATATTCGATCATAATTCATCCTTTTGGTGCGGTCGGAGAGACTCGAACTCTCACGGGAAACCCACACGCCCCTCAAGCGTGCCTGTCTACCAATTTCAGCACGACCGCATAAATAATGCGACAATAAATGAATGACAATATTAGTTCAAGTTGATAGATTAGAATAAGTATGTCTGCACAAGAACAGTTTAATAAGAGCTCTTCTGAGATTTATAAAAAGATCTCTAAACACGTCCCTGAAATAGAGTGGAAAGTGCATGCGCCTCTAATAGAAAAAATTAATAAATTAAAAAAAGAGAAGAATGCTGTGATTCTTGCTCACAATTATCAAACTCCAGAAATATACCATGGAGTTTCTGACATCGCAGCTGACTCGCTAGCTCTTGCAGTTGAAGCTGCAAAAACTTCTGCTGATATAATAGTCCTTTGTGGAGTTCATTTTATGGCTGAAACAGCAAAATTAATGAGTCCAGAAAAAAAAGTTTTAATTCCTGATATGAGCGCAGGATGTTCACTTGCTGCTTCATTATCTGGTGAAGATGTAAGATTATTAAAAAAAAAATATCCAGGTGTTCCAGTTGTTTCCTATGTCAATACTTCAGCAGACGTGAAGGCAGAAACTGATGTGTGTTGTACCTCTGCTAATGCAGTTAAAGTAGTGGAATCATTAAATACTGATAAGGTAATATTCTTACCTGATCAACATTTAGCAAATTACGTAGCAAAACAAACTAAGGTAAAAATAATTTCTTGGAAAGGTTCCTGTATTGTGCACGAGCAGTTTTCTCCAAAGGAAATTCAAGACATTAGAAAAGCAAATCCTGGTATTAAAGTTATAGGACATCCTGAATGCCCAAGTGATGTTTTAGATGCGTGTGATTTCGCTGGTTCGACTGGTGGCATGATTGATTATGTTAAAAAAAATCAACCAAAAAAGGTTATGCTAGTCACTGAGTGTTCAATGAGTGACAATGTACAAGCAGATAATCCTAATGTTGAATTCATTAAGCCCTGCAATCTTTGCCCTTACATGAAAAAAATTACCTTACAAAAAATTCTTGATTGTTTAGAATACGAAAAGAATGAAATTTTCATTGAAGAAAAAATGGCTAAAGCAGCGAGAAAATCTGTTCAAAGAATGACTGAAATTGGTCGTTAGATCAGTGCAAAAATTAAATAAATTTTATATAAAATCAGTTGTAAAGAAGGCTTTAGAAGAAGACTTAAATCCTAGAGGTGACATAACTACTAAGCTCATAAAATCAAAAGACGAAATGATTAAAGCTAGGATAATAGCTAAACAAGATGGAGTAATTGCTGGATTAGAATTTTGCAAAGCGGCATTTAAATCAATTGGAAGAGAAACAGTCTTTATTAAAAAAGTCTCTGATGGAAAAAAGATTAAAAAGAATAAAGTGATTGCTGAAATAAAAGCTAAGACAAAGACAATTTTAACAGCTGAAAGAACTGCTTTAAATTTTCTGAATCATGCCTCAGGTATTGCCACAATTACAAATAAATTCGTAAAAAAAATTAGTAAAAAAACTAAGATCTGCTGTACTAGAAAAACAACACCGAATTTAAGAACACTTGAGAAATATGCTGTAAAGAAAGGAGGTGGCTATAATCATAGATACAATTTAAGCGATGAAATTCTTATTAAAGATAATCATATTAGCGCATCTAGTAGTCTTAAAGGTTTGATTAAAAAAGCTATAAAATCAAAAAAAATTATTACTGTTGAAATAGAGAATATCAACCAGCTCAAACAGGTTTTAAGTTTTAAATTTAAAAGAATACTTTTTGATAATATGAACTCTTCGCAATTAAAAAAATGTTTAAAACTTTGTAAAAACAAATATCAAACAGAATATTCTGGCAATGCTACTTTAAAAAATATCAAACAAATATCGAAAACAGGGATAAATAGAATTTCAGTAGGCGCAATTACGCACAGTGCTAAATCTTTTGATAGTAGCTTATTAATACTTTAAGAACTTTTATTTTGAAATTTCCGCCTGTGCGGCAGCTAATCTTGCTACTGGCACTCTGAACGGGGAGCAAGAAACATAGTTAAGACCTGTTCTAGAGCAAAATTCAATGCTCTTTGGATCGCCGCCATGCTCGCCACATATACCTAACTTAATATTTTTATTCGTCTTTCTTCCTCTTGAAGATGCTATTTCCACTAGCTCACCTACTCCATCTCTATCAATACTGACAAATGGGTCTACATCAAAAATTTTATTATCAATATAATCATTTAAAAATTTTCCTGAGTCGTCTCGGCTTATTCCTAAAGTCGTTTGAGTTAAATCGTTGGTTCCAAAGCTAAAGAAATCAGCATGTTTCGAAATAGACTTCGCTTGTAAAGCGGCTCGTGGTAATTCTATCATAGTACCTACCATATATTCTAATTTAATTTTGTTTTCTGTTTCTATTTCTTTAGCAATTTTATTAACTAAAGATCTTAAAATTTTTAATTCAGAGTCAGTAGATACCAAAGGTATCATTATTTCTACAAAAGCTGATTTTATTTTTTCTTTCTTAAGTTGAACTATTGCTTCAAAAATTGCCCTACATTGCATCTCATAAATTTCTGGAAAAGAAATACCAAGTCTACAGCCTCTATGGCCTAACATAGGGTTTTCTTCATGAAGCTCTGCTATTCTATCTTTAACTTCTTTTGCTGATAGATTTAAAGATCTTGCTACTTCGTCTATATCTTTATCTGCCTTTGGTAAAAATTCATGAAGCGGAGGATCTAATAATCTCACTGTTACAGGTAAGCCTGACATAACTTTAAATATTTTTTTAAAGTCTTCTTTTTGATAAGGTAGAAGTTTTTCTAGTGCACTGTTTCTATCTTCTTTTGACTTAGATAAAATCATTTGTCTAACAGATAGAATTCTTTCTTCGTCAAAGAACATGTGCTCAGTCCTACATAAACCTATCCCTTCTGCACCAAATTCTCTAGCTGTTTTGCTATCTGTTTCAGTCTCAGCGTTTGTTCTTACTTTTAATTTCCTAAATTCATCAGCCCATTTCATAATAGTAGAAAAATACCCTGAAATTTCTGGTTTGACTGTTGGAACTAAACCTTTCATTACTTTTCCGCTTCCCCCATCTATAGTTATTATATCTCCCTCTTTTATAATCTCTTCTCCTGCTTTAAATTGTTTTAATTCATAATCTATTGTAATTTCACTAGAGCCTGAAACGCAAGGTCTCCCCATTCCTCTTGCAACAACAGCTGCATGGCTTGTCATTCCTCCTCTTGCAGTAAGAATTCCTTTTGCAGCATGCATGCCATGAATATCTTCGGGTGAAGTTTCTAATCTAACCAATATCGTATCTTGCATCATTCCATTTAATTTTTCTGCCTCATCAGCTGTGAAAACAACTTTGCCACTCGCAGCTCCTGGAGAAGCTGGTAATCCTGAAGCTATTACTTCTTTCTTAACTTTATCATCTAATGTTGGATGCAATAAAGTGTCTAATGTATTTGGATCTATTCTTTTTATTGCCTCTTTTTTTGAAATTAATTTTTCTTTAACCATATCAACTGCAATTTTAATTGCAGCTTTTGCTGTTCGTTTTCCTGATCGCGTTTGAAGCATCCAAAGTTTATTATTCTCAACTGTAAATTCAATATCTTGCATATCTTTGTAATATTTTTCTAATTTTAAAAATACATTTGCTAATTCTTTATATACTTTAGGCATAGCTTCTTCCATAGATAGATCCTTTGAGCCTGAATCTTGTTTAGCTTTTTTTGTTATGTGTTGAGGAGTTCTTGTGCCTGCCACAACGTCTTCTCCTTGTGCATTGATTAAGAACTCTCCAAAAAAAGAATTTTCTCCAGTTGAAGGATTTCTGGTGAATGCAACACCAGTTGAACAATCTCCTCCCATGTTGCCAAAAACCATTGCTTGAACATTCACTGCTGTCCCCCAATCATCTGGAATTTGATTTAATTTTCTATAAGTTTTTGCTCTTTGACTATTCCATGATAAAAACACAGCATTAATCGCACCCAGTAATTGTTCTCTGACATCTTGTGGAAAGTTTATTTTTTTCTCTTTTTTAACTAATTCTTTAAAATTAAGAATTAAACCGTCCCAATCGCTTTCGTCCAAATCTGTATCCATCAAAACTCCTTTGGTTAATTTGTAATTATCAATTAATTCCTCAAATAAGTGCCCTTCCACACCCAAAACTACATTGCTGTACATCTGTATAAATCTTCTATAGCTATCTTTGGCAAATCTTCCATTAGATGTCTTATTTTTTAATGAGTTAACCGTTTTGTCGTTTAGACCTAAATTTAAAATTGTATCCATCATGCCAGGCATTGAAATTCGAGCTCCAGACCTTACTGATACTAGCAATGGATTTTTAAGATCACCAAAATTTTTTTTTGTTTTCTTTTCAATGTTTTTAAGTTCAGAAAAAACTTTTTGAATTACTTTTTTTGGTAATTTTTTTTTATTTTTATAAAAAAGGTCACACACTTCTGTTGTAATAGTGAATCCAGGAGGGACAGGTAAACCTAGGCTGCCCATTTCACCAAGGTTTGCTCCTTTTCCACCTAGAATATTTTTTTTATTCTTTAGTTTTTTTGCAGATTTGTCGTCAAAGCTAAATACTACTTTTTTCATCACAGTCCTTCTAATTTTGAAAAATCGATAAAGTTGTCAAAAGTATTACAAAACATTTTAAGTAACTCTAGTCGATTATTTTTAATATCCTGATTTTCATCATTTACAACTACATTGTCAAAAAAATTATCCGTGGATTCTTTAGTGTCAGAAAGCTTTATCAACAAGCTTTCATAGTCTTTATTGTCATCTTTTACCGTAAATGCTTTTCGAATCTCATTAATCTTCTCGTGAAGTATTTTTTCTTCTTCTTTCCTAAACAATACTGCATCAGGTCTTCCTGTTACTACCTTACCTGCTTTATCTAGAATGTTTAACGCTCTTTTATATGAACTAATCGCATTTAAGCCTACACTTTTATTTTTATATTTATTCATTAAGATTGTTTTAGCGTAAAGTGAAATGAAATTATCTCCTACGTGAGAATTGACCGAAGCTTCAATAATATCAGCTTTAATATTCTTAAGCTTTAAAACATTTCTCATTCTTTCTTTAATAAATTCTAAAACTTGATGCTCTGTATTTTCATTTTTAATCTCAACACCTTGCTCTTGATAAAGTCTTATTGCGTAACTAATTAAATCTCTTAACTTAAATGATAATTTATTTTCAATAATTACCCTTAACAATCCTATTGCTGCACGTCTTAAAGCAAATGGATCTTTTGAGCTTGTGGGTTTTTGATCGATTGCAAAAAAACCAACGAGAGTATCTATTTTATCAACAATTGAAATAGAGTAGCTAAAAGGTTTTTTTGGTAATGCTGATGTTAAGCCTGTAGGTAAATAATGATCACTAACAGAATTAGCTACATCTTCGTCAAATCCTTGCGCTAGTGCAAAATATTTTCCCATTACCCCTTGAAGGTCAGGATATTCTCCAACTAAGTCGGAGCATAAATCAGATTTAGAAATTGAAGCTGCAACTTGAATTTTTTCTTTATTAATATTTAAGTCATCAGATAGTAGACCAGCTAATTTTCTTAATCTTTGGGTTTTATCATAAAGAGTTCCAAGTTTATCATAGAACATAACTGATTTCAGTTTGGCAATTTGTTTAATCAAATTTTTGGATTTATCTTTATCCCAAAAAAATTTAGCATCTGCTAGTCGCGCTTCTACTACTCTTTTATTTCCTTGAGTAATCAGTTTTTTTTCATCTTTTTTATTTGCAACTACAAAAAAATAATTAATTAATCGATTTCTGTGATCAAATATTGGAAAGTATCTTTGATGTTTTTCCAAAGTGGAGATTATGATTTCTTTAGGTATTTCAAGATAATCTTTATCAAAACTTACATGAAGCAAATTGGGATCCTCAACAATATTTACTACTTCTTCTAAAAGATTTAAATTTAACTTTTCTTTATATTGTTTAGATTGAGATAATAAGTTAATTTTTCTAAGAATTATTTCTTTTCTTTCCTCATGATTAATAACTATATTATTACTTTTTAAAAAACTTAAGTATTCTTTTAAATCATTAATTTTTTTAGTTTTAGTAATTAAGTCTCGCTCAATGATAATCTCATCTGTTACTTCAAGATGATCAAATTTAAATGCAAGTTTTTTGTTGTTATACCTTGCAAAAATTGATCTCAAAGGCCTTCCCCACAATAAATTATGATCAGACCATTTCATTGATTTTTTCCAGCTAATTGAACCTAGTACCTTTGGTATAATTTTATTTAATATTTCCTCAACAAAGATCGATTGAGATTTTAGTTTTGCAAAATAAAATTTCCCTTTTTCAGTATCTTTTTTAATCAAATCTTTCTCAGAAACTTTTTTTGCTCTCAGAAAACCCTGTATCACTTGGTCAGAAGAGCCTACCTTTGGTCCTCTAAACTCTTTAACTTCTGTTTTAATTTGCTCAGCAAGTTCTTTAATAATTAGTGTTAGTCTTGTAGGTGAGGAATAAACTGTTAATTGATTGTATTTTATGTTGTTTTCTTTAAAAGAATTCTCTATTAAATTTTTTACTTGAGATCTTGCCGCTATTTGTAATTTAGGGGGAATTTCTTCACTATATAATTCCAGTAAAAGTTCAGCCATAATTTAATCCTGTGAACTTAACCACAGAGCGCCACAACCTTTTGCTAATTCTCTAATTCTTGTTATATATCCAGTTCTTTCTGCAACACCAATCACACCACGAGCATCTAATAAGTTAAAAATATGACTCGCTTTTAAACATTGATCATAAGCTGGTAAAGAAAGTTTTTTTTCAAGTAAAGATTTACACTCTTTCTCAGTATTTTCAAAATTATTTAGTAAAGCATCTGTATTAGCAAATTCAAAATTGTATGCAGAGAATTCTTTTTCAGCTTGAAAAAAAACTTCTTTATACTTTATGCCTTCGTTGTTCCAATCAAGATCAAAAACATTATTTTTGCCCTGAACAAACATACATAGTCTTTCTAGGCCATAAGTAATTTCCACCGGCACAGGCTTGCATTCTATACCTGTCATTTGTTGAAAATAAGTAAATTGAGTTATCTCCATCCCATCGCACCAAACCTCCCAACCCAAACCTGCAGCTCCTAAAGTTGGACTTTCCCAGTCGTCTTCCACAAAACGGATATCATGACTTTTTATATCAATTCCAATAGTAGTTAAACTTTTCAAGTAGAGTTGTTTTATATTTTTTGGTGAGGGTTTAATTATAACTTGATATTGATAGTAATGTTGTAATCGATTTGGATTTTTACCATACCTACCGTCTGTGGGTCTTCTCGATGGTTGTACGTAGGCAGCTTTCCATGGTTTAGGACCTAAAGACCTTAGCGTCGTTGCAGGATGAAAAGTACCAGCGCCAACTTCTATATCGTAAGGTTGTAAGATTACGCAGCCATTTTTCGCCCAAAATTTTTGAAGATTAAGTATTATATCTTGAAAAGAGATAAATTTAATTTTTTTTTTTTCTTTTTTTTTAATTGGCATTTACAAACCAAATTTTTGCCACATGGATTTTTCTTCAATTATATTTGCAAGTTTTTCAATTGGATCTTGAGTAGATGAAGATAGTTTTCTTGCTATAAAACCTTTTTGTTTTTCAAAAGTTTTTATTATTATTTTGTCGCCAAATTTTTCTTTCAAAACTTGATCGGCATTGCCTATGCCATCGATTAAACCAAGCTTTAGTGATGTTTTCCCCGTCCAGAATTCTCCAGTAAAAATATTATTTTTATCAGGATCTTTAATTTTTGATCCTCTACTTTTTTCTACAACTTTGATAAAATCTTCATGAAGCTCCAATTGAATAGTTTTTAACCTTTTTATATCTTCTTCTTTTTCTTCTTTGAAAGGGTCTAGGGTGCTTTTATTTTTTCCTGCTGTGTAAACTCTTCTTTCTACTCCTATTTTTTGAATTAATTCTTTGAAACCAAATGAAGCTGAAATGACTCCTATTGATCCAATTATTGAACTTGAATTTGCATAAATTTCATCTCCCGCGCATGCAATAAAATATCCTCCAGATGCTGCAACATCCTCAGCAAATACTAATACTTTTACTTTATTCTTCTCAGCAAGCTGTCTTATATAACTATAGATTAGGTGTGATTGAACAGGTGATCCACCCGGTGAATTTATCGATATTGCAACGTGAGTAATTTTTTTTACTGAGAAAGCTTTTTTTAAAATATCTCTTTGACTTGCAAGTTCCATCCCTTGCTTGAACTTACCCGCTGAACCAATAATTCCAGTTAGTCTTACATGAGGAATTATTTTTTTTTTCTTTAAAAATGAAAACATATATATCCGTTGAATACTTTATAATCTTATAACAGTAAAAAATTAAATTTTAATTAATAATTTCGCTACTTATAGTTGAATTATGGGTGCGTCACCACGTTACCATTTAAAAATTTATTATTACCAAAAAACAAATATAAATAACGCTTATGGGCTCAGTAGTTCCTCTAAAAAAATCAGCCAATTCCGCTTACCTGGAACTTAAAAATCTTTTAAGTGGAAAACTTAATGAAGTTGAAGAGTTAATCCTAAAGAAACTAGAAAGCGACGTAAATCTTATTAAAAAAATGAGTAATCATCATCTAAGTTCTGGAGGAAAAAGGCTTAGAGCTTTGTTAACTTTGCAGTCAGCAAGACTAACTGGTTTCAAAGAGGAAAAAAGAGATATTAATTTAGCTGCTTGCGTTGAGTTAATACATTCTGCAACATTATTACATGATGATGTTATTGATGAAAGTGAATTAAGGAGGGGCGTTAAAACAACAAATTCTATTTGGGGAAATCAATCTTCTATTCTTGTTGGTGATTATCTTTTAAGCAGATGTTTTGAGATGATGGTTGAGGATGGTGATTTAGAAATTTTAAAACTTTTATCATCCACGTCAGCAAAAATTGCTCAGGGTGAAGTTTTGCAACTTCAGCATAAAGGGGAAGCAGATCTTTTAGAGGAAACTTATATTAATATTATAAATTTAAAGACTGCATCACTTTTTGCTGCTGCAACAAAGACTGGCGCTTGTTTATCTAAAAGTGATGAAAAAGAAAAGAAAGCGCTGGAGTCATATGGAAGAAATTTAGGTTTAGCTTTTCAAATAGCAGATGATGCTCTTGATTATTATGCAAAAGAAAAATTGTTTGGTAAAGAAGTTGGTAAAGATTTTTTTGAAGGTAAAGTCACTTTGCCTCTGATAACAATTTTTCAAAAAGGCAATGAGGAGGAAAAAAGTTTTTTAAAGGAAATCATGAAGAAAGAATTAAGAACAGAGGAAGATTTTAGTGAAACTCTTGCCTTAATCTATAAATATAAAGCCGTAGAAGCTACTTTTAAAAAAGCAGAATATTTTGTTAATGTTTCTTTTGACTCTTTAGCAATTTTTTCAGACACAATGGATAAAAAAATTTTACAAAATTTAACAACCTTTAGTCTCAACAGATCTTTTTAAGGATAAAGAAGTTCTTTTTCCCATTTTCCATTTTGTTTTTTGTAATTTAATCTTTCATGAATTCTTCCTTCGCCATCAAGCCAAAATTCTATTTCCTCAGGTAATAATCGCCAACCCGACCAATAAGGAGGTCGCGGAACATTTTTTTGATCGGGAAATTTCTTTTCAAATTCTTTGATATTTTTTAAAAATGTTTCTCTTTTATCTAATACTTTAGACTGAGATGAAGCCCAAGCACCAATCCTATTTTTATAGGGCCTCGAATTAAAATAGTCATCAGCTTCTTGATCTGACACTTCTTCTACTTTGCCAATAGCTCTTACCTGGCGTCTTAAACTTTTCCAATGAAAACACATGGAGGCTTTTTGATTTTCTTTTAGCTCGCTTCCTTTTCTGCTATTAAAGTTTGTATAAAAAACAAAGCCTTTATCACTCAAACCTTTTAGTAGTACCATCCTGACATTGGGCTGGTTACTATTATTTGAAGTTGCGACTGCAACAGCGTTTGGGTCATTTATTTCACTTTCCTTAGCTTTAGAAAACCATTTTTTAAACAATTCTATTGGATTGTCCAGATCTTCGAAGCAAATATCAATTCCAAGTGAATTTTTGCCATTTTTTTGATTCATAATTTCCTTAAAATAATTTATACATTAATTATCTATGTCTTTTAATACTTTTGGAAAAATTTTTAGGTTCACTACTTGGGGAGAGTCTCATGGACCAGCAATTGGTTGTATAATTGACGGTTGTCCCCCTAATATACCTATAACTGAGAAAGATATCCAAAAAGATATGGATAGGAGAAGGCCAGGACAATCAAAGTTCACTACCCAAAGAAAAGAATCAGATAGAGCAGTAATCTTATCTGGAGTTTTTGAGGGTAAAACCACAGGTACACCAATTTCTATTATTATATATAATGAGGATAAGCGATCTAGAGATTACGAAACAATAAAAAATAAATTCAGACCTGGTCATGCAGATTATACTTATTACAAAAAATATGGAATTCGAGATTACAGGGGCGGTGGGAGACAATCTGCTAGGGAAACTGCTAGTAGAGTTGCCGCAGGTGCTATAGCAAAAATTGTTTTAAAGAAGATGATAGGTCCAAAATTTAATGTAGTTGGAGCTGTCACTCAACTAGGGTTAATGTCATGCGATAAATCTAATTGGAAAAATAGCGAAATAAGAAAAAATCCCTTTTTTTGCCCAGATAAAAAATCTGTAAAATTATGGGAAAAATATCTTCTTGCAGTAAGAAAAGCAGGTTCATCTTGTGGTGCAATAATAGAATTACGAGCATCAGGAGTCCCGGTTGGTTTAGGAGCTCCTATATATTCAAAATTAGACACAGATATAGCTGCAGCTTTAATGAGTATTAATGCAGTCAAAGGGGTAAACATTGGAGCGGGCATGAACGCAGCTTTTTTAAGCGGTGAGGAAAATTCCGACGAAATTAGTAAAAGTTCTGGTAAAATTAAATTTAAATCAAATCAAGCAGGCGGAATTTTAGGGGGAATTTCATCAGGTCAAAATATTGTTGCCTCATTTGCAGTTAAGCCTACTTCTTCTATTCTAACAAGTAGAAACACCATTGATAAAAGAGGTCAAAATACAAAAATTTCTGTAAAGGGAAGACATGATCCTTGTGTAGGTATTAGAGCAGTTCCTATTGGTGAAGCAATGATAAACTGTGTCCTTTTAGATCACTTACTAATGCATAAAGCACAGTGCGGTTAATTAGATAACTTATTTTTATTTTTCGCTAAAATTATATTTGAATTTAAAGTTTCCTCAACTTTTTTAATTATTGATAAACTATCTAATCCTGCTAACTCGTACATTTTTTCTGGAGTATCCTGATCGATAAAAATATCTGGTAGAATCATCGATCTAAACTTTAAACCTGTGTCGAAAACTCCTCTGTCAGACAATAATTGCATCACATGAGATCCAAAACCTCCGATAGAGCCTTCTTCTATTGTCAATAAAACTTCATGATTAGTTGCAATTTCCATAATTAATTTTTCATCTAAAGGTTTAGCAAATCTTGCATCAACTATAGTACATTCAATATTTTTTTTGGATAGTGCCTCTGAAGCTTTTTTGCATTCCTCTAGTCTTGTGCCAAAGTTTAATAAAGCTACTTTTTTTCCTTCCTTAATGACTCTTGCTTTACCAATTTCTAAAACTTCATTTATAGAAGGTAATTGAACTCCTATTCCAGCTCCCCTTGGATATCTAAAAGCAGAAGGTCTATCATTGATTTCAACCGATGTATTGATCATTTTCACAAGTTCTGACTCATCGCTAGCACCCATTACAACAAAATTTGGTAAAGTGGACAAGTACGTTATATCAAAAGAACCAGCATGAGTTGGTCCGTCCGCCCCAACTAAACCCGCTCTATCAATTGCAAACCTTACAGGTAGAGATTGTAAAGCAACATCGTGAACTACTTGATCATATGCTCTTTGTAAAAAAGTAGAATAAATAGCCGCATAAGGTTTATAGCCCTCTGTAGCTAATCCAGCAGCAAAAGTAACGGCATGTTGCTCAGCTATACCAACGTCGAATGTCCTGTCTGGAAATCTTTTTTCAAATAAATTTAGACCTGTCCCAGAGGGCATGGCTCCTGTTATTCCAATAATCTTCGTATCTTGTTCAGCATGTTTAATCAATGTTTCTGCAAAGACTTTTGTATAAGATGGGATATTGGATTGTGACTTAGATTGTTCTCCAGTTGATATATTAAATTTTGAAACACCATGATATTTATCACCTGAATCTTCAGCTGGTTTATAACCTTTCCCCTTCTGTGTTCTGACATGTATCATAACTGGTCCTTGATGATTTGATTTTTTAACATTTTCAAAAATTTGGACTAAATTATCAATGTCATGTCCATCTATTGGTCCAACATAATAAAAACCTAATTCGCTAAATAATGTTCCGCCCGTAACAATATTTCTTAATAAATCCTCAGCTTTTCCAGCTTTTTGACTAAATCTTTTTGAAAACGCAGAAATAATCATTTTTATTGTTTCTCTTAAACTAAAGTATAATTTGCCTGATAAAAGTTTCGCTAGATACTTGCTCATTGCACCCACAGGTCTTGCAATCGACATATCATTATCGTTAAGTATGACGATTAAATTTGATTTTAATGCTCCAGCGTTATTCATCGCTTCATATGCCATTCCCGCACTCATTGCTCCATCACCGATGACTGCTATAACATTATTTTTATTATTAGATAATTTTTTTGCTGTAGCCATACCGAGTGTAGAAGATATTGAAGTTGAGCTATGTGCTGCGCCAAATGGGTCATACTCACTTTCAGTTCTTTTTGTAAATCCTGATAAGCCTCCGCCTTTTCGTAAAGTCTTAATTCTCTCCCTTCTGCCAGTTATTATTTTATGAGGGTAGCATTGGTGACTTACATCCCAAACTAATTTATCTTTTGGGGTATCAAATACATAATGTAAAGCAACCGTTAGCTCTACAACACCTAATCCAGCTCCTAGATGACCTCCTGTTTCAGAGACAACATCAATTAATTCATTTCTTAACTCATCTGAGATTTGTTTTAATTTATCTTTTTTAAACTTTCTTAAATCAGAGGGAAAATTAATTTGTTTAATAAGTTCGCTCATTAGAAATTCCTACCTAGTATAAATTCAATTGTATCTATTAGTTCCTTTGCATTTTTTCCATGTTTTTTTAATTTAAGCAATATTTTTTTCTTTAATAAATCAGCGTACTCCAGCGTCTTATTGTAACCTAAAAGATTTATAAGCGTTGATTTACCTTTTTTTTTATCTTTTTTAATTGGTTTACCAACTATTTCTTTTGAACCTTTGATGTCTAAAAAATCGTCGGCTATTTGAAACAATAATCCTATTTCTTCTCCAAGTTTACCAATAGATATTTTTTCTTTTTTACTTTTATTTGCTACGATAGCTAAAGAATGAAGACAGAAATTGAAGAGCTTTCCAGTTTTTTTTCTTTGCATATCAATTATTTGATTAAAATTTTTTTTTTTATTTTCAAATTTAAGATCCAGTTCTTGACCTCCTGCTATTCCAGTATGACCTGAACAATTTGATAATAATTTAACAATTTCATTTTTTTGATTAGATGATAATAAATTTTTTTTATCAGAAATAATTTCAAATGCTAAGGTTAACAATGAGTTTCCAGCTAATACAGCAGTTGCCTCACCAAATTTCTTATGTGTTGAAAGTTTTCCTCTTCTTATAGAGTCATCATCCATGCATGGAAGATCGTCATGAATTAGAGAGTATGAGTGAATACATTCAACAGCTGCACAAAGATTGATAAGTTTTTTTTCACTAATTTTGAATAACTTCCCTGTATCAAATATTATTGTAGATCTTATCTTTTTTCCTCCAGAAATAACTCCATATTTCATTGGTCCAACTAATAAAGATTTTTTTTGACTTTTAAGATAATTAATTAAAAATTTATCTACTTTTTTTGCATTTTTTTTTAATTTAATTTCAATCATTTTATCATGTCTTTATGAATTAGAAATTTGTTTGGATTTGATCTTAAAAAGGTTTTCCACATGTTTATTCAAATTTATCAACCTTTTGTAAGAATTCTCAATAGTGTTAAAATCTAAATTTTGACTTTCGAGTTTAGTTAGAATTTCATTAATTTCCTCTCTTGCCTCTTTTAAGGATTTACTTTTAATATCAGCTGGAATATTTTCGATTTTCATAAATTAATTAATAATTACATTATGACTAACATCTATTCAAATATTTATTCTTTTAATAAAAAGATACTTAAAAAAACTGTTAAATCTCTCAAAGGGGGTAAAATAGCTGGATTGCCAACTGAAACTGTTTATGGCCTAGCAGGTAACGCTTACTCTAAAATTGCGGTAAAAAAAATTTTTAAACTAAAAAAAAGACCAAAAAAAAATCCCTTAATTATCCACTATTGTAATCTTAAAAATATAGATAAAGATGTTATAACTAATGAAAATTTCTTCAAACTTTATAAGAAGTTTTGCCCTGGTCCAATAACCTTTGTCTTAAAAAAAAATAAAAATTCAAAAATATCATCTTTAGCGACTGCAAATTTAAAGACTGTCGCTATTAGATTCCCAAAACATAAGATTATAAGATCATTACTAAGATCAATTAATTTTCCACTTGCGATGCCAAGTGCAAACATTTCAGCAGGATTAAGCCCTGTCTGTACTCTTGATGTATTTGAGGAGTTTTACAACAAATTAGACATTATAATTGATGGCGGAAAATCTAAAATAGGCATTGAGTCTACAGTTGTAGATTTAACAGAAAAGCCAAAAATTTTAAGACCAGGCATAATTAGTCAAGATGATATAAAAAGAGTTCTTAAAATTAATTTATCTAAGAAAAAATCTAAAATTAAATCTCCTGGAATGTTGAAGCGGCATTACTCTCCAGGAATTCCATTAATTTTTAGCCAAAAATCAAAAAATCAAAATCACGCAAATATAGTTTTTGGAAAAAATCATAAAAATAAAGCAAATTATTTTAATTTAAGTAAAAAAGGCAACTTGAAAGAAGCAGCAGCTAATCTATATGAAACTATGAGAAAAATAAAAAAAAAAGGATACAAAAAAATAATAGTTACTAAAATTCCCAACAAAGGCCCAGGTTTGGCAATTAATGATCGTTTAAAAAGGGCATCAAAATAATGTTTATTGAAATAAAAAAACTAACAAAATTATATAATGATTACTTAGCTGTAAACGAAATTGATTTTCAAATTGATAAAAATAAAACAGTAGGGTTGTTAGGTCCAAATGGTTGTGGAAAAACAACAACTATTGGTATGATGTTAGGTCTTGTTACTCCAACAGGAGGTGAAATTTTAATCGAAAGTAAAAATATTAACTCGTTTAAAAGAGATGAGATATTGAAAAGATTTAATTTTGCTTCACCTTACATTGAACTTCCAAAAAAATTAACAGTAAAACAAAACCTTGAAATTTATGGAAGATTGTACGGAATACAGAGTTTAGAAAATAGAATTGATGAAATATCAAGTGACTTGGATATAAAAAGTTTCTTTAAAAGAAAAACGGGTGAACTTTCATCTGGACAAAAAAATAGAGTTTCGTTGGCAAAATCTCTAATTAATAAACCAGAGATTTTACTTTTAGATGAGCCCACAGCAAGCTTAGACCCTGATATAGGAGATTTTATTAGAAGTTACATACATGAGTATAAAGAAAAAAATAAAGTAACAATTTTATTAGCTTCACATAATATGAATGAAGTAGAGAGACTTTGTGACAGTATTATTATGATGAGGAAAGGTAAAATTGTTGACAAAGGCACTTGTGCAGAATTAATAAAAAAGCATGGCAGAAATAATTTAGAGGAAACATTTTTAAAATTAGCAAGGAGTAACGATGAATTTTAGTAAAATATATGCTTTAGGTTTAAGACATCTTTACTTAATAATGAATTCTTTTCCAAGAGTACTTGATCTTATTTATTGGCCTACAGTTCAAATTTTTCTTTGGGGTTTTATATCAAAATTTTTTACACTTAACTCGGAATATTATAGTAACACTGTAGGAGTGATTTTGACTGCAGCAATTTTGTATGATTTTTTATTTCGAGCAAGTATAAGTTTTAATATGATGTTTCTAGAAGAAATATGGAGTAGAAATTTTACGAACTTATTCATAGCCCCAATAAAAATAAGAGAAATAATCGCAGCGCTTACTTTAACTGCAATTGTAAGAACTTTAATAGGTTTAGTGCCTGCAGTATTAATTGCCATTCCATTATTTGGTGTATCTGTACTTAAACTTGGAATACCGCTTATTTTTTTATTAATTTCTTTGTACTTATTTGGGATTACTTTAGGTCTTTTAGTTACTTCAGGGCTACTTAGGTATGGTCCATCATTTGAAAATATTGCTTGGGCAAGTTTATTTTTTTTAGCACCGCTTGGATGTATTTATTATCCAATTGAAATATTGCCTGCATCACTTCAAATAATTGCTAAAGCTCTTCCGCTTGTTCATATATTTGAGGAAATGAGAAGTATTTTAATAAACAATTCTGTTAATTATTTTAATATTTTAAAATCAATTTCCATATCTATAGTATATTTCTCTTTAGGTGTTATAGTTTTTTATATTTCTTATTTTGGTGCAAAAAAAAGAGGTACTTTAATAAACATGGGTGAATAAATTATGAACAATAAGCTTGATGACATAAAAAAATTAGAATCTGCACCTAAAGTGATTAAAAATTTATTTACTAGGAACGAAATAAATGAATTTTTACAACTTTACGAAAACCTCCCAATTACTGTCCATAATAAAAAACAAAATGTAATAAAAAAAAGATGGCTTCAAGGATACAATACAAATTTAGAAAAAATATTTTGTGAAAGACTCGGAAAGGAAATAGGTAGTTTTAAAATGGATAACCTAAAAGATGACGATGGAAAAGAGATTTTAGGGTTAATTCAAGAAAGTTATGCTCCTATTGGACTCCATGTTGATGGAGGTTTTGAATTAGATAATCAAATATATAAACAAAGTTTAATACCTTTGTCATCAGTTGGAAGTACTGTAATTTTTAAAAATAGATATTACGATGGTTCAACAAGTTTTACTCAGGATCCAAGTGAATTAAAAAAAAAGAATTTGAAATATGGGCAGAATAAAAGATCAGATATTCATTTAAAGATGTATGGTGATAAACCTTTCAATAAACAAATACATCAAAAATATCTACAGCATGAAAATATTAATAATTTAAAGGGTTTAGAAGTAGAATTAATTTATGAATGGGAAGTCGGATCAATGCTTATTTTTGACAGAACTCATCTTCATTGCTCATCATCGGTTATTAAAGGCAAAAAAATTGGAATAGCAACTTTTACAAAGAAATAAATAACAATGGCAATTTATGATTGTTTTCAGTACTTCGACGAGGATCATGTGGTTGAATTACGTTTGAACATTTTAAACAAATACGTTGATTATTTTGTAATTTCTGAATCAACAAAGACTCACCAAGGCAAAAATAAGAAAATTAATTTTAATAAAAATAATTTTCCTAAATTTAAAAATAAAATAAAACATGTAGTAGCGGATTATAAAAAAGAAGTAGATTTTCAAAAACATATTGGAGGGGAGTCGCCTGTAGAACAACATCAAAGAAATTTTTTAATTAAAGGAATTGAAGATGCGTCTCCAGATGATCTAATTATTCTTTCAGATTCTGATGAAATACCAGATTTATCAAAAATTTCAAAAATTAAGAATAATAAGAAATTCATAGCATTTTCACAAAAAATGTTCATGTACAAATTAAATCTACAAAATTTAAACGAAAGTAATTGGATAGGCTCAAAAATTGCCAAAAAAAAAGATATAATTTCTATGCAAAAATTACGAAACTTAAAGTTTAAGATGTATCCTTTCTGGAGAATAGATAAAAGGCATTTACAGATTATTAAGGGCGGTTGGCATTTTTCTTTTTTACAAACTCCATCTCAAATTCTGAAAAAAATTAAATCCTATTCTCATGGAGAATTCGATACAAATGATCTAAATGAAAAAGTAATAGAAAAAAAAATTTTAATTAACGAGGATATATTTGGTAGGGGTTTTAAATTAAAAAAAATTGAATTAGATAGTAGCTACCCAGAATATATATTAAAAAATAAAGATAAATATTTGAAATGGATAATTTAGTTTTGGTGCGCCGGATAGGAGTCGAACCCATAACCTCCGGAGCCGAAATCCGGCGCTCTATCCAGTTGAAGCTACCGGCGCACTTATTGTAATTTAGATTAATTTATGAATAACACAATAAAATTCTTAATTTCTAAAAATTATACAGGAGAGAGACTAGATATATATTTATCAAAAAAAATAAGAAAATTCACACGATCTTATATAAAAAAACTAATCGAGGGAGAGCAAGTTAAAATTAATAAAAATTTGGTAACATCTCCCTCCACAAAAATAAAGATGAATGATAAAATTTCAATTAATATTCTTGAAAAACAAGTCGATAAGTTGATTCCAAAAAAAATAAATTTAGATATTGTTTATGAAGATAAAGAAATCTTAATAATTAATAAGCCTAAAGGAATGGTAGTTCACCCCGGGGCTGGGAATTTTAAGAGCACTCTAGCAAACGCCCTAGCTTATAGATATAATAATAATCTTTCTGATTTAAATGGAACAATGAGACCAGGCATCGTTCATAGAATAGATAAAGAGACAACTGGGCTTTTAGTCATTGCAAAAAATAATTTTGCACATTCAAAATTAGCTGAGCAGTTTAGTAATCACTCTATAAAAAGAAAATATCAGTGTTTAGTTTGGGGTGTAATTAGACCCTTACATGGAAGAGTTGAAACATTAATAGGAAGAAATAAAAAAAATAGGAAATTAATGACGGTAAGTGAATTTTCTGGAAAGAAAGCAATTACAAATTATAAAACAATTAAAGTATTCAATATTCCAGATATTCCAAAAATTAGCTTTGTAGAGTGTGTACTTGAAACAGGAAGAACTCATCAAATTAGAGTACATCTAAAGTACAAAGGAACTTCACTTATTGGTGATAATCAATATGGTAAAAAAAATCTAAAATTTAAAAAAGTAAATCAAGAGTTTTTAACTCAATTAAATAATCTAAGAGGCCAAATTCTTCATGCCCAGTCTATAGGGTTTATTCATCCAATCAAAAATAAATTAGTGAATTTTAAAGTAGATTTGCCAAATGATTTCAATAAAATGTTAAATTTATTGAATAATCTCAGCAGTTGAAAAAAATTAAATAATATATATGTCTAGTATAATGGAAAACAATAAAAATATTTCGAATTTGCCAACACCTTCCGTTGGGGGACTATCAATTTATCTTGCTCAAATAAAAAAGTTTCCTATGCTTGATGCAGAGGAAGAGTATATTTTGGCAAAAAACTGGAGGGAAAACGGAAATCTTCAGTCTGCTCATAAACTTGTAACAAGTCATTTAAGATTAGTAGCTAAAATTGCTATGGGTTATCGGGGGTACGGTTTACCTGTAAACGAATTAATATCAGAGGGTAATATAGGTTTAATGCAAGCTGTTAAAAAATTTGACCCTGACAAAGGGTTTAGATTAGCGACATACGCAATGTGGTGGATTAAGGCAGCAATTCAAGAATATGTTTTAAGATCTTGGAGTTTAGTAAAAATGGGGACAACTACAGCACAAAAAAAACTTTTTTTTAATCTAAAAAAATTAAAAAATCAAATAGCCCCTGAACAAGAGGGAGATTTAAAAAAAGAACAAGTTGAGGAAATTTCTAATAGATTAAATGTAGACTCCAAAGAGGTAATTAATATGAATAGAAGAATGATGGGTCAAGAAAAATCTTTAAATACTCCAATCAAAATTGGTGAATCAGATGAATGGCAAGATTGGTTAGTAGATGAAAATCTTGACCAAGAATTAATTGTTTCTCAACAACAAGAATATAACGATAAAAAAGAATTATTGAAAAGTGCAATGAAAATTCTTAATGATAGAGAAAAGGAAATTATAACAGCAAGAAGATTAACAGAAAATCCAATGACTTTAGAGGATTTAAGTAAAAAGTTTAGAATAAGCAGAGAAAGAATAAGACAAATTGAGACAAAGGCTTTTGAAAAACTTCAAAAATCAATGATTAATGCAAGTAAGTCAAAAAATTTACTGCCTGCAAATTAAATTTTAAAAGGATCTTCAATTAAAATTGTATCCTCTCTTTCGGGACTTGTAGAGATACTTGAAACTTTTGCTCCAATAAAATCCTCAAGAGCATAAACATATTTTTTTGCATTTTCTGGTAAATCTTTTAAGTTTCTAATGCCTTTAGTTTTTGTTTGCCATCCAGGAAATGTCTCATAAATTGGTTTGATATTAAATTGATCTTCTGAAGCAGCAGGAAGATAATCTATTTTTTTTCCATCTAATTCATATCCTACGCACATTTTAATTTCTTGCAATTCATCGAGTACGTCCAATTTTGTGAGTGCAATTCCATTTATGCCTGAAATTTTAATAGTTTGACGAACTAATACACCATCGAACCACCCACACCTTCTTTTTCTAGCTGTAACGGTACCGAATTCTTTTCCTCTTTTACCTAAATTTTCACCAATCTTATCTTTTAACTCGGTTGGAAATGGACCGCTGCCAACTCTTGTGGTGTAAGCCTTAGTGATGCCTAAGATATATCCAATTTTATCTGGACCTGAACCTGACCCGGTTGCAGCCATAGCTGGCACTGTGTTTGATGAAGTTACAAAAGGATATGTTCCATGATCAACATCTAAAAGTATACCTTGAGCGCCTTCAAATAGTATTTTTTTTCTATCTTTTTTAAACTGATCTAGCATTAGCCAAACTGGTTTTGCAAATTTAAGAATTTCTGGAGCAATTTTTAATAACTTTTTTTTAAGATCATCTTTTTTAAAAATTTTTTTTTTTAAACCTTTTCGAATTGCATTATGATGCAATAGAACATTCTCTAATCTACTCTCTAAATTACTTTCTGATCTTAAATCCATTACTCGAATAGATCTTCTTCCAACTTTATCTTCATAACAAGGGCCAATCCCCCTTCTGGTAGTGCCAATTTTACCTTTTCCTGCCGCATCCTCTCTTATCTCGTCCATTTCTTGATGAAATGGTAAAATTAACGAGGCTGACTCAGAGATCATAAAATTCTCAGGAGTTACATTTATTCCCAGTTTTTTAATTTCTTTTATTTCACTCAAAAGCGCCCAAGGATCAATTACAACTCCATTGCCTAAAATAGAGATTTTGCCATTTCTTACTATTCCGGAAGGTAACAGTCTTAGTTTAAATACTTTCTTATCAATTACTAATGTATGTCCTGCATTATGTCCTCCTTGAAAACGAACGACTATATCTGCTTCGCTTGATAGCCAGTCAACAATTTTGCCTTTGCCCTCATCTCCCCACTGTGAACCTACTACAACAACATTTTTCATTATTTAAATATTCTTTTAAGTTTAATTGAATTTAAATGATTAATTGGGCCTTGTCCTTTTCCATATGTTGGATTAGTTTTTATTGCTTGGTTAACATATTTAATTCCTAACTCACAGGATTTATTTAAAGGTTTTCCACATGATAAAAATGTAGTAATTGCGCTTGATAAAGTACAACCTGTGCCATGTGTATTTTTTGTTTTAATTCTTTTATGTTTAAATATCTTTAATCCATGTTCTCCTAAATAGACATCTTCAATAAATTCTGATTTTTTATGGCCTCCTTTTAACAAAACGTTTTTTACACCAAAATTAAGAATAATTTTGGAGGCATTTTTCATATCTTCTAAAGTATTAATTTTTTTTTTTATAAGAACTTCAGCTTCTGGAATATTCGGAGTTATTAATAAAGATTTTTTCAATAATTTATACTTAAGGGTTTTTATTGATTTTTCATCAATCAGTTTAGCTCCGCCTTTGGCAACCATAACTGGGTCTAAGATAATTTTTTTAGTTTTGATTTTTTTTAAACATTTTATAACGATTTCAATAACTTTAGAAGAATGCAACATTCCAATTTTAATTGCATCGGGTTTTATATCTTTACACGTTAACATAATTTGTTTCTCTATTTCTTTTATAGGTAAAGGAAAAACTGAGTAAACGCCTGTCGTATTTTGTGAAGTAACTGCCGTAATTGCAGTCATGGCATAACTCCCCAAAGCTGTTACTGTTTTAATGTCTGCTTGTATTCCAGCACCACCTGAGGAATCTGATCCTGCAATTACTAAAATTTTTGAGTTTGGTTTCAAATTATTTAATCGATTTTTTTATTATGTTGATACATTTTAAAATCAAACTTCTATTATATGATTCGGCCATAATCCTAATTTTTGGTTCAGTTCCAGATTTCCTAACTAATATTCTTCCTTTAAATCCCATTATCTTATTAGCATCTTTAATCGCATTTTTAGTTTTTAAGCTATTAATTATATTTTTATTTTTCACAACAATGTTTTCTAAAGTTTGAGGAAGGGGTTTAAAAACATTTAGCACACTACTTGCCTTTTTTCCTTTTCTGAGAGAAAATAATACTTCAAGCGCAACCAATAAACCATCTCCAGTGGTTGCAAACTTTCCTAAAATTATGTGTCCAGACTGCTCTCCTCCTAAATTAAAGTTTAATTTTTTCATTTTTTCCTTCACATATCTATCTCCAACTTTTGATCTATAAAATCTAATTTTCTCACTTTTTAAAAATTTTTCTAACCCGTAGTTAGACATCAAAGTACCAATTACTCCGCCTTTTAAAATCTTTTTGTTTTTCCATCTTTTAGCAAGCATAGCGATAATTTGATCTCCATCAATGACTGTCCCATTTTCATCGCACATAATTATTCTGTCTGCATCACCATCAAACGAAATGCCAATATTTGCTTTATATTTTTTTACAGCCGTAGTTATTTTTGAAGGATAAGTTGATCCACATTTTTCATTAATATTAAGACCATTTGGTTTTATTCCTATTGAAATAACTTTTGCACCTAATTCTTTTAGAAGCTTGGGTGCAGCTTTATAACAGGCTCCGTTTGCACAATCTAAAACTATTTTTATTCCGTTAAGTTTGAAGTTATTAGGAAAATTATTCTTTAAAATTTTTATGTACTTATCGTTTCCATCCTCTAATCTTTTTACTCTTCCAAGAAATTTGGGATTTGTTAGTTGGTTTGTATTTTTTGCATCTATCAATTTTTCGATTTTTTTTTCTATTTTATCTGATAATTTCATACCGTCTGGTCCAAATAATTTTAGACCATTATCATAATAAGGGTTGTGTGAAGCTGTTATCATGATACCCATATTTGCTTTCATATCTTTAGTTAGCATAGCAAGGCCATTTGTTGGTAGCGGTCCTAGAGTAAAAACATGCATTCCTCCGGAGACTAATCCTGAAACTAGCGCCGGTTCTAAAGTGTAACCAGAAAGTCTAGTATCTTTTGCAATAACTGCTATTTGTTTAGTTTTTTTTTGATTCTTAAAAAAAGTTCCAGAGGCGAGACCAAATTTAAAAAATTTTTCTCCAGTTATATTACCTTGATTGACAGTTCCTCTAATACCATCAGTGCCAAAATACTTATTTTTCATTAGTTAGACAAAATTTTATTGAAAACTAAAATACCCTGTTTTATATCATTCACGTTATGCACTCTAAAAACTTGAACTCCTTGTGATAACAAATATAGAACTGATGCCAAAGTTCCTCCTAATCTTTCTTTGCTATCATATTTCCCAGAAATTTGATTGATAAATCTTTTTCTTGAGGTACCAACTAGTATAGGAAATCCTAAGCTATGAAACAAAGAAATTTTTGAAATTAAAGTCAAATTATGTTTCAAAGTTTTACCAAAGCCAATACCGGGATCTAAAATAATATTTTTATCACAAAATAGCTTTTTTGAGTTTTTTTCAAAATAATCATATATGTCTAACAAAACATTTTTATACTTAGGATTAACCTGCATTGTATTTGGTGTTCCTTGCATATGATGAAGAACTTTTGAAACTCTAATTTTTTTTCCTATAAATTGAGAATTTTTATTATAGCTAAAGCCTGAGACATCATTGATTAAATCTACGCCAAATTTCAGGCCTTTAATCATTATATCAGATTTTCTTGTATCTAAAGACAAACTAGTATTTTTATATTTTTTTTTAAACATCTTAAGAACTTTTTCTAATCTTTTATACTCAGTTTTTACATTAATATCCCTTGAGCCGGGTCGAGTTGACTCACCTCCAATATCTATAATTTTTGCACCTGATTTTATCATTTTATCAATATGTTTAAATGATGTATTCGTTTTATTAAACTTGCCTCCGTCTGAAAAACTATCAGGTGTTAAATTTAAAATCCCCATTATTGTGGGCACTGAAAAATTTACATGATTCAAAAAATTTCTTCGCTTTGAAGTAATATTTTTCAAGTCTTGTTGAATTTTTTTCTTTTCAGCTTTATGAAGATTTTTAATATTATGAATTTTTATAATTTTACTTCTTATTTGTCTTTTTTCTCTTATGAAAATTTCAACATTATCAAAAGCGATAGATTTGATACCACATAAAGGCAAGGCATGTTTTTTTTTAATTAGTAGCTTTGCTTGACTGCCATAATAGAAATTACACGCTCTTGTGTAATATTTGAGCATTATCTTTTAAATTGCAGGTTTTGGTTTTAATCCGAGTGAACCAAGTGCAGATGATGATTTGCCATCATCATTTTCCTCTTCTTTAAAAGATCTCGTTGGTTTTATATTTTTTAAAATTAAATCTCTTATTTCATCTCCAGATAATGTCTCATAAATCAGTAATGCCTTTGCAATTTTATGGAGATCGTCTATCTTTTCTGTAAGAATCTTTCTGGCTCTCTCGTAGCCTTTATCTACTATTTTTTTGACTTCTTCGTCGATTTTTTTTGCGGTCTCTTCTGACATATTTTGTTGTTTAGTAACTGATCTGCCTAAGAAAACTTCTTCTTCGTTTTCTCCATATGCTATAGTTCCAAGTTCTGTGCTCATTCCATACTTAGTAACCATATTTTTTGCCATTTTTGTTACCATATCTATATCTGAAGAAGCACCAGAAGTTACTTTATCATATCCAAAAATAATTTCTTCGGCTATTCTTCCTCCCATTGCAACTGCAATATCAGCATGCATTTTTTCCCTTGAAACTGAAAGCTGATCTCTTTCAGGCAATCTCATCACCATTCCTAAAGCTCTTCCCCTAGGTATAATGGTTGCCTTATGTATAGGGTCAGAAGCTTTTTCGTTAAGCGCAACAATAGCATGACCGCCTTCATGATAAGCGGTAAGTTTCTTCTCATCTTCTGACATCACCATTGATCTTCGCTCTGCACCCATCATTACTTTATCTTTGGCTTCTTCTACATCAGACATAGTTACAACTCTTTTGTTTTTTCTCGCTGCAAGCAAAGCAGATTCATTAATCAAATTTGCCAAGTCTGCACCTGAAAATCCTGGAGTTCCTCTTGCAATAGTTCTAAGTTTTACATCCGGCCCAATATTTATTTTCTTTACATGAACTTTTAAGATAGCTTCTCTTCCAATTATATCTGGATTACCTACTACTACTTGTCTATCGAATCTACCAGGTCTTAGTAGAGCAGGGTCTAAAACGTCTGGCCGGTTAGTTGCTGCTATTAAAATTATTCCTTCATTAGTATCGAAACCATCCATCTCCACAAGAAGTTGGTTAAGTGTTTGTTCTCTTTCGTCGTTACCTCCACCTAATCCAGCACCTCTACTTCTTCCAACAGCATCAATCTCGTCTATAAATATAATACATGGCGAATGTTTTTTGCCTTGTTCAAACATATCTCTAACTCTAGAAGCTCCGACACCAACAAACATTTCAACAAAGTCTGAGCCTGAAATTGAGAAGAAAGGAACGTTTGCTTCACCTGCGATAGCTTTAGCAAGTAAAGTTTTACCTGTTCCTGGAGGTCCTATCAAGAGAGCGCCTTTTGGAATTTTGCCGCCTAAACGGCTAAACTTTTTTGGATCTTTTAAAAATTCTACTATTTCTTCAACTTCTTCTTTTGCTTCTTCCACACCTGCAACATCATTAAAAGTAACTTTGCCTTGAGCTTCATTTAATAATTTTGCTTTTGATCTGCCAAATCCCATGGCACCACCTTTTCCACCCTGCATTTGTCTCATAAAGAAAATCCAAACTCCTATTAATAGTAGCATTGGGAACCAAGAGAGCAGTATGCCTAGAAGTGATGGCATTTTGTCTTCTAAAGGCGTTGCTACAATACTAACACCTTTACTCGAGAGTTTTTCTACTAATTCGGGATAATTAGGTGAGTATGTGCTAAAAGTTTTACCGTCAGCTAAAACTCCATTAATATTATTTCCTTGAATTTTCACTTCTACAACTCTCCCGGCATCAACTTCATTTAAGAAATTGGAAAATGGTAATGAGTTTTTCTCTGAACTTAATTTATTTGGATCTTGAAACATGTTAAACAAGCCTACAGACAATAGGACAATTATGACCCACATTATTAAGTTTTTAATATTCATAATTTTTAAATAATCATTATTTTTAAATAAACAAGTATATTTTACCCTTAAATTAGTTGTAAATAAGACAAAATATCTTAATGTTAGTTAAATTTGTTGGTTTTTTTCTATCTTTAAGATCAATGTATCCCTTTTTTTTAAAAATAAACATCCTCCTAGAGTTGAACTTTTAAATTTCTCACTTTTAATATTTTTGATTAAATTTATCACTTTCTTAGATCTTGGGTTATAGTAATTTTTCACTAAGATCTTTATTGAATGGTTTATTAACTTTATTTTAATTTCATTATTAAAATTTTGAAATTTTTTAAAATCAATTGAAATTTGATTTTTATTTTTCTTTATTGTTTCTTTAGAAATCCTACTGAAATACTCATCCAACGTGGCTTTACTTGCTGCCAAATTGTTGATTGATTTAATTATCTGATTATAGTTAATTCCGCTTTGCTCAAGTGGTTTTTCTAAACTTCTAATTTTTGTTCTTAGGAATTTTTTATTTTTATTTGATGGATCTTTAAAAAATTTACCAAAAATATTTTTGGAAAACTTTATTAGAACCTTTTTTCTAATATCTAATAAAGGCCTAAATAAATAAATATTCTTATACAGTTTGCTTAGAGGCTTCATGGCTGACAAACCAGTCAAACCACTCCCTCTTGATAACCTAATGAAAAAAGTCTCTACTTGATCCTCAAGATTATGAGCAGTCAAAATTGTATTAATCTTCTTTTTTAAACAATAATCTTTAAGCATGTCATATCTTACTTGCCTAGCTAGACCTTGTATGTTGCGATCTATTTTTTTTTTATTATTAAGAATTTTTAGATTAATTCTATTCTTCTTAAGTAAATTTTTTACTTGTTTTGCCTCTTTAGAAGAATTCGTTCTGATATTATGATTTACTAAAACATAATCAAACTTTATTTTGTTTTTGTAATTATATGCTTTACATAGTGCCGCTAGAGCTAGACTGTCTGGACCTCCCGAGATACCAACAATAAAAGATTTTTTTTTTAATCTTTGAATTTTATACTCAAATTTTTCGTAGACTTTATTTAAGTCTTCGAAATCCTTAAAGTTATTTTTAAGAACTACATTTGAATTTTTTTTGCTCATATTGAGCTTTTTGTAACACAGACTTGCTTGCTTTTGGGTATTCTTTTTTTAAACCTTTAATCATTTTACATCCTTGGTCTTTTTCTCCAAGTTGTACCATTGTAATTCCAAGCTTAAGCAAATTATCCGGAGCTTTTTTGCTTTTAGGATAATTTTGATAGCCGTCTAGATATGCTGTAGCAGCATCAGAATATAATTGTCTAATCCTAAAAGTTTCTCCATACCAATATTGCGCACTTCCAGCTAAATCATGATCTTTATTTTTATCTATAAATTCTTTTAAGGCAGACTCTGCTGTTTCATAGTCGCCTATTTTCATAAAGCTTACAGCAAACTCATATTGCTCCTCAGGTTTCTTATCTGGAAGCAACGACTCTTTATTTTCAGCCTCTTCTGTAATTACTGTCTGAGCACTTTCGATTGAGTTAATTGTTTGTTGTTTTGGTAGATTTGAAGTTTGATATCCTGGACTTGCTCCAAAATCTTGTGGTTTACTGGAGCCAGGTAAAACAACTGGTTGGTCTTTTTTTACTGTCAATTTTTCACTTCCACTTTCTAAATCAGAAAATCTTAATTGTGTATCAGATTGAATTTTAGTAACACGTGAAGATAATTTATCTAATTTAAAATTAACTTCTTCAAATTTATTTGTTAGTTGTCTGAACTGATCTTCTATTTCATTCAACTTGAGAAGATGTTTTGTGAGAATATCCTCATTTAATCCATCCGATTTAATTGAGTTTAGATTTGATGATGCTGTTATTTCAGATTTTTGGTAAACTGCTTTTTCTAATGTCTTTAAATCCTTTGTGATAACTTGAATTTGATCTGAAATAGCATTTAATAATATTTCCTCCTCCTCCGCGTGAAGCAATGTAAAATTAAATAAACAAAAAATAATTAACGTTTTTATTAAATTTATCTTAAGAATCTTCATGAATCTTTTTTAATTATACAAAATGGCAAAAAAAAGACCCTTTAAATGATTAAAGGGTCTTTTAAAATCTTTAGATTTGAAAGTATTAATTTACTTTTACTGTTACTGATCTTCTATTTTGAGACCAAGCTACTGGAGAAGATTTTGGATTTACCGGCTTCTCTTTTCCATAACTTATTACAGAAATTCTTTTTCCTGAAATGCCGTAAGTCATCAAGTAATCTCTAGCTGCGTTAGCTCTTCTTTCGCCAAGTGCTAAATTGTATTCTCTTGTTCCTCGTTCATCAGCGTGACCTTCAATGGTAACATTTAAATTTTTATTTTTTCTTAAAAATGTTGCTTGCTTTCTTAATGTAGCTCTTGAAGCAGTAGTTAAAGATGATTTATTCGTTGCAAAAAATACTCTGTCAGGAACTCCTGCAGCTAAATATTCGACTGTTTCTTTGCCAGTGTAAACATCACCGTCTATTACTCCGGATTTCTTGGCAGTAGAACAGGCACTTAATATCAAAGTTGCAAAAACTACTAAAAATATATTTTTTAAATTCTTATTTAATGTCATTTTATCCCCTAGGTTTATTGTGGTTATTTCAAATTATTCAAAATTATTCAAGTATATTTTACATAAAATTCAACCTCACTTAGATAATAATGAGGACCAAGATGGGTCTGAAGCGTCAGTTTTAGTAGAAAGCCTTCTTTCGTTATATCCAGTAATGTCAATAGACCATAGTTTTGCCGAAAAACCCTCTCCTTTTTCTCCAGCTTTGGTCTCCCTGTAAAAAACTAGCACTCTTCCATTAGGTGACCAAGAAGGAGCTTCTTGATAGTAGTTTTCTGTCAATAATCTTTCACCGGTACCATCGGTTCTCATCACTCCTATATAAAATCTTCCCTTACGCATTTTTGTGAATGCAATTAAATCTCCTCTTGGTGACCAAACAGGTGTTCCGTAAATTCCCTTGCCGAAAGTAATTCTTTTTACATTGCTACCATCACTCCTCATGACATAGATTTGTTGTAATCCACTTCGATCAGAATTGAATGCAATAAATTTTCCATCAGGGGAAAAAGATGGAGAGGTATCAATTGAAGAATGTTCAGTAATTCTTTCTACAACTCTAGAGTCTAAATCCATCGTATAAATATCTGAATTTCCATCTTTTGCAAAACTCATAATTATTTTTTTTCCATCTGGCGAGAATCTTGGTGCAAACGTCATTCCTGGAAAATTACCAACTATTTCTTGGGTCCCTGTTTCAATATCAAGCAGATAAACTCTCGGCATATTTCTAAAATATGACATGTAAGTTACCATTTGATTAGTTGGATTAAATCTTGGAGTCAAAACTAGTTCATTTCCTAAAGTAAGATATTTAGTATTTGATCCATCTTGATCCATAATTGCTAGTTTTTTAACTCTTTGACTTTTAGGTCCACTTTCAGCAACATAAATTATTCTTGTGTCAAAATATCCTTCCTCGCCAGTAAGTCTCTCATAAATTTTATCCGAAATTATATGTGCGACACGTCTCCAATTAGATGGGGTTGTTGTAAAAGCTAAAGCGGTCATTTCTTGAGCTGCCGTAAGATCCCAAAGCCGAAATTCTATTTTTAATTTATTATCTTTGACTAATAATTTACCAGTAACTAGTGCTTGAGCTTTTATTAATCTCCAGTCTTCAAATCTTGGTTTTAAATGTGCTATGTCCGGTTTCTGAACAAAAGCCTCTTTTTTTAATGGATTAAATAAACCGGTATTTCTAAAATTACTCTCAATAATTTTTGATATTTCGTGACCTAAATCTCTTACTTTCAAACCTTCATACTCATCAGATTTAATATCAACATGTAACGGAGAAACAGCAATCGGAAGCGGATCTAAATTTCCTCGAGTAATATCTACTTCTATCAATCCATAGCTTTTATTTAAAAAAATTATGTTAATAAAAAATATAAAAATAATTTTTTTCATTTTATCCTTTTAGCATTTCTGTAGGGTTGAAGTTTAACTGAAGATCTTTCCATTTATCATATCCTGTGGGAGGGACTTTTAAAGGTTGACATAATCGGACAGCTCTTAATGCGCTCTCAGCTAAAACTTTGTAAAATTTTTGTCCTGGCCTATTCATACGCTCATGATCAAGTATTTCTGATTTCATTATTGTACCATCTTTTTTAAGTTGCAGCTTGATTCTTACTAATAAATCTTGGTCGTAAGGTAATCCTAAAGGTACGCTCCAGCAACCGAAAATTTGTGCTCTCAAGGCATCTTCCTCAGATAATGTTAATCCAGTCGCAAAAGAATTTTTTTTATTACTTTGAGTAATTTTTTTATTCTCTTGCTCTTTAACTGCCTCAACTTCTTTTGCTTTATCTATTAGGGCCGCAATTTGATTTGTATCTATTATTTCTTTTTTTTCAAATTCTGATGATTGCCGTATCTCTGGTTTAATTTCCTCTGGATTTTGTTTTTTTTTTATTATTTTTTTTTCCTCTTTTTTTTCATCTGGCAAAGGTATTCTGTCAGGTTTTTCTTTAGCTTTAGCAGCCGGAGGTGCCTGCTCAGAAACTACTCGTTCTTCCTCTTTTTTCTTAGTCTCCTCTATAATTTTTCTTGCTTTTGGAGCGTATGGAATATTGGTTTTATCTGAAATTTGAATTAATTCAACAGATACTATTGGGGGTAATTCTATTGGATCTCTAATCATGAACGGTAAGCTTAAAACAGTTAATAGAATCATTATTGAATGAAATGTTATTGAATAAAATAAACTTCTTATCATAACTCATCCTAACTAGTTTTTATATGGTTCAGAAATTAGAGCAACTTTAGAAAAACCAGCTCCAGATAAAGTTCCCATAACTTCAAGTACTCTTCCATAATTAATATTTTTATCGCCCCTTACGTAAATTCTTGTGTCAGTTCTGTTCTTTGCAATAGCAAGCAATTTAGGCACCATTTTTTGATATGTTACTTGATGCTCCTGAATATAAATCTCACCTTTAGAGTTAATGCTGATTGTTAGCGGTTCTTGATCATCTGGAAGAGAGTCTGCTGCTGACTCTGGTAAATCAACTTGAACTCCTACTGTTAACAAAGGAGCAGTAACCATAAAAATTATTAATAAAACAAGCATAACATCCACGAATGGTGTTACGTTGATTTCACTCATAGGTTCATTTTTTGAGCGATTAAATTTGAAAGTCATTTTTTAAATTATTGATAAAAATCGTTTCGAAAAATTATCTATTTTTGAAAAATATCTTCTAGAGTCACTATTAAATTTGTTATAAGCAACTACTGCTGGAATAGCTGCAAGTAAACCTAATGCTGTAGCAAATAAAGCCTCTGCTATGCCGGGTGCCACGATTGCAAGACTAGTATTTCTTGAAATAGCTATGGACTGAAAAGAATTCATAATTCCCCAAACTGTTCCAAATAAACCAATGAAAGGTGCGGTTGATCCAATTGTTGCCAAAAAAGTGAAGTTCTTTTCAACTTTTTTTAGTTCATTGTCTGTGGCTATCTCTAAAATTCTTTCAACTCTAGCAGATTGAATTGAAGCTGATTGTCTTTTTGTTTTTATCAATTCAGACATTGCTGCTTTAAAAATCAAAGTTGCTGGATCAGTGGAATTAGCGGGTAAGTTATTGTTAAAACTTTCAGCTGATTTAGCTTTCCAAAATTTCTTTTCAAAATCTTCGGTAGATTTATTTATTTTTTTAAATAACTTAAATTTATCGAAAATTAGTGCCCAAGAGAATATCGAGCTAGCTATCAATAAAACTATTACAAACTTTACAACAAAATCTGCTCGCATAAAAAGACTCCATAAAGAAAAGTCCGATGCTCCTCCTAAGCCAACTACTTGCGATGCAATATCTTGTTCCATTGACTTTAATTACTTTTAGAATGTGTCATGAATTTGGCGTTTTTTATTAAATTAGTGATGATTTAATCCTTATATCTTGTCTCGTTATAAAATCTTGCTATCAAAACCGCATCAGATTTATTTACATCTTTTTTTTTCGATAGTTGATTAGATAAGGAGGGATACATCTCTATCACTTTAGTCCTGCTTGCGTCTTTTGATGAATTAATTAGTTCAAAATGCTTCTTCCATTTCGAAGGCCTTACAAAGAAAATAGGCAATTCCAAAGCCGCACAAACTCCCTTTATAGCACCAAAAGTTTGACCAAAATTGAACATACTAGTAACTCCTTGGCCAGGCATTGCGTTAACTTGCTCTACAACTACTGCTATCTCCTCATCATTTGAAGTATTTTGTTTAATAATATTTACTAATTGTGCACTGTTTAGTTGTCTTTTATTTTTTTTTCCTTCAGACATTACGGGCATATCAAACAAGCTTATTACTTTATTATCTTCTAGAATTGCAATCGCTCCACTTAAACCAGGGTCTATTCCTAAAACTTTCATTTTATTCAATTTTCTAATTTTACGTTAGTAAATATTTTTTGAACATCGTCCAATTCTTCAAGTGCACTTAAAACATCTATCATTTGTTTACTCTGTGCTTTATTTAAATTTATAATATCAAATGGTCTCCATTCTATCGCTGAGTATAAAAAACTTTCTATTTTCTTTTCAAGTTCAGACTTAATTTTATAAAAATCATCTTTCTCTGTCACTATTTCATGGAATTCAGTATTGTTAAAACAATCCTTGGCACCTAAATTGATTGCTTCTTCAAAAACTTGCTCGTAGCTCACTATATTTATGTCAATATGAATGACTCCACAAATGTAAAACTTATGTGAAGTGGAACCTGTCTCTCCTAGCCTGCCTCCATTTTTTTGTAACACAGTTCTTATACTTGATGCAGATCTATTTTTATTATCAGTTAAAGTTTCAATTATAAGCGCGGTATTAAATGGTCCAAATCCTTCATATCTTAAATTTTCGTAACTTTTATCTCCAGATGCCTCTGATTTATTAATAGCTCTTGTAATATTCTCTTTAGGCATATTGGATTGCTTAGCTGCCTGAATAGCTGTCCTTAGTCTCGGGTTCATATCCGGATCCTTATCTCCAAGTTTTGCAGCAACAGTAATTTCTCTCGAAAGTTTTGAAAATATTTTAGATCTTTCTTTATCAGCTCTGCCTTTTTTATGTTTAATACCTGCCCAATGAGAATGTCCAGCCATAATTATTTTTGTAAAACACCTCCTGTAATTAATCTAGAAACTTTTTTAGCTAAACCAGTATTTTTATCGCCTTCAACAATTATTCCCGACAATGTTCCTTCTCCCTCGGATGGGAAATGTTTTAACGCATCTTTATCTCTAAAAAATCTTTTTATTGAATTTTCTTTATTCATTCCAATCACTGAATTGTAATCTCCACACATTCCTATGTCTGTTTGATAAGCTGTTCCACTTTCTAAAATTCTAGTGTCAGCTGTTGGGACGTGAGTGTGAGTGCCAATTACGCAAGTAGAAATTCCATCAAAAAAATGACCCATAGCCATTTTCTCACTAGTAATTTCACCGTGAAAGTCGACTACAGAAAAATCTACGTTTTTTTTTATTACAATTTTTTTAGAAATATCTTTTGCTATTTTGAAAACATCTTCAGATTTTCTCATAAAAACATTACCCATTAGATTAATAACTCCAACTTTAAATTTTTTATTTTTAGTAGTATAAATACCAAAACCTCTTCCTGGGGATCCTTCAGCTAAGTTAGCGGGCCTAAGGAGCCTTTTTTCAGTATCAATAAATTTTATAATTTCTTCCTTGTCCCAAATATGATTTCCAGAAGTTATCACATCAATTCCTAATGAGAAAAAATTTTCAGCTATTTCTCTCGTAATTCCCTTGCCGTCGTCAGAAGCATTTTCTCCATTGATTATAGAAAAATCAATATTGTTCTCTTTTAAAATCAATGAAAGATTTTTATTAAGTGCCTCTCTTCCTGAAGAGCCCATAACATCTCCTAAGACTAGAATTTTCATTTTATAATACCTTTTTCTGTAATTATGTAATTTAATTTAAAATCTTTACTATTAACTGGCAGGTTATGATGTTTTTGAAAGGAAAAAGCAACTCCAACAGTTAAAATTTTTTTATTTATCTTTAAGTATTTATTAAAAAATTTATCGTAAAAACCTTTTCCATAACCGATCCTATTTTTCTCTATGTCAAAGGCTAGTAAAGGAACAAGTACGATCGATGGTATAATTTTTTTAGACTTTTCTGGCTCAAGAATTCCGTATTTATTGATAAAAAGAATATCGTTTTTTTTCCATATATAAAAGTTCATTAAACTATTATCTTCGATAATCGGGAGAAGAAAGTTAAAAGGTTTAAAAAACTTTAAATCTAATATCTTTAAAATATTGACCTCATATGAATTAGGGTAATATATTGAGATATTTTTGTTTCTAATTTTATTTTTTTTGATTAATTTGATTAGTGGGAAAAAAAAATCATCCTCGATATCAAAAAAATTTTTTTTTCTTTTAAGAAAATAACTCTTTCTAATTAGATCTTTTTTATCCATCTATTGTATTTTAGACAATGATTCTGTATTTGATATAATTTTTTCTAGCGACTGAGTTGTTTTATCTAGCATAGACTCATAGAGTGAATTATTTTCTTCGATTGTTTTTTTAAATTTTTCTAATTCATCATTTAATTTTTTTATCTCAACGTCTTTATCTTCTTTATATTTTATTGCTAAAGATCTTATTTCCTTAAATTTTAATGAGATTTGATCTAATTTAGTTTTTTGATGAGTAACTTTCTGTTTTAAGTCAAAATATTCATCGATCAGTTTAATTGTTGTAATTAGTAACAGCTTATTTTCCCCAATATTTCCTAGCTTATCTTTTAGTTGAGAATATTTATTATCTAAAAACTTAGTTAATTTTTTTAAAGCCTCTTCTTGACCATCATCACAAGAAAGCAGGTAATCTTTATTGTTAAATTTTACATTTACGTTTGCCATTTTTCAATTTCTGAAACCAAATTTTCAGTTTCCTGACTTAATTCCTCTATTTCTTGGTTAAAGTTATCTTCTAATTCTGACCTCTTTTTTGCTTCAGATTGTAAATTCTGAATCTTTTCTTTAAGGTGTTTATGCTCTCTCATTAATTCTTGATTCTTTTTTTCTATTTTAATTTTTTGTCTTAAAATTTCGTTTTTTTCAGTTTTAATTTTTTCAATTTCATATGTTGGTTGTGAATAAGTTAATGTAAGTGAGTTAAGCTTGTTAATTAATAAATTTAAATTTTTTTCTTTCTTCTCAATTATACTCATAAAATATTATATCATATTATTGATATACTTAGTTTAAGTCTATATAGGTTATTTAAAGTGAGTGTAAATTTTAATCAATTATCGAATGCATTGAGATTTTTATCAATCGATGCGGTACAAAAAGCAAATTCTGGCCATCCCGGCATGCCGATGGGTATGGCAGATGTTGCTACAGTTTTGTTTAAATACCACCTCAGGTTTAATCCCAAAAACCCTAACTGGGTCAACAGAGATAGATTTATTTTATCTGCAGGTCATGGATCAATGCTTCTTTACTCTTTACTTTATTTAACGGGCTACAAATCGGTTTCAATCCAAGATATCAAAAATTTTCGACAATTAAATTCTATTTGCGCCGGCCACCCTGAATATAAAAAAGGCACTGGAATTGAGACGACGACTGGTCCTTTAGGTCAAGGTTTAGGTAATGCAGTAGGTATGGCAATAGCAGAAGAAATATTTAGAAAAAAATTTAGTTCTTCTGTCATTAATAACAAAACCTATGTAATTGCGAGTGACGGAGACTTAATGGAGGGAATTAGTCATGAAGCAATGAGTCTCGCTGGTCATCTAAAATTAAAGAATTTGATAGTTTTTTTTGACAATAATAAAATTTCAATTGACGGTTCAACATCGCTTAGTGTTTCAGATAATTACAAAAAAAGATTTGAGTCGTATGGTTGGCGCTTCTTAGAGATAAACGGTCATAATGAAAAACAAATTTCAAAAGCGATCACAAAAGCATCAAAATCTAAAAAACCTACAATAATATCTTGTAAAACTATAATAGGATTTGGATCACCTAATAAATCTGGTAAAGCTTCCTCTCACGGCTCTCCTTTGGGAGATGAAGAAATAGCTTTAGTAAGAAAAAAATTAAAATGGAATAACCAGCCATTTGAAGTACCTCAAGAAATACTAGATGAATGGAGAAATATAGGTAACAAAGGTGAGCAAATGGAAAATGAATGGATCGAAACTGTCAATAAAAAGGATCCTAAAATTAAAAGTGAACTTAACGGCGCTAATGAGAAATTGGATTTGAACGGTTTAGAAAATTTAATTCGTCAAGAAAAAGATAAAAATTTTGAATCTAAGCCAAGTTTAGCAACACGACAATGCTCGATGGCCGCTATAGAAAAAATTTCTGCTTTTCTTCCTGAATTAATAGGTGGTTCTGCAGATTTAAGTGGATCTAATAATACAAAAACAAATAATTCTAAAATTATAAACTCTAAAAATTTTAATGGAAATTATATTCATTACGGAGTTAGAGAACATGGAATGGCTGCAGTTATGAATGGTTTAGCGCTATATGGAGGTATAATACCTTATGGTGGAACATTTTTAATATTCTCAGATTATTGTAAACCCTCTATAAGACTCTCTGCTTTAATGGGTCTTAAGGTAATTTATGTTTTTTCACACGACTCAATTGGTCTTGGCGAGGATGGTCCTACCCACCAACCAATAGAACAACTTACTGGGTTGAGAGCAATTCCGAATTTAAATGTCTTCAGGCCGGCAGATATTAATGAAACATTTGAATGTTGGGAAATTGCTTTAAAAAGTGAAAATACCCCAAGTGCTATTGCTTTATCGAGACAAAAAGTTCCTTACATCAATCCAAGCAATTCTAAAGAGAATAAATGTGAAAAAGGAGCCTATGTAGTTAATTTAACTTCGCATGAGAGCAATGTAACATTGGTTGCCTCAGGTACTGAGGTAGAACTTGCCTTAAAAGTTCAAGATAAACTTAAAGAAAGCAATATCCACTCAAAAGTAGTTTCAATGCCGTGTATGGAGCTTTTTGATAAACAACCTGAAGATTACCGGAAAGATATTTTAGAAGAAAATTCATTGATCATCACCTTAGAAGCTGGAAGTGTAATGTCTTGGCAAAAATATATTAAAAATAAAGGTGCCAATTTAGGTATTGATAAATTTGGTGAAAGTGCTCCTTATAAAGAAGTTTACAAACATTTTAAATTATCAGAGGAAGATATAGCAAATTTTATTCAAAGAAAATTGAGAAAGTAATAGAAGTCGATGGGTGAAATAAATTTCTTTCCTGACGATTTAGAAGTAAAAGATCAAAAGATAATTCTTAGATTAGATTTAAATGTTCCAATCAAAGACAAAGTTATAAAAGATGATACAAGAATAACTTTATGTTTACCTTTTATAGAAAGACTAATTGAAAAAAAAGCAAAAATTATAATTATTAGTCATTTAGGTCGACCAAAAGGAATTAATGTTCCTGACTTGTCTTTAATACCTATCTACAAATATCTTAAAGATGCGCTTAAAACTAATGTTTATTTTTTTAGAGGAACTTTTGATGGTGAAACTAAAGAAAAATTTTCTCACCTAAAAGGGGGTGAGGTAATATTAATTGAGAATATAAGATTTTTTAAAGAGGAAACTGAAGATGACCAAGATTTTTCAAAAAAGTTAGGTGAACTTGGGGACATTTATATAAATGATGCATTTTCATGCTCCCATAGAAAACAAGCTTCTGTGCATAGTATAACAAAATTTGTAAAAAAAAGTTATGCTGGTCCATTATTAAAAAAAGAAATAACGGCAATAAATCTTGTTATAAAAAATAAAAAAGAACCAGTCACTTGCATTATCGGAGGTTCTAAAATTTCTACAAAGATTAATGTTATTATTAATCTTTTAAAAAAAGTAAACAATATAGTAATTGTTGGGGCAATGGCTAATAATTTTTTCGTTCACAAGAATTTAAAAGTTGGTAAATCTTTAATTGAAAAAAATACAAAAGAGATAATAGCAAATATTTATAAAAAAGCAGAGGAACATAATTGTAAAATATTAATACCTGAAGACTGCGTGGTAGGAACAGACTTTGAAGGAACCGGTAAAAATAAAAATCTTGATGAGATTCAAGAAAATGAAATAATTTTAGATATTGGCTTAAATACAATCAAAAAAATTCAAAAAAAGATTAACGAGTCTAATACTGTTCTGTGGAATGGACCAGCCGGATATTTTGAAAATGAGAACTTCTTAAAAGGCACATTATCGATTGCAGAAAATATCTCTAAAAATACTATTGAAAAATCTTTAATATCTATTCTAGGGGGTGGAGACACTCTCGCAGCAATAAATAAAAGTGATGACAAACTTACTTTCTCTCACTTATCAACAGCAGGAGGAGCATTTTTAGAGTACTTAGAAGGAAAAGACTTGCCTGGTATAAGTGTTTTAAAATAAATAATCGCTATGACATTAAATGAAATAGCAAAAAAAATGTGCGCTAAAGGAAAAGGTATCCTTGCTGCAGATGAAAGTACTGGAACAATAGCTAAAAGATTTAAAAGTATAAATGTTGAAAACATAGAAAAAAATAGACTAAATTTTAGACAAACTCTTTTCAATTCAAGTGCTATGAAAGATTTTATTGGGGGAGTAATTTTATTTGATGAAACAATAAGACAAAAAACTACCTTCGGTCCATCAATTCCAGAATTAATATCTAAACATGGAGCTGTACCAGGAATTAAAGTTGATAAAGGTGCTAAACCTCTTGCTGGATCTAGTGATGAAACTGTAACAGAGGGTTTAGATGGCTTACGCGAAAGATTAAAAGAGTATTACGATTTAGGTGCGAGATTTACGAAATGGAGAGCTGTCTATAAAATTTCAGATAAATTTCCATCTGCACAATCTATTAAGTCTAATGCCCACGCATTAGCAAGATACGCTGCTTTAGTTCAAGAAGCTAAAATGGTGCCGATAGTCGAACCAGAAGTTTTGATGGATGGTTCTCATAATATTGATAAATGCTATAAAGTTACAACAAATGTACTTAATGAGTGTTATAATGAACTAGAAATACATAAAGTTGATTTGAAAGGAACTGTACTTAAGCCTAATATGGTTGTACCTGGCTCGGAGTGTAAAGATAAATCTAATACAGAAGAAATTGCAAAAAAAACTTTAGACTGCTTAAAGAAAAATGTTCCAAGTGATGTTCCTGGAATTGCCTTTTTATCGGGCGGTCAGTCTGAAATTGAGTCTAGTAAAAATCTTAATGAAATAAACAAAATAAATGATAGTAATTTTTTAATTACTTTTTCTTATGGAAGAGGGTTACAAGCAAGTGCATTAAAGGAATTTGGAAAAAATCAAGAAAATACAGAAAATATTCAAAAAGCCTTTGACCATAGAGCTAAAATGAATGGTCTGTCATCCAAAGGGGAGTGGTCTGAAGAATTAGAGAAAGAATTTGCGGCCTAAAACATTTGAAGAAATTAGTATACTTAATTTCACCTAATAAAATTGATCAAAATTTCTTTGCTAGTTTAGATAAAGTATTGTCGTTTAAGAATGTGAAGTTTTTTCAATTAAGATTAAAAAATTTGAGTCAAAAAAAACTTCTTAATTTCTCTAAAAAAATTATAAAAATTACCGCTAAACATAAAGTTAAGTTTATCATTAATGATAATTTTATTTTAGCATCGAAAATAAACGCTGATGGATGTCATATGGGTCAGCACGATGGATCGTTTTTAAAAGCTAGAAAAAAACTCAAAAACAAAATATTTGGTATCACATGCCATAACTCAAAAAAACTTGCAACTAATGCAATTAAAAATAATGCAAGTTATGTTGCTTTTGGATCTTTTTTTAAATCTAAACTTAAGCGAAATACAATAAAGGCCAACCTTAATATTTTGAGATGGGCAAAAAAGAACGTGAGAAAACCTATTGTGGCAATAGGCGGAATAAATAATAAGAATTACAAAAAATTAATAAAAGCAGGAGCAAAATATATTGCAATATCAAGTTTTATTTGGGATAACCCCAAATTAAAACCGGAACTTGCTATTAAAAAATTCAAATGAAAATAACTGCTATTGAAATAAAACCTGGAATGATAATTGAGCATAAAAATGATTATTGGAATGTTCTTAAAACTCAGCATGTTAAGCCTGGAAAAGGTGGGGCTTTTAATCAGGTAGAGTTAAAAAGTGTTATCAAAGGTACAAAGCTGAACGAAAGATTTAGATCAAGCGAAACAGTAGAAAAAGCTGAAGTTGATGAAAAAAAATTTAATTTTTTGTACATAGATGGAGATAGTTGCCATTTTATGGATAACAATACTTATGAGCAAGTAGAAATATCGAAATCTATAGCTGGAGAAAAGCATAAATTATTAAAAGAAAATTTAGAAGTTACAATTTCTTTTATGGAAGATAAGCCGATATCAATTGAGTTACCAAACAATATTGAATGTACAATTGAAACTACAGATGCTGCTATTAAAAACCAAACAGCTTCATCATCTTACAAACCCGCTCTTCTTGATTGTGGTATTAAAATTAATGTCCCGCCATTTATAGAAAGTGGAGAAAAAATAATTATTGATACTCGAACACTTGAATATGTAAAAAGAGTCAATTAATGAGATTAAATTCTTCTCAAATTAATTTAATAACAAGGGCCTGTATGAAAGCTTCAAGATCACTTATAAGAGATTTTGGAGAAATAGAAAATTTACAAGTTTCAACTAAAGGTCCTGGAGATTTCGTAACATCAGCAGATAAAAGAACTGAAAAAATTATAATAGACGAGTTACAAAAAGCTCATCCAGATTACGGGATAGTAACTGAAGAAACTGGAATAATAAATAAATCTAATTTGGATAATAGATGGATAATTGATCCCATAGATGGAACAATGAACTTTTTAAATGGCATACCTCAATTTGCAATATCAATTGCTTATGAGGAAAATAGTGAAGTTAAATGTGGTGTTATATTTAATCCTATTATGAATGAAATGTTTTGTGCTGAAAAAGGTAATGGATCTTACCTCAATAATTCAAGAATAAGAGTTTCCAATAAAAAGAAAATCAATGATGCTCTCATAGTAACTGGCGGCCCTAAAGGAGCTAGCAAAATTAAAGATAAAATTTTTTCTGAATACATTAATGTTTCAAAAAATGTTTCTAATGTAAGAAAGTTTGGAAGCGCTGCCTTAGATATAGCCTATGTCGCTTGTGGTAGATTTGATGGTTATTGGCAAAGAGAGCTTAACTATTGGGATATTGCAGCTGGGATTATTATTTTAAAAGAAGCTGGAGGATTTATTGATTTTTTTGAGGAAGATGCCAACACACCTTTAAAAAAGAATATTTTAGCATCAAATTCCAATATTCATGAAGAATTGAGAGGTCTTATAATTAAAAAAGATATTGAGTAAAAACTATTATTAATATAAAACTCCGTTCATGAAAAAAAACATACATCCCAAATATCATAAGATTAAAGTTGTAATGACTGATGGGTCCGAGTTCGAAACAAGATCAACTTGGGGTAAAGAAAATGATGTTTTAAAACTAGATATTGACCCAAAGTCTCACTACGCATGGACAGGCGGAACACAAAAAGTATTGGATAAAGGTAGAGTGAGCCAATATAACAAAAAATTTAGTAATCTAAGATCAAAAAAATAATTTATGACTGAAACCCCATTTATGCCAAAAGCAACAGCTGTTTGGTTAGTTGAAAACACTACTTTGACCTTTAAACAAATTGCTGAATTTTGTAATTTACACGAATTAGAAATTAAAGGAATAGCTGACGGAGATGTGGCTAAAGGAATTAAAGCTTATAATCCAATCTTGGCAGGTCAACTATCTAGAGAGGAAATAGAAAAGTGCTCTAAAGACACAACAAAAAAACTCAGTTTATTAAAAAAAATTGATGAAATTGATGTTAAAGAAAGAAAAAAACCAAAATATACTCCTCTTTCGAAAAGACAAGATCGTCCAGATGCAATTTTATGGTTATGTAAAAATGCTTCAGATTTAACTGATGGCCAAATTTCAAAACTTGTTGGTAGCACAAAAGGAACAGTTTCATTAATTAGAAAAAGAAGTTATTGGAATTTTTCCAACTTAAAACCAAGGGATCCTGTAATATTAGCATTATGTACCCAAGAAGCTTTTCAAAAAAGTTTAGATAAAGCTAAAAGAAGAGTTGAAAGGGAGAAAAAAGCTAAAATAAGAGAGGAAAAGAAGGCTCAGGAAGCTTCTCTCTAGACAAATAAACTTTCAAATGATAACAAACATTAAATTTAACTGGAGGCTTTTATTAAAATAGACGTCAAAGATAATAACGTAGAGCAAGCAATTAGAGTTCTTAAAAGGAAACTTCAAAAAGAGGGATTTTTTAAAGTAATGAAGATGAAAAGTACTTACGAAAAGCCTTCTGAAAGAAAAAAAAGAGTTCAAACGGAAAATCTAAAAAGAATAAAAAAACTCCAAAAATTAAAAAATAGATACTAAATTTTTATATAAAATGAGAGGAATAACAATGCCATCTGGTAAAGTAAAATGGTTTAATGCGAAAAAAGGATACGGGTTTATAACTGACAATGAAACTAAAAAAGATATTTTTCTGCATGTGTCTGCTTTAGAAGAGTCTAAATTACGTGTCTTAAAGGAAGATCAATTAATAGTTTACGACATAAAAGAGGAAAAAGATAAACTTCAAGCTATTAATATTAAGAAAAAATAATTTAACGCGGGGTGGAGCAGTCTGGTAGCTCGTCAGGCTCATAACCTGAAGGTCGTAGGTTCAAATCCTACCCCCGCAACCAAAATGACTAACACTATTAGAAATATCACAATTATAGCACATGTAGATCATGGTAAAACAACTTTGATCGATAGCTTGATGAAACAAAGTGGCTCTTTCAGAGAAAATGAAAATATTGAGGAGAGAATTATGGACTCTGGTGAGCTGGAGAAAGAAAGAGGAATAACAATCTTAGCTAAACCTACATCTATAAACTGGAAAAAATCCAGAATAAATATAATAGATACTCCCGGACATAGAGATTTTGCTGCTGAAGTAGAAAGAGTCTTGCATATGGCTGATGGTGCCCTACTTTTGATTGACTCTGCAGAGGGTGTGATGCCCCAAACTAAATTTGTTCTTTCTAAAGCTCTCAAGCAAGGATTAAAACCAATCGTCGTAATAAATAAATTAGATAAAGCCGATCAAAGAGCTAATGAAGTTTTAAATGAGACTTTTGATCTTTTTGTAAATTTAGATGCAAATGAAGAGCAGTTAGATTTCCCTGTATTGTACGCAAGCGGTAGGTCTGGATGGGCTACAAAAGACATAAATGGACCAAGAGAAAATTTACAGCCTCTTTTAGATTTAATTTTAAGTCACGTAAAACCAACTATTACAGATAGAACAAAGCCATTCGCGATGTTGTCTACTTTGCTATATGCAGACAGTTTTTTGGGTAGAAGCTTAGTAGGTCGTATCGCTCAAGGAACAGCAAGAGCCAATCAACAAATTAAGGCAATAAATTTGAAAGGTAAAAAAGTTGATGAAGGTAGATTAACAAAAATTTTTAGATACGAGGGAACTAAGAAAGTCCCAATAGAGGTAGGGGAAGCTGGAGATATTGTCATTATAGCTGGACTAGAAAAGGCTAACGTCGCAGATACAATTTGTGATTTAGAATTAAATGAACCAATAAGCGCTACTCCTATTGATCCTCCAACTATGTCAATTACAATTACAGTAAATAGTTCTCCATTAGCTGGTACAGAAGGGAACAAGTTAACAAGTACTCAAATAAGAGAACGATTAATTCTAGAAGCCGAAAATAACGTTGGTATAACTTTTATGGAAAATGATAATAAAGATTCTTTTTCGATCAGTGGACGAGGTGAATTAATGTTAGAAATTCTTTTGACTCAAATGAGACGAGAGGGATTTGAAATGACCGTAAGTCCTCCAAAAGTTTTGATTAAGGAGAATAATGGGGAGAAAAAAGAACCTATAGAGGAAGTTACGATGGATTTAGATGAGGAATACTCCTCAAGAATAATTGACTCAATGAATAGGAGAAAAGGTAAACTAATTGAATTAAAAGATACGGGAAAAAATAAAAAAAGATTAATCTTTCATGCACCGACTAGAGGTTTAATGGGTTATACGAGTAGATTTTTAACTATAACTAAGGGAACTGGGGTTATAAATAGAATCTTTCACTCATACGGAGATTACACTGGTGATATGGAAGGAAGAAGAAATGGTGCTCTAATATCAATTGAAACTGGTAAAGCAGTTGCATTTGCTATTTTTAATTTGCAAGCAAGAGGAGAGATGCTTGTAACTCACAATGATCCTGTGTACGAGGGTATGATTGTGGGTATTTCATCTAAGGCTGGTGATCTTGAAATTAATGTAATGAAAGGAAAAAAATTAACAAATATGAGAACACAAAACACAGATGAAAATGTAGTTTTAACTCCAGTAAGAAAAATGGCTATTGCTGAACAACTAAGTTTATTAAACACAGATGAAGCTTTGGAAATTACACCAAAAGCATGTAGGCTTAGAAAATTAATTTTAGATCCACACGAAAGAAAAAGGCTTTCAAGAGCAAAAGCTAAGGCTTCTTAGAGACTGAATTTTGATTTTTTACTATCAACTAAAAAACCTTTTACTGTATCAAGCGTCATTGATTTAAAACTTTTTCCAAATCCATTTATTAGGTTTATGACTTTAGGTGGCATTGTAATTATATTGCAATTAATTTGATTGGCTTGAGTATAGTTATAAGCTTCTCTAGTGCTAGCCCAAAGAATTTCAATATTTTTGTTCTTTTTAGTTAAAGAAATACTTTTTTTAAATATGGGAATTGGATCTTTACCTTTATCTGCCATTCTTCCTGCGAATATAGAAATAATAGATTTAGTTTTTTTGTTTAATTTTTTATAAATCATTTGAGTTTGCTTAAATGTATAAACTGCAGTGATATTAAGTTTAATGCCATTATTGCTTAACTCCTTTATAACTGATCCGGTAAACTCCCCTTTAGAATTTACAACTGGAATTTTAACATAAACATTTTTACCCCAAGAGTTAATTTCGTAAGCTTGTTTAAGCATATCTTTAGAATTATCTGCAAATACTTCAAAAGATATTGGTTTTTTTTTACAAATCTTTAGAATTTTTAAAGAATATTTTTTATAATTTTTAGCACCAGCCAACCTCATCAAGCTTGGATTGGTTGTAAAACCATTAACCATAGATTTACTATTAAAGGATTTTATTGTTTCGTAATCAGCTATATCGCAGAATATCTTTGTTCTCATTAATCTAAATTTTTGACGATATCTTCAGTCATTTTTTTGGCATCTGCGAACAGCATCAATGTATTATCTTTATAAAATAATTCATTATCTATTCCAGCATATCCAGGAGATAAACTTCTCTTAACAAATAATACAGATTTACATTTTTCAACATCAAGCACTGGCATACCAAATATTGGACTTTTTGGATCTGTTTTAGCTACGGGATTTGTCACATCATTTGCTCCAATTACAAACGCAACATCTGAATTAGCAAAATCATTGTTTATATCTTCTAACTCAAAAACTTCATCATAGGGAACGTTAGCTTCTGCCAATAGAACATTCATATGTCCAGGCATCCTGCCGGCAACTGGATGTATGGCATACGTAACTTTAATGTCATTTTTTTTTAATTTGTCTACCATTTCTCTTAAGGCATGTTGAGCTTGTGCTACTGCCATTCCATAACCAGGGACTATGATCACAGATGAAGCATTTTTCATTAAGAAAGCTGCATCTTCTGCATTGCCGCTTTTAACAGGTTTTTGATCTCTCTTTTCCTTTATATTATCGGAAGAAGTATCTGCTCCAAATCCGCCAAGAATTACACTTACAAAGGATCTATTCATAGCTTTACACATAATATAAGAAAGGATTGCACCCGAAGAACCCACTAGTGCACCAGTTATAATTAGAGCAGTATTCTCTAATGTAAAACCTATTCCAGCTGCGGCCCAGCCTGAGTAAGAGTTAAGCATTGAGATAACCACAGGCATATCAGCCCCACCTATAGGTATAATCAACAATACACCCACAAGAAAAGAAATCATTATCACAATCCAAAAGGCATTTACTGATTGAGTTTTGCATAAATAATAGATTAAGATAAAAATTCCAATACCTAATGTTAAATTTAAAAGATGTTGACCGCTAAAAGTTATAGGAGAACCAGACATTATTCCTCTTAATTTTAAAAAAGCTATTATAGATCCAGAGAAAGTTATCGCTCCGACTGATGCACCAATAGACATTTCTATTAAACTCGCTAATTTAATTCTCCCAACAATTCCTAAATTGAAAGCCTCAGGATTAAGGAAAGCTGCAATAGCAACAAATACAGCGGCTAAACCAACTAAACTATGAAATCCTGCCACCAATTCTGGCATTGCGGTCATTGGGATTCTAAAAGCTATAAATGCACCCACAGTTCCACCAATTATTAAAAAAATTACAACGTAAGATAATGAAGTAGAAAAATTTCCAATAGATAAAAATGTTACAACGATTGCGATTATCATACCTACAATTCCAAAATAATTACCTTGTCTAGATGTATCTGGAGAAGACAATCCTCTTAAAGCAAGAATGAATAGTATCCCTGAGATTAAATAAAAAATTGCAGATAAATTTGCAGATATCATTTCTTTTTATCTTTCTTTTTTTTATACATTTGAAGCATTCTTTGAGTTACTAAAAATCCTCCAAAAATATTAATTGCGGCTAAAACAATAGCTAAAAATCCAAAAATACTAGATATACTAAAAACTTCCTCAGAAGATCCAGCTAATGCTGCAATTATAGCGCCAACAATTATAACGGATGAAATAGCATTTGTTACAGACATTAAAGGTGTATGTAGAGACGGTGTTACGCTCCAAACAACATAATATCCAATAAAAATTGATAAAATAAATATACTTAATCTAAATATAAACGGATCTATTTCCATAATTAATCTTTCGATATTAGTGATTTTGCAATTATTTCATCTTCTAAATTTACGTTAAAAACTTTTTTTTCTCTACTATACAAATTTCTTATGAAGCTAAACAAGTTTTTAGCATATAAACTTGAAGCCGTTAGGGGTAAACTATTCATTAAACTTTGTACACCTATTACTTTTATTCCCTGAACTATATTTATTTTCCCAGCCTCTGAATATGCAGAATTACCTCCTTGTTCTGCTGCCAAGTCGTAAACTATAGAACCAGGTCTCATCAATTTTACTAAATCTTCAGTCAAAATTCTTGGCGCTGGTTTACCAGGAATTAGAGCAGTACAAATAACTATATCATTTTTTTTAAGAGCTTCTTTCATCATTTCTGCTTGTTTTTGTTTATAATCATCTGAAGCTTCTTTTGCATAGCCACCTGCAGTTTCCATATCTTCTGTCTGTTCAACACTTAAAAATTTTCCGCCTAAACTTTCTACTTGTTCTTTTGATGCTGCTCTTACATCAGTTGCTGAAACTATTGCACCTAATCTTTTAGCGGTGGCAATTGCTTGTAAACCTGCTACACCTGCGCCGATAACTAAAACTTTAGCAGCTGGAACAGTTCCAGCAGCTGTCATCATCATCGGTACAGCCTTTTCAAATTCAGCTACACAATCTACAACTGCTCTATATCCAGCTAAGTTTGATTGAGAGGATAAAACATCCATTGATTGGGCTCTTGTGATACGAGGCAATAATTCAAGAGAAAATATTTTAATTTTTTTATCGATAATTTTGTCTATCTGTTCTTTATTTTTTGAAGGGTTAAGCATTCCAATCAAAATTGTATTTTCTTTTAAAATACCAGTTTCATTTACAGACGGACAATTTACTTTGATAATTAAATCACTTGAATTTAAAACTTCTTGAGAGGAGGCTTTTACATCTACTCCAACATCTTCATAATCGTTATCTTTGATCCCTAGATGAGTTGCATAATTTTTTTCAATACACACTTTTAAACCAAGTCCTATAATATTTTTTGCAGTTTCTGGAGTGATAGAAACTCTTTTCTCTACTGTTAAATCTTCTTTAATTGAGCCTACTATCATTTAATTATTCACTTTGAATTTTAAAGTAATGTAATTGCTAATATAACTAATATTGCAATTACAGCGATTGTTCCCCATAAAACAAATTTGGTAAAACCATTGTAAGTTTTTTTGAAATCGTTATCGCTCATAACTAACCTTGACGAGCTTTAAATCTAGGATTTTTTTTGTTTATCACGTAAAGCTTACCTCTACGTTTAACTAGCTTAGAGTTAAGATCTCTTTTTTTTAATGATTTTAGTGAACTTGCTATTTTCATAATTTTAAGCCTGGCAACGTCCTACTCTTCCATATCTTAAGACAAAGTACCATCGGCGCTGAAGGACTTTACTTCCGAGTTCGGAATGGGATCGGGTGTGGCCCCTTCGCAATAATCACCAGGCGCATTCTTATATTATTTTTGATTTAGTATGTAAATAGCTTAATTTTAGTATTTTTATTGAATTATGGTGAGGGTAAGTTTTAAGTAATTAATATTTCTTATAAATACTTAAACTTACATAAATTAAAAATTGCTATATAGTTAAGGTTAATTTTCAACATGACTGAAATTTTCTTAAAATCTTTAAAAATACTATTCTTAGAGGAAATTTTTGTATTTTTACCCTTAATTTTTTTGTTTTATTACTCCTTTTTTTCAATATTTAAAAAGAGAAAAAAAAATTTATTTATTAATATTTTAATTTTTTTACTCCCTTATATATACATTTTTTATAATTATTCTTATCTCCCAAACTTTTTTGCATCAATAGGTCAAGAGTCACTTATGGAGCTAAATGCTGATTTTGCAGAAAGCATTTTTTACATAAAAACTTTTTTCTCTTTTTTATTTGATCTAGAAATACTTCAAAGAAAAAGATTTTGGCTTATTTTTTTATCTTCTTTTTTATCAGCAGTTTTTTTATATATATTTTCAAATTTTATTGCCAAAATTAAGCGAGTAAATTTAATTGATTTAAACAAGTATTTTAACATTGTTTTTTTTATCTCATTTTTAACAGCATTAGTTGTAGTTATAAATGTTATAGAAGAAAATTATAAAATAGGAGAAAATTTAAATATTCGCGAAACTGAATTTAGGAAAAATAACAAAAATTTCAATTCTTTAAGAAAGTCAAAAGAGAGTTTGAAAGTAATCGCATACATAGGTGAGTCAACATCAGCTTTGAATTTAAGTATGTACGGATATCCATTTTCAACAAGTCCTTGGTTAGATAGTCAATTAGACAACGAAAAAATAATTAAATTTGATAAAGTTTTCTCTACACATACACACTCCACTCCGTCATTAATTGATGCATTAAGTTTATGTATTTCAGAAGATAAACAAAAATGTCTTGGTGTTAACAACCTTAAAAACAATTTATCAATTATTGAATTAATGTCTAAAGCAGGAGTAGAAACAAATTTATATAGCACTCAAGGAAATCTAGGAGGTCATAATTTTGCTAGTAAATTGTTGTTGAATGCTGATAATAAATTTTTTACATCCGACATTGAGGCAAATTCTAAAAACTTAAACAATCTATTAGGAAATAGATATAAACCAGTGATCAAGGATAAAGATTTCTTTTCCAAACATTTTTGTAACAATAAAGATATATTTAATAAAGATATGCCCTCTCTTTCAGTTTTGCACTCCTATGCTGGGCATGGCTTATATGGTGGTTACCTTGGCTATATCCCAAAGAGGGAATTAATCAAATATCCAGATTATGTTAATAAGCAAAATTTTTTGGGAAAAGATCACGAAAATTTAAAATTAATAAATGAATACGATACAGTTATAAATTATATTGATGAAACGCTAGAAAAAGTTGTTTTTTGTAGTCTAAATGAGTCACAACAAAATAATCAGCCCGCTGTATTTGTTTATTTTTCTGACCATGGAGAATCTCCTGCAACGGCTCGAGGACATGACTCCTCAAGACTAACTTATGAAATGTTACATGTCCCACTTATAATCCTATTTAATGAAAAAGCATTTAATATTTATAATGATAAATTTAACTATCTTAAAAAACTAAGTAATTCAAACCTTACATTAAAATCTATAAGTGATATTTTGATATATTTGTTTGATGTTGAGGTGATAGCATCAGAAAATAGTAAATTAATTTATTCTTATAAAAATTTCAAAAGTCTTTTGTTAGATTTTATAATGGTTCAGAAGGACCTGATGGGAAATGAAGAAAAATTACAAACCTTTTTTAACTATGATGAAGATTTATCTGAGAGTGGTTTTAAAGAAAGTCAATTTGTAAAAAATGATACGAGCATTAATTTATGGCAATTAAATAATTATCTTGAGACTAAAAAACTTACAAATAGGAAAAATATTGAAAATATGGTCTGTAAACATAGAGCCAATTCATTCATTACTCAATATGCAGCCTCTTTATCTAATGGCTGTTTTGAAACAGATGTGTTTTTTGTTGATAACAAAGTTATTTCAACACATGAGTTAAAAGATAGTACGGACTTATTATTTTCAAATTTTTTAGATTCTTCTTACCAAAAAACAACTGTATGGTTAGACTCAAAAAATTTATCTAAACCTCAAAATTGTAAACTTGCAAATAAATGGCTATCTAAAAACTCTCCAAAATTCAAAAGTATATTGATTGAGTTACCGACCAACTCGTCTCAAAATCAAAAAAACCAAAAATGGCTAGAATGTATTAAAAATATCAAAAGCTTAGAAAATGTTCAAGTAGGCTATTATATGCCAACAAATATTTTGAAAAAATGTTCAGATTTTAAAAAAGAAAAGAATAATATTGATTGTAATAAAAATTTGTTAAAGATAAAAAATTTTTTAGACATTGTAAAAATTCAATCGATTACTTTTGATTTTGTTGGTTATAAAGCAATAAAAAGATCTAAGATTTTTGATGAATTTAAATGGCATGTTTGGAATATTAATAATTTGAAATCATTTGATGAGATTATTAAAAATAAAAATATTGGAATTGTGTTACTGAAAAATGACAAGTTTTCTAATAATCTAAATTAAAATATCATATTGGTGGGCATGATAAGAATTGAACTTATGACCTCTTCGATGTCAACGAAGCGTTCTACCACTGAACTACATGCCCTGATATAGATTAGTTATTATTTATATAGGTAATAACAAATTTTTTGTATAAAAAATTTTCTCCCCAACATAAAAATTATCTTTAAAGATTTTAAGGGGTTAAATAAAAAAAGCTTTAAATTTTCAAAAAATAAAGAAATTTTAAAGTTATTTTTTTCTTTTACTTCAAAAATTTTCTTCTTTAAGGAGCCGATGATGTTTATATTTTTCCATAATGCCTCTTTATTAGGAAAGAATTTTTGTTTTTCAAAAACATGAAATTTTGAAACTTCTACAATTGAGTTCTCATGTTTATCTCTTGCAGCTGAAGCGCTTTTACTATGAATTAAATGATAACCTAACGGTTCTTTGAGAAAAAAGAACTTGCCTTTATTCAAAGCTATATTTAAAAAAAACTCATAATCTTCAGAAGTTACAAATTTTTTTTCTTCATTAAACAAAATTTTTTCTTTTGTTAGAAATTCCTTTCTTACAACTGATGCTGACGTAGATAGACAGTTTCCATAGACTAACATTTTTTCGTAAAATTTAGTATTCGAGTAAAATCCATAATTCCAAATCTTTTTTAAATTAGAATCCTCATTAATAATCCATTCACTGTTGCAAAAGACATCAAAAGTTTTATTTTTTATTTCTGCATGAACTTTTTCTAATTTATTATTAGTCCACAAATCATCCGTATCTAAAAAAGCTAACCATTTACCTCTTGAAACTTTGATGCCGAGATTTCTTGATTTTGCAATAATTCCTTCATTTTGAATTTTTTTGTATATTTTTCTTAATTCAAACGACTCACATATACTTTGAGTTTTATCATTTGAATGATTATCAATAATGATTGTCTCAAAGTCGTTAAAAGTTTGATTTCTTAAACAATTTAATGCTTGTTTGAGGAAATTGTCTTGATTGAATGTTGGTATAATTACAGAAAAAAAAGGTGACATAAGCTTAAAATTTAATTTGTTGATTTCCTTAAGTAAATTATCTTATCTATATTTAAAAATTTTGGGTGTAAATGTCTTAGCTCTGATTAAATTTTTAGGTTTATTGAATAAAGTTTTTCCTAAAAATTTTACTTTATTTTTTAAAATTCTACTTTTACTGTCAAATTTTACATTTTCTAGATTTATTGTAAAAAAACCATCAGCGGCAAATATCTTTAAGATCTTTTTATTATGGTAGAAGATTTTACCTACTAAGTTAGGATGATTTTTTTTTTTAGTCCTTGCGAAATTTATCTTAAAAATTCTAAGTTTAATTAATTTATTTTTATATTTAATAAAACAAAAAGCACCTGAATAAGGAATCGAACAGCTTTGAATAAATTTCTTAACATCTTCACCTTTCAAATTCCAATCAATTGCTCCCATAATGTCTGTATAAAATCTTGAAGTGTATGTAGAATTTTTATTGTTTTGTTTTCTTAAAGAAAATTTTTTTTCTTTAACTATATTTTTAATAAATTTTTTCAAAATTTTTAAATAAATTCCATTAGTTTTTTTTATCATATCTAATGGTAAACTTTTTGAACTTACTGGTAATTTTTTACTTTGTAAAACAATATCCCCGTCATCGATTTTATCGTTTATCAAATGTAAGGTACCTGCACAAAAAAAATTTGAATTAAGTATTCTATAAGTTATTACTCCGCTTCCACGTTCTTTGGGCAAAATTGAAGGATGTAAATTAAAAATTTTTCTTTTAAACTTTTTTAATATCCCTTCCTTAAAAATAAATCTACTTGAACAGCTGAAAATATGAGTAATTTTATTTTTTTCTAATATCTTTTTTACAACTTTTAAATCAAAGTTTTTCACGTAATAAGTTAAAAATTCTCTTTCAATTTTTTCAATTGGAATATGTAAATTATTAAATCTTGAAAGTTCTAAAAGGTCTCTTTTATGTAATTTTTTTTGATGTGTAATTACAATTGGCTTGCTCAAACCATTTATTTTAAAAAGATTTGCTAATTTATATAATATTAACCCGTGACCAACTAATGCAAACTTGCTATTTTTTTTTACAATCACAAATTTTTTTAAATTTAGTTTTTAATAAAATAACTTTTGATTTTATTTATCTTAACAACTTCCTTGTCTGAATGTGGAATGTTTATTAAATTAGTTATTATTGACTCTTTTGATTTTCCCTCAATTGAAAACCAAATTTTTGGAGGACAAATTATCACTTTATTAGATTTATCGTTTAAAATTATTTTTTTTTCTTTATTTAAATAATCAATAAAGTGGAATTTTACTTTACCGTAAACACAGAAGAAAATGCAAAAATTTTTTTTATGAAGTATCCATCCCTTTTTTTTTTTATTCTTTACTTTATTGAAATATATCTCTCCAAAATTTTTAAAAAAATTATCACGCTTCGAGACATATTTAATTACTGAACCTTTTGAATTGCTGAAAACTTTTCTATTAGAAATTTTGATTTTATTTACTGTCATGCATGTAATTATTTATTTGGTTCACGGTAACATTTAGAGGTTTTTTTTTGTTTATAAAAACTTCCAAATACCATTCAACAGTTATTTGTACACTCTTCTTAATATTATAAGTTGGCTTCCATTTTAGAACTTTTTTTGATTTTTCTATATTTAATTGTAAATTTTCTTGCTCATAAAATTTACGTTTTTTATTTATTTTTAAGTTACCTGATCCCCAAAACCTAATTATGTACTCTACAATTTTTTTTACACTTGTAATTGAGTTTTTTTCAGTTCCAAAATTCCAAGCTCCAGAATATTTTTTTGGATTTTTGAATTGTTTCATTGCTAAAATTAAATATCCTTTGAGCGGCTCTAAAACTAGCTGCCACGGCCTATTAAAACTAGGATTTCTGAGAAAGATAGGTTTGCCTTGTACCAAACATCTTATAGAATCAGGTATTAGCCTCTTAGGCGACCAATCCCCTCCACCTATTACATTTCCTGCTCTACCAGTTGATATTCCTCTAACGCTCTTATTTTTAAAAAAACTTTCTTTATAAGCTTTGGCTATAATTTCAGCTGATGCTTTTGATGCGCTATACGGATCCACTCCTCCAAGCCTATCATTCTCTCTAAATCCCCTTGTAGAAAAATTATTTTCATAGCATTTATCAGAGGTTACGAGTATGACTGACTTAATAAAATTATTTAATCTAGTAACCTCAAGAACATTAAGAGTTCCTCTTGAATTTATATCAAATGTTTCAAGTGGTTTCTTATAAGACTCATAAATTAAAGGTTGCGCTGCTAAATGAAAAATTATTGAAGGCTTCGTTTTTTTAACTAATTTCTGTAATTTTGAAAAATTTCTTATATCAAAAAGGTTAAGTTTGATTTTTCTATTTAAATTTAATTTGTAAAATAAATTCTTATTTGGATTAGGATTATAACCTACACCTACAACATTTGCTCCAAGCTCCAATAACCAACTGCATAACCAGGTGCCTTTGAAACCGGTTACACCAGTTATAAGTACACTTTTATTTTTATAAAATTTTTTAAGTATCTTTTTCATTTAATATTATTTTTCATCCATGGCAGTTTTTTTTCTTTTTTAATAAGTTTTTCTAAACTTTGCTTGTCTCTCATAGTGTCCATGCACTGCCAAAAGCCTTTATGTTTATACGCAACTAAATTATTTTTTTTACACAGTCTTTTCATAGGTTGCCTTTCGAGCATTTCCCCTCTTTTTAAATATTTAAAAATTTTTGAATGAAAAATAATAAAGCCACCATTTATCCATCCAGAACTTACTTGTTGTTTTTCTTTAAAATTTTTAACAAAATTATTTTTCTTAAAGAAAATTTCACCAAATCTTGCTGGTGGCCTCACTGCAGTTAAAGTAGCAACTCTTTTATTTTTAATATGAAATTTAAGTAATTTTTTTAAATCAACATTACTTAAACCATCTCCGTATGTGACCATAAAATTTTCATCCTTTTTGAATAGTTTTTTAATTTTTAATATCCTTTCACCAGTTAAAGTTTTTAAACCTGTGTTAACAAATTGTATTTGATTTGAGTATTTTTTGTTTTTAAAATATTTTTTTATTTGATCACCTTTATATCCAAGGAGAATAATTATTTCTTCTATTTTATATTTAAAACAAATATTAATTATATGCTCTAATATTGGAATTTTCCCAATTTTAACCATAGGTTTTGGTTTTTTGCTAGTTTCGCTAGCTAACCTTGTTCCTAGTCCTCCACATAAAATAACTGCCTTCATATTATATTTTTTTATACTATAGCTAAATTAATTTAACTAATTGTTTTTAAGACTTTTTCCACATCTTTAAGTAAGCCAGGATCTACTTTATTTAAAAAAAATTTATTTGGAAATTTTTTGCTTAATTTTTTCCAATGCAAATCTTTTTTAAATTTATCTAAAAAATATTTAATTGGATTATTTTTGATTTTCTCGTTTTTTAATAATTTTTTAATTTTTTTCCAAATTTTAGATATTTCTTTCAAATCCTTTTTTGGTAATTTTTTTTTTTTAAGATTTGGTAGAAAAATTACAGAAAGAAAAAAATAAACTAGATCAAACCCCCACGCATCTTTTTTTTTATTAAAGTTTTCCCAATCTATTAAATAGATTTGATTTTTATCAAAAATCAGATTGTCTAATGTTAAATCTCCATGGGAAGGGGTATTTTTTTTTCTAGGCCAAACCTTATAGTAATAATCAATTAATTTAATGATATATTTTTTATTTTTTAAAAAATTATCTAAATAAGATATTTTTTTTCCTTGTATCAAATTTACATTTAATACGTTACATAAGGTATATTTTTTAAATGAAATAAATATTTTATCATTTTGAAATCGATTTAAATACCATTTAAAACCTTCGTATTCATTTTGTAGTAAACTGTTAGAAAAACTAAAAAAAGAGATTTTGATAAAATTTTTTGTATCTAAACGTTGGATTACTAATATTCTATTTTTATGAGAAAAAAATCTAATTATTTTTATCCTTAAAAAAGATAAAATAAAATTTATCAAAATTTTCAACACTGAAATGATTTACTGGATTGTATTATAGATACTTTGAGCGCAAGAAAGATTTGCTATTTGATAATTATTTTTATAAATGTTTTTTATATCTTTTGCAGAAATTTCTTTAAGTGTTTTTCTAAGTATACCTCCAGCAATATATTTCTTACACATATTATTTGAAGGTTGTTTATAAAATAGTTTTTTCATGAATTTTTTACTTAATTTATAATTCTTTAGAAGATGATGAGTTATTGAAAGTTCAAAATGTAGACCATGATTATACTTTACTAAACTTTCTAGATCATTCGCTAGTCTTAAAAGTCTATCTTTCTTACCTTTAATTTTTTTTAAATTATTTTTCAAACCTAAAGATTTATAAATATAAAATAGGTTTGTGGGTTGAAATTTAACGTTAAGCGCTATTCTTGGTAATTCAGCAAATTTTCCGCTTCTATGACAAGTCATTGAGTCCATCAAGAGCATTTTTCCAGGTTTGAGTGCAGAAGGAATAATCCATTTTTTTTTATTGTTAACTGATTTTGCAATTTCATTTTCATAACCGCTATAATTATAAGTCTTCTCTAAAAATTGTTTAGAATTAAATTTTGCAACTTCTAGCATCGAAGATTTTTTAGTTTTTTTACTCAATTGAATAAAAAATATTATAATTGAAGAACTTCTAAAACCATTATTAGAAAGATCTTGATGAGGTCGTGTCGGAAAACAACTGTTTGGTAAATTTAAGGATTCTCTCCAGACGCCAGATTTATCAAAAGATAATACTCTTTTAGAGTTAGATGCTTTTTTCTTCCATATATACTTTGCTTGAACTCCAATTCTGAGATTAAGTTTTTTTTCACTATATTGTTGATTTATTATTTTCATAATATCCTTTTTAAAGATATTAAATACCTCTGATTGATATCGACCTCTAATGTCGTTATTGATTTTTTCAATATCATTTAAAGTTAATTTTTTAAGATCTTTTAAAGAGTTAAAATTTATTTTTTTACATATTATTTTGTTAATAATTTTATAAATTTTTTTCAAAAGTACAGGTGATGATAAATTGACCTCAGTGATTCTATAGGGGGATTTGGCAATTTTTTTTATATAACTCATATTTTTTTAAACTCCATTAAAGGGTTATTTACAACATTACAATATTGATGGCAAAAAGTTTTTCTAACAGTTTGTGTTAGATTTTTATTCCACCATTTGTCAAAATTAAATTCAATTTTTTCAAGAAATTTAATCAGAGACAAATGTGAAGGATGAAGGATTTTAGCCTTTCTTAATAAATTATAATAGTGCTTTGAGGATTTTCTATTGTTATTTTTGTAAATATCATCAGAAAATATTAAGAAGGATGGTTTATTCAAAGACATCGTCTCTAAAAAACTAGTAGAGTCGTAAGTATGAATAATTGCACCAAAATTTTTGATGGTGTCTATGAGGCTTTTGTTTGTATTTTCTATTTTTAATTCTTTGAATTCTTTACGTAATTCTGTGCTTAAATTACAAAATAGTTTTTTCTCTGATGGAAATGGTCTTAAAGATATTAAATCTTTATGAGAGATTAAAAAAGTTTTTATAAATTTTTTTATCATAGAATAATATAAAAATGATTTTTTTGTTGTTAAATTTCCTGTTGTATTTTCAATCCTATAAGTTTGAGGTGCTGCTGTTACAATTAATAATTTTTTAGAATTTGAATTTAAATTTTTCTTAATATTAGAAAGTCGAGTTGAATTAAATCTTTTAACTTTTTTTGATTTGCTTTTCCAACCCCATGTGAAAAAAAAATCACAAAGTTTCAGTTCTAAATTTTCAGCATATGAATATTTAGTAACACCGTAATTACATCCATGTTGGAAGTTAAATAATTTACTTCCATTGGATAAAGATTTTGATAACCAAAATTTGAATATATCATCGTGCCATAAACCAACACCTGTATAAATATTTCTTTTTTTTGTTGATGGTAAAAAAAGATTATTTGAAGAATTTTTTAAAAAATCTATTTTTTCCAAATAGTAAAAGGGCAAAAGTTCAAAAAATAATTCTCTCAAAAGTTTTTCAAAAAGATTTAATTTAAAATTTGATTTAATTTTTTGAGACCTGATTTTAGAAATAAAGTCAACATTTGGAATTTGATAGTTGAAATCATAAATAATTGGAATATTTTTCTTCAAAATATTTAAATCAAAGATAAATTTTCTATTATTGAAATATGTTCGATAGAATATATTTTTTGTGTATTTATCAAAAAAAGAAAAAATAAACTTCAAGATTTTACATATAAATATTTTAAAAAAATTAATTTTCTTCAAATTTCTATTTTCATTTTGATAGACTTTAGAATTTATTGGAGTTTTAAATACTTTTATTTTATCCTTATGAAAACATCTTAGAAAAATTTTTGAAAAAAGTAATAAATTCCACTCATCTGTTTGAGACTTAGATTTAAATTCATTATGATCTTGGGTTAAAAGACCAAATTTATGGTCAGAGCTAAGTATCACTTTATTGATTTTAAACTTTTTTAACGCATGCTCTGTTGCTTTAAATCTATCATAAGCAATCGCAACAAATCTATGAGTCCATGGACCTAAAAATACTTCCCAAGATCTTTTATTCCAATTAAATTTGTATAAATTTTCAAATTTCTTGGTGACATCGATTAATAATTTTTCATAGTAATAATCGCAAATTTTTGCGTCTTTAGTAACATTAATTTTATCCTCTCTATCAGAAACTTTATATTTGAAATTTTTATGTTTAGTTTCATTTATTTGTTTTAAACACCACTCTCCTACTAATATATTTCTATTGTTTTTAAACCAAGTTTTGCTTAAACTTGTAAATACTAGTGCAGATTCTTTTTTACTCATTTGCTAATGTGAGACCAAGAAAATAACTGGTCCTCAAAAATTCTTTTTTTTAGTTTTTTTCCGATTATCTTATTAAAATGATATGGGCTGATACCTGTTCCTGGTCTTTTACAAATTATATCACTTTTTTTTAATTTATATCCTTTTTCTAAATTTCTTGAAGCAACTAAACTTCTCCTAGCGTGTTTTCTAGAAACTAATTCATCTTTAATAAAATTTTTTGATTTTGAGGTCCCCAAAATTTTTTTTATATAATGAAGTTTTTTGTTAAAGATTTTTAAATCACTAACATCCATTGAATGATAATGATCGTTTCCTTTTAGTTTTTTGTTGCTGGTAAAATGTTTCTCTATTATTTTTGCCCCCATTAAATATGCAGACGTTAGAATATTCATATTTTTATCAGGAAGAGTATGATCAGAATAACCAATAGTTGTTTTAGGAAATTCTTTTTTTAAATGTCGTATCATCAATAAGTTAGCATTATGATTTTCGGTAGGATAGTTGAGTATACAATGCATAATACAAATTTCTGCATTACTCTTTTGTTTAATAGTTTTAATCGCTTTATGAATTTCGCTTATGTCTGAGGCACCTGTTGAAATAATAATTGGTTTTTTTTTGGAGGCTACATGACTTATCAATGGTAAGTTTGTAATGTCTGCAGAAGCAATTTTAAAAAAATTAACATATTTATTTAAATAGTCGACAGCAAAATTATCAAAAGGTGTAGATAAAAAATTTATCCCAATTTTTTTACATCTTTTAAAAATTTTGTAATAGTCCTCATCGCTAAAACGGTCATATTTCTTAAACAATTTAAATTGATTTTTTGATTTTTCTTTTTTTGTATCCCAATATGCTTTAGCATATTTTGAAGCTAAATTTTCTGCTTTATAACTTTGTAATTTGATTGCATGTGCGCCTCCTTTTTTTGCAAGCTCAACTAATTTTAAAGCATGTTTTATAGAGCATTCATGATTAACACCTATTTCAGCAATAATGTATGGGTCTGGAAAATTTTTTTTATTAAATATTTTTCTCATTTTTTTATTTTGTATTTCTTTTTGTAATAATTTAAAAATTTTTTATTTTTTTTAGTATCATTTGTAATATTTTTATCATGTCTTCTGTATCTATATAGTGGTAACTCTAAACGAAAAATATTATAATTTTTTTCAAATCTTTTTCTTAAGTCAATATCTTCATGAAGTAGAAAATTTTCATCATAAAGTCCGAGCTTAATTATATCTTGTGACTTAAAAATAATACCACATCCTATAGGACTCTCTGATGAATTTTCACGTTTAATAATTTTTTCTTCTTCATCAACTAAATAATAATCACAAGAAACTGCATCCATGTGAGGATTTGAAACAATATAAGCGTACAGAAATTTTAAGAAATCCTCATTAACATAGTCATCAGCATCAACTCTAACTATATATTTTGATAAAGCTTTTTTAATTCCTTTGTTCAAAGCTACTGGCAAGCCTTCATTTTTTTTATTTTCTATCAAACTTATATATTTTCCAAATTCTTTCAGAACATTCGAAGTTTTATCAGTACTCCCATCATTAATTACAATTATTTCATAATCACTTTTAGACATAGTTTGATTAATTAATGACCTTATACATCTTGCAATGTATTTTTCGTGATTGAAAACTGGAACAATAATACTAATTTTTCTCATTTATAATAATTTATTATTTTTTATTTCTGAAATTTTTCCATTTTTAAGAATGATATTTATATTACAAAATTCTAAAAGTTGATGTCTGTGCGTAATTAAAAATATTGTTTTTCCTTTTGCAAATTTCAAAATCCCCTCTGTTATTTTTTGTTCATTCTCTAAATCTAATGAACTAGTAAATTCATCAAGAAAAATTATATCAGGCTTTCTGTACAGTGTTCTTGCTGCTGCTATTCTTTGTTTTTCTCCTCCCGATAGCTTGATACCGTTACTGCCCGCCAAAGTCTCTAACTTGTTTGGCATTTGATCTATTGTTTTTCTTAGCTGTGAAATTTCGATGACCTTATCTATTAACTCTTTATCATTAAATTTATTTTTTTCGGATAAATTAAAACTTATATTATCTTTAATAGTGCCATCAAACAAAAATACGTTTTGAGAAATATATCCAATTTTTTTTCTCCAGTTTTCTAAATTATTGAAAATACTTTTTCCTTGAAAAAATATGTTTCCTTTTTCTGGTATTAATAAGCCTAACAATAAGTAAAAAAGTGTACTTTTTCCTGAACCTGACTCTCCTGTAATTCCAACGATATCACCTTTGTCTATATTTATAGAAATATTATTTAAAGACTTATCATCGCTTTGATTTTTATATGAGAAAGATAAGTTGTCAATTTTTATATAATTTTTTTTGAGATTTTTATCATCTTGATTTAATCTTTGTTTCATCTTTTTATTATCAATAGAAAAGTTTATGATTTCTTGTATTTGTTTATAGATAGCCTCAAACCCAGGCTTATAAACTCTCAGATATCCATATGAATTTGATAAACTATTAAAAGCAGGAATAAATCGAACAGATACAACAAGGTAAACTGATAAAATGGTTAAGATTGATTTAGTGTCGTTTGAAAATAGAAAGTAAATTATAGATATTATTACTATTAATGAAATTGCAGAAAGTTCAAGAAAAATTTTTGGAAATTTTCTAGCAAGTATTATATTTGATCTGTTCTTTTCGTAAATAGTGATTTTTTCAGAATAATTTCGTTGTAAATTATTTTCTTGGTTAAAAATTTTAATCTCTTGAATAGCTCCAAATGACTCGTTTAAAGTTTTAAGTATCGAACTTCTTAATTGATTTAAAACTTTTGCCCATTTAGATATTTTTTTTCTGGCAAAATATTTATAAAGTACAAAAATTAAACTGAAAAGCACAATAACAACAAAAGCAGCTTTTGGCTCAGCAAGAGTTACTATTAAAAATAATACTATTAAAGTAACTATTTCTCTTGAAAAGGTATTTATATTTTCCATATAGGCGGTGAAGTGCTCAATATTAAATAATGTCAAATTTGAATAATCAGCTTGATTTTTGTTTACGTGATTTACATATGGCATATTAATAAAGTTCCCAAATAACTTTTCTGATAAGTTTGTTCTAATCTTTCTATAAAACTCATTTTCAAAATAAAGAAAAAATCCTAATAAAATGTTTTTAAGATAAAAAGATGAAACAACCAAAATAGCAGAATAATAAACTATATTCTGATCATTAATCAATTCTTCAAAATTTAAAAATTTTACAAATTTAATTTTAGATAGCACAAGATCAGGATTAACAAGAGTAGCAACGAATAATGGTAAAGAAGAAAGGGAAATAAACTCAAGTAAAAAAAATAAAATATTAAGTGATAAGAAGAATATATATCTTTTCATGTCACCTTTTCCTAGAATATAATTAAGCTTTTTAAACATTTTTAATATTTAAAATTTCTTTTAAGGTCTTTGTGGTAAATTTTAATTATCTTTAAAAGATAATCTATGCATTCTTTTGGATATTTGCCTATTGCTGTTTCTCCAGCCAATACTAAAGAGCTAGTTCCCATTTCAATTGAATTATAAATATCGTTGACTTCTGCTCTTGTTGGAAACGGCTTTTCAATCATACTTTCTAAAAAATTTGTTGCTACTGCTATTTTTATTTTTTTAATTTTTTTGGACAAACTAAATATTTTCCTTTGAGCAAAGGGTATATTTTCTATTCCTATGTCTTTCGATAAATCACCTCTATCGATTAAAAATTGATTTCCTATTTTGAAAAATAAATTTATATTCTTAAGTGCTTCAAATGTTTCAATTTTAAAAATTTTTTTTTCTCTTGGAAGTAATTTTGAAAAATTTTTAATATCACTAATAGAATTAGTGAAAGATAAAGCATAATTTTTAATTTTTAGTTTTTTTGCTATTTTAATAGATTGTAAATCTTTTTTGGTGAGATAGTTGAGTTTCACCTTTCTATTAATTACATGAACTCCTTTATTATTTTCAAAAAAACCTTGATTTATGCAAATAGCTTTAATTTGATTTTTTGTCTTTCCAATAATTTTAATTTTTAAACCTTCAAAGCCAATATCTAAAATATCCTTTATTTTTAACTTATCAAAAACATCTGGGGGATAAAAATTTTTATCTTTACTTAATTTATTAAAAAAAATTATATTTTTTTTAAAATACTTAATTCTTTTTTTTCTAGATAATTTTGTTCTAATTTGGGCTCCTTCTGTGTCAATACATATTGGTATTTTACAATTTTTTTTAATGAACAGAATTTGTCTTTTTAGATCTTTCTCCCCTACATGGGACATATTCAATCTTACTAATGATACTTTTCCATTAATATAATTGAGAAAATCTTTATTGAGTGAGCTAGGTCCAAGAGTTACAAAAATATTTATTTTTCTCATAATTTTTTATCAAAATTCTTAAATATCTCTGATTTTTTTATTAAGTCTTTTTTAATTTTGAAAAATTTCAAAAAAGTTTTTTTATATTTTTTTTCTATTTTTTCAATATCAATTTTTTTATCATTTTTATCATACCAGAACATTTCTTGAATTTTGCCTAGATGATTATTTCTAAAACTAAAATTAAACAATGTATTTATAAATTTATTTCTAATATTTACTTTATAATGTGGCGGATATACTGACTCACTTATTGTATAATTTTTTTTCTTATTGGAAAAAATTGAGTTAACTCCATCAAAACTATTTTGGTTCTTTAAAAATTCTTTTTTTGAATATCTAAAAAGCAAACTTGGCAGAACATCGATTAATTCAATAAAATTATTTTTGTTTTTAAAATTCTTAATTTTCTTATCTTTTACAAAAAAACCTATATTATTGTGTCTCTTAGATAGAACGTTAAACTTTTTTGTATCATTCAACCTTGTCCCATGATCTCCAAATAAGAGAATAGTAAAATCATCTAATTTAAGATTGTGTAAATAGTTATATAATATACTTAACTTTCTATCAGAAGTCTTAAAAGATGATATATCTTGTACACTCTCAAATTTATCATGAATTCTAATAGCTTTCTTTAAAGATTTATCTATATCTTTATTTTCTTTATCAAAATTGTAATTTGTAGACGGATATCCAGCAAATTCAGAAATCCTATGAAAATTTTTAGCAGGGCTATGAGTATCAAAAATATGTGCATAAATAAAATTTGAGTTGTTTTTAAACATTTCTATCTGTCCAATGATGTCCTCAATAATTTCCTCTGCTGTATGATTTTTAGAATATTTAAATATATCTACTCCCTTATTAAAATTATAACTTGGATTTATTCTGTCATAAGCACTAAAAGAGGATGTAACAAATCCCAAATTTTTAAAATATTCAAATATAGTTTTATTATTCATTTTCACAGGATTAGCTAAAGAGTGAATATTGAAATAGTTTGAGTAATTGGAATTTGCTTCAAAAACGCCATGGGTTGATGTTCTTGTGCCGCTAATTAAGTTACTAAATGATGGCAAAGTCCATTCTGCATTTGACCATACATTAGAAAAATTTCCATTTTTAAAAAATTTGTTTGAATTATCGATATGAGTGGTTAAATCTTTACCTAGACCATCAAGCATTAACAATAATACTAACTTCTTCTTCGATTTTTTTTTTACGAAGATAGGATTGAAAATTAGTTGATTTTTTTTAGTAATCAAAAAATTTTTTCTGTCTTTAG
>CACODG010000001.1 GCA_902625945.1 uncultured Pelagibacteraceae bacterium | reverse complement strand
GCAAAAATTAAATTAGAAATAAATAATTCATTAGGGTCAAATATAATAGAGGTTAAATCTTACGATTAATTATTCACCTTTAAGACTTGGTATTCTGGTTCTCAAATAATTTGGTAACTTAGGATTTATTTTTGCTGTTATTACGTCTTCAGATTTTTTAAGTTCTTTAATAATTATCCCATCTGGAGATACTATCAATGAATGACCGAAAGTTTTTCTACCATTATAATGCTTTCCTCCTTGAGCAGGAGCAAAGATATAACAGAAATTTTCAATTGCTCTTGCTTGCAGCAAAGAATGCCAATGCTTCTTTCCTGTGGTTTCTGTAAATGCAGAGGGTACCGATAAGAATAATGAGCCCGCTTTTGATAATTTTCTGTAGAGATTTGGAAATCTTAAGTCGTAACATATGCTAAATCCAATTTTACCCCATGGTAGATTAAATGTTTTGATATTTTTACCTGAAGTAAAAGTTTTAGACTCAAAGTATTTTTCTTTTTTGCTCAATTTAACATCATACATATGAATTTTATCGTAATAAGACCTAATTTTTCCTCTTCTGTCTATTAAAACAGATCTATTAACTAATTTATTATTAGTAACTTTGATTACTAAGGAGCCAATTAAAATCCATTTTTTATATTTCTTTGCAAGTTTTTTAATTCCATTTAAATAAATATCTTGACTCATTGAAGTACAGATTTTTAATAACTCTCTCTTTTTTAATGAAAAGTGCGAAGAAACTTCAGGAGTTAATATAAAATCAGTTTTTTGTTTTACAGCTTTTTTAATTAGTTTCGTAGTAATTCTCAGATTGTGGTAAATATTATTATTTGATCTTAATTGAATGCATGAGACACGAAACATTACTTCATTATAGATGAAGCGAAATTCCATTTACAGTCAAAACTTGGTATGTAAGCCCCCGATAACTTTACGTTTCCAAAGCTTTTATCTAAAACCTTACACCAATTCTCAACTTGTTTAGGTTTTTTGTCGTGACTGCCAACTTGTGCAGTTATTACTCCACCCTTTTTAAGTATTCTTTTTAAGCCTTTCATATTTTTTCTTGCGAGATCAATGCAATATTGATCGTCATTTAAATCAACAAAAATTTTATCATATTTTGAGTCTTCAATGTCTTTTATGCTTTTAAACGCATCTCCCCAGAAAGTTTTAATTTTATTACTTTTTTTAACTTTAGAGCAAACTTTTGGTAAATGACGATAGCAAACATCTACTATTTCAGGGTCTAATTCAAACCAATCAATATAGTTAGAATTATTTTCTAAACATGCTCTTGCTACTCCTCCATCTCCTCCGCCTATAATTGCAACATTGTTATTTTTTTTACTCAGATCATAACTAGATTTAAAAAAATTTGAGCTATAAATTTTTTCATCTTTTTCAGCAACTTGAATTTCATGATCAATAAATAAGGCATGTCCAAACTCTTCTAAATCCATTATTTCAACAAATTGGCCTACTTTAGAGGTGAATTTTTCTAGTACATCTTTAACAACATAAAATTTCTTTTGTCCTGGCGTACTATAAATATCATCATAAAGACCCACGCTACTTCGATCGAAAGCATTGGTTACAACTCTTTTATGGTCTATTTCTTTTCTTAAAATTTTTAGAGCAACTTTTGGATTTACTTTGCCGCATGTAAAGAAGTCAAAACTGATAACACCTCTTTCAGGAAATGTGTGAAAGCTAAAATGACTCTCTGACAATAAAGCAACTAAAGTGAAACCTTGGGGTTCAAACTTATGAGAAGCAACATTTAATATTTCTACTTTTGCGGCTTTTGCAATTTTATAAATAACTTTTTCGTAAAATTCGGGTGAATAATCTTTATTAACACCAAGAAAATCAATGGTAATGTGCTCACCAACTTTAATCATTAAAAACTATCCTTTTTTATAATTTTTAAATTTACCTAAGACAATTTTCATTTCTTTTTTAGAAAGAATCTTAGGTATTCCAATTCTTATGGCATTTATATATTGATGGCAAATATTTTCGATTTCTTGGGCAAGCTCAAAAGCCTTTTCTAAATTTTCTCCGAAAGCAACCTGGCCGTGATTGCCAATCAAACATGCTGTTCTATTTTTCAGAGCTTTAATAATATTTCTTGAAAGATTTTTAGTTCCAAAAGTTGCGTATTTACTACACTTAATGTCCTCTCCTCCAGCTACTGCAACCATATAGTGAAAAGCTGGTATACTTTTTTGATGAGTTGAGACAGCCGTGGCACAAGTCGAGTGAGCATGAACTATTGCTTTAGCGTCTTTTTTATTCACATAAATATCTTGATGAAATCTCCATTCTGATGAAGGTTTTCCTTTTTTTTTATCATACACGCCTTTAAGAGATACGAAAATAATATCTTTTGGTTTTAAAGACGAATACTTTCTTCCCGATGGAGTTATATAAAAACCATCGACTCCCTTTTCTTTTGCTCTTGCAGATATATTTCCCGATCTTAAAGCAGATAGATTTGTTATATTTAATTTTTTTGAATATTTAATTACTTCAGCTTTTAATTTGCTCACTTAAATAAACCTTTCAAACCTTTTTCTGAAGCTTCACAAATGCCTTTTTCTGTTATTAATCCTGTTACTAGTTTAGCAGGCGTAACATCAAACGCTAGATTTAAAGACTTACTTTTTTGTGGGTAAATTCTTACTTTTTTAATTTCATTATTTTCATCAATTCCCTCAACATGAGATAGTTCCTCTGAATTTCTTTCTTCTATGGGGATTTGTTTATGGTCTTTAATACTCCAGTCTATAGTTGAGCTAGGTAAAGCAACATAAAAAGGAACATTATTATCTTTTGCAGATAAAGCTTTTAGATATGTTCCAATTTTATTACAAACGTCACCGTTTGATAAAGTTCGGTCTGTTCCAACTATGCACATATCTACTTGTCCTCTTTGCATTAAAATTCCACCTGCATTATCAGTGATTACAGTATTTGAAATTCCCTCCTCATTTAATTCATAAGATGTTAAGTTAGCCCCTTGATTTCTGGGTCTAGTTTCATCAACCCAGACATGAACTTTAATTCCTTTTTGATGTGCGTGATAAATTGGAGAGGTAGCAGTCCCCCAATCTATTGTTGCTAACCATCCTGCATTACAGTGTGTTAATATATTTACTGTGTCTTTTTTTTTATTAGAAATATCTTCGATAATTTTAAGACCATTCAAGCCGATATTTTTACAAAATTTTTCATCCTCTTCTGTGATTGCCTTTGCCTCATCTAATGCTATTTTCAAAATATCTTTCTCATTAATGCCATTTAATTTTTTCATCATTCTATCAACTGCCCACTTAAGATTAATTGCAGTAGGTCTAGAGGCAATTAATTTTTCACTAGACTTTTTTAAAAAGGACAAATCATTTTTTTCTATTATTGATAAAACTAAACCGTAAGCAGCTGTTGCTCCAATTAATGGAGCTCCTCTTACTTCCATTGTTTTAATGGCATTGATTGCATCTTTTACATTTTTTAAGTCTTTAATTACAAACTTATGAGGTAGTTTTGTTTGATCAATAATTTTCACTGAATTATCTACAAACCAAATTGTTTTGTAATACTTTCCTTTTATTTTCATTTTCTTTTTTCCATTTTTCTCAATCTTTTTCTCAAGCTTTGTGGTAAAGAATTAAACCATTTTTTTTCCTGCCCTGATTTAGGTAAAACTTCTCCATACTCAATCATTTGATCTGGCAACAAATCTTCCAAATATACCCAAACATTTTCTTTTCTTAAGTTAGTATTTTTAATTAAAATTTTTCTTAGCCCTAAAATTAATTGTTTTTTGACTTTTTCAGTACGTCCAGATCTTATTTGTCCATTTAAAAAAACCTCTTTAGTCTTAACTAATTTACCTCCCATGTAATGAGATTTTTTTTCATTTTTTTGAAATATTACTTGAGCAAAGAAAGTGTTTGCACCTGTGAATTTACTATGAGTATTTGAAATATCATTGGCCAATAAATTTTTTTGTTTATGAGAGAGATTAAAATTCGAACATTTTACAGTATATGTTGGCATTAAATTATTTTTTTTTATTTAAAACTCTTCCAGCAATATTCTTTAATTTTTTTATTGTTTTTTTTGTTCTTAATTTTGGGTCTGTAATGATTGCAACATCTAAACAATTATTAGCAGGATCTTTTTCAACAGAATAATCTTTAAAAGTCTTTATAATTTCTTTAATCATATTTTGAGCGTTAGCTGCATTTTTCATCAAAGTTTGGATTACCATACTTACATCAACCTCGTCATGATCTGGGTGCCAACAATCGTAGTCAGTCACCATAGCAACAGTAGAATACCTAATTTCTGCCTCTCGTGCTAATTTAGCTTCAGGCATATTAGTCATACCAATTACGTCTGCACCCCATGTCCTATATAAGTTTGATTCTGCTAATGTAGAAAATTGAGGTCCCTCCATAACAACATAAGTGCCTCCAACTTGATGAGAAATATTCAACTTTTTTAATGCAGCTTCACAACATTCTGAAAGTCCAACACTTGTTGGCTTTGCCATTGAGACGTGGGCAACTATTTCTTCATTAAAAAATGTTTTAACTCTAGAAAAAGTTCTATCAATAAATTGATCTACAATAACAAATTTTCCTGGCTCTAAATTCTCTTTTAATGATCCTACAGCTGATACTGAAACTATATCTGTAATCCCTAGTTGTTTCATCGCATCAATATTTGCTCTAAAATTTATATTAGTTGGATTTATTTTGTGGCCTCGAGAATGTCTTGGAATGAAACAGATTTCTTCCTTACCTTGCTTTGCTATTAAAATATCATCTGAGGGTTTGCCCCAAGGGGTGTTTATTTTTCTCCACTTTGTCTTTTCAAGTCCCTCCATTTTATAAAGACCACTGCCACCAATTATCCCAAGCTTTCTTTTTTTCATTATTTAATTATTAATGCTTTTTTGTTAGAACTTGAAGCATAATTATGGATTTAAAAAAGTATATCAGATCTATTCCGGATTATCCTAAAAAGGGAATTTTATTTAGAGATATTACAACTTTGATTAAAAATGCTGAAGCTTTTAAATATACTAATGATAAGATTATAGAATTATCGAAAAAAATTTCATTTGATAAAGTTGCCGCTATTGAATCTAGAGGTTTTGTTTTTGCAGCTCCATTGTCTCATCAATTAAAAAAACCGTTTATTCTTTTAAGAAAAAAAAATAAACTTCCTGCAGACACTTTCTCAGTAGATTTCGAGCTTGAATATGGAAAAGCTACAGTAGAAGTTCATAAAGATTCTATACAGAAGGGTGAAAAAATTTTGATTATTGATGACCTAATTGCTACCGGAGGAACCGCTGAGGCAGCTGCAAAACTTGTTGAAATTTCAGGAGGAAAGGTAGCTGGCTTTATTTTTGTTATAAATCTTTTTGATTTACCTGGAAATAAACTATTGGAGAAAAAAGGATACAATACGCAAAGCTTAGTAGATTTTCCAGGACATTAAATTTCTTTATTTTTCCAAGTTGATGGGGTCAATTCATTATCAATTTCAATATTAATATTATAATCAAAAGGGCGTGTTCCTCTTGTTTTAATATATTCAAATGTTTTTTTTATTCCCTCGCTCAAAGTGACTTTTGTTTTATAATTTAATAATTCTCGAGCTTTATCTGCTGAGCAAGTTGCGTGTTTTACTTCCTGAGGTCTATCTTTTTTGTAAATCGGATTTAAGTTAACACCAGTTATATTTGAGCAAAGTTCTGCAATTTTATTTATCGTAACAAATTCTTCATCCGGTCCGATATTAACTGTTTCTCTATTCAAATTTTTTTGGTCTAACATAGGGATCAAGCAACTTAAACAGTCATCTATATAAGAAAAACATCTTGTTTGATTTCCATCTCCATAAATAATTGGAGCTTTACCTTGTAGCATTCGATTAATCATGATTGATACAACATTTCGAAAAGGGTCATCATATTTTTGTCTTGGCCCAATTATATTATGAGGTATCGCAATCACCCATTCTATTCCATTCAATTCACATAAGTTTTTTAAAACTTCCTCAGCTGCAACCTTTGAAATAGCATACGGATCAACCGGTTTTGGTTTCATAGCCTCCGTAAATGGAGTCTGCTGGTCTCCATATCTAGCCATCGATGAACAAAAAATTATCCTATCAACTTTTTCGTTTACAGCTGCAGAAAAAATAGAGACTGAAGCTAAATAATTATTTTTTGTAATTTCATAAGGTGAAAAAACAGATAATCCCTCATGTGCAGTTGCAGCACAGTGGTAAACAACATTCACATCTTTCATCAAAGATTTTATTTTATTAAGGTCACAACAATCAACATTATGAAATTCAATATTCTCTGGAACATTATCATCATAACCGCCAATCATATTATCAATACCAACAACTTTATGACCCAATTTAACTAGTTGCTCGCTTAAATGAGAACCTAGAAAACCCGCGACACCTGTGACTAAAACTTTCTTACTTTTTGAAGACATAAAAGTTTTATATATAAATATATAGTTTTATCAATTAATTATTATTTTTGGTCTATACCAAGATTTTTTTCCAACTATTGAATTAAGCAACCCAGAAAACCTTTGAGAGTATATTCTTCTTTTTTTTTTATTGAACATTAAAGTAAAAAAAATAATCTTAAATAACGAAGAAAATAAATTTCCGCTAACACTCATCAAAGAATATAAAAATCCGTAATGTTTCTTATTAAAATAAAATTTAGACCACATCCAATGCCAATTTCTGGAAAGTTCCATTTCATAATCTATATCTTTATTATGTGAGCTTCCGCCTAAGTGGGTAATCTTAATTCTTTTATCAAGGTAAATTTTTTTGTTTTGGTTTTTTATTCTTTTACATAAATCAGTTTCTTCCAAATAGATGAAAAAATTTTCATCAAAATAACCTATATCTCTAAATTCTTCTAAATTTAAAAACATTGCAAAACCTTTCAAATAGTCAACCTGGTATAAATCTTTATCTGTAAAATTATTGGTGTCATTAAATTCATCTTGTATAGCTGGGCCAATTATTGAAAAATCTTTAGCTTCGTCTGCTGAATTAAAAAATTGTTTAATAGCATCTTTTTCTAATTTTGCATCTGGATTTAAAATTAGTGCAAATTTAGTTTTTACTTTTGATAATCCTAAATTATTTCCTTTTCCATACCCAAGATTATCACCTGCGAGGTAACATCTTACGTTAGAATATTTATTTTCTAATTTATTTTTAAAACTATTGTTATTTGAATTTTCGATCACTACCACTGCTAATTGAGATGGGATTGAGTCTATACACTCATTTATTTTATCTTCACTGTGAAATGTATTAATTACTACTGTAATTTTATCAAAACTCATCTTTATTAAAACTTATTGATTTAATTAAATAAGTACCTTATTACATTATATATTTTAAAATGTCTCTCAAATCCAAATTTTAATGAAAAAAATTATTGTAACTGGAGGAAATGGTTTTATTGGGAGCAACCTTGTAAATTATCTTCTTAAAAAAAAGTATTTTATTATCAATATTGATAAAAATAAGTACTCTAAAGGATCTTACTTATTAAAAAATATAAAATCTAAAAATTATAGATTCTATAATTTTGATATTATTAATAAAAAATTTTTTTCAATATTAACTAAATATAAACCTGATGCTGTTTTTAATTTAGCTGCAGAAACTCATGTAGATAGATCTATCGATTCACCAAAAGATTTTATAAAAACAAATATTGTTGGAACGTTTAATATTTTAGAGCAAATAAGACTTTATAAAAAAAAATACAAAAAAAAATTGAGATTAGTGCACATATCTACTGATGAAGTTTATGGTGATTTAAAAAAAAATGAGAGATCCGTCGAAACAAGCTCGTATAAACCAAGTTCTCCTTATTCAGCGAGCAAGGCAGGTGCAGATCATTTAATTAAATCATACGTTAGAACCTATAATTTAGACGCTGTAATTTCGAATTGTTGTAATAATTATGGACCAGGTCAATTTCCAGAAAAATTAATTCCAACTTTAATATTTAATATTCTTAACAATAAACCTTTACCAATTTATGGAAAAGGTTTGAATTCTAGAGAATGGATTCATGTGGATGATCATTGTAAAGCTTTACTTAAAATTTACAGAAATGGCCAAAAAGGTGAGAGCTACAATATTGGAACGGAAATAAATATAAACAATCTTAATTTAACCAAATTTTTGTTAAAAGTTGTAAAGAAAAAAAAAATAAATATTGGAAAAAATGTGAAAGTCAAATTTGTGAAAGATAGACCGGGACACGATTTAAAATACGCCTTAAATAGTAAAAAAATTAGAAAATCATTAAGCTGGAGACCTAAAAAAAATTTTATCAATGGTTTAAGTGATACTTTTGATTGGTATTTTAAAAATTATGATTTTTTTAAAATATTTTCAAAAGATAAATTTTATAAAAGGTTAGGTCTAAAAATATGATAAAAAAAGCAATCATTCTAGCTGGTGGTCTTGGTACTCGAATGAGTCCTCTTACGAAAGCAGTAAATAAACAATTACTTCCAATTTACGATAAACCATTAATCTATTATCCCCTTTCAATATTAATGTTAGCAGGAATTAAAGAAATCTTAATAATTGTTAACAAAGGTCAACTAAGTCAGTTTAAAAAAATATTATCGGATGGAAAACGTTTTGGAATTAAAATTAGTTACTTAGAACAAATTTATCCAAGAGGTTTACCGGACGCTTTTATACTTGGTGAAAAGTTTATTGGAAAAGACAACGTAGCTTTAATTTTAGGAGATAATTTTTTTTACGGACAAAGTTTAACCAAAAAACTTAAAGAATGTGTTAAAATTAAATCAGGCTGTAAAATTTTATTACATCCAGTTAAAAAACCTGAGCTTTATGGAGTTGCTAATATTACTAGCGGAAAAAAAGTGCGTTCTCTTAAAGAGAAACCTAAAAATTCTAAATCTAATTTAGCAGTAACTGGTCTTTATTTTTTTGACAATAAAGTAATTAAATACAGCAAGTTACTTAAGCCTTCTAAACGAAAAGAGTTAGAAATAATTGATCTGCTTGATAAATATCTTAAAAAGAAAAAACTATCTGCAGAATTTTTAGGTAGGGGTGGCGCTTGGCTGGATACTGGATCTATAGATGATTTTTATGATGCCTCATCATTTGTCTCTGCAATGGAAAACCGACAAGGATTAAAAATTGCTTGTCTTGAGGAAATTGCCTTAAATTATAAATGGATAAATAAAAAAGAAGTTCAAGAAGCTATTAACTTTTATGGTAATTGTATTTATTCACAATATCTAAAAAAAACTTATAAGTTAAAAAATGTTAAAAATACTAGTTTCTGGAGGAAATGGAAGATTTGCAAGTGAATTGAAAAAAATTCAATGTAATTATAAGTTTATTTTTAGAAACAAAAAACAACTAAATATACTATCAATTCAGTCTATCAAAAATAATTTTAAGAAATTTAAACCAAATTATGTGTTACATTTAGCTGGGCTATCCAGGCCAATGTCTATTCATGACAAACAGATAAATAAAAGTATCGACTTAAACATCATTGGAACTGCAAATTTAGTTAAAATATGCAATCTATATAAAAAAAAGATAATTTTTTTTTCTACAAGTTACGTTTATCCAGGTAAAAAGGGGAAATATAGAGAAGCTGACCCAATTTTACCTTGGAATAATTATGGATGGTCAAAATTAGGTGCTGAATCTGCCGTTCAAATGTATAAAAATTCTCTTATCATCCGAGCATGTATGACTGAGAGGCCATTTGTTCATAGATCCGCATTTAAAAATGTAAAATCAAATTTTATATTTCACGATCAATTTGCTAAAATTTTTTTAAAATTAATTAAGAAAAAAGGGATAATCAATGTCGGCGGAAAAACTCAAACTATATTTAAATTTGCAAAAAAACATAACAAAAACGTAAAAGCAATTAATTCCAAAGGAGAATTGCCGTTGAGAATGGATATGAATTTACAAAAAATTAAAAACTACGTTTAAAAATGAAAATTATTAAAACAAATTTTAAAAACCTACTTATCGTTAAACAAAAAAATAATATGGATAAACGTGGAAGTTTAAGGGAAACCTATAATAAAAAATTGCTTAAAAAAACAAATTTTGTTTTTGAATATTGTACAATTTCAAAAAAGAATTCTTTGAGAGGATTTCATTTTCAATATAAACACCAACAAGCTAAATATGTGAGTGTTTTAAAGGGAAAAATTTTAGATTGTGTAATAGACTTACGAAAGAAGTCAAAAACTTTTGGTAAAGTATTTAAAATTGTTCTTTCTGAAAAAAATTGCCTGAGTTTATACATACCCGAAGGTTTTGCCCATGCTTATTTTAGTTATGATAAATTAAATGTTGTCTACTATAAATTAAATAATTTTTATAAGCCGCAATTTGAAAGCGGTATAAATCTTATGGATAAAAGACTTAAAATAAATTGGCCTAGCAAAAAATGTGAGATTTCTAATAAAGATAAAAATCTTTTAACTTTTGAAGATTTTTGTAAAAATTATAAATCTTTATAATCTGATAAATCTTTGACAATTATAGGTAGTTCTTTCACTCTGAAATTCTTACTAAACCAATAAGATAAGAACCTTTCAGCGAGAAAACCGTATATTCTCTGCAAACCATATCCCTTCAATTTATCAAAGCCAAATATATATTCACATTTTTCTAACCAAGGAAACAAAATTTTATAATATTCATTTAATATTTTGGTTCTACATATAAACATATTATGTGGGTTAAAAGATATTCTTGTTTCCATAAATAATTTAAAATCTTCTCTATTATCCTCATCTAAGCAATTTAATGCTAGATCGAAATTCCCTTTTCCATGGAATAAATCAAAGTGGAATTTTAAGTTTCTTTTTTTTTTAAAAAAAAGTAAATCAGGTTTTAATAGAAACTCTAAAAAATGATTTTTTATTATTTTTGATATTTTAAAATTTTGAACTGAGAATTGATTGCCTAGTATACAGTCATATTGCTGATTATCTATGTCAACATTTTTGATTAGATTATCTTTTAAATTTTTTAAATCTAAATCTAATTCAATTAATTCTCGTTTTACAAAAAACTTTCGATATTGACAGAAACCAACCCACTCTGTATCAATTTTTTCCAAATAATTTTTCCAGATCCAATAATGAAATGTATACTCTCCGTAAAAAGGATTTTTATTTGAAATATTTATTTTTGTTTTGTCGCTAAAAAATTCTTTAGATTTAATATTTTCACCTAAACCAACAGGGATATAGCCTAAACTTTTTATAATATCATAATGATCATTTTTCATCGTGATACAAAACATTTTTAAATTATTCATATTATAAAATTTCAAATAATTTATTATACGAGATAGGATTCATGTATTTTTCATGAAAAGTATAATAATCTGCAAATTTATAATTTTTAAAATCTAAATTATCTAGACGTAATAAATCTTTATTTTTTCTTTTAAAAATAACACCTATTCCATGATCAGCAGTGCATGTATACGTATCCACATAATCATAAGTTCTTGAATGTACTATTGCTTTCCAAACATCCCCATTCCAATGCCCATAAATTCTTGGAACTATTTGATTCCATATTTTTTTTGGCAAACAATCATGAACTAAAATTATCCCCTCATCTTCAATAATTTGGATTGCATTGTCTATATCTTTTAAAGTTTGCTCATATGTATGTAGTCCGTCTAGAAATATTAAATCAAATTTTTCATTATTACTTTTAAAAAATTCATCACTAGTTTTTCTGACTGTGCCTCCTTTAAGAGGATCAACTCCAACTTTATATTCAATCATAATTTTTGAAAAATTCTCATTTTTATCACAACCTACCTCCAAATATTTACTGTACTTTTTCAAATTAATAATATTTTGAATTATCTCAGTTCTAGATGGTTGTTTACTCCAATCGTAATTTAGTCTTTTAAAGAATTTTTCGCCATAAAGATAATAAAGCAGTCTTTTAAAAAAATATTTATATTTATTTTTCATTTTTCTGGTAGCGAGGGGCGGATTCGAACCGCCGACCCCAGGCTTATGAGTCCTGTGCTCTAACCAACTGAGCTACCTCGCCTCGATGTTTAAATATCTATATTCATTTTATTAATTATTCAATCTTTAATATTTAGAACTTTAGACTCAAAATAATTGAAGTAATGATTATAAATTTTGTGTCTTAAATAAAGATAATTCATATTTATATATGCCATAAAATTTAGAAAATACTCTTTTACAGTAAAGTTTATATCGTTGTTATTCTTTAAAAAAACATTTTCAAATATTTTCATACTTTTACTTGCGGTAAATGATTTATATTTATTTTGAATAAATTTTTTTTTATTTGGCTTAAAATTTGATATTAAATTATAAATTTCAGAGTATGAACCGTACTCTTTAAATTGATTTTTAGATAAATGATATTCATGCGATCTATGTCTATTAAATTTATAAGAAATAATAATCTTATTATTAATAGCAAATTCAGCACATGACAATCCAAAAGACTCACCTTGACTTCTTCCGTAAATCATTGCGTCACAAGTATTTAAAAAAGATTTTTTATAATTCTCATCACTGGTGCCTTTTAGAAATTTTATTCTCGGATGATCGCAAAATTTATTTATATTTAAAAATAAAAATATCAGATCTCTCTTTTTTTTTACTAAATTAAGAATCGCTTTTTGAACAAATTTTAGATCAAAACTACTATCTCCTCCATGACAACCAAATACAATATAATTTTTTTTTAAATTTAGTTTTTTCTTTAAATTATTATTATTTTTTTTAGTTTCTACAATATATGGAACAAACGGAATTTTTTCATTCGAAAATTTTTTACTAATCCACTGAGATATAAAAGCATAATTATGACCATGTACCTCCTTTAATTTCTGAGGATAAATAGAGTGAACTAAAGTTTTTATATCTTGTGAAACCCAACTATCTCTTTCACCCCCCTTTTGAGTATAAATGTATTCAATTTTAAATTTTTTTTTAAAAAGATTAATTTCTGAAAATTCTACTATCCCAACGACTTTGAATTTTTTTTTAAATTTATTCAGAACTGGTTTTAAATTATTAAGATTTTTTCTATTATAGAAAATAACAGATTTATTTTTTAATATCTTCTCATTATAATATGCATAAAAATATGTAGAGTTCGCAACGCCTCTAAAATTCATTTCATTTATATAAAAAGCAATAACCATTAATTTATAAATACTTAAATAATTTATTTTAGGAAACTTAAAAGATATTTATATTGATTTGAAAATGATTAAAAACCTTAGTTTTTTTATTTTTTTGGAATTTATAGAGTTAAAATAATACCAAAAACAGTTACTGCGGAAAAGGCTGCTACACTTAAAGCTAAATTTCTATTTCTTTCAATTTTTTTTTCTTCATTCATTCTATTTAGTAAGTCAGTAAGTTTGACTTTACTTTGTTGCTTAAGCTCCTGAGAATGACTACTAAATTTGTAATGTGAACTCATGAGATTATTAAATCATAATGATAACAATATTAAATGTCTTCTTTGATCAAATTGGTCTCATGGCATCGATTCGACCCAAAATGAATTTAATTTCTCATAAAAGTTGATTTAGGATCATGTATGGGATCCTTTTCTAAGGTAATTGGATATTTTTTGCCTTCTACTTCTAAACGTAAATCTTCATTTTCTAGTTGATTTTTTACGTAGGCCAAAAAAATATTTTTTTTATAGTAAAAAGAATGATTAGAGCTTGTAGTGCTGCCAACTATTCTATTCTTAAAAAAAATTGGTTCATCATGCAGTAAAAGAGGTTTTCCAGGTGAAAAATGATTTTTAAGTGAAAAGAGTTGCAACTTTTTCTCAATTGGTTTTTTCAATATGTTTTCAATAGCTCTTCTACCTATAAATTCATTTTTATTTTCTAGATTTACCGCAAAAGATAGACCTGCCTCTATTGGATTATTTTCTGAGGTAATGTCATGGCCCCAATGTAAAAATTTTTTTTCTAATCTTAAAATATCAAGTGTATGCATTCCTGAATATCCTAATTTATATTTTTTACCAAGTTTATATATTTTATCAAAAATTTTATTTGATAATTTTTTTGGTATATAAATCTCCCAACCAAGCTCTCCTACAAAAGATAATCTTTGAAACCATATTTTATTATTTAAAACTTTTATAAATTTTCCTCTGGCAAAAGGGAAAGTTTCTTTAGAAAAAAAATCCCCAAATAGCTTAGTTAAAAATTTTCTACTATTTGGTCCAAATATTCCAATACAAGAAAATTTATCGGTCACTTCTTTAAATTTTATTTCTTTATTTATATTTTTGAGAATATGTGATTTATTATGACTTCCTGCTAAAGCAGGGCATATAATTCTAAAATAATTTTCTTCCAAACATGAAACTGTTACATCTGCCTCAATACCTCCTGATGGATTAAGCATTTGAGTATAAGTTGTTTTACCTAAAGAGTTTTTTATATTGTTTGAACAGAGTCTTTGTAATTGATCATGAGAATTTTTTCCACTAACATCAAATTTTACAAATGGCGTTAAATCAAAAAAACTTACATTTTCCCTGGTGCTAAAACATTCTCTCTTAGAAGAGTTATACCAATTTTGATATCCGTAGCTATATTTATATTTTGGATTTTTTTTCTTAGAGAACCACATTGGTCTTTCATATCCAGCCATCTGACCAAAACAAGCACCCAGTTTTTTCAATTTTTTATGATATGGAAGTAATTTTATATTACGTGAGGTTTCTAATTGTTTGTGAGGCCAATGCATTTTAAATAAATTACCAAGTGTTTCTGTCGTCCTTTTTTGGATAAATTTAAGTGAGGAATTAAAAGGTTCAAACCTTTTTATATCTAAACTTAAAAGATCTTGTTTTGTATGACCTGCAAGCATTAAATCTGAAATTGTTTTACCTGCGCCTCCAGCAGAACCAATTCCAATGCTATTGAATCCGCAACAAACATAAAAGTTTTTAATTTCTGCTGTTTCACCTAATAAAAAATTACTATCTGGCGTAAATGACTCTGGCCCAGAAAAGTATTTTTCAATTTTAAGTTTCTCAATATCAACAATTCTCTTTGAGGCTAATTTATGAAGCATATTTGAATAATCTTTATTCACTTTAAACTCGCCGAAAGAAAAATTATTAGGGACTTTTCCAGTTTTTTTAAATGCATTTTTAGCATTAGGCTCAAAAATACCTATCATTATTTTCTTATGATATTCCCTCATATATAAATAAGTATCTGGATCTCTAAATGTTGGTAAAACGTCAGGAAGGTTCTTGTAATCTTCAGTAATCATATAAAAATGTTCATTTGGATAAAGTGGTATACTTACGCCTGCTGCTTCACCGATCTGTCGAGACCACATACCTGCACATAAAACAATATACTCACAATCTATTTTCCCTAGATTAGTTTTTAAACCTCTTATTTGGTTTGCTCTTTTAAGAATTTTTTCTAACTTACACTTTTCAAATATTTTAACCCCAGCTTTTTTAGCTGCGTATGCAATAGTTTGAGTAAGTATTTGTGGATCGGCTTGGCCATCCTCTGGTATATATAGTCCGCCAATAACATCTTTATTTTTAGCAATTGGATATAATTTTTTAAATTTTTTATTATCAATTAAATCAATATTTAAATCAAAAATTTTAGACATTGATTTCTGTCTAAAATACTCCTGCATTCTCGATTTAGAGGTAGCAATATTAATAGTTCCAGTTTGTTTAAAACTAGTATCTTGTCCTGTAATTTTTTTTAATTCATTATAAAATTTTACCGAGTATTTTCTAATTTTAGTAATTTGTGGAGTAGTGCCTAATTGCGTTATCATGCCTGCTGCATGCCAAGTAGTACCCGAAGTTAATATATCTCTTTCTATTAAAACCGTGTCCCAACCATTTTTTGCTAGATGGTAAGCAGTTGAGCATCCTGCTATTCCTCCACCAATGACGACTACTTTTGCTTCTCTTGGCAAAGTATTCATCTTAATTTTTTAAAAGATCTAAAGCCGGTGTATATTTAAGATCAAATGCGTCAGAAACACCTTTATAAGTGATATGTCCTTTATATACATTTAATCCTGCTAAGAAATTTTTATCTTCCATAAGTGTTTTTTTGTAACCTTGATCTGCTATTTTAATTAAAAGCGGTAGAGTTGCTTTATTTAAAGCCATTGTCGAAGTTCTGGGTACTCCACCTGGCATATTAGCTACGCAATAATGCACTACATTATCAACGACGTATGTTGGATTGGCGTGTGTGGTTGGTTTACTAGTTTCTACACATCCGCCCTGATCTATGGCTACATCAACTATAACTGAACCTCTTTTCATTGATTTAATCATATCTTTAGTAACTAATTTAGGAGCTTCGGCCCCTGGTATTAAAACACCTCCAATTAGTAAATCACACTCTGATACAAGTTTTTTTAAATCAGTTTTATCGCTTTCAGTAGGTATAATTTTATCTCCAAACATTTCATGCAATTCTCTTAATCTTTCTTTTGATTTATCTACGACAAAAACTTTTCCTCTCATACCAGTAGCAATTATTGCAGCATTTTCTCCAACTACTCCGCCGCCTAAAATTACTACATTAGCTGGTTCTACTCCTGGAGCTCCACCTAACAGTAAACCTCTGCCCTTTTGATTTTTTTCTAAAGAATGTGCACCAGCTTGAACTGACATTCTACCAGCTACAGCGCTCATAGGTGCCAACAGTGGAAGTCTACCTTTATCATCGGTTACGGTCTCATATGCTATACAAATTGACTTGGATTTAATTAACCCCTCAGTAAGTTCTCTTGTAGCGGCTAAATGAAGATAGGTGTAGATAATTTGGCCTTCCCTAATCATTTTTACCTCACTCATTTGAGGTTCCTTAACTTTAACTATTATTTCTGCATCTCTAAAAATATTTTTAGCATTATCATATATTAATGCTCCAGAGTTTATATAGTCTTGGTCTGTGAAACCAGCCTCTAGCCCCCCTCTTGTCTCAACTAATATTTTATGTCCTTTTTTATGTAAAACATTAACACTATCAGGTGTGAGGCCAATCCTGTGCTCTTGAAGCTTTATCTCCTTAGGAACTCCAATGATCATAACTATGACTTAGAATAATTTGTGATACCAGTTCTTAATTTTTCAATAATTTCATCAATATGTTTTTTCTCACATATGAATTGAGGCGCTATAATTAATGAGTCACCTGTATTTTTAAAATTTACACCGGCATCGTAACAATGTTTAAAAGTTTGAAAGCCAGCTTTACCAGGTTTATCTTTCATTCTCATTTCAACGCCGCCCATCATGCCATAACCTCTTATACTTACTACTTCTTTTAAGTCTTTTAATGAATGTAAACCTTCTTGAAAATATGGTGACATGTCTTTAGCTCTTTTAAAAATATCTTCTTTATCGAAGATATCTTGAACAGCTAATCCTGCAGCCACTGCAACTGGAATTCCTGAATAAGTGTATCCATGAAATAATTCAGGTGTGCCTTCTGGTGCTGACGAGCCATCTAAGACTGTATCATAAATTTCTTCTTTAACAGCTACTATTCCCATTGGCACTACTCCATTAGTTGTAGCTTTCGCCATAGTAATTATATCTGGAGTAACTCCAAATTCTTGTGAAGCAAAAGCAGAACCAGTTCTTCCCCATCCTGTAATTACCTCGTCGAAAATTAAAAGTATTTTATACTTATCACATATTTCTCTTATACGTTTTAAATATCCTTTCGGTGGAACTAATGTTCCAGTTGAACCCGCTATTGGTTCCACTATACAAGCAGCAATATTCTCACCACCAAAATTCATTGCAATTCTCTCTAAATCTTCTGCCATCTCAACACCTGTATCGGGTTGTCCTTTAACAAATTTATGATCTGGCATATGAGTATGCCTCATGTGTTGTACACCTGGCATTAAAACGCTTGCAAAAGTTTTTACATTATTGATCATTCCGCCAACAGTTGTCGCTCCAATGTTCATTCCATGATAACCTCTTTCACGTCCTACAAATCTAAATCTTTTAGAGTCTCCTCTGGCTCTATGATAAGCAATTGAAATCTTTATTGCTGTCTCGACAGCTGTGGATCCGCAAATCGTATAAAATATTCTATTAATTCCCTCTGGAGTTTTTTTTGCTATTCTTGTTGCTAATTCAAAAGAACCTCCATAACCTTGGTTGAATGGTTGGCAATAATCTAATTTATCTAATTGTTTAGATACTGCCTCGGTAATCTCTTTTCTACCGTGACCTAAAGGATTGCAAAATAATCCTGAACTTGCGTCGATCATTTTTTTACCTTGGTGATTAGTTAAATAAACACCTTTAGCGTCTGTAATTAATCTTGGATTTTTTTTAAAAGATTTATTGTCTGTAAACGGCATCCAATGCTCGTTTAGTGAATTTGGGATATTAGTTCTATTTGATGAGCTCATTTTTTAAAGTAGTAGACCTTTGTTAAATTAAATCAAGAAATATTGTTTACAATTCAAAGTTGTACATTAAATTAGACCCAATTTCAATTTTCTTGCTATTTACATAAGCCAAAAATTCATTTTAGATCTTAATTAATTAACAAACCATATGGGAGAACTATGAAAAAAATAATAAGCACAGTTCTTGGGATTTTATTTGCGTTTACTCTAACTGCTACAGTAGCTAATTCAGCTGCGAAAGAAGTAAGAGTTGCGTACTTTTTGGAGTGGCCATCTCCAAATCTTGAGGACATGAACAAAAAAGCATACGCAAAAGCACTTGGTGTGCCGGTGAAGTGGACTAACTTTACTAATGGTGTAGCAATGACTGATGCTATGTTAGCGGGAGATATTGATATCTCTTATTCACAAGGTTTAATGCCTTACATAAATGCTGTTAAGGCTAAAGCGCCAATAAGTTTAGTAGACGTTGCCATGGAATACGGAATGGGAGGAACAACTTGTGTTACTTCTAATAAGTCTGGTATTACTAAGGCCAATGCTTCTGAACTTGAAGGTAAAAAAGTTGCTGTTCCACTAGGAACAATGGCTGAGTATGTTTTTACTGAAAGTATGAAAATAGTTGGTGCCGACAGAAAAAAAATGAATATTATTGCTATGGACCCTGAAGAAGGTGCAGCCGCATTAGTAAGTGGTGACGTAGTAATGGCGTGTCTATTCGGAGGTAACTCTATTAAATCAGCTACATCTGTTGGAACAAGACTTTTAACAGTTGATGAAGCTCGTGCTGGAGGTATCATGGGGATAGATATCGTTTCTGTAACAAATAAATTTATGAAAGAAAATCCTGGTATGTTGAAAGCTTTCGTAGAATTAACTCATGAAGCAAATGAGAGATACAGAAAAGGTGGAAGTGATATGAAAGCTATGTCTAAAGAGTCAGAAATGAAAGTTGCTGATATGAAAGACACTTTAAGTGGCTTCAAATTCTTAACGCCAAAAGAAACGAAAAAATCAATGAAGAGTGGTAACCTTGCTAAATTTTTAAAAGGTTTTGACACTCCAAGAGGTACAGTAACAACTAAGTTTTTACCGTAGTTCTTGAACAATAAAATTATAGGCACCGATCTAATAAATTGGTGCCTATTTTTTTATAAAAATATCTAATATAGTTCTTTTATGAGTGATCTGATTTCTCAAAATTTAAATATGATTTTTAAAACTCCTAAAGGAGAAACGGTTCACGCTCTTAAAGATTTAAATTTTACAATCAAAAAAGGAGAATTATTAACCGTTCTTGGACCTTCAGGTTGTGGAAAAACAACTTTATTAAATATTACTGCAGGATTTATTAGACCTACATCAGGAAAAATTACTCTTAACAATAAAGAAATTAATGGACCGGGTGTTGATAGAGGTATGGTTTTCCAACAAGGTGCTTTATTTGAATGGTTAACTGTTGCTGAAAATGTAAATTTTGGTTTGAGAATGAAGGAAGAAGACGTTGTTCAAACTCAAAAGAAAGTTGATGAATGGCTTGATATAGTGGGACTAAAAGGGTTTGGCAATACACCAACTTATCAATTATCTGGAGGGATGCAACAGCGAGTAGCTTTAGCAAGATGTCTAATTAATGATCCAGAATTAATTTTAATGGACGAACCGTTAGGCGCTTTAGATGCTTTGACAAGAGAGAAGATGCAATCTTTAGTTCTGAAAATTTGGAAAGAAACTGGAAAAACAATAATTCTAATAACTCACTCTGTTGAAGAAGCGTTATTACTTGGAGAAAAAGTTTATGTAATGGCGCCAAGGCCAGGAAGAATACATAAAGAATATAAATTACCTTTCGCATCGATGGGCCTTAAAGGGGACTTAAGAGACATCAAAAATAACAAAGAGTTCGTATCAAAGAGAGAAGAAATTCTCTCAATGATATGGGACATGGAAGAAGAAATTATGGGAAAAGAAGTTTAAATGATCACAGGTTTTTTAACATTTTTGTTTTTTTTCGCTATAGTAGGCTGTGTCCTATATGGAAGAAAATTAATTAGAACTGAAAAAGTTGATGCTGTATTTGGAAATCCTGAGAGAGCAAAAGGAGGAATTCATTGGGTAATAGTAGGTAGCAGCTTTCTTTTATTAATATGGTTATATTATTCTTGGGATATAGCTAAATCTTTTTTTCCAAGTTCAGCTAATGAGCTATGCCAAGTTGGTAAAGTAAATGAGTCACTTCTGTCGCTTAAATATCTTTTTCCAATAGAAGAACGTCAACTTAAGAGTACGTCTGTAATAGAGACTGAAACAGAAAATTTAAACAAAATCACTTTAGAAATTGAAAAATCAGATATCAAAAATCAAGATAAAAATAAGCTAATAGATTTTATCTCAAAAACTAAAAATACAATACCACTACTTACAAATGAACAGCTTTTAAATAATGATACTAGAGAACAAATTAAAATAATTAATGAAAAAATAGTAAATTTAACACAGAACTTTAAAAGAAGTGATTATCCCAATGAAAGTGCTGAGGAAGAGATCGAAAGAATTGAAGCTGCTAAAGAAGAGGGATCTTGGAAAGCATCAAGTACCTCAATTGAAAATACAATAGAAATTCCTTTCATTCCTAAAACAAAGCGAGGCTTAAAATTTCAGGCGGCAGCTACAGAATTAAATTTAATAAGCGATGAATTCTTTGAACTTAGAAACCATAATGAACAATATGCTTTCGCGTTAGAAAAACTTAAAAAAGAAATAAAAGATTATAGAACAAGTTTAGGCTCTTCTGAGGAAATTTCCTCTTCATTTGCAAAAGATATTCTTAAAATTGCAAGAAGAATTGAATACGCGAGTATATTTCCACCTAATACTCTTAAAGACATGCAGACATCAATAATAAATTTTGATAATATTCAAAAAAAGGAACAAGGCAGTCTTAGATGGGTTGATATTCTTTTGTTTCCATCAGGTACGATCATTTCTAGTGGTCCAAGTTGCTCGGAGCAAGGATCTGGTAGATGGTTACCAAAACCATCAGATACATTAAATAAATTTACATTAATGTTGAACCCTAATGTGGGTTACAAACAAATTCCATTAATCTGGTACGAAATGATGGATGTAAGTAAGATCATTGGTTTCTTAATACCTGATTGGTTCGCTGATATTTTGCCTGGAGAATATCCAGTTCATAATGAAAAAGGTGAAGTAAAGCCCAACTTTAAAAGTAAGGTTTTAAGTTTTGTAACTGGAGACTTTAATTTATTTAAAATTCCAATTCCAACTGGCCACATATGGGACTCATTTTTGAGAGTATTTCTTGGATTAGTAGCCGGGATAATAGTTGGAGTTCCATTGGGATTATTTATGGGTTTAAATAGATTTGCAAAAGGATTTTTTGATCCTTTAATTGAACTATACAGACCAGTTCCCCCTTTGGCATGGGCACCATTAGTTATCTCAGTTCTAGGAATAGATAATCTTGGGAAAGTATTTTTATTATTTATGGTGTCGTTATCAATTATGATAATTTCTGCAAGAGCTGGCGCTTCAGGAACTCAATTATCGAAAATTCACGCGGCACATTCTCTTGGGGCATCCAAATGGCAAATACTAAGACATGTTATTTTTCCAAATTCATTACCAGAAATACTGACAGGGATAAGAGTTGCAACAGGGATGTGCTGGGGAACATTAGTGGCTGCAGAATTTTTAGCTGGAACTACAGGAGTTGGTTTTGTAGAAAATGTCGCTAAAAAATATTTCCAGTATGAAGTAATATGGATAACTATTTTTATTATGGGAATGTTGGGTTTAATTTTTGATATCACGATTAGAAAGATAATAGACAAAACTATTCCTTGGCGAGGAAAAGGTTAATTAATTTTATAATTTATGATTGGAATTCTTGGTGGTATGGGCACACAAGCAGGCTTAGACTTTTGTTCAAAACTTGCGAAATTAAATAGAGGAAAAGCAGACCAAAATTATCCCCTATTTGTTTTATATAATAAAGCTAACATTCCTGATCGAAAACAAAATCTTAAAAAATATAACAAAGTTTTAAAAAGCCTAATTCATGGATGTAGGTTTTTGCAAAAAAATAAATGTAAGTTTATATCAATCCCATGTAATACTGCACATTATTGGTACAGAGACCTAAAAAAAAGAATAAAGATTCCAATCTTAAATATGCCAGAGATTGTATATTTAAACGCGAAAAAAAATTGTAAAAAGAATTCTAAAATTGGCCTTTTAGCTACAGATGCCACTATTAAAACAGGGATTTACAGTTATTACTTTAAAAAAAATTACACATTAATATCGCCTAATAAAAACTTACAAACAAGAAGTGTAAATAAATCTATAAAACTGGTTAAAATGGGTAAAACTAAAGAAGCTGAGAGAGCTATTAAACCTGCTGTAAATTATTTGATAAAAATGAACTGTAAAAAAATCATTTTGGGCTGTACTGAGTTGCCAATTGCAATTTTTGCCTATAAGTCTTTTAAGAAAGCTAAGCTATCAAAAATATTTATGGACCCAAACCTAATGTTAGCTGAAGCTTCCATGAGGAAATATAAATGAAAAAGATAATATTGTTAATTTTAATTGCTGTTCCTTTTTCTTTAAATGCTAATGAAAATGCTAAAGAAAAAAAAGTCGCTAAATATGTTATGGAAAATATTCAAAAAGATTATGTAAATTGTTACAGTTTCTACAAAGTTGCAGCACAAAGCTTTAAAGATGCCGGAAAAAATAAAAGTCTAATCGATAGTCTGGAAAAGAGTGCAGATGTATCTTTAAAATATAATTATGATCTTGGAGAAATTATGGGGTTAAATCCGGAGGTTATGTCTCAAATGACTAAAGATAATGTAGACAAATTTGTTAAACTAGCCAAAAAAGATTTTTCCTTACTAGCTAAAAATTATGGCATGATGTGTAAAAATTTAGTTGAGAATCCAGAACAAAGAACAAATTTTTGGGAAGAAAAAGGCAAAAAAAAATTTAAGTGAAAAAAAATCTTCTAAAATCAAAACTTAAACAAATTTTTCTAAAACATAAACTTTCAAATAAACATGCTGAACTTTGTTCCAGTTATTTAATTAAAGCTGAAATTCTGGAAGCTAAAGGTCATGGTTTAGCAAGGCTTAAAATGTACTGTGATAGAATTAAAGCAAAAGTAATTAACCCCAAACCAAAAATTAAAATAAAAAAAATAAGTTCTTCAATTTCTTATATCGATGCAGATAACAGCATTGGTTTTGTGAGTGCTGATATAGGTATTAAGCAAGCAATTAAAAATGCAAAAAAAACTGGAATAGGTTTAGTGGCAATAAAAAAAAGCGGACATTACGGACTTTCAAGTTTTTATGCAGAGCATGCGGTAAATAATAAATTGATGGTTTTTTGTTTTACTAATGCGCCTGCCGCTTTAGCTCCGCATGGTGCTAAGAAATCTCTATTTGGCACAAACCCTATTTGTTTTGGTGTTCCTGCAGGAAAAGTTCCTTTTATTTATGATGCCTCAACCTCAATGATAAATAGAGGAATTATACGAAGAGCTGACAAGTTAGGTTTGAAAATTCCATACGGTGTTGCTCTTAACAAAAAAGGAATAATCACTACTAACGCTAAAGAAGCTCTTAAGGGTACTCAATTACCCATTGCAGGTTTTAAAGGATCTGGTTTAGCTTGGATGGTTGATATTTTAAGCGGTGTTTTTACAGGCAGTAGTCATGGAGGAAAAACAAAAGATCCTTTTGATGATTTTTCAGGACCCCAAAATATGGGTCATTTATTTATTACTATTAATCCAAAAATTTTTATCGGGAATAGGTTTGACAAAGAAATGCAGAAAAATATAAAACTTGTCAAAAAACTTCCAAAAGCAAAAGGATTTTCAAATATTTTATATCCTGGTGAAAGAAAAAATAAGACGTATAAAAAGAATTTAAATAAAGATATATCTATTCCTAAGAAAATTTTAAGAGAAATGGAAAAATTAAATGCTGAGTAAAAAAGATATTATTTGTCCTGAGAATTTACTTAATTTGGCTAAAACAAAAGGGCCGGCAAAAGCAGTAATAGTTAATGCGGTAAAGCCAGTTTCAATTGAGTCAGCAAAACAAGCTGTAGATGCAAATTTAATTAAACCAGTGTTTATAGGTGATAAGTCAATTATTGAGAATAATGCTAAGCAATTAAACTGGGATATTTCTAAATATGAAATTATTAATGAACCTGATGAAAATAGTACTGCACCAATTGCAGCAAAACTGGCAAGTGAAGATAAAGTAAAAATAATTGTTAAAGGACATATTCATACCGATGTACTTATGAAAGCAGTTTTGAAAAGAGATTTAAATTTAATTGGAAAAAAAAGACTTAGTCATATTTGGCATATGACTTTAGAAAAAAATGATAAACCATTTATCATTACTGATGGGGCATTAAATGTATTGCCAAAATTAGAAACTAAAATGCATATATTGAAAAATTCAATAGATTTTGCGAAAAGGATAGGAATTGGAAAACCTAAAGTATCAGTGCTATCAGCCACTGAGGAAATTTTAGATAGTGTACCGAGCTCTCAAGAGGCAAGTGAGCTTACCAAAAGAGCAAAAGAAGAAGGTTTGAATGCAGAAGTATTTGGACCAATGGCATTCGATAATTCAGTTTCTGAAAAAGCTGCTCAAATTAAAGGGATCAAAAATGCGGTTGCTGGTAAAACTGATATTCTGTTAGTTCCAAACGTAGAAACTGGAAATGCCTTAGTAAAAATGATGATTTTTTTTATGGGGGCTTGCGCAGCTGGCGTAGTAGTTGGTGGGAAAGTTCCTGTTGTGATTACAAGTAGAGCTGATGATACTCAAGCAAGACTTGCTTCCATGGCTGCTGCTGTTGTTGCGCTTTAATGAAAAAACTTAAAAACTGGGATAATAAAACCTGGTTATCATCTAAATCGTATATCTCTCAATTTAATAAATTTCTTAAAAGGAAAAGTAACTTAAACAATAATTCAAAAATATTGGACATTGGATGTGGAAGAGCAAATATTATTAGCGCCCTTCAACAGAAATATAAATTTAAAAATAAACCCATTGGAATTGATATTGTTGGAAATAAGGGTGTAAAAAAAAATATTATATTTAAGAGAGTAGAAGCTTTAAAATATTTAAATAAACAAGAGAAATACGATCTAATCTTAATCAAACAAACTATTCATTTTTTTTCAAAAAAAAATTTAAATCGTCTTCTAAATCTTGCTAAAAAAAGATTAAACACCAAAGGTAAAATATTAATTTTTTCTCTAAAAACAAAAAATAATAAGATACCTTGTTTTAAAAAAATGAGAAAAAATTTAGAAAAAAGTTTAAAAAGAGACGAAGTTTTATTTAAGATAATAAAAAAAAACTTAAAAAGAATAAGCTATACAAACTTCAATTTTAAAGTAAAAATCTCTAAACAAAAATACGTGAGAATGATCAGAGAAAGATACATTTCTTGCTTATTAAATATGAGTAATAAAGAAATAAAATTTGGTATCAGTGAAATAAAATCTAAATATAGAAATCAAATAAAATTCACTGATACCTTAAAATGTATTAGCTACAGAAAATAATTATTTTCCTGGCTCTTTGTATGATGAAGCCATTTTCTGAGCAGTTTTAGCTATCTCATTTAGATCTACATCTTCTAAAATTGTAAAATCTGAAACAGCACCACTAGAAACAGCAACCATTGCAGCTGCAGCAGCTTGTTCAAAAGTTCCTTCAATCACTGCCATAAAATCATATTTTCCTCTTAGGCCTGAGTATTGAGTTACTTTAGCTCCTACAGAAGCAGCAAGTGCAGATGTAGCAGCTTTTCTGTCTGTAGACGGATTGCTTACAAATCCCCCAAGACCTTTGGCTGTGTAACATCCAAGTGTATAAAATTTTGCCATTGTTACCCCTTTCCTATTTCTCGATTACAACTATACCAGAGTGAGGATCTGTTACTCCCAAATCTGGTGATAGTTCTTCTAAAGTATGCCGAAGTGTGTCCAAAAATTCAATCATTTTTGGTCTTGCTTTAGCAATATCATCTTCAGAATTCCATTCACCTATCATAAAAAATTCGTTAGGCTTTGTCTCAACATACTTAGCTGAAGTCTGCCCATCGAACTTTGGCATCTCATCAATTTTTTTCAAATATTCTTCTCTGCTAGATGATTTTACTTTACATCTAACAATATTCATAAACTTTGCCATATATCTCCTTAAACGTAGATCTTATCTGTTAAGCCATAACAAAGAATAGCACTGATAATTACAAGAACTAATGGTGCGTAAATTCCATCATTTCTAGTTTTTTTGGTTAAACCTGTTTTATCAATTTTTAAAGTGTAAAAATTTGTCACCAGTATTGAAACATTAATTATAAAAATTAAGTTAAAGAACGCCCAAGTACCTATTAAACCATTGGGTCTAATAAAAGCTAAATAAATTGCCATCACAACAATAGCAATCATAAACGAACCTGCAAATCTTGTGATTAAAGTAGCGGTTTTATCAACCCCTCTACCCTTTAGAAATTTTTTAGTATCAAAGACTAATTGGTAAGCGTAGCTACCGACTATAATAAAATGTGCTAAGTAAATTATTATATAAAATGCGTTTCCAAATTTATCGATCATAATTATCTCCTTTTTTTGTTAATATGTATTAGACTCTTCGCAGATCACTATTGGACTTGACGGATCTGTTGCAGTTCTTCTATGAACAACTATCTTTTGATGCTCTGGAGAATTATACCAACCAAGAGCTTTTTCCTTATTAGGAAATTCAATTACAACTGTAAGAGATTTTTCTTCACCTTCTTTAATTAGTTTATTCGGAGTTCTAACAAGAAATTTTCCTTGAAATGGTTTTATAGTATCGGCTACTTTACTTGCATATTCCTTTGCAAACATATCATTATCTTTTATTGTAGGCATTGCTACTAAATAGGCTTTTGTCATTTAAACTCCTTTAATTATTATTCCATTAGCAACTGAGTTTGCTAATCGAATTGGTTTTACTGGTTTATATTCTTTAGAGTCATACCACTCTAAAGCTTTTTCATAAGTTGGAAATTTAATTACTACGGTTCTAGGATATTTCCACTCACCATCAATTATTTTGTACTCCCCAGCACGTACAAGGTATTCTCCTCCAAATTTTTGAACTGTAGGCACTACTTTCCCAATATATTCTTTATAAGCTTCAGGATTTTTTACATCTATATTGGCAATTAGGTATCCGCTCATACTAATATATTCCTGATTTTACTAGTTTATCGATTTCTGCCTTAGACTCTGGTATCAATTTATAAATATATTTAGTGCAATCACCTGTTTTTTTTTCATCGTATGGTTTGCCATAAAGTTCATCTACAGATTTATTAAGTTCTGTATTTACAAGACCTTCTTTAACTCCCTCTTTAATTAAATATGATGTTAAATATTTCTTAGCAGCAATCGAGAATACAATTTTATCTAATTCCAATGTTCCTTGAGGTATCATGCTATTAGCATAATAAAGTCCTGTGCATTTTAAAGTAGCTTTTCTATCTTTTTCACTTAGATGCCCCATGGCATAAACAGAAGTAAAAAATAGTAAAATTAATATGAAAAATGTTTTTTTCATTATTTCAATGTTAGTTAAAATCATTCCAAAATTGAAATGATTATTTTAAATTTCTCGTATGCATATTGTCTACAACTAGAAGAAGAACTAAGGAATAAGTATGATTTTAGGGGCAACGCAGGTACCATTATGAATTTCTTGAAAGGCATCCGATCCTTTTTTTAGATCTCGATATTCTATCCATCCTAAATCACCTAATTTTTTGTCTTTTAGAATTACTAAGCTATTCTTAAAATCTTCATTCGTGTAACAATAAGTTCCAACTAATGTTACTTCTTGGATTGTAAGTTTTTTAAAATTAAAAGTTCCTGAAGGTTGGGTTAAACCTATATGAACAATAGTACCGCCAGGTGCTATTGAATTAATTGCTTGATGCCTAGTGATCTCTAATCCTACTGACTCTAAAATTAAGTCAAAATGATTTTCTTTTATGGATTTATCATCTGGTGAAACAAAACTTGCTTTTAAATATTTTCCACATTCATCTAATCTTTTTTTATTAGGATCAGACATGATTATATTACTAGAATTTTTTTCTTTATTTAATACCAGACCACAAAGTAAACCTATTGCCCCTGCACCTTGAATTAAAATCTTACACTCTGATAAAGGTTTTTTTAAATTTGCCTCAGCTAATAAAACTGCGTGCAAAGCAACAGCAGTAGGTTCAGCCAATGCTGCTTCTTTCATATTTAAACCCTTTGGTACCTCAAAAATATTTTGTTCAGGAACAGAAACTAATTCTGCTAAACCTCCATCTCTTTTTGTCGGAGTACTCATCCCAATCATTGTTCTTTGCGGGCACAGATGTTCTCTTTGGTTTTTGCAATAATCACAATTCTCACAACTAATAAGTGGATTGATTACGACTTCTTTATTTTTGAATTTACCATCTAAACTTGTTCCGCTGAATTCATGACCTAATATCAAAGGAGGTATTCTGCGTTCATCTTTTCCGTGATAAGCATGCATATCTGAACCACAAATACCTGATGCATGAACTTTTACTAATGCCTCGCCAGGTTTTTTGGTAGGATCTTTTTCCTCTCTGTAAACTATTTTTTCTGTACCGGTATAAACTAAAGCATGCATTAATTAGAAAAACCGTATTTTCTTAATCTCACATCTCCCGTCCTAGCGTGAGCTTCCATTCCTTCGTATCTCGAAAGTCTAGCAGCAGCTGCTCCTACTTCCTTCGTCGACTCTTTGGTCATTCTTTGAAAGCTTAATGTTTTTATAAATTTTCCAACAAATAAACCACCTGTATATTTTCCAGCGCCTTTTGTTGGTAATATATGATTAGTCCCTGAACATTTATCACCATAAGCAACAGTAGTTTCTTCTCCGATAAATAATGATCCATAATTTTTAAGTCTTTTATGAAACCAATCTAAATTTTTTGTTTGAACTTCTAAGTGCTCTGGAGCGTATTCATCACTTATCTGAACCATTTCTTCATCAGTGTCACACAGGATTACTTCTCCGTAATCTTTCCATGCAGCTTCTGCACTTTTTCTTGGTAATTCAGGAAGTTCTTTAATTAATTCTGGAACTCTTTTTAAAACTTTGTCAGCTAAATCTTTGCTTGTTGTGTAAAGCCAAGCTGGTGAATTATAACCATGCTCTGCTTGCCCTACTAAGTCTACTGCAACAATTTCAGGATCAGCATTTTCATCAGCTATTATTGCTATCTCTGTTGGTCCAGCAAATAAATCAATCCCTACTCTTCCAAATAAAATTCTCTTAGCCTCCGCAACAAATTGATTACCAGGACCGACTAACATATCAGCTGGAGCATTTTTAAATAATCCATACGTCATTGCAGCTATAGCTGGAATACCACCTAAATTCATTATTACATCTGCACCGCATAAGTTTGCTGTATAAATAATTGTCGGATGAGCACCAACATTTGGTTTTGGAGGGCTACATGCAATAATGTTCTTAACACCAGCTACTTTTGCTGTTGTTACACTCATAACAGCTGAAGCAATATGAGCAAATCTTCCTCCTGGGATATAACATCCTGCAGTATTGACTGGCACAAGTTTTTGTCCTGCATATAAACCTTTAGATAATTCTATTTCAAAATCATTACCGTAATTTTTTAGTTGTGCTTCTGCAAATTTTCTAACTCTATCATGAGCAAATTTTACATCATCTTTAGTTTTTTGATCTATAGATTTATTTATTTCCTCAATTCTTTCTTTGGAGACAATTATATCTCCTTCATACTTATCAAATTTCTTTGTTAGTTCTTTACAACCAGTTTCTTTAGATGTTTCTAAATCTTTTAAAAGAGTTTGAACAATTTCACGAGTTTTTGCATCATCTGTGGATGCTGTTTTAGGTGCCTTTTTTAAATATTTAATTGCCATATAAAAGTGTCGGTAACCACAATGCAATTTGTGGAAATATAACTATTAATATTAATCCAATTAATTGTAAAACCATAAATTGCATCATTCCAAGATATATATCCTTTAAATCCCATTCAGGCACAACACCTTTTAAGAAATAAGCTGATAAAGCGACGGGTGGCGAGAGCCAACAGGTCTGAAGATTGACGGCAACAAGAATAGCAAACCAAGTTAGGTTAAAACCAAGAGCTTCAACTAATGGCAAAATAATTGGAATAATAATCATAACTATTGGAACCCATTCTAAAGGCCAACCAAGTAAGAAAATCATCGCCATGATCATTGCTAAAATTAAATACTTATTCATCTCTAGCCCAAGTAAAAATTCAGTTAATAAAGTTGGTGTACCCAATCTAGCAAACACAGCTCCAAAGAAGTTTGAAGCAGCTACTAGAACCATTATAAGAGCTGTTATTTCTAAAGTTTTAACAAGAGCCTCTTGTAATTTAGGAAAAGTTAATTTTTTATAAGCGAGTGATAATAAAAGTGCACCCATCGCACCGCAACCTGCAGCCTCTGTAGGTGTTGCAAAACCTAATAATATACTTCCAAGTGCAGCAAAAACTAATGCAGCTGGAGGAACTAATCCTAAAAGAAACTCAATCCAAACAGTTTTCATACTAGTTGGTCTCATGTCTTCTGGTAATGGTGGACCTAATTTTGGATCCAGCATACATCTAATTGTTGTGTATGCTGCAAACAACGAAGCTAAAAGTATTCCAGGTAATATTGCTGCTGCAAATAAATCTATAACCGGAATTTCCATAATTGGCCCCATTACTACAAGCATAATACTTGGAGGTATTAAAATTCCTAAAGTACCACCTGCCGTAATTGTTCCCGCAGCAAGCTGAACATTATAACTAGATCTATTCATAGATTTAGCAGCCATAATTCCTAAAATCGTTACTGAAGCTCCAACTATTCCTGTCGCTGCAGCAAAAATCACAGAAACAAATAAAACAGCATAATAAAGTGATCCTCTAACTCTAGCTAACATAAGTTGGAATGATGAGAACAACCTTTCCATTAAACCAGCTTGCTCCATCATAATTCCCATAAAGACAAAGAGCGGCACGGCGGCGAGGGTTTGTTCGGTCATGACCATCGAAAATTGTAAGGTCATCAAATAGAAAACTAGTTTACCAAATCCTAAATATCCAAATACAAAACCTAAAAAAATTAATGTAAAAGATATTGGAAATCCAACGAAGATAGCAAAAAGCATTACTCCAACTAAAATGATGCCTAATACCGCTGGATCAATTAATTCTGCTATCATTTTTTTTCTTCTCCAGGCCACTCACCTTTTTTTGCAGCCCAATAACTTTTAAGTAATTCTGATACACCTTGAACTAAAAGAAAAATTATACCTATCAATAAACATGATTTTATAGGCCACATAAACGGCATCCAAGTTGTATCCATTCCCCTTTCACCTCTTCGAATTGACTCTTCTACATATCCTATAGTCATGTAAAGAAAGACTATTAATCCCGGAAAATAAAATAAAATATATAACCAAAAATCTACAAGACCTTGATTTTTAGTTTTAAAATTTCTGTATAAAAAATCTGCTCTTATATGAACCCCTTTGGAGAGAGCGTATCCTGCACCTAACATAAATAGAGCCCCGTATAAAAATCTACTCATATCGTAAGCCCAAATTGTTGGAGCTAAAAATAATTTTCTCATGATAACTTCATAAGTCATTGCAAAAATTAAAGGCACAAGGATCCAACAAACTACATTACCTACTCGTTTGCTAAATTTATCTATTGAAGTAATAGTGTTAGCCATCCAAGTTGGCATATCAGCTGGCATTTTACCTGAACCGCCTCGTCTTTCGGCAATCATTTCATCTGAAATGTCTATTTTTGGTGGCTTATCATTCATAATCTTGTCCTAAAAAATTAGAGCGGACCGTTAAGTCCGCTCTAAAATATTTTTAAAGTTTTTGCTTATTACTTTAATGTCGCCGCGTGAGCCATTCCTAGCTTAGCATTTGACATTTGAGCACCACTCCAGAATGGAACAGCAACATCAGCAAAGTCTTTCATTGATTTATAAACTTTTGCAAAAAATTTATTTTCTGCTGCGTTTTTATTCAATGTTTTCTTAGCTGCCGCCATATATTCTTTAAAGTAGTCTGTTGGAGTGTCCTCTAAAATTACTCCATGCTTATTAGTTAATTCTGCTAAAGCTTTTCCATTTTCATAGATTCTATAGCTTAAAGATTTAATTAATGAAGCGTTTGCAGCTACTTCAAGAGATTTTTTCTCATGAGCAGTCATTTTTTTATAAGTTTTTCCAGTAATATAAAAGTCAGCATTTACTACTACTTGGTGTAAACCTTGTAGGTAATAGTGTTTTAAAACTTTTTGGAAACCAAAAGTTAAGTCTGGTTTCGGACAACACCATTCTGCTGCATCGATAGTACCTGCTTGTAATGCTGGTAGAATATCTCCACCACCCATTGCTACAGATGCGATACCGATATCTTTATATGTTTGACCAGGAATTCCTGGAGGTGTTCTGAACTTATATTTTCTAAAGTCAGCCATGTCTTTAATTGGTTTTGGAAACCAACCTAAAGCTTCTGGACCTACAGGTTGAAGCATAAATCCTTTTATGTCTCTTCCCATTTCTTTCCATAATTGGTCGTATAATTGTTTTCCACCACCGTACTGAAACCATGATAGAAACGCTAAATTGTCTATACCAACTCCACCACCTGCTACTGGCGAACCAAATAACATGGCAGCTGGGTGATCTCCAGACCAATAGTGTGTCCATGCGAAACCACAATCTATTAATCCTTTATCAACCGCATCTAAAGTCTCTTTTACTCCTACAACAGCACCCGCTGGCAAGATCTCAAATTTTAAAGATCCATCAGTAAGCTCTGTTACAGTGTCAGTAAAGTCCTTCAACATTTTCACTTCATCAGCTTTAGTGTTAAGAACGGTCTGACATTTTAAAGTTTTAGCATTTGCTGAAGTCATAGAAATTCCCACAAAAACAGCTAAACCTAAAACTACAGATAATAATTTTCTCATTATTCCCCCGTTTTAGTTTGTTAGTTGAAAGGAGTATGTTTTATCGAGGTATTAGAGTCAAACTAAACTATTAAAACCTCAAGTTGTAAAATTAAATAGCGAATACCCATTTTTTGATGATTAAGCTATAAACAAATTATGGAAGAATTTGATTTTATAATTATTGGTGCTGGTTCAGCTGGATGTGTTTTAGCAAACAGACTTACAGCCGATGGAAAAAATAAAGTTTTATTATTAGAGGCTGGAGGAAAAGATACTTATCCCTGGATACATATTCCAGTGGGTTACTTTAAAACAATGCATAATCCGAAAGTCGATTGGTGTTTTCGAACTGAAAAAGATGAAACCATGGCAAATAGATCTATTAGATATCCAAGAGGAAAGACTTTAGGGGGCAGCTCTTCAATTAATGGTTTGCTTTGGATAAGAGGGCAAAGTAATGACTATGATAATTGGCGACAGCAAGGTAATAGCGGCTGGGGCTGGGATGATGTCCTTCCTTATTTTCTTAAATCAGAAAATAATGAATTAGGAAATAATAAATATCATAATGATAAAGGCCCAATAGTAGTTTCTAACAAACAAATAAATTTAGATATGCTTGAAGAGTTTCAAAATGCTGCAGAAGAAACTGGGATACCCAGAACAAAAGATTTTAATACTGGAGACAATTTTGGTATTGGCTATTTTCAATTTACTACAAGTAGAAACAAATTATTAAAATTAAGATGTAGTGCAGCAAAAGGATATTTAAATCCCGCAAAAAAGAGATCAAATTTAAAAATTGAAGTAAATGCTCATGTACAAAAGATTAATTTTGAGGGAAAAAAAGCAGTCGGAGTTAGTTACTATGTAAAAAATGAATTAAAAACTATCAAAGCAAATAGAGAGATAATTTTATCTGCGGGCTCAATTGGCTCCCCGCATATCTTGCAAGCCTCGGGAGTTGGTGATAGTGAAAAGTTAACTAAACATGGTATTGACGTTGTTCACGAGTTAAAAGGAGTTGGAAAAAATTTACAAGATCATTTAATGTTTAGACCAGTTTATAAAGTAAAAAATTTAAAATCTTTAAATAGTAAAATTAATAGTTTGTTTGGAAACTTTCTTATAGGGCTTGAGTATATTTTTAAACAAAGCGGTCCTATGACAATGGGTGCAAGTCAAGTTTGCGGATTTGTAAAAAGCGATCCATCAAGAGCAACGCCTAATTTACAATTTCACGTTCAACCCATAAGCACAGATATTTTAGGCGCTTCAAAAATGCACGATTTTGATGGCATCACACCTACAGTGGCTAATGTTAGACCAACAAGTAGAGGTGAAATAAATATTACAAGTGCCGATACTCGTGATAATCCAAAAATTAAAATGAATTATCTATCCACTCAAGACGATAGAGATGTAGCAGCGAAAGGTTTAAAAATTGTAAGAAAAATAATGTTAGAAACAGAAACATTCAAAAAATACGAACCAGAGGAATATAGACCAGGTGCACATATAACTGATGATGAAGAATTAGTGCAGGCAGCTAGTGAATACTCTCAAACTATTTTTCACCCTGTGGGGACTTGCAAAATGGGCCAAGGAGAGGAAGCGGTAGTTAATGATAAATTATTAGCTCATGGTTTAAAAAATTTAAGGGTAGTAGATGCATCCATAATGCCAAATATCACTTCGGGTAATACGAATGCACCTACGATTATGATTGCAGAAAAGGCTTCGGACATGATATTGAACAGCTGATGTTAGCCGAAATATTTACCCCTGAACAAATAACAATTTTAACTCAAATTATTTTTATTGATTTAGTACTTGCTGGAGATAATGCAATTATCATCGGAATGGTTGCTTCTAAATTTCCTTCTCATCAAAGAAAACAAATAATTTTTTGGGGTATTGGAGGAGCAGTAGTTTTAAGAATAATTCTTACATTATTAACAGCTTATTTGTTGCAAATAAGCGGACTTAGGTTAATAGGAGGTTTATTATTGCTATACATTATTTACAAACTTTATGTTGATGTCATTAAAGGCAACGCAAAAAATGAAGATTTAAAAGTTGATAACTCTAGTTTTTTAAAAGCTATTTGGACAATATTATTAGCTGATTTTACCATGAGTTTAGATAATGTTTTGGGAGTTGCAGGTGCTGCGGGACATCATTATCATTTGTTAGTATTTGGTCTAGTTTTGTCGATAGTTTTAATGGCTGTAGCGGCTAATTTAATTTCAAGTTGGATTAAAAAATATAAATGGATAGCTTGGTTAGGTTTATTAGCTATATTAGCGGTTGCTATAGATTTAATATATACTGATATTAATATTTTATTCCTTTAATGCTAAAAAAAATTAATCTTAAAAATAAAATTGCATTGATTACTGGAGCAGGAAAAGGCCTTGGTAAAGCATGCTCTGTTGCCTTAGCTGAAGCTGGTGCGAAAGTAATTTTATTAAGTAGAACAAAATCAGATTTAACTAAAGTAAGTAAAATTATAAAGACAACTAAGGGGTCAAGTAAAGCTTTTGTTTGTGACGTTACAGACACAGAACAGCTCAAAAGTATTCTTAAAAAAATTTCTCGAATAGATATTTTGGTTAATAATGCTGGTAATAATCGTCCAGAACATTTCACAAAAGTAAAACGAGAGAATATGGAATATTTAACTAATTTAAATATGAAAGCCGCGTTCAATGTTGCACAATTATGCTCTCAAAAAATGGTGAAAACTAAAAACAGAAAAAAAATTGGTGGTTCGATTATTCATATGTCATCTCAGTTAGGAAAAGTGGGATGTGAAGGTAGAAATGTTTATAACATGAATAAATTTGGTATTGAGGGTTTAGCAAGGGGAATGGCTGTAGAATTAGCTCGATATAATATTAGAGTTAATACTGTTTGTCCTACATTTGTTGAAACTCCAATGGTTAAAAAATTTTTCAAAAATAAAAAATTTAAAAACCAAATGTTGAAAAATATACCACTTGGTAGAGTTGCTAAGGAAAGTGACGTAGCAACTGCTGTTGCTTTTTTAGCAGCTGATACTTCTGAAATGATAACTGGAACATCGCTGATAGTCGATGGAGGTTGGACAGCAAAATAATGGGGCTATTTTTAAAAGATATAAATTTAAAAGGTAAAACTGCATTAGTTACTGGGGCTACAAAAGGATTGGGTAGAGGTACAGCCCAAGCAATAGCAGAAGCAGGAGGTAATATAATAGCAATCGGTAGAAATCAAAATGAATTGAATAGTTTAGGTGTTATTGTCAAAAAATTGCAAGTAGAATATAAATCATTTAATTGCGATGTAAATAATTTCGACCGTATAAAAAATTTTATTTCTAAATTAAAAAGATTAGATATTTTGGTTAATAATGCCGGTACAAATATCCCTGAGCCTTTCTTAAATGTAAAAAAATCCTCATTAGAAACTCTATTAAACGTTAACACAAAATCGGCATTTAATATTGCTCAACTTTGTGCAAATCAAATAATTAAGTTAAAAAGAAAACAGGGCTCAATTATAAATATTTCTTCTATATTTGGTCTAGTAGCTGGACAAAAAAGGACTGTTTATAGTATGACCAAGTTTGGAGTTGAGGGACTTACCAAAGGTATGGCATTAGATTTAGCTAAATACAATATAAGAGTTAATAGTGTCTGTCCTAATATTGTTTTAACTCCTAGAACAAAGAAATATTTCGCTGATAAAAAATATAACCAATACATTAAAGAAAGCACTCCAATCAACAAAGTTGTTAAAGTTAGTGATGTAGCAACAGCTATAACATTTTTGGCTTCAGATGCATCATCTATGATTACGGGCAGTTCAATTATTATTGATGGGGGCTGGACTGCTAAATGAGATTATCCTTTATTATTTTCATATTTTTTTTTAACTTTCAAATTTTACACTCAGTCGAATTCAAAGGTAAATTTGAGCAAGGCTCTTTTATCTTAGGGAAGGCTGAGCCAGGCTCAAAAATATTTATAGACAAAAGAAAAATTAGAATATCAAAAGATGGTTATTTTGCCTTTGGTTTGGATAGAGATAGAGAAAATGATGTTATAATTAGAATTCACAAAGATGGAAAACTTGAAACGATTTATAAAAAAATCTTAAAAAGAAAATACAAAATTCAAAGAATTGATGGCTTGCCTCCTAAACAAGTTACTCCTCCTCCTGAAGTGTATGAGAGAATTAAGAAAGATAACAAACTAATAGGTGAAGCGAGATCAATTGACTCTTCTTATGAATTTTTTAAAGAAAAATTTAAATTCCCTTTAAATAAATACATAATAACAGGCGTTTATGGCAGTCAAAGAATCTTGAATGGTAAGCCTCGAAGACCTCATTATGGGGTTGATTTCCATGCTCCAGAGGGCACACCGGTGAAGGCAATGATGGATGGTAAAGTAACTTTAGTTGAGGAGGATATGTACTTTACTGGTGGAACAATAATTTTTGATCATGGACATGGAATTAGTACACTTTTCATGCATATGAAGGATATAAATGTAAAACTTGGCCAATTAGTAAAACAAGGTCAAATAATTGGAACTTTGGGTCAAACAGGTAGAGCAACAGGTCCTCATTTAGATGTAAGACTTAATTGGTACGATGTAAAATTAGATCCAATTTCAATTTTAGGTCAATGAAAATATTAAAAACTTTTAGTTATAATTTATTTTTCTTTATTTTTTTTATTTTCATAATTGAAATTTTATTTGGATACTGGTTTGATAAAAACAATCTAGGTCCTTATATGAGAGAACATAGGATGAAAAAAAATGATTATACCTTAAAAATTGATGGACAAAAATTTAATTATACTTACGAAAGAAATTATTATGGATTTATAGGCAAAGAGATAAGATTAAAAGATATCAAGGGTATTTTCATAGGAGGAAGTACCGCTGACGAAAGATATAAACCTGAAAAGTTTAGTATTGTAGGTAATTTAAATAAAAAGTTTTCTGATAAAAAAATCAAATTTAAAATAATTAATGCAGGTATAGAAGGTCAATCAACAATTGGTCATATAAACAATTTTAAAGTATGGTTTCCAAAACTTGAAAGTTTTAATCCTAAAGTTATAATTTTTTATGTCGGGATAAATGATCACTTGTCACCTATCGAGCAAATGTCTAAAAACATAGATAGAGATGGATTGGTAAAGAATCCTAAAAAATCAGAAATAATAAAGGATTATTTGAAATCAAGCAGTATATTTTATGACTTGTTAAGAAAAACAAAACATAAGTACCATAAATCTGATAAAGCGAGAATTGTTTATGATTTCAATAATACCTCAGCTAGTTTTTATAAGAATAGAAATTTTAATTTCTTAAATTATGATAAAGCGTTATTATCTTTTAATGTAAAAAATATTTTAAAAATTCACGAAAATAGAATCGAATATTATCTAAAAAATATTGATGAACTTTATTTATTGTCAAAAAATATAGGAGCTGAGCCAATTTTTATTAATCAATTGACATCAGATGGAAGTAATAACAAGTCTTTATTTGCCTTAAACTATTCACTTATTCAACATTGTAAATCAAAAGGATATAACTGTGTAGATTTAGCAAAAAAACTTAATGGTAAAAGAGAATATTGGTGGGATGGAATACATACAACTATTGAAGGATCTAAAAAAATTTCTGAATTAATATTTCCAGAATTACTTGATTTTATTTTAGAAAATGGAATTTAGTCAGGATCAAAAATGGAGGAATTATCAGTTAGTAATGACTGATCTTGATCGTTTTTATATAAAATAAAGTTTTCAATTACTAAAATATCTAAATTTGTTCCCATAAAACAGTTAAATGCATCCTCAATAGAGCAAACAATAGGTTCCCCCCTTACGTTAAAAGAGGTGTTAACCAAGACTGGGCAGTTAGTAATTTTTTTGAATTCATGAATTAAATTGTAATATTTTGGATTTGTTTCCTTATGGACCGTCTGAACTCTTGCTGAATAATCTACATGGGTTATAGCTGGAATAGAAGATCTTTTTACATTAAGTTTGTCAATTCCAAAAAGTTTCTTGTCTTTATCTGACATGCTTATTTGTTTACTTTTTTTTATCTCAGATACGAGTAACATATAAGGGCTGTCACAATTTAATTCAAACCACTCATTTAGGTCCTCTCTGATCACTGAAGGTGCAAAAGGTCTAAAACTTTCCCTGAATTTAATTTTTAAGTTTAATTCTTTCTGCATTTTTTCTGATCTTGGATCTGCTAATATTGATCTATTTCCTAAAGCTCTTGGTCCAAACTCCATCCTACCTTGAAACCATCCTACTGTTTTGCTATTAGATAATTCTTTAGCAATAATTTTTGAAATTTCTTCAGAAGTTTTTTTTAAAAATTTTGCTTTTAAAATTTTTAGTTTATTTTCTATTATTTTTTCATCAAATTCTGGTCCCAAGTATGCTCCATTCATTGAGTCTTTTGTGGTATGTCTTGACATATTTAAATCTTTATACCAATAAGCTAAAGCTGCTCCAATTGATCCTCCAGCATCACCAGCGGCTGGTTGTATCCAAATATTCTCAAAAATATTTTTTTGCAATACTTTTCCATTAGCAACACAATTAAGTGCAACACCTCCAGCTAAGCATAAATTTTTGATATTATACTCCTGGGAAATATTTCTTGTTAATTTAATTACTATCTCTTCTGTAACTGCCTGAATGGATGATGCAACATCCATATGAAAATTGTTTAATAGATCTTTTTTTGGGTCTCTTACGGGATGTCCGAATAGTTTTGAAAACTTTTGATTAGTCATAGTTAAGCCGGTAGCATAATTAAAATATTCCATATTTAATTTAAAAGATCCGTCTTTTTTTAAGTCAATTAAATTATCTAAAATTAAATCTTTAAATTTAGGAATGCCGTAAGGTGCTAAGCCCATAACTTTATATTCTCCACTATTAACTTTAAATCCTGTGTAATATGTGAATGCAGAATAGAGCAATCCTAATGAGTGAGGAAAATGTAATTCCTTAAGAATTTTAAGTTTATTGTTCTCACCGACAGCAACCGTCGTTGTAGCCCACTCGCCTACTCCATCAAGTGTTAAAACTACAGCCTTGTCAAACGGTGAAGGGTAAAACGCACTGGCTGCATGACTAAAATGATGCTCTGAAAATTTAATTTTTTTAATATCATTGAATTGATCGTCATGTTGTTTTAATTTTTCAAATAAAAACTTTTTTTGAAATAATTTTTCTCTTAACCAAATTGGCATTGACATGCTAAAGGATTTAAAACCTTTAGGAGCAAAAGCCATATAAGTTTCCAATAATCTCTCAAACTTTAAAAAAGGTTTTTCAAAAAAAACTATATAATCAACTTCGCTCAATTTTAAGTTTCCTTTTGTTAAAACAAAATCAACAGCATTAAAGGGGTAATTTGCATCGTGTTTTTTTCTAGTAAACCTTTCTTCTTGTGCTGCTGCTAAAATATTTCCATCTTTGATTAACGCTGCAGCGCTGTCATGATAAAATGCTGATATGCCTAAAATAGATGTCACTTAAAAAATTGTATAAATAAACGGTGCTACAGCGGACCCTTGACTTAATACTATTAATACACCAAATAAAGCTAAAACAACTATAATAGGTATAAGCCAATATTTTTTTCTTTCTTTTAAAAATTCCCAGAATTCTTTTAAAAAATCTATCATTTAAAATTGTTTATCCATTGTTCCAACATCTTTCTTTCTTCTAATCCAATAAGAATTTTTTTTGTCAGTTATTTTTAAGCCTAAGAGATCCTTTCCGAAAGCTCTAACAATTAAGCTAATAGGCGTCAAAACAACAAAAAATACTATGCCCATTACTATAGGCGCTACAACTTTACCTAAAATCTCCCCGAATTTAATCCAAATATTATTTAACGGCTTTAAAATTTTAGGTTTTAAAAAAGTAATAATAAAAAAAATTAAAGATATTATTAAAGCCCACAATCTAAGATTGTTAGATGAAAATAATGGCCAAAGAGATATTAATAAAAAAACAATTCCAAATAAAATACCAAAACTTTTTTCAGAGGATTTTTTCATAAAATCTGTCTATAAATTATTTATTTAAATTACTCAATTTATTATACACCTCTTCACCAATAAGTTCATGGCCATATTTATTAGGGTGATTAGTATCAAATTCTTGAAATAATAGTTTATATTTATCATTTTGAGGATCTTTAAGATTATCAAGTGGATCAATAAAACCTACACTGTTTTTTTTTAATATTTCTTTTAAATAAAGATTCGCATTTTTTGTGCTACAATCTAGATCCAGATTAAGTTTATTAACAATTTTATGATTTTTTAATTGTAAAGAAACAGGACTTATAAGTACGTAAAAGGAAATATTTTTTTTTTCCAATAAAGTTTTTGAGAGAGAAAATTGTTTTTCAAAATTTAGCCAGGATTCTTTTGCTTCTTTCTCATATCCTTTTGAAAAAAAAGCATATGAGTATTGGCCTAATGCCTCTATTTTTCGATCACTGCAACTTCCTTCAGTATTTTTTGATATAAGTGAAAAATGATGATTTAAAAATTTTAATAGTGATGAATGGTTAAGATATTTAAATTTAAATTTTTGAAAAGAGACTAAAATATTATTTGTAAAATTTATTTTTTTTTTAATATTTTCTTCTGAATTATTAAATTTTACTATATCGTTATAATTGAATTGATAAATAATTATGTCTCCCTCTTTTAAAATTTTAGGAAATTCATTAGAAATAGTGTCAAAAATGTCATTATAATTAATACCTAGATTTGAAAAAGCAAGAATCTGAGTATTATTTCTTTTAAATTTTCTTTTAAAATTTTCTACAAATGTATCTTCAAAATCCACTCCAAGACCGAGTGTTACACTATCTCCTATAAAAATAATTTTTTTTTTAGTATGGTTAATTGATATTTTTTTATTTTTATTTTTTACTCTAATCAAAAATTTATCAGATATTCTGTCTTTAAATAAAAAAGTATCTTTTCCTTTTAAGATTTTATGATTAGGAGATTTTTCATAAGAAATACTATTAAAATTAAATATAGGAAAAAAAATTCTGACCGATATTTCTAGGATGATAAAAATTATTATAAAAGATAAAACAATATAAATAGACTGTTTTAAGAAATTAATCTTAGTCCTTTTTTTGATTATCATTAAAATTATTAACTTAATGATTTTTGTGGTTTCATGTCTTTTTTATTAATTCCGGCGACACGAACTGGTTTTTTCATTGCATCTCTTCTAAATGGCTCACCTAATTCTTGGTTTAATATAACTTCAATAAAAGTTGTAATTCCTTTTTTCTGATCTTCACATGATTTTTTTATTGCTTCTGTCGTTTCTTTCATTGTTTTTACGGTTACCCCTTTTAATCCGCAAGCATCAGCTACTTTTGCAAAGCTCAATTTTGGATCCAACTCCGTACCAATAAAATTATTATCAAACCATAAAGTCGTGTTTCTCTTTTCAGCACCCCATTGATAGTTTCTGAAAATCACCATTGATATAGCTGGCCATTCTTCTCTTGCACATGAACTCATCTCATTCATACTTATTCCAAACGCTCCGTCACCTGCAAAACCAATTACGGGTGTATCTGGACAACCAATTTTTGCTCCCAATATAGATGGAAAACCATAACCACAAGGACCAAATAAACCTGGGGCTAAATATTTTCTACCTTTTTCAAAAGTTGGGTAAGCATTTCCTATTGCACAGTTGTTTCCAATATCACTAGATATAATAACATCTTCAGGCATACCAGCTTGAATTGCTCTCCAAGCTTGGCGTGGTGACATCCTATCTTTATCTCTGTCTCTAGCCTCTTTATTCCATGCTGTTCCTGGATCATCATCTTCATGATCTAAGCCAGATAATTTTTGTAACCATGCTGATTTAGTTTGATGAATTGTATCTTTTCTTTTTTGTCTGTCAGTATCTCCAGCCTTTGGAGAAAGTTTATTCAATAGTTGTTTAGCGATGAGCTTAGCGTCTCCACAAATTCCAACAGTAACTTTTTTAGTCAAACCTATTCTATCCGGATTCATATCTACTTGAATAATTTTTGCATTTTTTGGCCAATAATCTATTCCGTAACCTGGTAGTGTAGAGAAAGGATTTAATCTTGTGCCAAGAGCTAAAACAACATCTGCTTTAGCTATTAATTCCATCGCAGCTTTTGATCCATTGTATCCAAGTGGACCAACCGCAAGCGGATGACTTCCGGGAAAACTATCATTGTGCTGATAACCAGAGCATACGGGTGAGTCTAACTTTTCAGCTAACTTAACACAATCACCTATCGCTCCACCTATGACAACTCCTGCCCCTGACAAAATAACTGGAAACTTAGCATCAGATAATAATTTTGCAGCTTGTTCTACTGCTTCAGCTCCTCCAGCTTGTCTTTCAAGTCTAACAATAGGAGGAAGTTCAATGTCTATAACTTGTGTCCAAAAATCTCTAGGAATATTAATCTGGGCTGGTGCTGAACCTCTTATGGCTTTTTCAATAACTCTGTTTAAAACCTCAGCTATTCGAGATGGGTCTCTAACTTCTTCCTGATAGCAAACCATATCTTTAAATAAATTCATTTGCTCTACCTCTTGAAAACCTCCTTGCCCCATAGTTTTGTTTGCAGCTTGAGGCGTTACTAAAAGCAAAGGAGTATGGTTCCAATAAGCAGTTTTAATTGGTGTAACTAATCCAGTTATACCAGGACCGTTTTGTGCAACAACCATTGACATCTTTCCTGTTGCTCTCGTGTAGCCGTCTGCAATTAAACCTCCATTAGTTTCGTGGGCAACATCCCAGAACGTAATACCTGCATCTGGGAAAATATCTGAAATAGGCATAAAAGCTGAGCCGATAATACCAAAAGCATGTTCGATACCATGCATTTGTAAAACTTTTACAAAAGCTTCCTCTGTTGTCATTTTAGCCATAAAGATATCCTTTAATTATATTTGAAAAACTATCTTTCATTATACCAAATTTTAGTCTATATCCATTAGATATTTTTATGTCAAAACCTGACCTTATCATCCACGACGAAAAAGATAACGTAGGAGTTGTCGTGGTAGAAACAACTAAAAAAGGCCAAGATTGTAATGCCTGGATTATGGAAAATGATAAAACTGTCAACGTGCCCTCTACAAATGATGTTCCATTAGGTCATAAAATCGCACTCAAAGACTTAAAAGTTGGTGACACTATTTTTAAATACGGCCACGATATTGGTAAAGTTGTCAAAGAAATCAAAAAAGGTGAACATGTGCATGTTCACAACGTAAAAACAAAGAAATGGTAATTACATGGAAATTCCAAAAAGCTTTTTAGGTTACAAAAGAGAGAATGGTAGAGCAGGAACAAGAAATCATGTTATCATTTTACCGGTCGACGATATTTCAAATGCTTGCGCGGAGGCTGTAGCAAACAATATTAAAGGCACAATTGCACTCCCTCACTCTTATGGAAGATTACAATTCGGAGCAGATTTAGAATTACATTTTAGAACTATGATAGGGACTGGGAGAAATCCTAATGTTGCAGCTGTTATAGTAATTGGTATTGAGCCAAAATGGACAAAAAAAATTGTTGATGGAATAGCTGAAACAGGAAAGCCAGTTGAGGGTTTTCATATCGAGCGAAGTGGCGATATACAAACAATAATGAAGGCATCAAAAAAAGCTCAAGAATTTTCTATGTGGGCTTCAGAAAAACAGAGAGAGGAGTGTCCTCTCAGTGATTTATGGATTTCAGTAAAATGTGGAGAGTCCGATACTACATCTGGATTAGCTTCTAATCCTACTGTTGGTAATTTAATGGATAAACTTGAGCCCTTAGGTGTTCATTTATGTTTTGGTGAGACTTCTGAATTGACTGGTGCTGAACAAGTATGTGCGAAAAGAGGAGCTACACCCGAAGCTCAGAAAAAATTTATGAAAACTTGGAGCGAATATAACGATTTCATTTTAAAAGAGGCTACGAATGATTTGTCAGAAAGCCAACCCACTGCAGGAAATATTGCTGGAGGATTGACTACTATTGAAGAAAAGGCTTTTGGAAATTTTCAAAAAATAGGCTCAAGAAAATTTATAGATGTCTTAGAACCAGCAGAAGAACCAAAAAAAGGTAAAGGTTTATATTTCATGGATACTTCATCTGCAGCTGCAGAGTGTGTTACACTTCAAGCAGCCGGCGGGTTTAACATTCACCTTTTCCCAACTGGTCAAGGAAACATTATTGGAAATCCAATTGAACCAGTTGTAAAACTTACTGCAAATCCTTTAACAGCTAAATTAATGAGTGAACACGTTGACTGTGATGTTTCAAAAATTTTATCAAGAGAAATGAATCTCGATGAAGCAGGTGATAAATTAATTGAAACAACTTTAAAAGTTGCCAATGGAAGATTAACATGTGCTGAGGCTTTAGGTCATAGGGAGTTCGTTATGACAAAGCTTTACAGAAGTGCTTAATGTCTTCATCTGAAGATTGTATTTTTTGCTCGAAAAAAAATTGTAAAGTAATAAAGTCGACTAAATTTTTTTACATCATAAGAGATACTGCCTATCCTGTAACTGAGCATCATACTTTAATTATTACAAAGAGACATATTAGTAGTTACTTTGAATTGAAAAAAGATGAAATCTTAGAATTAGATGAAATTATAAAACTTCAACAAAAAGAATTAATCAATTTAGATAAAAATATAACAGGATTTAATATAGGAACTAATATTGGTAAAGATGCTGGACAATCTATTATGCATTGTCATATTCATCTTATACCAAGAAGAAAAGGAGATGTTGAAGACCCAAGGGGAGGAGTAAGAGGGGTTATTCCTTCTAAACAAAAATATAAAAAAAAATAATTATTTTACTGGAAATTTAACTTCTTCTTGTTTTGGTTTTTTATGTCGTAAATCGTGAACAATTTTTCTAATCCAAGCCATAAATGCTCCTAGAGTTACTGCAAGGATTATGGCAAACGCACCGTAGAGAAATGGTGCATCATTAGATATTCTTAAAATAAATTCTGCTAAATTATTCAATTCAGGTACCTCAACTTTACTTCCATTAAATTCAGATTTTTCTCTAAAGAAAGAGTCATAAGCAATAGCGATGGCAACGGTTATTAAGAGCATTGCAAATAAAGATTTAAGCTCAGTGCTATCTAAAAATTGGCCGATTTTTTGCCCTACTTGCACACCTACTATCGAACCCAATATTAAAGGGACTACTAAAAATAAATCGATTGTTCCATAATTAAAAGAATGCAGGATTGTTACAACTGCACTAATGAAAACTGTTACAAACAACGAGGTTCCTGGTATTAATTTTACAGGCATTCCTATGATATATATCATTGCCGGCACCATTAAAAATGCTCCGCCGATACCCATCATCGAAGCAACAAAGCCAACAACGAAACCTAAAAGTATTGGTGTAAATGCACTTTCGTATAATCTTGATTTGTTAAACCTCATTCTTAAAGGTAAACCTTGCAACCAATTATGATCATGTAATTTTTTTCTAATATTGGTTTTTGATTTCATACGACTTCTTTCTCTAATGCCCTCAATTAACATAAGAGTCCCAACCATAGCCAAAAGATACATATATAATAAAGAAATTATTAAACTAATTTTTCCAATTTCTGAAAAGAAAGTAAATGTCATTATACCTATTATTGTTCCAACTACTCCTCCTGCAACAATCATCAAACCCATTTTGTAGTCTAATGTTTTTTTATACCAATGCGTTAAAGATCCTGAAACCGAGGTAGCAAGGATATTATTTACTTCATTTGGAACGGCGTAAACTGGAGGAATTCCCATAAAAATTAGAAAAGGAGTCATCAAAAATCCTCCGCCAACACCAAACAAGCCAGATAAAACTCCTACCGCTAAACTTAAAAATAAAAGAAGAAAAATATCAATATTTACTTGAGCTATTGGAAGATAAATTTCTAGCATCTATATTAGCAGTATGCCTGAAACATTAAGTTGTCAATATTAATAAATCGTAGCTCCAAAAACTTTTACCAGTTCCCCTTCTACCCCAAGCACTAGTCTACCAAGAAATTCACCAGCTACTGTATTGCTTTTTTGTTTATAAAGAACTGTGATAAACTTATCTCTTCTAATGCATCCTAAAAACTCTTGTTTTTCTGACAGACTTGTAAGTAATTTATTATTAGCCCACTGCTTGCCAAGTTCTACTTCATTAGCTCCGTAAAGCATTTGAGATGAAAAATCTTTTGTGAAACTGCCATAATCTTTATTATTTGATGACCTTACTAAATTTTCCCAAATAGGATTGGCTATTTTGATGATTTCATCATCACTCTTGTTTATCAAATCCATGAAAATAGTTTATGAAGCTTTCTTTTCTTTTTCGTCTCCGACTATGTGATAAACTGGCATTTTTTCCAAACTGAATTTTCCAGTTTTAGGATCTCTTCTCGAAACCGTTAAACAATGCCAATTTTCGTCGTCTAATTTTAATTTATCCCCTCTGTAATAATAGCCAGGCCATCTAGTTTCCTCTCTAAAAAGAGTGTGTTCTGTAACACATTGAGATGTTAACGTCCTATGTTTTAGTTCCCAAGCTCTCATAAGTTGATGATAATCTTCTGCTCCCACATTTTCTAAATCCTCTTGAAGCCAATCTAAAAGTTCTAGTCCTTTTTTAAGTAAATTGTCATTAGTCATGTAGTTCGCAGTAATTCCTCCCACATACTCATCCATGATTTTTTGTAATCTTTGTAGCCCTTGTATCGGTGAAATGTAACTTGGAGAAACTGTTCCCCCAGTAATTTCGTTTCTATTCACGGTATAATTTTCTAGAGGTTTGTAAATAATTTCTCTAAATTCATCACACTGTTTGTCAGAAACTTTTAAATCATTTGCTTTCTGATCCTCAATATATTTTACGGCTGCTTTTGCAGCTAATCTTCCTTCAGTAAAAGATCCAGATGAAAATTTGTGCGCACTTCCCCCAACAGTATCACCAGCTCCAAACAAACCATCAACAGTAGTCATTCTATTGTAACCCCAGAAGTATTCTTTTGGCGCTATATCCTCAGGACCGCTTACCCAGGCTCCTGAGCAGGTTGCGTGGGAGCCCATCACGTAAGGTTCAGACGTTGTTAACTCAGGATTAGTATATTTCGGATCAATGTTTTGTGAAGCCCATACTACAGCTTGACCAACAGTCATTCCTAAAAAGTTTTCCCAACCTACTGTTTCTAAATGAGGATCTTGAAATGCTTCTTTTGTTACCATGTGAATGGGGCCGCCGCCCGCCATTACCTCTTGGATAAATGCATGATTTCTTAGACATGTCGGCACTGGGTGATGATCAATGTACTCGCCAACTAATTTCTTTGTTTGGTCATACCACTTTTTCTCATAATTCTCACCATTTGCATTTTGAGTGTAAGTCTTTAAATGTAAAAAATATGCTCCAACAGGACCATAACCATCTTTAAATCTGCATAATACAATTCTATTCTCCATTTGAGTCATCTTAGCGCCTGCTGCAATAGGTAATGCATAAGCAGATCCATTACTCCACGGAGCGTACCAAGTTCTACCCATACCTTCTCCAACCGCTCTTGGTTTAAAAATATGAGATGCACCTCCAGCAGCAACTATAACTGTTTTTGCTCTAAATACATGATAATCACCTGTTCTCATATTGAAACCTACAGCTCCTCCAACTCTATTCTCCTTATTCTCATCCATTAACAAGTGAGTAACCATTATTCTGTTATATATTTTGTCAGCAGATTTTTTTGCAGCTTCGGCTACTATTGGTTTATAACTTTCACCATGTATCATTATTTGCCATTTTCCTTCTCTTTGATACCTCCCAGTTTTTTTATCTTTCATCATAGGAAGTCCCCATTCATCAAACATGTGCACAGTTGAGTCCACGTGTCGAGCCATGTCGTAACCTAAATCCTCTCTAACTAATCCCATTAAATCATTCCTTGCATATCTAACGTGATCTTCAGGTTGGTTTTCATTCCATCTCATACCCATGTAACAGTTAATCGCATACAAACCTTGAGCAACTGCTCCGCTTCTATCAATATTAGCTTTTTCTACACAAATAATTTTAAGATCTCTGCCCCAGTGTCTAGCTTCAAACGTAGCGCCAGTTCCGGCCATTCCTCCACCGACTACTAAGATATCGCAATCTTCATAAACTGTTTTGCTTTTAGGCATTAATAATAAACACCCTTTTTAAATGAGTCTTTGCTGATTGTTGGTAAATCTTTTTTTGTATCTAAGCCCTCTGGCTCTGAATATAAAACTTGAGAATTCATTTCGCCTTGTCTTGGTTTATCACCCTCTGCAAGTTTAGGAATAAATTTTCCCCAAGGTTTAGTAGTTATAGGTGAAACGAAATTTTTTTCAGTCCCGTTTCTAAATTTTATTTTCCAAGAAATAGTTCCTTTTTCTTCCTCTCTTCTTACTCTAACACTATGACCCATAGGAGCAAAATCAGCATAACCTCTAACATCAATTGCATGATTAGGACAAGCTTTTACACAAGAATAACACTCCCAACAAAAGTTAGGTTCTATATTTTTAGCTCTTCTTATTGTTTCATCAATGTGCATGATATCTGAAGGGCAAATATCAACACAGTGACCACAGCCATCACATCTTGTCATATAAACAAATGTAGACATAATTAATTCTCTCCCTGTAATTTTTCTATAATAGTATTAGGGTTTAATCTAGTTTTAAATTTCATAATTCTTAATAATGTTTTGGTTCTTCTCTTTTAATTCCTAATCCAAACTGCTTAGGAGCATCGGCAGGAGGGGGCAAATTGTCCCTAGAACCGTCAGCTTCAGCTAAATTTTTTTGAATAGCTGCACCAGGTTTATAAAACATATGTGCAAATTTAGACCAATATACACCTCCGAATAAAACCAAGTTAGATACGATGAAGAGAATAAAAAATAAATAGCTTAGAACATTCATGCCTGCACTTTGAGAAAAAGACCAAGCTAATCCAAAAGTTGCGCAAGCTAAAAGTGCCAAAACAAATAAATCTGCAGTTATCACTCTATACCAAGGATTAGCTTCGGCAGAAACATCGACTCTTAAAAAAAACCAAAACCAATAACCTCCAAGACATGTTAAAATTGCTCCTACATGCCAAACAATTGAAATATAAGATGGAGCAACATTTCCATCTGTATATTTAAAAATTAAAATTACCGAACCTAGCCAGAATAATATTGTTCCATACATTCCTAGTACGTGTGCAATTCTTCTTTTTCCCATACCTAACTCTGATGTAGTGGCTATATCATGCGCTACTGTTTTTAAAATGACTGCAGTTTTTTTACCTGCACTTAACTCAGTTTTTGCAGACTGTTTTGCTTTTTGTGCATTCCTAAAGAAATATACAACATTTTTTTTATGCAACATGTCTAAACCGGTACCAATTACAATAAGAAGCACCATAGCAATGACAAAATATTGCATCAAAAATGAAGGAATTACAGTTGTCAATTCTGCAAAAGGATTTATTGATAACATAAATGACTCTTAAAGGTTTGATTAAAATAGGTCAAGTGAGAACGTTTCTCATCTATTTAAGCTTACCTTCTTTTCTCATCTGAGCACGAATTTTTGTAGCCGAAATTTGTTGAGTTTTTTCATCCAAAACAATTTCTTCTATCTTGTAACCAACTCCCCTTCCATAACAAATATTTGTTATATTAGGCACTAAAGTAATTTGAATTCTGTTTTTATAATCCTTTAATGCTTCAAGAATGTTTTTTTTGACCGTCTCAAAGTCAAATGGATTATCATCCACCCCTTTAACATCTCTGACCATAATATTTACTTGGCCTGTTTTTTTTAAAGTTTCTTCAAAAAGTTTTTGATGTCCAGCATGCCAAGGCTGCCAACGGCCTAACATCTGTGCAGTAGGATGCTTATTATCCCAAACGTGATTATCGTTTTTCATTAAATTGTAATTTAAATATTCTAAGCTGCAATAGTATTTAGTTTGTGCTTAGAAGTCATTCCGCTTAAAAAGTTCCAAAGATATCTTGCAGTTAGTAATGAAGCTGTTTCTGCTTTTTCTTGTTCTTCTTTTGTGAGACTATCTAGCAACTTTTCACACTCTGCTCTATGTATGACGTCTGCAGATTTATGTGCTTCAAAAAATTCAAGTCCCTCTTTGTCACTGACTCCGTAAAATTTTTTTAATCCTTGTATTTTTGTCTCAGCAATTTCAGGAATCTGTCTTTCATAAGTGTATAAAGAAGCTAGACCTTCTGCGTATGACTTTCTTGCTTGAGCAAAAAAGTTTTCAATCATATCTTTTGTAAACCAATCTAATTTAACCTTCTCTATTTCTTTTTCATTCGCTCCTAAAGCTTTTGCAAAATTTTTCCATAATTTAGGATGATCCCCATCTTTATTTTCCTCGTCTTGTAAGTTTTCTAAAAGAATTCTTCTTTTTTCTATATCCTCACAAATTGAGTGGGTGGCACTTATATATCTTGGAAATGCTTTTACGTGTTGGTAATACTGTTCTGCATAATCTTTTATAATCTCTCTAGTCAATTTACCCTCGTTCCAATATACTTGGTAGAATGGATGCTTTAATAAATGATATTTGTCTAATTTAATTCCTAATTCTTTTGAAAACATATTTGCTCCTTTTTTTTGTATAGATTAGTAAAAAATCATGACTGATAAAACATAAATAATTAAAAATTATCCACACTTTAAAGTTGAAAAATATGAGATGTTCACGTTTTGATTCACTTTTGATTCATTATTAGACTCAATTTTCAACCTTTAGGTGTTATACACAATCCGTTAAATGGAACTATTTTTTGAAATTCTAATAATAGCCGTTCTCGTAGCTATACAATCAGTCTTTGGGGTTGGATTGTTATTATTTGGAACTCCGTCACTTTTGCTTTTTGGTTACGATTTTGCAAATACCATAAACATTTTAATGCCAGTTTCGATAACAATAAGCGCACTTCAATTTTTTAAATCTAAAATCAGTGATAAGAAATTTTTAAAAGAATATAATTTATTTTGTTTACCTTTTTTAATTATATTTTTATTTATAGCTTTAAAATTTAAATATTTTTTTGATTTCACATTGCTCGTTGCTATTCTATTAATTTTATCCTCCATATTAATTTTAAATAAAAGAAGATTCTCTTCATTTAAAGTAATTTTTTTCAAACTAAAAAGATTAGTACTTATTGGTATTGGTTGTGTTCATGGATTAACTAATATGGGTGGAAGTTTTTTGGCAATTTATTCAACTTTGGTATCTAGAAATGTTAAAGAAATAGCTAGATATTATATTTGTTATGGTTATCTAATAATGGGGATTTTGCAATATATTTTAGTTTTAATAATAAGTTATAACTTATTACATTTTGAAAAATTATATTATGTTTTCTTAGCATTAATAATTTATTTTCCCATACAAAAAATATTTAAAAAAATAAATGATAAAAAGTTTTCAAAATATATAAATATTATTGCTTTGAGTTATGGTTTGCTAATTTTAATTACTTATTTTTAAGTATTAATTAAACTTCTCACTATTGGTTTTTCATCAATAGGATAATGAATAAATGTTGCAATAATTGATAAAGCAATTGCGATATACCAAGCATAATCATAACTTCCATAAGTGTCAAAAAAATACCCTCCTAGAAATGCGCCAGCAAAAGCTCCAAATTGATGACATAAGAATACAATACCAAATAAAGTACTTAAATATTTTGTCCCGAAAATTTGTGCAACTATTCCATTTGTTGGAGGAACTGTGGACAGCCATAATAAACCAAAAGTGACACCAAATATAACTGAATTAATCATAGATGGAGTAGAAAAAATAAAAACACATATACTTAATGCTCTTAAGAAATAAAGAATACTTAATAAATTTTTCTTTTTAAATTTAGTACCAAGATAACCCATTCCTAAGGTTCCAAAAATATTGAAGAAACCTATCAATGCTAAAATAATAGTTGCTGACCATCCGCCCATTCCCCTTTCTTGCATATAACCTGGAATATGCGTTCCAACTAAAGTAATTTGAAATCCACATACAAAAAAACCTAATACTAACAACAGATAGCCCTTATGGGCAGATGCCTCTTTAATAGCAGAAATAAAAGTTTGATCTCTATCAGCTTGTGATGACTCTATTATTGATTTAGCTGGTAATAAAAAAAGTGAGGCTATAAGTCCAAAACCTATAAAAAACATAAAATATTTAAGAGTTTGAATCCAGCCAAATTCACCAAGACTGTATTGAGTAAATAATGGTGATAAAAAATATCCAACTGACGCAGCAGCAGTTACTAAGCCAGTAGCAATCGTTCTTGAGTTATTTGGAAAATGTTTTCCTACTTCTGATACAGGAACTCCAATAGCTGTAGCACCAAGCGCTATACCAATTAGAACGCCTAAACTTATTTGAAAAAAAATTCCTGTATTTGGTCCTGAATAAAGCATGTAAATGCCTAACGCAAAAATTATAAAACCTAAAAAAACAGCTCTATTGCCTCCAAATTTATCAGCGATAATTCCAAATAAAGGAGCAAACATTCCCCAAAATAACATTTGGATACCTATTGCCAACCCAAACTCAGTTCTAGTACAACCAATTCCTTCCTCAAAAGCTTTAAAAAAAAGTCCGAAGGTTTGTCTTAAACCCATTGATATTAAAATTATTATGCATGCTGAAATTAATGTTATTAAAGCGAGTCGGTTCGGAATAAATTTAAGCATTATTTGATATATTTCAAAGATCGTTTTAAATCGAAAATTAGGTCCTTTGGGTCCTCTAAACCAATATGGAGTCTAACAATATGTTCATCTTTTTTAAATCTAAAAAAATGTCTACCTTTTGTATATTCAGTCTGTTTTTTTAAGTCTTGAAGTATTGCTAAACTTTCAAAGCCTCCCCAGCTATAACCTATACCAAATAACTCTAATGAATTAACAAATCTTATTACTGAGGATTTTTTTTTACTTTTAATCACTATTGATAATAATCCAGTTGCTCCTGAATAATATTTTTTCCAAAGTTTATAATTTCTGCTAGAGGGCTTATATGGATAAAGAATTTCTATAATTTTTTTTTGTTTTTTTAAAAAATTTATTATTTTTAGAGTATTTTCAAAATGTTGCTTTAATCTTGTATCTAGTGTTCTTAAACCTCTTATTATTAAATAGGCTTCATCAGCTGACATCCTATAACCAGAAAGTTTATAAAAAAACATTATTGATTTAAAAACTTTCTTATTAACTGCTAAAGATCCGCCCATAGCATCTGAGTGACCAGAGTAATATTTTGTAGCAGATGAAAAAGACATATCAAAACCTATTTTTAATGGTTTTAAATAAAGAGGCGTACCCCAGGTGTTATCAAGAAAAGTATATATTTTTTTTCTTTTAGCCAGCTTCACGATTTTTGATAAATCTTGAAACTCAAAAGTATTACTGCCAGGATTTTCAACTAAAATCATTTTTGTTTTCTTTGATATTTTACTCTTAAGATCATAAAATGATTCTGGATTGTAAAAAATTGCATTTATTTTAAATTCTTTTAAAAGTTTTTCAGAAATTTCTTTTGTGGGTCCATAAACATTATCTGAAACTAAAATTTCGTCTCCAGGCCTGCATATACTCATTAAAGCAAGGGAAATTCCTCCAAAGCCGGTGCCTGTCAAAAAAACATGGAAAGCGCCCTCTAATTCTTTCAGCATATTTTCTAATTCTATAGTTGTTGAACTGCCATAACGACCATAGCTGTAATGAGTTATTTTTTGATTCCTTTTAATTTTTTTTTCGTGGCCATACAGCTCTTGCATTGTATTAAAAAGGATAGTTGATGCTCTTATAACTGGAGGATTTGCTGACCTATTGGAATTATCGTTTGTAGGATGTTTTAAATATGTCTTTATAGACTTTTTCATAAAATAAGTATAATTGATCTTAATATATTAATATTTGACTAATTAAGACATAAAAAAGGAGGCAAAAATATGGGTTATCCAAAAAAGCATCGAGGAAGAAGAAAAATAGGCTCAAAAAAAAGAAGAGCTAGAAAAAGAAATAAAAAAAAATAATCATCACATAATCTATGAATGAGATAGCTCAAATAAGAAAATTGAGTATTTGGATTTTTTTTATTCCATTATTTGCAATCAATCTCTGTCTTTATATTTCTCAAAACCCTGAGTTTTTAGATAATACTATATTTGTTGTTGATCAAATTGGGAGGTCTGGATTTTCAATCCCTTATTTGGATGGAAGTTTATCTATTAGCAGGGCTTCAAGAACATATCCTCAATACTTAATATTTAAACCTTCAATGATAATTACTTCGTTTTTTTTATTTTATTACTGGAAAAACAACAATATTTTAGTCAATAACTTATATGGCACGAATATTAATTTTAGATTTAAAACTTTTGGTATTTTATCAGCCATATTTCTAGCTATACACTCAGTTTTTCTTGGAATTAAATTTGATATTCAGATCTATAAATTATTTAGAAGAGTTGTTTTGTTATTGTTTATAATTTTTGAACTTATAGCTCAAGGTTACCTAGTTTATCATTTTTATAAACTCAAAGAAAAATTAAATAAAATGATTAATAAAAAAATTTTAATAATTAAAATGATATTAGTTACAGCTTTAGTTATAATAGCTTTTTCAAGTTTACCTACACTCGTAACAAAAGGTAATACACACTTTAAACATATGCTTGAATGGAACTATTTCGTTGGTGTAATACTATTTTATTTATTATCGAGATTTTTTTGGAGAAGAACCACATAAATTTCTAGGCTTTCGCCCAGAAATTTAGTAGTTTTGGCTCGTCGTTTTAGGCGCTACCGCCAAGCCGTCCGATGAACTATTCTAGCGCTACTAGGTTCATCTTTCTGCCCTTTAAGCTTGAACCTCTCGGTTTTTCCCTAAATGGCCAGTTAAGAGTTGCCTCTTAATTAAAATGATTAAATCATATTTGAAAAAATAAAGTAATCACCAAATGCGTGTCTTCAAATTCGTTGTTAATTAAGTGGATAAATAATTATTTAAAGTCTTATCAATCCAACCACCGCCTAGAACTTTATCCCCAAACTCATCTCTTGAATAAAAAACACACGCCTGACCAGGTGAAATTCCAGTTTCCTTATCTAAGATATTCACTTTAGCCAAATTATTTGAAAAGCTTATTTTTGCTTTTAAAAGTTTACCTGTTGATCTGACTTTTATACTTATATTTTTATCGAATTCTTTTTCTGATGCTAAAATATTTAATTCTCGTAATATAATTTCTTTAATCTCTAAATTTTCTTTTCGTCCAACAATTACTGTATTATTGTCTGCATTTATGTTCACTACATAGAGAGGTTTATCACTTGAAATTTTGATACCTTTTCTTTGGCCAATTGTATAATTTATTATACCTTCATGTTCTCCTATTACCTTGCCGGTTAAATCAATTATTTTACCTTTTTGAAATGAACTTGGCCTAAATTTTTTTATCACTGAGCTATAATCTCCATTTGGAACAAAACATATGTCTTGACTGTCAGGCTTCTCTGCAACATTTAAATTAAGTTTTTTTGCAATAGATCTTGTCTCTGATTTATCAATTTCTCCTAACGGAAATCTCAAATAATTAAGTTGTTCTTGAGTAGTACTAAATAAAAAATAGCTCTGGTCTCTGTTATGATCTTTTGCTCTATACATACTTGCATGGCCATTATTGTGAACTCTAGAAACATAATGACCAGTAATTAGTGCATCAGCTTTTAAATCCTTTGCATATTTAAATAAATCTCTGAATTTCACAGTTTGGTTACATTGAACACATGGTATTGGTGTTTCCCCAGCAGCATAACTATTTATAAAAGAGTCGATAACTTCTGATTTAAATTTCTTTTGATAGTATAAAATTTCATGATTAATACTTATTTTTTCAGATACTCTTTTTGCATCTAATATATCTTGACCAGCACAACATTGCCTTCCTTCTTTAGACTGTTTTGCATCATCGTATAATTTTAATGTTATTCCCGTGACATCATAACCTTCCTCTTTCATTAAAGCTGCAACAACTGAAGAGTCGACACCTCCAGACATTGCCACGACTACTTTTGTTTCTTTTTTAGGTTTATTAATTCCTAGAGAATTCATTGATTAAAGTGTATAATATATTTATTAATTATTTTCCATAATGCTTATTGATTTTGAACCAGGTGATTATGTTAAAAATCCTGCAAATATGGAATGGGGTCTTGGACAAGTTCAATCAATAATTGGAAATAAAGTCACTGTGAACTTTGAAAATTACGGCAAAAAGGTGATTAATATTGAAAATGTTAAATTAGAAAAAGTAGATAATGAATAAATCTGAATTAAAATTACTCGCAGAAAACTTAATTGAAACTTTTAATTTTGCAGGGAGAGAATCTGTTAATCTTTATAAGACAGGATTAAAAATTGAGATAAAAGATGACAAATCTCCCGTAAGCAACGGTGACTTAAGAGTTAATGAATTAATTTCCAATCAAATTTCTAAACTTACACCAAATATACCAATTGTCTCTGAGGAAACTGTTGATTTAAAAAAAAAGAATAAGTCCAAAATTTTTTGGTTAATAGATCCTATCGATGGAACAAAAGAATATATAGCTGGTAAAGACGAATATACTCTGAACGCTGCTTTGGTGATAGATAAAGTGCCTGTTCTTGGCCTTGTAGGTGTTCCGAAAAAAGAAAGACTGTTCTACAGTTATGGACCTGGGGAAAGTTATTTAATTGAGAAAAATAATATAAGAAAAATTAGCTGCGTTAAACAGCAGCCAAAAGATCAAATTGTAGCTCTATCAAGTGTCATAAAACCATCAGATATAATTTTGAATAAATTAAAAGAATTTAAAGTTACTTCTATCGTCAAAATGGCAAGCTCATATAAATTTTGTGTAATCGCAACTGGTGAGTTTGATATCTACGCTGCAAGAGAAAGAGCGAATGAGTGGGATTATGCTGCAGGTCATGCTGTCGCTCAAAATGCAGGTGCTATAATTAAAACATTAGATGAAAAACCCTTTTTATATGGTAAAGAAGATTATAGAAATCCCAGCTTATTAATAAAACGATCAAATAATTTAAATGATTAAAACTATATTAATTATAATTTTCTCAGTGACTTTTTTTGGAGTATTATTTTTTATTTTAGTCAGAAACGCTCTTAAAAGAAAATTAGACATTTTAGTTGAGGAAGAAAAAAAAAATAAATCAGATAATCTTAATTAATTTATTAAATTCTTTAGTATCAAGATCTAGCACGCGTTTCGATAAATCAAAACTAAATCCTCCTCTTGATAGAATGCCCATATCTTTTTTATAAAACAATTCACGATTACTCTCTGGTCGCAAAGGTCCTATCCTTCTTCTTTTGCAAAGTTTTAAAGCAGAAACAAAGTCTGGCTCAATTTGTTTTTCTTTGATTTTTTCAATTGATAGCTTTACAAATTTATCATCGATTCCTTTGCTTCTAAGTGATTGATTGATTTTATTAATTGAATAGCCTCTTCTTAAAAACATTCTGGCTTTTGAGTCTGAATACATTTCATCATTTAAAAGTTTATTTTTTTCTAAATTTAAAATTATTTCATCAATAATTGTGGTAACCTCCTTTTTTGACTTAGTGCCTCTAATCTTTAACAAATATTTTTTGAGCAAATAAACTTTGAGTTGTTGCTTTGACGGATTATACTTTTCAAGATAAGAGTAAGCTAAATCTTTCAAATTTGTAGTCAGATCTTCAAAATCACTTTTATTTGATGTGGGATTCATAATTTTAATATACTATATTATTTTTTATGTTAAATAATCTATTAGCTTACATAACCCTTGAGAATATTTATTTAATAGCAAATTGGGGGGTTGTACCTTTTTGGCTGTTATTAATTTTTGCTCCTAATAATGGATTAACAAACTTTCTAGCACAATCTGTGATTACACCATTACTTTTGGCAGTTGCCTATTCTTATTTGGTTTATAATCTTTATTTAGAAAAAAATATTTTCGATGGTTTTGATCTGTATAAAGGGCTAGATGGTTTATATTCAATTTTTGCAAATGAAATTTTGCTATTAATTTTCTGGCTTCATTTTCTCTCAATTAGTTTATTTGCAGGAGCTTGGATTGTAAGAGACGCTAGAAAGTATTTAATACCTAAGATAGTTACTATTCCATCTCTTATTCTTACTTATTTTTCTGGTCCAGTTGGAATAGTGATTTATTGGTTTATAAGAATTTTCTTTGCCAAAAAAATCAGTTTCAATGATTAAACCGTTTGATTTTTATTTCGACTTTATAAGTCCCTACTCTTTTCTTGCACATAAAGAAATAAGAAAAATTGAAAACAAAGTTTCAATTAAAATAAAATATAGACCAATCCTTTTAGGAGGTTTACACAATTTACATGGAATTAAGGCTCCTGCTTTTATACCAGCAAAAGCAAAACATATGATCAGAGACTGTAAACTAATTGCTGAAAAAAATAATATAAAATTTAAGTTTAATTCATATTTTCCAATAAGAAGTTTAAATTTAATGCGCGGTGTATTTGTTGCCGAGGAAGATAATTTTAAAAGTTATTATATTGACAACATTTTTGATGCTATCTGGCAAGACGGTTTAAATATGAATGATGATAATATTATTAATAAAGTGTTAAAGAACCTTAATGTGAATCCTAAAACCTTTGTTTTAAGGTCAACCTCTTCATCAATAAAAGACTCTCTTAGAAAGAAAACAAGTGAGGCTTATGAAAAAGGGATTTTTGGAGCTCCAACTTTTGTATCAAATAATAAGTTATTTTGGGGTCAAGATAGAATTGAGTTTGTGTTAAAAGAGGCTAGTAAATAAATTATTTTTTTTCTTTTTTAATTACTTTAAGTCCTGCATTTTTTAAAGCATCAAACCCTCCATCAGCATTAGCTACATTTTTAAAACCCATATCAACTAAAGTTTTTGTAGCTAGAGCAGATCTAAAACCCATTGCGCAGAAAAAAACCATTTTTTTGGAATCTTTTATCTTATTCTCTTGATAATAGCTGCTATTAGGATCTAACCAAAATTCTAACATGCCTCTAGGAATATGTTTTGAATTTTCAATTGTTCCGTCTCTCCAAAGCTCTCTAATATCCCTAACATCTATCAAAGTAATCTCATTTTTTTCCAACAAAATCTTTACTTCCTTTGGACTAATTGTTTCAATAGATTCATTTGCTTCCTCTACTAATTTTTGTGAAGATTTAATGGCCATAGAAGTAGAATATAAACTAATATATACATTTGACCACAATGAAAAAAATAGAAAATACAAAAAAAATCAATTTATTTAAAAAGATCTTTATCAAAATTTGCAGAATTTTAGGGTTTGAAATTATTGATCAGTCTAATTTTACTTCTCCAACACTTGGTAAAAATTTAAATGAAATGTTAAGTGATCAAGGTAAGAAATCAATTACTATTCCTCTTGGTCAAGTGAATATAATAAAAAAAGTAAAATCGTTTAAAATTATTTTACGTACTTGCACCTCAGAATTGATTATGGATCAAAATAAGAGAAGAATTTTTGATTGTGAAAAAAATGAATACACCTTTAGAACTTTAAGATCTATAATCAAGTCTACAAACATTGCAATAGATAAATTTAAAAATATTAAATTTGAAATAATTGTAACTGATACAAACTCATCTCAAGAAGATTTAGAAAAAATTAAAGAAATTCTCAGTAATTTTAAAGCTACTAGTAAACTTTCTTCTATTAATTTAGATAATTTTAAAAATAAGACTAAAGGATATTCAAAAGCAAAATTATCAAACATGGCTAATTTTTATAACTCTTTGTTAATTGCAAAAAATGAAGATGCAGATTTAATTTATTTTGTTGAAGATGACTATTTGCATTCACAAGATACCATTTCAGAGATGATTTTAACCTATGAAAAATTTTACACAATTTTTTCTGGAGAGGTAATATTATTACCTTCTGATTATCCTTATTTATACTCAAAAGCAGAAAATACTAAAATTTTCTTAGGAGAAAGATTTCATTGGAGATTAGTCCAGGAAAGTTTGGTAACTTTTATGGCTAGTAAAGATTTGATAAATAAATACTTTTCTAAATTAGAAATTATGGGAAAGGAATGGATAGATCCATGGGAAAAACCTTTGCACGATATTTATCAAGAATTCCCATGTTTTTCACCAATACCATCCCTAGCTATTCATTGTGCAAATATCAATTCTGTATTTGGCATATCTCCATTTATTGATGTTAAAAAAATTTGGGACCAAAACAAAAAATAAAAAAAAGGCCCGAGTAACCGGGCCTTTTTTTAATAACTTATTAAACGAGGATAAAATAAGTTACTAATCTCTAATTGCGTAAGCTTGTACGCCAATTTCAGCTTTATCAGTTCCTAACCTTTCAGCTTCTTTACTTACTCTTAAACCTATCGTAGCTTTAAGTGCTACAAATACCGCATAAGAGAGAACGAAACTAAATAACACTACTGAAAAAACTCCAACAAACTGAGTTCCAAAAGAAGTGTCACCATTAGTTGCAGGGACTATTAAAGTACCAAAAATACCTGCAAACATGTGAACCGGGATAGCACCTACAACATCATCTAAACCGAATCCTTCTAACATTTTTGTTCCGAAATACATGATAATAGCACCTATCGCTCCGATAAATATCGCAGCTAATGGACTTGGTGTAAGTGGCTCAGCAGTAATTGCAACTAAACCTGCTAATGCACCGTTTAACATCATAATTACGTCTGTTTTTCCTCCAATTAAACGACTTACTGCGGCTCCAGCAAATGTACCGGCTGCTCCAGCTAAATGAGTATTTACAGCTATTTTACTTATAGCTGTTACGTCATCAAATGTTCCCATTGCAAGTTGACTCATTCCGTTAAAACCGAACCAACCAAACCAAAGAAGGAAAGTGCCTAAAGTAGTAAGCGGAATACTTGATGCTGCGAAAGGAACCATAACTCTTTTAGATCCAGATCCAGTAAATCTTCCAGCTCTAGCACCTAAAACTATTACACCCGCGAGTGCTGCTGCACCTCCACATGCATGGACTAAAGTTGATCCTGCAAAATCTGAAAAACCAGCAGTATATAACCAACCTTTACCCCATTGCCATCCCATTGAAATTGGATAGATGAAACCAGACATGATTACTGCGAATACAAAGAAAGGCCATATCTTTATTCTTTCAGCCACTGCTCCTGAAACAATTGATACTGTTGCACAAACAAACATAGTTTGAAAGAACCAGTCTGCATTACCAGAATAATTAACATCTCCGCCTACTGAACTCTCGTCGGACCACATTTTAAATGAACCTATGTAACCACCTTCATCGATCCCATAAGCCATTTGATAGCCAAATAAGAAAAAAACGATTGAGCAAAGGGCAAATTTACCTATATTTTTTGCTGCGATTGTCGAAACGCTTTTATTTGTTACTAATCCACTCTCCAACATACAAAAACCTGCAGCCATAAAAGCTACCAAAACTCCTCCGATATAAAAGGCTAGTGAATTAAAAATATATTGACCTTCTTCAGAAACAGCTGCCTCTGCGAAAGTCGGTGCTGATACACTGCACAAAGCAAATATAACAACAACATAATTAAATAATTTTTTCATAAAACTCCTTTGTTAAGAGCCTTATAATTTTTTTTTAATTTCTTAGAATTGAAAAGACCTATTTTTAGCTATGCAGTTTTTGCAAGTAGTTAGCCCTTATTTGAGTCTTTCAAATAAGGGCTAAGTAAAACGTTTATCGGTTAAACATTTCTTTTAAGCTTTTAGCAGGTAAAAATTTTACCTTTTGTGATGCAGCTATTTGTATTGACTCACCAGTTCTAGGGTTTCTTCCTACTCTAGCTTTTCTTTTAGCTACTTTGTAAGTACCAAAGCCTGCGATCTTCACAGTGTCATCATTTTTTAAAGCATCTAAAATGATGGTTGTAATTGAATCAAAAGTTCTCTCGGCATCAGCTTTGCTTTGACCCAGTGTGGACGATATTTTAGCTACTAATTGTTTTTTATTCATTTTAGCCCCTTTTTTTTCTAATCTGAACAAAAAACTAGTAAAATCAATAATAATTTGGTGTTTCACGTAAATATCAACACTATATATTGTAGGCTTTAAAAGTGTTGATTTTATTGATATTTTTAACACTAAAAACGGCTTAAAATAAGCCTAAATCTTTCAAATCATTAAATGTTGTAAAAAACATTAAAGAAATAAGCAAAAAAAGACCGATTCGAAAGAACCCTTCTTGAGTTTTTTGAGTAAGAGGTCTGCCTAATACTTTCTCAAATGCATAAAACATCAAATGACCCCCATCTAACATTGGAATTGGCAATAAATTAATAAATCCAAGACTGATTGAAATATATGCCATAATACTCAGGAAAGCTATAAAGCCTAGTTTAGCTACTTGTCCCGTAATTTTAGCGATTTTTATAGGTCCTCCTAATTGCGTGGTGTCCCCAGTGCCTTTAAACATGGAAATGATAAAATTCCAAGATGCATCAATTACAAACCAAGTCTCTTTAAAAGCATAAAATAGAGCTGTTGCTGGGCCTAATCTTTCTTTATTTATTTCGTCATTTAAAGGAGCTATTTTTATACCAATTATCTTTTTATTTGCTTTATTCCCCAAAGAGTCCTCGCCTTTAATTAACTTGGGTTTTACAGAAAAAGTCATTTCATTGTCATTTCTTAAAATACCAATATCTATTGTTTCTGAAGAAGAGGAATTTATGAATGCAGAAACTTCCATAATGCTTTTTACCTCTTTTTTATTTATTGATTTAATAATATCTCCTGGCTTGATGCCTGCTTCTGCAGCAGGACTTTCTAGCTGTACCTCTTGTATTTGGGCAGGAGTAAAATCTTTTCCCGCAAACATATAAATGAATGCAAATATAAATATAGCTAATAAAAAATTTGCTAATGGTCCAGCTGCTACAATTATAGATCTTTGATATAAAGGTTTAACTACAAATAATTTTTCTTGGTCTTTTTTGCTATATTTTTTTAATAACTCCTCTTGTTCAGCTTGACTAAAAACATTTCTATCCCCAAAAAATTTTACATATCCACCTAGAGGAATTGCGCAAAATTTCCATCTGGTTCCAGATTTGTCATTAAAACCAAATAATTCTTTGCCGAAGCCAATTGAAAAATCTGTAACTCCTACACCATACTTTTTGGCATAATAATAATGCCCGTATTCGTGAATAAATACTACAACCGTAAGTAGAACTATAAAAGGTATGATGAAAGAGATTAAAATTTCCATTCGTTCACTTTACTAAATAAAAAATTTCTAAAAGCAACAAGTCTAGCATTATTTTTTAATGATGCTGGATATACAAAATGAGTTTCTGTTGGCTTACCAGGATCATTTGGTAAAACTTTTGTAATACCATTAATATTGTGTGCAATATAATCTGGTAATGCTGCTAAACCAACTCCACTTTGAACTGCAAGAAGTAAACCATAAACACTATTTACTTTCATTAAAGATTTTCTTTTTTTTCCATCTTTTGCTCCAACTTTTAATACCCAATCAGGATTATAAACTGGTGATGGTGCGCCCTTACCATAAGTAATAAACTTATGCTTATCTAAATCTTTTAGTGATTTTGGATAACCGTTTTTTTCTAAATATTCATTTGAACCATAGATATGATAATTAAAGTCAACGAATTTTTTTTGAATTAAATTTAACTGTTTAGGTCTTCTCATTCTAATAGCTACATCGGCTTCACGGGTAGCTAAATCAAGTTCTCTATCATCAAATATCAATTCTATTTCAATACCAGGATTAAGGTCCATAAATTCTTTAATTCTTGGAGTTAACCATGTAGTTCCAAAACTTACGACAGTAGTAACAACTAATTTACCGTTTAATTTATCTTTTTGACCACTTAAATTTGACTCCACATCTTTTAACTTTGAGATAATTTCATGGGCTGATTTAAAGAGGTATTCTCCATTTTCTGTTAAAACTAGTCCTCTAGCGTGACGCTCAAACAACTGAACTTTAAGATCATTCTCTAAGCCTTGTATTTGGCGACTTATGGCTGATTGGCTTAAATTTAGTATAGTAGAAGCTTTTGTAAAGCTTGAAGCCTCGGCCACAGTATGAAAGATCTTTAGTTTATCCCAATCCATATCGACACCTGATTATAGTTTATTTATTTGGATTTACTATAGCTCGTCCGAAAAACTCACCTTTTAGTAACTTAGGATAAGTGTCTAAAAGTTCTGAAAATGATAGCTCTTTTGTAAATGATTGGACTTTAGAAAAATCAATTAAGCTTGCTGCCTCGCCCCAAACAAACTGCCTTCTCTTAATAGAGGAACCTGACGAATCAATACCCCACAATTTCACACCTCTTATTATAAAAGGCATAACACTTGTATTAATCTTAATACCACCCGCGTTTCCACAAGCGGCTACTATTCCTCCTGGTTTAGTTTGTGCAAATATTTTTGTTAGAGCTGCGCCCCCTACAGTATCAACAACTCCATCCCAAACTCCTTTTTCAAGAAGTTTACTTTCTCCATCAAATTCTTTTCTATCGATTATGTTTTTAGCACCTAGGTTTTTAAGATAATCATTTTTATCTTTTTTTCCTGTTACAGCGTGAACATCATATCCCATTTTAGATAAGATCATTACGGCAATACTTCCAACACCTCCGGTAGCACCAGTTACTAAAACATCTTTTACTTTTTCACCTAACAATAATTCTTCTTTAGCTTTAACTGCAAAAGAGCATAGAAGAGCTGTAAAACCTGCAGTACCAAGCATCATAGATTTATAAGTATCTAAACCTTTTGGTATTTTAATTAAAAAATTACCATCAACTTTTGCGTATTGAGCAAAACCTCCAAAGAAAGCTTCTCCTACTCTAAATCCGGTTAAAATTACTTTTTCATCTTTTTTAAATTTAGTATCTTCACTTTCAACTACAGTCCCTGAAAAATCTATACCTGGAACGAAAGGAAATTTTCTTACAATCTTGCCTCCATTATTTAAGATTAATGCATCTTTATAATTTAGACTTGAATAATCTATTTTGACTAAAACATTTCCATCTTTAAGATGGCTTGTATCGATTTCTTTAATCTCTCTTGTGAAATTTTCGTTTTGATTATCTATTACTATAGCTTTAAATTTTTGAGACATCTATTTTTTAATATATCTTAAATATCTATTTTGAATACCTAAGTCTTCTCTGAAAGAGCCTAAAAAATAATTAGTAACTGTTGTCGCTTTCTCCTTTTTGACACCTCTCATGGTCATACATTGATGAGCAGCGTCAATGGTAACTGCTACTCCTTTAGCGTCTAATGAATTCATTAAGGTTTTTGCGATCTGCATTGTGAGTCTTTCCTGAGTCTGAAGTCTCTTAGAGAATATTTCTACCGTTCTCGCTAATTTACTTAGTCCCACTACTTTTTTGTTAGGAATATAAGCCACATGCGCCACTCCAATTATTGGCGCCATATGATGCTCGCAATGACTTTCAAGTGTTATGTTTTTTTCCACTACCATATCGTCATAACCCTCCACGTCTCCAAACGTTTTGGATAAATCAGCTTCAGCGTCCTGATGATAACCTTTAAAATATTCTTTGAACGCTTTAACTACTCTCTTTGGTGTCTCAATAAGACCTTCTCTGGTTGGATCTTCTCCTATCCATTTAAGAATGATTTTAAATGCCTCTTCTGCCTGTTTATCCGAAACTTCAGGTTTTTTTGAGGAACTTTTATCTGCGTCTTTAACTAACTTCATTGTTACAAGGTTTTATAGGACATATTTGATTAATGCAAATTGCTATTTTGTCTTTTTTTCATTATTTTACCCTCATGTTCAAAAAGAGAGAAAGCGTATTTGAGGTAGAGGAAGGAAAATTTCTGTCTCCTAAATTTGATAAAGATGGACTTATTCCAGTAACTACCACTGACAGTAGCTCTGGTGAGTTATTAATGCACGGTTACATGAATAAGGAAGCTCTTAAAAAAACAATTGAAACTAAAGAGGCCCATTACTGGAGTAGAACTAGAAAAGATATATGGCACAAAGGAAAAACAAGTGGTTTTGTGCAAAAGGTTGTTGAATTAAGAATAGATGATGATCAGGATTCTTTATGGATGTCAGTAGATATAGGTAACGGAGCAAGCTGCCATGTAGGATATAAATCTTGCTTTTATAGATCAATACCTTTAGGAAAAATTGAAAACTCTGAAGAGATTAGATTAGAATTTAAAGAAAAAGAAAAAAAATTTGATCCTAAAAAAATTTATAAAGGTCAACCAAATCCAACAAAACTTTAACTATGAAAGTAATTAGTCCTTTTGGCCCAAAAATAGCTAAATTAAAATTTTCAAATAAATTAATTAGAAAAATTAATAATGAAGTAGATCAAATTTTAAATAAAAAAAGTTTATATAAAAAACTAGATTATTCAAAAAAGTTAGTCGGACAGGTAAAACAAGAATTTCAATTACCAAAAACTTTTGTAAAAAAAAATTTAGAAAAAATAATATCGAATGAAGTAAAGAAATACATTTTTCAAACTATAGGAAAAAAAGTGAGGAAAATTTCAATTAAAAATTTTTGGATAGTAAGACAATTTAATAATGAATATAACCCTATACATTACCACGACGGACATATTTCTGGTGTAGGTTATTTAAAGGTACCAAAATTTATATCAAAAAATCATAAAAAATCAAAAATCGATGGTACAATTGATTTCATTAATGGAAATAAGATGTTTTTAAGTGATAGTATTTTTAATCATCAACCAAAAGTAGGTGATGTAATACTTTTTCCACATTATTTGATGCATACAGCCTATCCATTTAAGTCAAATGGAGAAAGAAGATCTTTTTCATTTAATCTTGAAATAGATAATAAGATCGCTAATGTTTTTTCAAGATGAGTAATAAAATTCAAAAAAACGTTTTTGGTGAACCTTTAGAACCATGTTCAAATGATCCATTAACTGGTTGGTTTAGAGATGGATGTTGTAATACAGAAAAAAATGATAGAGGAGTTCATACAGTTTGTGCAAAAGTAACAGATAAATTTTTAAATTGGTCAAAGCAGGTTGGTAATGATTTAATTACACCTCATCCCGAGTTTGGTTTTCCAGGTTTAAAAGATGGCGATAGTTGGTGTATTTGCGCCACTTGGTATGCAAGAGCGATTGAGGAGAATGCTGCTTGTTCTGTTTTTTTAAAAAAAACAAATATAAAAACTTTAGAGCTTATACCGATTGAAAAATTAAAAAAATTTGCTGTAGATTTATCTTAGTAAACTTTTGAGCCTCGAGTTTTTATAATCAACTCAAGTTCTCCATATTCCTTACAATTACATCCTTTTAATATTTGTAATCTCTCATTTGCCTTGTCTATTCGATTTGTTTGAACGTAAAGTTCTCCTAAATACTCATTAATTCCATTGTGATCAGGTTTTATACTCAATCCCTCAAGATAAAACTTTTCAGCTTGCTCAAAATTTCCGGCTTTCCTTGATGTATAACCTAAATAGTTAAGTATATCAGGATTTTTTTTATCTGATTTATATGCTTTTTCAAATTTATCAAATGCTTGAGAATAAAGTTTTTTAGCCTTATCTGTTTTTTCTTTTTTCTCTAATTTACCAGCTCTCTTAACAAGTTTGACACCGTCTTCATACATAGACATTTTAGAAGTATCGCTGCTACTATCACTACCAGCAGCCATCAAACTAGTGCTTAGAAACAATGTCATTAATGATATAATAATTTTTTTCATACAATATAAATAAGGATTTCCACAAGAATTGTTATGCGACAGATGATCTACCTCCGTCTACGCCTAATATCTGACCTGTAATCCAAGAACTTTCATCTGTTAAAAGGAATTTTGCTAATGAGGCTGAGTCTTCACCTTCACCTATCCTCTTCATTGGATGCATTTTAGCAATTCCTTCAGCTACTTTTTCATTTTTAAGTAAAAAATTTGAAATTTTGGAATTCGTTAAGCTTGGCGCGATACAATTTACTCTTACGTTTGGTGCGAATTCGGCAGCCAAAGCTAAAGTCAAACCTTCGATGGCTCCTTTAGCAGATGAAACAATTGCATGATTTGGAAAACCTTGTTTTACAGCTATAGTTGAAAATAAAACTACTGATCCTTTATTCTTTTTTAAATTATCTAAAAAAGATTTAATTACCTCAGTAGCGGAAATAAGATTCAAATTAAAGGATTGCATGAAGTCACTTTTTTTTGTCAGCTTTAATGGTTTTAAATCAATTGATCCTACACAAAAAGCTAAACCATTAATTGGCTCATCTTTTAAATCATTAAGTATTTTTTCGTAAAAATTCTCTTCTAGAACATCGCAGACAGTGAATGTTGAGTTTAAATTTTTTGCTAACTCTGACAAACTAATCTCGTCTCTTCCAACTAAGTGAACCTCTTCGCCGCTGTCAACTAATTTTTTTGCTAAAGAAGAACCAATTGATCCAGTCGCTCCCAAAATTACTTTTTTCATAATTAAAAATAACATTATTAAGGGTTATTTACATGCAAATAATGACGCGTGTAATATCTTAATAAAGTATGTATTTTATTACTTATGAAGCTTTTTATAATTTTAGGAAATCAACTGTTTAACCCAAAATATCTCTCTGATTATAAAGACCATACTTTTTTTATGGCAGAAGACTATGGTTTGTGCACCTTTGAAAAGCACCACAAATTAAAAATACTATTATTTTTATCTTCAATGAGATCATTTAAAGATGAGCTTAAATCAAAAAATTTTAATTTGATATATAAAGATATAAATAAAGATTTCAAATTATCCTATGAAAAAAAATTAGAAAAGACTATTAAAGAAAAAAAGATAAGAGAAATTACCTTTTTTGAAATTGAGGATAAATTTTTTGAAAAAAGAATATTGAATTTCGGAAAAAAAAATTCAATTAAGATTAACCAAGTTAGATCTCCAATGTTTTTAATGGAGAGACAGGAATTTAAAGATTACCTTTCTAAAAATAAACGGCCTTTCATGGCAAATTTTTATAAAATTGTAAGAACAAAAATGAATTTATTAATGAATAAAAACGGAACTCCAAAAGGAAATAAATGGAGTTTTGACGAAGAAAATAGAAAAAAACTTCCGAATACTATTAAAGTTCCTGTAATTTCTAAAGTAAAAGAGACAAAGGAAACTATTACTCTTAAAAAATTTATAAATTCTAATTTTAAAGATCATCCAGGAAATACTGATAAGTTTTGGTTTCCAACAACACGAAAAGATGCAAGTAAATGGCTAGATGAGTTTTTGAAAGAGAGAATAAAGCTTTTTGGAGATTATGAGGATGCTGTAACAGATAAATCAAATACTGTTTTTCATAGTGCACTAAGCCCACTTATAAACATTGGTTTAATAGCCCCAGAAGAGATAATAGAGAAGTTAAGGAAGATTGAAAATAAAGTACCTATGAATTCCTTAGAAGGTTATATTAGACAGATTATAGGTTGGAGAGAGTTTATGAGAGGAATTTACCAAAACTATGATCAACGATTAGATAACACTAATTTTTTTAATCATAAAAGAAAAATGAAAAAATCTTGGTATGAAGGAAATACTGGATTGGATCCATTAGATCATGCAATCAATAATGCTAAAAACTACGGCTGGTCACATCATATAGAAAGACTAATGATTTTAGCAAACATTATGAATCTTTGTGAGATAAATCCTAAACAAGTTTACAAATGGTTTATGGAAATGTTTGTAGACTCATCTGATTGGGTAATGGCGCCAAATGTTTATGGGATGGGATTATTTAGTGACGGCGGAATATTTGCAACTAAACCTTATATTTGCGGATCTAGTTATTTTCTTAAAATGATGCATTTTAAAAAAGGTCCTTGGTGTGATGTAATGGACGGATTATATTGGAAATTTATAGATAGACATAAAAAATTCTTTTTAAAAAATCCACGTCTTGCAATGATGGTTAGAGTTTCTGAAAAAATGAATAAAGAAAGAAAAACAAGAATTTTTAAAGCTGCCAATAATTTTATAAAAGAAAATACTAATGGTTAAAGTTTTTTTTAACAATTCATGTAATATTTGTAGAGCCGAAATCAATCATTACAAAAAACATACCGATAACAGTGTTGAGTGGATAGATGTAACTAATAATGAAGAAGCTCAAAAAATTACATCCAAATCTTACAAGGAACTTTTAAGAAGAATGCATGTTATACAAGATGGTAGAGTAATTGATGGAGCAGAGTCTTTTTTAATAATTTGGAAAAATGTTCCTAAATATAATTTTTTATATAAAATATTTAAGATTAAACCTTTTTTTTTTATATTAAATATTTTTTATGAGATTGCAGCTTATTTTCTTTTTATTAAAAATAAACACCTTTTAAATGATAAAAAAAGCTAATCTACCTAAAAAGACTTGTCCAAATTGTAATAAGCCTTTTACATGGAGAAAAAAATGGAGATTAAACTGGGAAAAAGTTAAGTACTGTTCTAAAAGATGTGCGTCTAATCGAGATTAAAACTAGTTAAAATCTTTGGAATATTGTTTTTAAAATTAAAATATCCCTTATTAGAAAATTGCCACGAATATTTATCCTCCTCCATTAATATAAAGTTCAATTTTAAATCTTGCTTTTTTCTCAAGCTATTCAAAAAAGAATGGTTTTCCCCAATACATGGATGAATAACATCAAAAGATTTAATTTTTTCAGTTAATGAATTAAATTTAATTTCATCAATTATCTGTATTTTATCAAACCTTTTTTTTTGATCAGTAATGATTTGTGATTTATATTTTAGTACCTTTTGCTCAAGCTTTAGTTTTCTTATTTCATTACTCAGAAAAATTAAGTAAACATTTTTGTATTTTTTTAATTTTTTATTTTCTAAGTTTAATTCATTTTCAAAAACTAATAAATTTTCATTAGAATTTTCGTCAATAACAAAATCGAGTTGATTTAATTTATACTCTCGTTTGTCTGTTAAGGGTAAAGCGTTTTCATTTAATTTAATATTTTTATATTTATTATTAGTGAACTTGCTAATATTCCACGATTGAGCGACGTAGTGCTTACCTTTAGTTTGTAAACCTGCAACCCATCTCCAACTTAAAGTGTTAGAAGCAGCATCTCCATCGTATAAATGTTTCATAAAAAACTCTGCACCTTTCTGCCAAGGTAAGTTCAAGGTAAATATCCAAATACTAGCAAACCACATTCTTGTATGATTATGTAAATAATTATTTTCTTTAAGCTCTTTTACCCAATCATTAAAACATTCAATTTGAGTTTCACCATTAATGGCTTTTTTATAATTATCATCCTCATTTAGCCCTTTTAAGTCCTCTATAAAATCTGACCAAACCTGAGGTCTAAGCTCTAGCCATCCTTTCCAATAAACTCTCCAAAAAATTTCTTGAACATATTTTTCAACTTTTTGATAAGGAAACTTTGATAAGACAGTTTTAGCAACTTCATACTCAGTGATTAATCTGTGGGAGATGTAAGGAGATAAGCAAGATACGTTCGATTTATCATCAGGCCCTAGATCAAAATTTCTTTTAAAACTATAATTAGTTATTTCAGAATTAGTAAAACTGTTAAGCTGTTTTAAAGCCCCTTCTCTTGAGATTTCGAATTTCATTAGTCCTCGTCATCCCTCCACTCATCAATAAAAAGCTTCCAGCACGCAAAAGATACACAAACAATCCCGACACAAAAACCTAGTAATACACCATTATGCTTTCCCAAATATATTGTTCCATAATGAGTGCTAAGTATTGGTGGAATAACCAATATTGCTCCAATTATAAGATATCTAACTGCAAATGGCGGTCTTTTCAAATTGAATTACCTTGATCTGTTGGCATGGAGACACCAGATGTGAACCAACAGCTTTTACAATCTTTGTCGTTGCCTCTTTCAACATGCCATAAATAATAGAATTGTTTTTTTTCCTCACTCAAAACTTTAACACCATAAACAAATTTATTATCGGTATTCATGATTAAATCTATTTTATGAGAAAAATGATTTAATAAAATTCTATAATGTACATCATAAAGCATTATACGAAATCTAGGATATGGTCCTGTCATCTTTTTGTTGTCGGGATGTGCAAACAACCAGGTTTGTTTTATCCCTGTATCTTTTTCATCGTTATTTTTAAGAGCATTTAATTGAATTTTTATAACTTCATAAGCAGATAAATTTTCTGCCGGTTTTATCATCTCAGCTTTAACCGAGCTTATCAAACCAACGAAAAAAATCATTGCAAATGTTTTTTTCAATTCCATATTCTTTTCAAGGTCTCTTCTCTTTTACACCCCTTTTTATACATAAGGTATCTAATAAAGTTTTTTTCATAATAATCTTGGTGATAATCTTCGGCAGGGTAAAATTTATCGAATTTCCAAACCAAAGTTGCTATTTTTCTATTGAATAGTTTTTCCAATTTTTTGAAAGATTTACTTATGAATTCTTTTTCTGGTTGTGTTTGAAAAAAAATTACTGATCTATAGCTTTTACCTTTGTCACAAAATTGCCCAGCAGAATCAAAAGGGTCAATATTTTTCCAATAAATATCTAAGAGTTTTTCAAAGCTAATTAATTTTGAGTCGTATGTTATTTCAATAACTTCTACATGACCGGTATCTTTATAAATTACATCCTGATAAGTTGGGTTTTTTAAATGTCCGCCAGAGTAACCTGAAATTGTAGAAATAACCCCATTAATTTGATCAAATGATTCCTCCATGCACCAGAAGCATCCGCCAGCAAAATATGCTTTTTTAAAGTCTTGAGCGTTTGCAAAAGAACTACTTACAAAAAATGAAATAATAATAAAATATTTTTTCATTATTTAATGATATATTAATTTATATGGAAAACGATGATCATATTGTCATAGATGCCGATAATGAAAAAATAGATAATATTTGTGAAGAGTGCAAAAATGAGGATGAAACTGTGAAACAAAATTTAATAATGTATAGCTATAAAATTTGTAATAGCTGTAATCTTTCAAAAAGAATATTTCCTCTTTAAATTCCTTTAAATAAAACAAGTATCAAAAATAAGAAAAAAGCTTGAACTAACCAGGAAACAACAACTACACCAAAAGCTTTCCATAAACTATCATAATCTAATGCCGATTTAACAGCTACCACCATGCACGCAAGCATCCAAAAAGCTGAACCAACAAATGTTACTGTCATAAGTTCTGGGGTTACACCAAAAACCCTAATCAGCCCAGGTGCACTTGAAAAACCAATCGTTCTTAAAAGTTCACCATGATTACTTTTAGTTTTATTATCTCCAAATAATTTAACACCAACAAAATAAATTATATAAGCCCAAACATACCAGCTAAGTAAAGACAAAGCTGGAGCAATTAAAAAATTTGATACTCCTAAATGTATTGATCCTACGCCAGCTGCTAAACTAGACAACACAACAACCACACCTGCTTGAAATGTTGCTTTTTTATCTTTTTCTACCTCTTCAAATAATTCTATATCGATTTTGATGGCTCTGAATATTCGACTTATGAACAAATTAATCATTTATTTTACAAAAGGTTTTAAAAGTTTAAGAATTTTATTATGTAAACTTCTATTTGACGATGCCAATATGTTTCCTCCTATTTCCGCGTCTTGATTATTCCAATTAGTAACTATTGCTCCAGAATTTTTTATAATTGGTATCAAAGGAAGTATATCATAAGGTTTTAAATTTGCCTCAATAACTGCATCGACTTTTCCCTCTGCGAGTAAACAATAATTTAAGGCATCAAATCCGGCTAACCTAAATGACCAACCAAATTTTTTAATTACTTTACGTTGTCTTTCATAACTTAAGGTTCCGTGAAAATTTCCTATGATTTTTATAGTTTTCAGATTGTCATTATTAGATGACCTAAGAGCAAATCGTTTTTTATTTTTAAAGACATAAGATTTACTTTTATCATTTATGTAATATTTATTTAGTTCTGGAAAGTTTGCTAATCCTAAAAGTGACTTATCTTGATACGATAGGCTAATTAAATTTGACCATGTCGGTGCACCTATAACAAATGCTCTAGTTCCATCAATAGGATCAATAGACCATTTTAAGTTATTTGATGAAAACTTATCCTCAAATTCTTCCCCAATAATTGCATCTTTAGGAAACTTTTTATTAATTAATGATCGAATGTATTTTTCAAAAGCTTTATCAAAATTTGTGACAGGGTCAAAATTTTTTTTTGATTTAGATTTATTATTTACTTTTATGCCAGATTTAGATTTTCTTTTGTAAAATAAGTTTAATTTTGATGGTAATTTTTTTAAAAAGTTGAATGATTTTTTATAATTCATTATGTGTATATAACTTAATTTAAAAAAAAATATATATGAAAATATCAAAAAAATTAGAACCTTTAATAGCTGGGTTTGCTGCCTCAATAATAATAGGAGTATTATCATTTTTGAGCTTTGAGACATCCACAGGATTTTGGTTAATGTTTTCTTTTGGCTCTACAACCCTTATAGTTTTAATCTTTTATGAAAGTGAATTTGCTCAACCATCAAATATTTTTTTCGGACATTTGTTAGGAATAATAATAGGAATTTTATTTAATGAATTTTTTGGCATATCATATACTACTCTTGGTCTATCAGTCGGGGTAACTGTAACTTTAATGATGTATTTTAAAATAATTCATCCCCCAGCAGCAGCGAATCCTCTAATAGCTTTATTCGCTGATGTTTCGCTTAATTATATAATTTTTCCTGTGTTAGTGGGAAGTATTGTGATTATTTTTTTAACTATTTTAATTAATAGGTTTATTTTAAGAAGATCTTATCCAAAAAAATGGTTTTAATTTAATAAAAATATCGCACTGTTTAAAATAAAGGCATAACCCGACCAAGATAAATAAGGTATCATTAGAATATAACTAATTATATCTTTATTAAAATATTCTTTCATTAAAATTATTATAAAAATTAAAATTATCATAAGATTCAATAAAGCTAAACCAATCTGATGAAGTCCGAAAAAAACTACCGTCCATGTGCTATTAAAAAAAATATGAACAAAGTATATTTTTAGAATTTTGCTATCAAATGTTTTTATCCATATTTTCCAAATCGCCAATGACATCATGATATATAAAGTAGACCACACAGGCGCAAATACCCAGCTTGGAGGATTAAAACTTGGTAATATTAATTGCGAGTACCAAGGCTCTTTAAACTCTGAAGTGGCGTAGCTTCCAATAACAGGCGCTAAAAAGGTAATAAGTATTATTACAGCTAAAGATAAATATTTATTTTTTGTCATTATATAAGATATAACTAATTCATGTCAGAAAATCAGAAAAAAATTTGGATAACTGGTGCCTCTAGTGGGATTGGAAAAGCTGTTGCTGAAAAATTTGCAAAAGAGGGTTGGAAAGTTGCTGTTTCAGCAAGAAGAAAAGAATTATTAGATGAATTAGCTACAAACCAAAATATATCATCCTTTCCATTAGATGTAACTAATCGAAATCAAATAAAAGATGTTTTCAAAAGTATCATAGATGACTTTGGTGACCTGGATATTTGTTTGTTTTCTAGCGGAACATATGATCCAAAAGATGAACAAAATATAGATCCCGATAAAATAAAAAATGTCATTAATGTGAATTTTTTAGGCGTGATTGATTGCTTAAAAGCCGTTGAAGATTTTTTTAAAAAAAAAAAATCTGGGCATATTTCGATTGTTTCTTCTATTGCAGGTTATAGGGGACTACCTAATTCAAGTGGCTATGGTCCGTCAAAAGCTGCTTTGACAAATTTTAGTGAGAGTATTTACTTCGATTTTAAAAAATATGGTGTGAGGATCTCAATCGTCTCCCCTGGATTTATTAAAACCCCTTTGACTGATAAAAATGATTTTCCTATGCCATTTTTAAAAACACCAGAATACGCTGCAGAAAAAATTTTTGATGGTTTAGTTAAGTCAAGCTCGTTTGAAATTCATTTTCCAAAAGGATTAACGCTTACTTTAAAATTTTTAAGAATATTGCCTTATAGGCTTTATTTATTTTTAGTTGATAAATTAGTTAAACGTTAAACTTGGGACAAAAAGTCTTAAATAATTTACCCTAAAATTTTGTAATATATAATATGTTAAAAAAATCTTACAAAAACTTACTTATAGGAGGATTTTACTTTTTTCTTATAAAAGGCTTAATCTGGCTTGTTATAATTGTTGCAGCTGCATTAGGCATAGGTAATTTTTTTTAATATGTATATAGCAATGAATAGATTTAAAATAGTACTTGGAAAAGAAGAAGCTTTTGAGGAAGTGTGGAAAAATAGAGAAACTCACTTAGAGAATGTTCCTGGCTTCAAAAAATTTAACTTAGTTAAAGGAGAAAAAAATCAAGATCATACACTTTATGCATCACATAGCATTTGGGACTCAAAAGAAGATTTTATTAATTGGACGAAGTCTGAAGCTTTCAGGCTTGCGCACAAGAACGCTGGTCAGCATCAAAATTTGTATATAGGTCATCCAAATTTTGAAGGATTTGAAAAGGTTATTTAAAAATGGAAAATGAGAACTCAAATAAAGAATTTAAAGTTTTAAATTTAACAATTGAAAAGTTATCGATTTATTACGGTCTCTTCTTAATCGCTTGGGGAGTCATGGTAAGTTTTATTAGTGGAAGCTCATCATCAACGTCTTATATTCCGTCTTTTCTAGGTTTGCCTTTAGTTGTATTTTCATATTTAGCTGTAAAGTTCTCATCAAAAAAAAAATTATTTATGCATATTGTTGTAATTTTTGGTCTTATCATTTTTCTTGGCGGATTAGATTTTATTAGATCTATATTAAGTGGAAATGCATTTGGAAATTTTTGGGCAGATACATCTAAAATAATGATGTTACTGACTGGTCTCTACTTTTTAATTCAATGCGTAAGATCATTTATCTTCGCAAGAAAAAACAAAGAGTAAAAAATAGTTAATTATTACAAGTTTGACTCAACAAATTCCCAATTAATTAGTTTATCAAAAAAATTTTCTAGGTAAGCAGGTCTTTTATTTTTATAATCTAAATAGTAAGAATGTTCCCAAACATCACAGCCTAATATAGGTTTCATATTGTTGATTATTGGATTTTCAGCATTTGGTGATTTAGTGACTACTAGTCTATCATCTTTTAAAGACAACCAACACCATCCAGATCCGAACTGAGTGACACCAGCATTAATAAATTCTTCTCTAAATTTTTCAAAACTTCCAAAATCTGTTTTTATTTTATTTTCGAGTTTAGCAGGGACCTTTCCTCCACCATTAGGTTTCATGCACTTCCAAAAAAGATTATGATTCCAGTGTTGACTTGCATTATTAAAGATACCTGCTTTTTTTTCAGTAGATGATTTTTTTATTATATCTTCTAAAGACAATTTTTCGTAATCAGAGCCTTTAATAAAATTATTAAGATTTGTAATATATGTTTGATGGTGTTTACCATGGTGCAAATCCAAAGTTTGCTCAGACATTATTGGAGAAAGGTCTGATTTTGGATAATCTAGTTTAGGAAGTTCAAACATATTAATCTTTCACAAACATTACTGTTAATTCTGCAACTTTAATCCCAAATTTAGTCATTGTCGCTCTATTAATTGCCACACGCTCATCTTGCATAAAAATCCAATCGTCAAAAGTAATTTTGATATTTTTCCCTTTAACTGGAACGAGTAATACGTATTCAAATTTAAATGCTGGCCCATATGAAAAACCTTGCGCTGTCCCTACTACATCTGATGCAGTTCCTTCATAATTGTGATCATCAATTTTTTTAATAGTCCATTGACGAGTTTGTCTTTCTCCGTCATTCCAATCAAAAATCTCATCTAAAATTAATCGTGAACCATCCCATTTCCCATTTAAGTCAGCTTTAAATTGTCTTGTAACTTTACCACTTCTATTTTGTAATACCCCCCATGCTTTTACATTGCCTGACAAATAGTTTTCGATAACAAGTCTTGGTTTTTGATCTTTAAAATCAGTTGGTTTCATTTTATTTGCACATCCTGTTAATATAATTAGTAAAAAAAATCCGACAAATTTTTTCATGACAAATATCTATTAGACATAGAGAATTGAATCAAGTTAATGTTTTTTGACCTAAAGCCGCCCTCACAATAAGATAGGTAAAATTCCCACATACGCTTAAAATAATCATCAAAACCAAGGGGGCTTATTTTATCCCAAACACCTAAAAAGTTTTTTCTCCAAGTAGCTAAAGTTCTAGCGTAATCTTCTGAATAAGTGTTAATTTTTTCAAGTTTTAGCTCATTTTTCTTTATAAGATTTTCCATAAATTTTATTGAAGGTAAAAATCCACCAGGAAATATATATTTTTGGATAAAGTCCTCATTTGCTCGATATCTACCGAATAATTCATCTTTAATAACGATACCTTGAATAGCAGCAGTGCCATTATCATTTAGAACTTTTTTAATTGTAGCAAAATATTGATCCATATATTTTTCTCCGACTGCCTCAATCATTTCTATTGAAGCAACATGGTCATATTTATCTTTAAGGTCCCTATAATCTAAAAACTTGACATTAACCTTGTTGTTTAACCCTGAATTAAATATTTTTTTTTTTGTAAAGTCGTATTGATTTTTTGAAATTGTTATACAGTCGATACTTACATCATAATTTTTAGCCAAAAACTCAGCAAATCCGCCCCAGCCACATCCTATTTCTAAAACCTTATTTCCATCTTTAATATTAAGCAGATTTATGAGCTCTTGAAATTTATTTCTTTGAGCATTTTCTAAATCATTTGTCTCATCCTTATAAACAGCACTTGAATAAGTAAGACTTTTGTCAAGCCACAATGAAAAAAACTCATTACCTAGGTCATAATGTTTTGAAATATATTTTTTACTTTTAGATTTAGTGTTTGATGCAAATATTTTTTTTAAAAAATTTTTAATTTTTTGTAATTTTAAACTTCCTGAAAATGAATAAATGGTATCAATATTTCTAGCAGTAAGTTCTATTAAATTTGTTAAATTTGAGGTATAAAAATCTTTTTTCATATGTGCTTCGCCTAAAGCTGAACTTCCTCCAAGAACAACATTTAGGTAAAAATTAGGGTTATTAATTTTTATATCTGAAAATAATTTACTTTCTAAATCGCCAAAATGAAATACTTTTCCATCATAATTAATTAGTTTTAAATTTCCTTGTGAGATATTCTTTAGTTTGTTTAAGACAAATTTTTCTGTAATTTTAAATAAACTCATTAATATTCCTCATAACTTAAATTATTTTTAATTTTAATATTTCTTTTCCTGTATATTGCTCCTTTTTTCCACAAAAGTAATGCTTCATAATGTATCGAACTTATAATTTTAATTGTCATTAAAGGATATTTGAAAAAATTTTTTATAAGTTGTTTAAGATTAAATTCTTTTTTTTCCCCGGTCTGGGTGGCTGTTAAGATTGTTCCCGTTAAATCTGTTTGTTTAATAAAAACTGAAAGCTTTTTATTTGGATTAATTAATTTAAAATTATAGTAAGTTTCCATATCCATGAATGGTGATACATAAAATCTTTTTTTACATTTTTGAGTTATTTCATCATTGTTTTTAATCTTAAAAATATATGTGTGTTGCTCATTAAAAGTATTTTTGACTTCATAAAAAATTGCTTTCAGTTTATCATTCTCGTAACAATAAAAAATACTTAAAGGATTAAAGACGTATCCAAAAATTCTTGGATAACAAAGTAATTTGATCTTATTAATTTTACCCTCGATATTAAACTTTCTTATGTTTAAAAGTACCCACTCTTTTAAGTTGCTTCCATCTCGTTCACCGTGGTCCTTGTCATAAAAACTAAAAACATTAAATTTATTGTGTGAAAAAATACTAATTCTACTATCTAATTCATGTATCTCATCCAAATCAATTAGTAATGAAAAAGTTTTATATTTTAAAAAATGTCTTACTGGTTTAAATCTTGTATGAGTTACTTCACCATTGTAAATGCAAGAGTTCATCAAATTTTAAAATTATTCATTAAATCAATAGATGATTTTAATCCATCTTCATGAAAACCGTAACCAAAATAACTTCCACAGAACCATGTTCTTTTTTTACCTTGAATCAATCTTAGATCCTTCTGAAGTGCAGTATTCTCTGAATTTAAATAGGGGTGGGTGAAATCAATTTTTTTAATGACATTATTATCATCAATTTTAAAAACAGGGTTTAAAGTTAAAAAATAGTTTTTGGTAGTTTCTAAGTTTTGCAGTTTGTTTAACCAATAAGTGATACATGTCTTATCTCCATCTGAAACAGAATTCCAACTAGCCCAAGCTCTTTTTTTTTGAGGCATTAATTTTTCATCAGTATGTAAATAAGCCTCATTTTTTACGTAATTAAATTTTTCCAATATATTTTTTTCATCTTCAGTTGGTTTTTCTAACATTCTTAGACTTTGATCTGCATGAGATGCTAAAACTACTTGGTCATAATCAACATACTCATTGCCAATAATTACTCTGATATTATCATCACTTCGAACTAACTTTTCTACCTTGTAATTTTTATAAATTTCTCCACTAATTTTATCTGTAATCTTTTTTACATAGGCTCTACTTCTGTTTGAAACAGTGTACCATTGAGGTCTATTTTTAAATTTAAACAATCCATGATTAGTAAAAAAATTTAGAAAAAATTTTAATGGCATTTCTTTTGCTTTATTAAATGGCATAGACCAGATAGCTGCAACCATTGGTATTAAGTGATATTCGATAAAGTATTTGGATAATTTTTTTTCTTTTAAAAAATCCCCTAGTGTTTTTTCTTTAATTTCGCCCTCAAGTAATTTTGGTGCTATTCTATAAAATAAAATTATTTCTCTTATCATGTATAAAAACTTAAAATTAAATAAATTTAGTTTATTAGCAAAAATACCCCCTAAGCCACTTCCACTATATTCAACATTACTATTTTTTATTGATACAGAAAAAGACATATCGCTTTTTTCATAGGGAACATTTAACTCATTAAAAAAATTTACTAAATTTGGATAAGTAGTCTTATTAAAAACAATAAAACCAAGATCTACTGGGACTATTTTATCACCCTCTTTAATGTCATAAGTGAAAGAATGACCCCCGAAATGATCTTCTTTTTCGTAAAGATCAACTTTATATTTTTTTGAAAGAAAATATGCAGAGGATAAACCAGAGATTCCTGAACCGATAACAGCAACTTTCATTAGAAGAAATTAAGCAGCTTCATCTTTATATTCATCCATTGAAGGACATGAACATACCAAATTTCTATCTCCAAAAACGTTATCTACTCTTGCGACTGGCGCCCAATATTTATTATTTTTTACGTACTCAGTTGGAAAAGCTGCTTCTTCCCTTGAGTAAGCATGCTTCCACTCAGTTGATGCTAGTTCAACATAAGTGTGCGGCGCATTTTTAAGTGGATTATCAATTTTATCAAATTTAGAAGACTCTACCAAATTAATTTCTTTTTTAATTTTTATTAATGCGTTACAAAATTTATCAATTTCCTCTAAATTTTCACTCTCTGTTGGTTCAATCATGATTGTACCAGCAACAGGCCATGACATGGTTGGTGCGTGGTAACCAAAATCAATTAATCTCTTTGCAAGATCCTCTTCTGAGATTCCTGAGCTTGCTTTAATTGGTCGAATATCAATTATACATTCGTGCGCGACATTGCCATTTTTGCCTGTATAAAGAACTTTATAATCTTTAGATAATTTTTTCGAAATGTAATTTGCATTTAATATCGAAATTTGTGAAGCTTTTTTCAAACCTTCTGCACCCATCATCTTTATGTACATCCAAGATATCGGAAGTATACTTGAGCTGCCCCATGGAGCGGCTGAAACAGCTCCCATTCCATTCTTAGGACCAGCTTCTTTAATAATGTCGTGTGTTGGTAAAAAATCAGCTAAATGCTTACCACACGCAATTGGACCCATTCCAGGTCCGCCACCACCGTGGGGTATGCAGAATGTTTTATGCAAATTAATATGACAAACATCAGGTCCAAATTTTCCTGGTTTTGCAATACCCACAAGTGCGTTTAGATTAGCTCCATCCATGTAAACTTGTCCGCCATGCTTATGAATAACATCACAAATATCGATGATTTTTTCCTCAAAAACACCGTGAGTAGAAGGGTACGTAACCATTAATGCAGCTAAATCTTTTGAGTATTTTTCAGCTTTATTTTTAAGATCTTCTATGTCAACGTTTCCATCATCGTCGCAATTGACAACAACTACTTTCATCCCGCACATTTGAGCACTAGCTGGATTAGTTCCATGAGCTGAGTCTGGGATAAGACAAACGTTACGATTTTCTTGTTTATTATATTTATGGAATTTTCTAATTGTCATTAGACCTGCATATTCTCCTTGGGCTCCAGAGTTAGGTTGCAAAGAGACTGCGTCATAACCTGTAATTTCTTTTAAATCATTTATTAAATCTTTAAAAAGAATCTTATAACCTTCCATTTGATTTGTAGGAACAAAAGGATGTGGAAGTGAAAACTCTTTCCAGGTAATAGGAATTAACTCAGCTGTTGCATTGAGTTTCATTGTACAAGATCCTAAAGCAATCATTGACCTATTTAGCGCAATATCACAATCTTCGAGTTTCTTTAAATATCTTAGCATTTCAGTTTCAGAATGATATTTGTTAAAAACTGGATGAGTTAAGTATTTTGAAGTTCTTAAAAGATTTTTTGGAAGATTATCTAGCTCTACCTTAATATCTTGTTTTATTATTTTAGAGATTCCAAATATTTTCAATAATATATTAACGTCATCAAGTTTTTTTGCTTCATCAAAAGCAACAGATAAATGCTCCTCATCAACTTTTCTTAAATTAATATTTTCTTTTAATGCAGCCTCATAAATAGAATTTGTTTTTTTATTAGTTTTAATCGTAACGGTATCGAAAAAATGATCTGATAAAATATTGTAACCACCAGCTTTAATTTTATCAGCAAAAATTTTAGCTAATTTAGAAGTTCTATTAGCTATTTTTAATATCCCCTCTGGTCCATGATAAATTGCAAAAGCAGCAGAAATGATAGCTAATAAAGCTTGGGCGGTGCATATGTTACTTGTAGCTTTATCTCTTCTAATGTGTTGCTCCCTAGTTTGTAAAGAAAGTCTGTAAGCTTTTTTTCCGTGTCTATCTTTTGATACACCGATAATTCTTCCAGGCATCGATCGTTTAAATTCTTCCTTAGTTGCAAAAAATGCCGCGTGCGGACCTCCATATCCCATTGGGATACCAAATCTTTGGGCGCTACCTACAGCGATGTCAGCACCAAGTTCTGCTGGAGTTTTTAATCTAGCTAGCGCCAATAAGTCACAAACCAAAATTGCTTTTCCATTTTTTTTATGTATTAAACTAATACTTTCACTTGGATCATTTATCTCACCTAAAGTACCCGGGTATGATAGAACTCCACAAATTATATCTTCATCAATTTTTGTAAGTACTGTTTTTTCATCACCTATGATCAGTTCCAAGCCAAAAGGATTTGTTCTGGTTTTAATAAGATCAATCGTCTGAGGGTTGCAATTACTAGAAATAAATATTTTTTTTGATTCAGTCTTATCTAGTCTCTGGCTTAATCCTACTGCTTCTGCTGTTGCAGTTGCTTCATCTAATAAGGAGGCATTAGCAATATCCATGCCTGTTAAGTCAATTATTGATTGCTGAAAATTTAAAAGCATTTCAAGTCGACCTTGCGCTACTTCAGGCTGATAAGGTGTATAAGATGTGTACCATCCTGGGTTTTCTAAAATATTTCTTAGAATTACATTTGGTGTAATAGAATTATAGTATCCCATTCCTATAAAATTTTTAAAAATTTTATTTTTTTTTGAAATAGATTTTAGTTTTTTCAAAGCATCATTTTCTGCCATTGGCTGATCAATTTTAAGATCATCTTTTAATAAGATCTTTTCTGGAACAGTATTTTCCATCAGATCCTCAAGCGACTTATATCCCACGTATTGCAGCATTTTAGATTGGTCTTCTTCTGAAGGACCAATATGTCTTTTAATAAATTCTTTTGAATTATCGTCAATCATTAGTTAGGGTTCTCCGCACAAAATTTATCGTAATCCGATTTATTCATTAACTTGTCAAATTCAGATTTATCTTTTACTTTTAATTTAAAAAACCAACTTGCTCCCTCTGGATCAGAGTTTACATTCCCGGGGTCATCAACAATTGATTTATTTCCTTCTAAAATTTCTCCTGAGATTGGAGAATAAACATCACTAGCTGCTTTAGTGGACTCAACAACAGCGGCTTGGCCATCCTTCTCAACTGATTTACCTGCTTCAGGAACTTCTACAAAAACAATGTCTCCTAACATTTCAGTAGCATGTTTAGTAATACCAACAGTTGCAGTATCACCATCAAGTGAAACCCACTCATGTTTTTTTGAAAATTTTTTTTCACTCATTGTTTACTCCTTTATTATTTAACATAACTCTTCTTAAAAAACGGTAGTTCAGAAACTTTACCCCCATGTTTCTTTCCTCTCACCTCTAATTGAATTTTTGTTCCAATTTCTGCATATTTTGTATTTATATAACCCATTGCAACTGGTGCGTTTACGCTAGGACCAAAAGTTCCACTAGTTATTAATCCAATCTCTTGTCCGCTTTCAGTAAAAATTTTTGTATTTTCTCTAGCAATGACTCTTCCTTCAGGCAAAATACCAACTCTTTTTTTTTCACTACCGTTTTCGATTAATTTTTTAATTTTATCCCAGCCATTAAAACCTCCTTCTTCTCTTCTTCTCTTAGCTATTGCCCATTTTAAATTAGCTTCAATAGGATTGATTTTTTCATTTAAATCGTGACCATATAAACATAATCCGGCTTCAAGTCTTAATGTATCTCTGGCTCCTAATCCTACGGCATTTACTTTGTTTTCTCTAAAAAATGAAATAAGTTTTTCAACTTTGTTATTAGGAATAGATATTTCAAAACCGTCTTCACCAGTGTATCCTGATCTAGTTATATATAGGTTTTCATTATCAAATTTAAAATTATCACCAGTCATAAACTTCAAATTTGAAACACCAGGCGCAAGTTTTTCTAAAATCTCAACTGCTTTTGGTCCTTGTAATGCTATTAAAGATAAATCATTATTTAAGAAATACTTGTGATCTTTGTTTAAAAATTTTTCAATTTGTTTTACATCATTATCTTTACATGCTGCATTTAAAATAATGCAGAATCCTTTGAAAGTTTTTGTAATAATCAAATCGTCTATAATTCCACCTTCATTATTTAGTAAGAAAGAATATTTAGAATGATTTAATTTTAAAGATTTAAGATCAGCTGGAATAATTTTTTCTAAAGCATCAGCTAATGTTTCGTCTCCCTCTAAAAAAAACTGCCCCATATGAGAAACGTCAAAAAAACCTGCGTATGATCTTGTTGAAATATGTTCTTTTACAATTCCATCTTTGTACTGTATCGGCATTTCATAGCCTGCAAAGGAAACAAATTTAGCGCCAAGATCTTTATGGCAATTATATAAAGCTGTTTTTTGTACTTCCATAATAACTCTTTTCAAGCCCCATCTGTCTATGTACCTGAGAGATTTAATCCTTCGGTGAGGCCAAAGCCTGCTTTCCAGAGTTATTGCGGTAACGGTCCTTTTGCCTGAGAGTTTCCGGGGTGGTTGCTCCTTCGGCGCCAAATATTGGTCTCTCCCGTTACAAATGGACTTTCATCGAAAAGATCCAAAATGTCAAATACAATTATTGATATGTGACTTTATTTTTATCTAAGCTTTTCAAGATAATTGCTAATATTATTATACTTCCCCCAATAATCACGCTTAAAGGAGGTATCTCATTCAAGAAAAGCCACACCCATATGGGAGCAAATAAAGTTTCAGTTAACATCAAAAGACCAATTGTAGCTGAGGGAGTTGTTCTTGATCCTATAGTAATGCAGATAAATCCAAAGGCTAATTGAGGAACACCAAGCAAGAAGCCCATTTTTATATCATGACTAGTGAATACAAATGACTCGGAAAGTATTAATCCATAAATAATACTAAAAATTCCTGAGTAAAAAATAGCAGGTACCATATCCAAATTTTTGTTTTTTCTTATGATCATTACTAATATTGAAAAATTAATTGGGATCGCTAACGCAATTAGATTTCCAAAAAAAGAACCTGTTGAAAGGGAGTCTCCGACCATTATTATTATTCCTCCCATGGCTAATACAATTGAAAAAAAACTTATTAACGAAACTTTTTCTTTTAAATAAAAGTAACCAAAAATAGCCAAAAACATTGTCTGAGTACTTATAATGAATACTACATTAGCCACTGTAGTAATACTCATAGAAACTACGAAAGCGATAAAACTCAAAGACATTACTAATCCACCAAGTAATGCGGGATAGCCAGCATCTGTAATTATCTTAATTGTATTTTTTTTATAAGTTGCTATTAAAAAGATCATTAGTGCAATCATAAAAAAAATGGATCTCAATAATAAGATTTGCCAAACAGAAGCTTCCTCAAACGATCTAATAATAAAGCCACCCCAACTTAAACAAAATCCTCCGAATAAAAGAAGAATATATCCAGGAATTTTATAAAGAAATTTCATTTAAAATTTTTTTAAAATATTTTTAAGAAAAAATTTCAAAGTAAGAGATCGAAATATCATAAATAATAAGAGTGAAAACCATATACCATGATTACCTAGGTATTTAGTTAAGAAAATTGAAACTAATATATAACTTAAAACTGACATTACCATTGCATTTCTCATTTCTCTAGTCTGAGAAGCTCCTATAAAAATTCCATCTAATTGATAACAAAAACATGCAATAGGTGGGATCAATATTACCCATAAAAAATATTGAAATGAAATAAATCTTAAAATTTCAATATCTGTAAATATATAAATTAATTGTTTAAAAAAAAATAAATACAGAAAAGAAATAATACATGCTGTTATAAAACTAATTTGAATTGAGTTTTTTACAACCATTTCAAAAGATTTTAAACTTCTTCTGCCAATAGCAAATCCTACTACTCCTTCAGTGGAAAAAGCATATGCGTCTAAAAAAAAAGCAGCTAATATTACAAATTGCATTAGAATAGTATTTACAGCTAGATAATCTTCACCAATTTTTGAGCCTAAATATGTTACCCATAAAAAAGCAAATGTTACAAATAAAGTCCGTACAAAAATATCGATGTTTATATTTAGCAATTTTAAAAGTTTTGATTTAACCATTAAATTTTCAAATTTAGGTATAATCTTAAATTTTTTTACCAAATAATTATAAGTATAAAATAAGAATATGGCCATTGTAATGAAACTTGCCAGTAATGTGCCTAATGCTACTCCAACTACTTTTAGATCGTAAGTTAAAACAAAAATAGAACTTAAAACTATATTAAGTATTGACAAAATTATTACTAATAGACTAGAGATTTTAGTTTTTTGTATTCCGAGATAAAATCCAATCATAATATATATTATTAACTCTGCTGGGACTGAAAAAACTCTTATATTCAAGTAACTATTTATTAATATCTCCGTTTCCACTGAAGGTGAAAAAAAATGACTTATTGTTAATTTAATTAAAGGTGTAGAGATAATAATTATAAAAGCAACTATTAAAGCTAAAAGAAAGTTTCTTAATAAAGTTTTAATGATCTCTCTATAATCACTTTTTCCGTATGCTTGTGCTACAATACCTACCGTTCCCATTCGTAAAAAACCAAAACTCCAAATGATCATTGTCATCACCGATGTTGCAATACTGGTTGCGGCTAAGTACTTTGTTTCACCTAGATTCCCCATTAAACCAGTATCAACCATTCCCACAAGCGGTATGGCTATGTTTGAAAAAAAAACCGGTATGGACAACAAAATTATTTGTTTTTTTGAAAATTTTGAAGAGCTTTTTAACAATTCCATTTTATTCTTTAATATAATTCAATAACCTTATATACATTGATTCTCGAATGTTAGAGCAAGTAATTATCTCAATTCAAATTATCCTCATAGATATCGTTATGGCTGCGGATAACGCGATCATAATAGGTTTAATCGCTGCAGGATTTGCGACAGATAATAGAAGAAAAATTATAGCATGGGGTGTAGCAGCAGCCTTTTTATTTAGAATTGTTTTTGCATCTGGAGCTAATTATTTATTTGAATTTGCCTGGATTAAAATCTTAGGAGGAGTTTTGCTTTTGTGGGTAATTAACAATTTAAGACAGGACTTTTTTGGTAAAAATAAGATAAAAACACCACAACTTAAATCAGGTGAAACTAAAAGCTTTAGTGTTGGAGTTTATCAAGTTTTAATTGCTGATCTTACATTAAGTTTCGACAATACAATTGCAGTCGTAGCGGCTTCAAAAGGTAATTTTCATTTAATGGTTATTGGTTTATTGTTATCAGTATTTTTAATAGCGACTCTTGCAAGCTATTTTGCTGAATATATCAAAAAACATATATGGCTTGGTTACCTTGGCTTATTTGTAATTTTAATAATATCAATTCAATTAATTATTGGCGGACTTGTAAATTACGAAGTTCTTTCAATAAATGAAAAATATAAGTTTTTATTCTTATAATGTTAGATTTCTGTATTATAGGGTCAGGTATTTCTGGCTCTACAATAGCATATATTTTATCAAAAAAATATGAAGTTGAAATTTTCGATAAAGCTAGAGGACTTGGAGGAAGGGCTTCTAATAAAAGATTTATCAAAAAACAAAGTTTTGATCACGGGGTTCAATATATTTCTCCCATATCAAAAAAATTTAAAAGATTTATTCAAATTCTTTATAAAAAAAAAGAATTAAAAATCTGGGATGGTAATCATTTAGATTTCACATTTAAAAAAAAAGAAAACAATAATAAATTTATTGGTAGTAAGGGTAATAATGTAATCTCTAAATATTATACTAAAAATATAAAAAAAAATTTTCAATCGCCTGTAAAATCGATTTTGTTCAACAAATATTTTTGGGAAATTAAATTTGATAGCGGAAAGATAATTAAATCTAAATCAGTTATTTTTACATGTCCGTACCCGCAATTAAAAAGAATTGCAGGAAAATACCTTGAAAAAAAATTTTTAAAATTAAAAATTAATATGGAACCTAATATAACTACGATGATTGCATTTAAAAATCAAAAAGAAGTTCCGATTAGTAGTATTAAATTTAACGATAAAATTCTTACATGGGCTGCAAATGAAAATAGTAAGAAAAGGTTTAGTTCCTCTAATTCTCTTTGGACATTGCAATCTTCTGTGAAGTGGGCAAAAAAGACTATTAATATTTATAAAAAAAATAAAAAAGTAGAAAATATATTAATTTCAAAATTTTTAGATTTTACAGGTTATAAAAAAAATAAAATTATTTTTAAGAAAACGCATGGTTGGAAATATTCTTATAATTTTCAAAGCTCTCCATATAAAAGTTATTGGAATAAAAAGTTAAGAATAGGCGTTTGTGCGGATTGGTTAATTGGACCTAAAGTAGAAAGTGCCTGGCTAAGCGCTAATGATTTAGCAAAAAAAATAAAGTAATTAAAAAATACCTTTACTACTTTTAGATTTATCTTTAATTGATGATTTAACCTCAACGTTTAATCCTGCTAAATCTTTGGCTTTTAATTTAGGAAGATTTTGAACACATTTTAGAAATCTATCTGACTCTTTTTTAGAAATAATTCCATCAGTTAAACTTCTAAATTTATTAATATATTCTTTTCGTGAAAAGGGTCTTTTACCTGCTGGATGGGCATCAGCAACGTTAATTTCTTCTGATATTGTTGATCCATCTTTCATTGTAATTATCACTTTGCCGCCGAAGCATTTATTTTTAGGGTTTGGATCATGGTATTTTTCGGTCCATTTTTGATCTTCTTTAGTTGAAATTTTTTGCCAAAGTTCAACTGTGCTTTTTCTTTGTGCTCTTTGCGGAGTGTAGGATTTAACATGATGCCACGCTCCATCTTCGAGTGCTACAGCAAAAATATACATTATTGAATGATCTAAGGTCTCCCTACTAGCTTTAGGATCCATTTTTTGAGGATCATTTGCGCCGGTACCGATAACGTAATGAGTGTGATGACTTGTTTCTATTACTATACTATCTATATCACTAACATTAGGAATTTTTTTATTTAAGCTTCTGGCTAAATCAATTAAAGCTTGAGATTGATATTCCGCTGAATGTTCTTTTGTGTAAGTTTCAAGAATTGCTTTTTTAGGCTCATTAACATTTGGTAATGGAACTGTATATTCTTTGTCTGGTCCTGATAAAACATAAGCAATAACACTATCTTCTCCCTCGTAAATCGGTGAAGGCGCACCCTCACCCCTCATACATCTATCAACAGCCTCCACCGCAAGCTTTCCAGCATGTGCTGGTGCAAAGGCTTTCCAGCTAGAAATTTCTCCTTTTCTAGATTGTCTTGTTGAAACAGTTATATGTAATGCTTGCTGAACAGATTGATAAATTAGATCTGTTTTTAAATTTAATAAACTTCCTAAACCCGCGGCTACGCTAGGACCTAAGTGAGCTATATGATCGATTTTATGTTCATGTAAGCAAATGCCCTTTACCAAATTAACTTGTATCTCGTAACCTGTGAGTATTCCTTTGATTAAATCTTTTCCATTACATCCTTTTTGTTGTGCAACTGCTAAAATTGCGGGAATATTATCGCCTGGGTGACTATAGTCTGCTGCTAAAAAAGTATCGTGATAGTCTAGCTCTCTCACAGCAGTTCCATTTGCCCATGCAGCCCATTCACAATCCACTTTAATTTTTGGATTTAAACCAAACACAGTAGCTCCTGTTTTTCTTGAGTGAGCTAAAGCCATTGCTCTTGCTGAAACAACAGGTCTTCTATTAAAAGAAGCGATAGCAACTGAAGCATTATCTATAATTCTATTGATAACCATATCAACTGCATCTTTATTTATTTTTGCTTTATCTGATGCTATCTCTGCAATTTTCCATGCTAATTGATCTTCTTTTTTAAGATTTGATTTAGAAGGATGAACTTTTACTTTTATATCTCTCATTTAGTTGGCAAGCATATTTCTTAAAACATACTGCAAAATTCCCCCATTTTTGTAGTACTCAACTTCATTTGCAGTATCAATTCTACAAAGCATTTGAATTTTTTTACTAGTTCCATCCTGATATTTGATTTCACAAGTAACTTCTTGTCTTGGTTTCACACCTTTATCGATATCGATAACTGAAACTAATTCTGCTCCTGTAATATTTAGTTTTTTGCGGTCAAAACCCTCTTTAAATTGAAGTGGTAAAACTCCCATTCCAATTAAATTTGATCTATGAATTCTCTCAAAACTTTCTGCTAAAACAGCTTTTATTCCTAAGAGCTTAGTTCCTTTAGCTGCCCAATCCCTTGAAGAACCTGTTCCGTATTCTTTACCGGCTATTACAACTAAATCATTGTTTCTTTTTTTGTATTCCATTGCAGCTTCATAAACGCTCATCACTTTTCCATCTGGCTGTAGCGTTGTATATCCACCTTCAGTACCAGGTGCCATTTCATTTCTTATTTTAATATTTCCAAAAGTTCCTCTCATCATTACTTCATGGTTTCCTCTTCTTGCACCATAAGAGTTAAAATCTTTTTGTTGTATTTGATGCTTCATAAAATAATCACCCGTTGGGCTTTCTTTTTTAATACTTCCTGCTGGTGAAATATGATCCGTTGTTACCGAGTCAGCTAATAATAAAAGAATCCTAGCATCATTAATTGGTTTAAATCCCTCTGGTTTATCAGGTAAATCATCAAAGAATGGTGGTCTTTTTACGTATGTAGAATTAGCTTCCCAGTTGTAGATATCACTATCTGTTGTGTTAATAGCTTGCCATTCTTTAGGTCCTTCTGAAACATTTGAATATCTTTGTTTAAACATATCTGCATTCAAAGAACTTAACATTAAATCTTCAATTTCTTTATTGCTTGGCCAAATGTCTTTTAAGAAAACTTCTTTGCCGTCTTTATCTTTTCCAAGAGCAGACTTATACATATCAAAATTCATGTTACCTGCTAAAGCATAAGCAACAACAAGTGGAGGTGAAGCTAAATAATTAGCTTTTACATCTGGATTAATTCTTCCTTCAAAATTTCTATTCCCAGATAAAACTGCAACAGCGTAAAGATCATTTTTATTTATTGCGTCTGATATATTTTGATTTAAAGGACCAGAATTACCAATACAAGTAGTACAGCCATAGCCCACTAGATTAAAACCAAGTTCATCTAGATATTTATTTAAATCTGCTTTTTCTAAATAATCAGTAACAACTTGCGAACCAGGAGCTAAGGAAGTTTTTACCCATGGTTTAACTTTTAGTCCTTTTTCATGAGCTTTCTTTGCTAAAAGACCAGCGCCAATCATTACGCTTGGGTTAGAAGTATTTGTGCAAGATGTTATTGCTGCAATTACTATATCGCCATCTTTAACATTAAAGTCAGTACCTTCAACTTTGGCTTCGATAGCCTTGTCTCTTTTTGCATTTTCTTTATAGACTTTTGCAAAAGCAGTTGAAGCCTCTGTAAGTAAAACTTTATCCTGTGGTCGTTTAGGTCCAGAAATGCTTGTTACTACACTACTTACATCTAAAGAAAGAGTATCTGTAAATATAACATCATTACTTGCCCAAAGCCCTTGTTCTTTAGAGTATTTCTCCACTAAGTCAATTGTCGCTGTATCTCTTCCAGATAATTTTAAATATTTAAGAGTTTCTTCATCAACTGGGAAGAAACCACACGTTGCTCCATATTCAGGAGCCATGTTTGCTATTGTTGCTCTATCAGCTAAAGTTAAATTTTTTAAACCTTCACCATAAAATTCTACAAATTTTCCAACCACACCTTTTTTTCTTAGCATTTCAACAATGATTAAAACTAAGTCTGTTGCAGTTGTTCCTTCTTTTAATTTTCCTTTAAGTTCAACACCGACGACCTCTGGAATTAACATTGAAATAGGTTGACCTAACATTGCAGCCTCTGCTTCTATTCCGCCAACACCCCAACCTAAAACAGATAAACCATTTACCATAGTTGTATGACTATCAGTTCCAACCAAAGTATCTGGGTAAGCATATAAATCATTTCCACTTTTTGATGACCAAACAACTTTAGATAAGTATTCTAAATTCACCTGATGACAAATTCCTGTTCCAGGAGGTACAACTCTAAAATTGTCAAATGCTTTCTGTCCCCACTTTAAAAAAGAATATCTTTCACCATTTCTTGAGAATTCTCTTTCAACATTTTGATTAAATGATTTTCCTGATGCATATTCATCGACCATTACAGAATGATCTATAACTAAATCAACAGTAGATAATGGATTAATCTTATCTGGATTTTTGTTTTTATTTTTTACAGCATCTCTCATAGCTGCTAGATCTGCTATAGCAGGAATTCCTGTATAATCTTGTAATAGAGTACGTGCTGGTCTGTAAGCTATTTCAGTGTTTGATTTTTTATTTTTAAGCCAATCTTTTAAAGCTAAAATTTGTTTTTTATCAACAGTTGTCTCATCTTCATATCTTAGAAGATTTTCTAATAAAACTTTTAGTGATTTTGGTAATTTAGATATGCCCTCTAAACCATTTTTTTCTGCAATTTTTAAATTGAAATATTTATAATCTTTGCCTGATGAATTAAGAGTATCTAATGATTTAAAGGAATCTTTACTATTAAATTTCATGCGCTATACATAGAACAAAATTACGCAAACGATAAGTAAAAAAGACATTGTATAATTAAAATTCTTTATAAATTTATCACTTGTGGCGAATTTTCTCATGTATTTTCCCATCAAACACCAACCCGTTTGACTTCCTACAGCCATTAAGAACCAAAGGATAGTTAAAACAATTGAGTCTCTTAAATAATTGTTTTCCGTATCAACAAATAAAGATATTGAAGTAAGGCCAACGATTATGCTTTTTGGATTTACGAATTGAAAAAGGAAAGTATTTATAAAAGTTACTGGTTTTGGATCAAGTTTCTTATCTTGAGTTTGACCTCCAAATGATAACTTGTACGCCATATATAAAAGGTAAATTGATCCTAAAACTTTAATAATGGTTTGAATAAACTGATATTTCTGAAAAATTGAAGCAGATCCTAGTTGCAATAATATTATCAAAAGTGTCCACCCGATAATAACACCTAGCATTGTTGGAACAGCTTTTTTTACTCCAAAATTAAAAGCTGTGTAAGACGTCATTATGTTATTTGGCCCAGGGGAAAAAGCTGTTGCAATCCCGAATAGGATCATAGGAAATAATTGAGATGTCATTTAGTGAGGTGCTCTAAATCTATTATGACAAGCTGAGCAGTTGTTCCACATCAATTCTTTTTGAATTGCTCTGAGGTCATCAGCTGTATCAATTGCTTTTGCGAGTTTAAGCATATCATCTGATGCTTTTTGCATTAAAGCATTAAACTCATCTTTATTTTCCCAAATACTGGGTAGTGCCTCTGTTTTGAAGCCCTCTTTAGTATTTTCCGGAAAGTAGTCTAAAAGTTTTTTATAATTTTCAGACATTTTTTTCATTATAGGTTTAGCTTCTTCTTTTTTTCCCGACTTTAATAAAATAGAAATTTTTTTACCATTTTGATAATTTTCACTGAACATTGCTTTTCTTCCTTTGATAATTTCTTCAACACTTTGGGCATAAACAAACGTTGAACCAAGAACAAAAATTAATACGATAATATTTAATTTGAATTTTTTCATAAATTGTTAGAATGATAGTATGCAAGTTTTTAATAGTTTTAGCAAATACGGTCTACTAGCTAAATTGTTTCATTGGATTACTTTTGTTATCTTAATTCTTCAAATACCCTTCGGTTTTTACTTAGTAGGCTTAGAATTTTCTGACCTAAGAATAGATCTAGAAAATATACATATTCTAGTTGGTATTATAATTTTTTATATCACGTTGTTTAGATTGATTTGGAAATTTTTCAATTCAAGCCCTACTGATGGGAAGAGTTTTTTTAAAGGTCAAGTGATTATAGCAAAAGTAAATCATTTTTTACTTTACCTGAGTATTTTTACTATAACTATTTCAGGAGTATTAAAGAAACTTTATATGGGTGAAGAACTTAATTTTTTATTTTTTAGGTATGGGTTTGATAAAGATAATTTCCAATTAGCTGATTTATATTATGAAGTTCATATCTATGCTAATTATTTGCTTATTGTTTTAGTAGCACTACATATTCTAGCAGTAATTGTTCATCACTTCGTTTTTAAGGATAAAATCCTAGATAAAATTACTTAATGTTTTATTAATTGATTTGACTAACGTTTGTTATTTTAATTAAATGAAACTATGCCTGGTAAACTTGTTAGCAGGATGTCAAAAAGAGAATGTTTCACACTCAGTGAAAAAGATACCGTTAAATCTGCCAGCCAAAAATTTCACGAAAAAAAAATTGGTTGTATGCCTGTAGTTGATGAAAGCAAGAAAGTTATAGGTATACTATCAGAAAGAGATCTATCAAGATTTATTTATGCTGAAAAATTTAACTTAACTCTTCCAGTTTCAGAACTAATGTCAAAATCATTAGTAACCTGTGATTTAAATACTTCTGTCACTGAATTAATGGATGAAATGACGGAAAAAAAAATCAGACATATTTTAATTATGGAAGATAAAAAACTTCTTGGCATAGTCTCTATTGGTGATGTGGTCAAACATTTAATCAATAAAATTGAAGAGGAAAATAAAAATTTAAAGGATTATATCAATAGTTATTAGTTAATGGCATGCCTCATTAAACTTTTTTAATCTCCAATAATTATATGGCCAAGGAGTAACAAATCCTACGGCAAGCATTATTGGAACAACCCACCAAGTTAAAATAGCTCCTCCAGTTAAAAAATAATCAGTGGCGTTCATTGCAATTTCCATACTTACCATTGAGATTAAACTCATTCCAACAGCTGTTTTAAAGGCTAACTTTAGAGAAAAATTCTGTCTTAATAAAATAATCGTTTCTAAAATAATACTTGTAATAATACCATTGATAATAGCTAAAACCATAATTGCTAGAACTGGAAAAGGAATTTTGGTTAATTGAAAAAATAAAATAGTCCCAAAGTCACCTATCGAACATCCAAGCAAGCACCAAAATGTATTCTTTGCACTTCTTGACCAAGTGTGTTTACAACTCCAATTAAATGTTTCAGAACTCATTATGCAATATCTAAACCATTATCAGTTTTCTGAGATGGGTGCACTAAGACAACTTTTCCATCTTTTTCAATAGCTCCAAGCACTAAAACTTCAGATACAACACCAGCTATATTCTTTGTTGGAAAGTTACAAACTCCTATTACTTGTTTGCCCACTAAACTTTCAGCGTTATAATAGTGAGTTATTTGAGCTGAAGATTGTTTAATTCCAATTTCTTTTCCAAAATCAACCTTCACAACTAAAGAGGGCTTCCTAGCTTTCTCATTTTTTTTTACCTCTAGAACTGTGCCAACCTTAATCTGCACTTTCTTAAAATCATCATAAGTTATTTCCATAATTTCCTTTCTATAAATAAAAAAGGGGGCCTAAGCCCCCTTTTAAATTGGTTAAGCAATTGGTTTACAGTTCTTTGTATTTACCTTTGCTCCACTCATAAAATACATAACCTGGTAAGCTCACGTCGCCTTTTCTGTCAAAGCTTAGTGAACCGATTACAGTATCAAACTTACCTTTTCTCATTACTTTAAGAACTTTAGCAGGATCATTTGTTCCAGCTTGGTTAGCAGCTTGTTCGAATACTTGTAATGCAGCGTATGAATAAAGAACATAACCTTCTGGCTCAATACCAGCAGCTTTGAATTCTTTTACAACACTTGCAGCAGCAGGATTATTTCTTGGATCTGGAGAGAAAGTCATTAACGTACCTTCACCTGCATTTCCTGTGATATCCCAATACTCAGCTGTAACTAATGCGTCACCGCTGATTAATTTAGTTTTCATACCTTGATCTCTCATTTGTCTTACGATCAAACCACCCTCTGTGTGGTAACCACCAAGATATACTGCATCAATGTTATTTGATTTAAGTTTTGAAACTAAAGCAGAATAGTCTTTTTCACCTGCTGTATAAGCTTCATACATAGCGTCTTTAAGTCCAGCTTTCTTCATATTTTTTCTAGTCGCGTCTGCTAAACCTTTTCCGTAAGCAGTTTTGTCATGAAGGATAGCTACTTTTTTACCTTTGTAGTTATCAGCTAAGAATTTACCAGCAACTTCACCTTGCTGATCATCTCGACCACAAACTCTAAAAGTATATTTACCACCTTTATCCGTTAACGCTGGATTTGTTGAAGCTGGTGAAACTTGAATGATTCCCTCTTCATTGTAAACCGCAGAAGCTGGAATTGAAGAACCAGAGCAGAAGTGACCTGCAACGTAAGCTACACCTTGACCAGCAAATTTGTTGGCTACAGCAACAGCTTGTTTAGGATCGCAAGCATCGTCTCCGATTTCTAATTTAACTTTCTCACCATTAATTCCACCTTTTTTATTAACGTGCTTTAACCACATTTCAGCACCAGCTTTTAACTGAGCACCAAATGAAGCGTACTGACCTGACATAGGTCCAGCAGAAGCAACAACAACGTCAGCTTTAGCTGATACTGTTGCAAGCATTAATGTTCCGGCAATTAATGAAAGAAGTTTATTGAACGTTCTTAACATATTATTTCCCTTTGTTGTTAATTAATTAATTATCGATATTGAACACCTTAATTACAATCTTGTAAATATGAAAAAAAGTTAATTTTTTGCCCCACCTTCGAGATAAGCGGCTTGTATGTCTTTATTTTTGAGCAACTCTTGACCAGAACCCTTAATGGTTACTTTGCCATTAACTAAAACATAAGCTCTATCAGCAAGCTCTAAAGCTTTTTTAGCATTTTGTTCAACTAAAAAAATAGTTACATTTTTTTCTTTATTAATATTTTTTATTGAAAGAAATATTTGATTTACCAATTTAGGAGCTATTCCAAGTGAAGGTTCATCTAATAAAAGAACTTTAGGCTTACTCATTAATGCTCTTCCAATGGCTAACATTTGTTGTTCTCCGCCTGAAAGAGTTCCCCCTCTTTGCGTTTTTCTATCACTCAAAACAGGAAATAAATCATAAACTTCCTTAATATCATTTTCAAAATACTTCCCTTTTTCGTTGGCATGAGCTCCTAATCTTAAATTCTCTTCTACAGTTAATCTTGAAAAAATTCTTCTTCCTTCGGGAACTTGGCAAATACCCATATCAACAATTTTGTGAGGCTGTTTATTTTCAATATTCTCACCATTAAAAACTATATTTCCTTTTTTAGCTTTATTCACACCGCTAATAGTCATAAGTAAAGTTGATTTACCTGCTCCGTTAGAGCCAATTAAAGAAACAATTTCACCATCATTCACATCAAGATCTACACCTCTAAGAGCTTGGATTTTTCCGTAAAAAGTTTCAACATTAGAAATTTTAAGCATTATTCATCTACTCCTAGGTAGGCTTCGATAACCTCTTTGCTATTTTTAGTTTGATCAGCTGTTCCTTCAAATATTTTCTTACCATAATTTAAAACGACAACATGATCAGAAATTCCCATCACTACACTCATGTCATGTTCAATTAATAAAATTCCTGTTTGTTTTTCTGTTTTAATGAATTTTAATAATTTATTTAGTTCAGCAGACTCTTTTGGATTTAATCCTGCAGCCGGTTCATCCAAGCACAATAATCTTGGTTCAATACACATTGCACGAACTATTTCTAATTTTCTTTGATCGCCATAAGGTAGATCTCCTGCATTATCATCCGCTCTATGGGTTAGACCAATAATATCTAACCAGTATTTTGCTTTATCGACTGCTAGCTGTTCTTTATCTCTATAGGTTTTAAGATTGAGTAAACCAAATAAAGAGTAACCCGAAGCAACCATTAATTCATTGTGTTGGGCAACTAATAAATTCTCTAAAACTGACATTGCAGGAAACAATCTTATATTTTGAAAAGTTCTAGCTACTTTAGCAACATAAGCTATTTTAAAGTCAGTATATTTTCTTAATGAAATTTTGCTATCTTCCTTGTGTAAGAACATTTGACCATTGGTAGGTTTATAAAATCCTGTTAGGCAATTAAATACAGTTGTTTTTCCTGCACCATTAGGTCCAATAATAGATGTAATTTGATTATTTTTTGCATCAAAACTTAAGTCATCAATTGCGATTAAACCACCAAACTTCATTGTTAAATTTTCTACTGATAATAAGTTACTCATTTCTTGTCCCCATGCATAAGAATTGTTGGTTTCCTATTCGCTAAAATTCCTTTTGGTTTAAACACCATAATTAAAACCATCGCTCCACCAAAAGCGATCATCCTATATTGCTCTAAATCTCTAAACATTTCTGTTATTCCAATTAAAAAAATTGATGCAAGAACTACTCCAGTCTGCGAGCCCATACCGCCTAATACAACAATAGCTACAATGATTGCGGACTCAATGAATGTAAAACTTTCTGGACTTATGAATGCTTGTCGTGTAGCAAAAAATGACCCAGCAAATCCACCAAACATAGCGCCAATTGCGAAAGCAGTAAGTTTTGTATTTGTAGGATTTACCCCTAAAGATTTGCAAGCGATTTCGTCTTCTCTTAAAGCCTCCCAGGCCCTACCAACAGGAAGTTTTCTTATCTTCAGCGTAAAGTAATTTGTAATTAAGGCTAATACTAAAATTAAATAATATAAAAATATTATTCGATGCATTGTTGAATACTCAAGATTGAAAAACAAATGAAAACTTGTTTCCCCTTCATCTGGAGATCTTTTAAAAGGCAATCCAAAAAAAGATGGTCGTGGTATTCCAGTGATACCATCAGGTCCATTAGTTACTTCATACCAATTAATTAAAATAATTCTTATAATTTCTCCAAATCCTAAAGTTACAATCGCAAGATAATCTCCTCTTAATCTTAAAACAGGAAAGCCAAGTAAAATTCCAAAAAAAGCTGCAAACACTCCTGCTAAAGGTAAACAAATCCAAAAAGACCAACCAAAAGTAGTTGCGATCAATGCATATGAATATGCACCAACTGCATAGAAGGCTACATATCCTAAATCAAGAAGACCTGCTAATCCTACAACAATATTTAAACCCCAACCAAGCATGATGTAAGTTAAAATCATAATCGCTACGTCCATAAAGTATCTGTCGGTAAAAGGTAAAAAAGGAAACACAACAGCAAATAAAATTGCGGTAATTGCAAAGTGTTTTGCTTTATCTTCGGTTATCGCTGAAAACTTAGATGAGAACTTTGAAAAAAAAGTAATTTCAGTTTTTCTGGCAGAATTCAAATTAATTAAAAATCGTCCTAAAATACAAAGTCCAACTAATAAAAAAACTACTCCCCATTGAGGAGTTATAAATAAACCCTCTCCTTTAGATGCAGTTCTAAGACCTACTATCGGGCCGAATAAAGCTAAAGCAATTAAGCCTGTAAATAAACTATCTTTAAATGATTGAATGATATCTTTCTTTTCCATTAAACTTTCTCGATATCAGGTTTTCCAAGAAATCCAGTTGGAAAGAAAATTAAAACTACAATTAATACACTAAAAGCTGCAACATCTTTATATTCAAGTGAAACATATCCAGCCCAGAAGGTTTCTATAAGTCCGATTAACAAGCCGCCTAACATTGCTCCGGGCAATGATCCGATTCCTCCTAATACTGCCGCAGTAAAAGCTTTAATGCCTGCTAAGAACCCAATGTAAAAATCAATTACACCGTAATAAAGAACAAACATCATTCCAGCTACTGATGCTAATGAAGAACCAATTATAAATGTAATTGAAATTGTTCTATCTACATTTATTCCTAGTAATGCTGTCATTGTTCTGTCTTGCTCACAGGCTCTTTGAGCTCTACCTAAATCTGTTTTAGTAATAAGATAAGTAAAAATACCCATTAAAATTATTGTTAAGATGACGATAAAAATTTGAAGGTAACTTACTGTCACAATAAATTCAGAGTTCTTAAAAAATTCTAAACCACCAGAAATCAAAGGCTGCATAGGCTTTACTCTAGCCCCTTGAGCTACTTGAACGTAATTTTGTAAAACAATTGACATACCTAATGCGGAAATAAGTGGAGCTAATCTGAAAGATCCTCTCAATGGTTTATAAGCAAGTTTTTCAACTGTCCATCCATAACAAGCTGTGAAAAGCATGGCTATTAGTAAAACTAAAAGTAAAATAACTGGTAATGCCACTCCAGTTAAACCAAAAATAATAAATGAAATTAAAGCTACAAAAGCTCCTATCATAAAGATATCACCATGAGCAAAGTTAATCATCCCAATAATTCCATATACCATCGTGTAACCAATTGCGATAAGCCCATAGATCGAGCCTAAAGTAATCCCGTTAACTAATTGTTGTATAAAATATTCCATGATTTACTTGCTTACTCTTTTATTTACATTTTCAAGAGCTTTGGTGAATTTAGTAAAGAATTTTCCTTTTTTCAATTCTTTAAGAACCTGCATATTTAGGCCTTTTGGTGTCTGTGAGTCCGCTACGAGTTTTTTAAATCCTTGAGATGATTTATTTAAGGCATCCTGACTTAAAGCTAAAAATAATTCAGCTATATACGTATCAGCTAGTTTTTTATTAATACCTTTTTTACATAACCATTTGGAACTCGTATTAAGTATTTCATAGTATGTTGCCATTAAAGAAGCGGTAGACCAAAACTTATAACTTAGTTTTTCATTTCTTACTTCTAGAACTTGCCCTAAATGTTTAAAAATACTCTTAGCAAATTTACTTGGCGGACAAATAATGACTGGCCCTTTTTTAATTTCAATTGGAGGCAAAGGTATAGCTCTTACAATATTTTTATTCTTTGTAATTTTTTTAAGTTTATTCAAGTTGATAGTCGAAATAAGACTTATTATTTTTTTATTCTTTGAAAATTTCAATTTAGGTAATATTTTATTACCAACCTTAGGTGTAACACCCAACAATACTACAGAGGATTTATCTATTATTTCTTGATTATTGTTTAATACTTTTATTTTTCTGTAATTTTTCGATAGTTTTTTAGCTATGTTTCTATTTCTTGAAGATATATAAATTCTTTTAATTTTTAGCTTTGATTTAAAAATACCAAAAATAATTGATGATGAAATTTTACCAGTTCCTATAAATCCTAAAATCATGAATGATGCAGAATAACCAAGCTATTCCTTTTAATAAAGAAAATTTTAAGCAGATATTTTCAATACCGTTTATATCTGTCATCATAATATCAATACCAAGTGCTATAATAGCTGAATATTTTAATATTCCTTTAGCCTGGTTCTTGGGCCCAATGCTAATAACTTCTTTAGCATCATTGATGGGTCTTAAAACTAAAATGCCGAGGTTGGTATTATCCTCAATATTAATAATTCTTGGTCTTTATATTGGTAACTACATAGACAAAGATTTATTTAGTCAAATACAAGATTGGGTTTGGACCTCTTTAATTATGTTAATATACATAATTTTAAGTGTTTTAATTGTTTCAAAATATTTAGAAAAGTTTTCTAAATATGAAAAAAAAACTTCTATTTTTTCAGCTGCACCGGGTGCATTAGGCCCACTAATGATACTAGCTGAAGATGCAAAAACAGATCTAAGCCAAGTAGCTACATCTCATTTAATAAGGTTAATTATTATAATTACAGTTTTTCCATTTATCGTAAATAGTTTTTATGATGTAGAAAGCGTAAATATTTCTGAAAGAGTAGTTGAAAATCAAAATTTATATCACTTAATGTTTTTAATTATAGTATCAATAATTTTAATTTTGTTTTTTGAAAAAATAAAAGTTCCAGCTGCTTTATTGACAGGAACTTTAGTAGCAAGTGGTTTACTGCAAATCACAGAAATTGCAAATTATCAAATATCTCCTGACATTATCGATTATTGTTTATTAATTTTAGGTTCTTCTGTGGGGTGTAGATTCGCTGATAAAACGTTCAATGAAATAGGAAGAAATGCATTACATAGTTTTGTAGCAACTTTCTTACTAGTAATATTGGGCATCACAGCAGCGGTTGTTGCAGGATTAGTAATTGATAAAAACTTCTTTACTTTATTGTTATCGTATTGCCCTGGAGGAATTTATGAAGTTGCTGTTATTGCAATTTTCTTTGATCTGGATCCTGAGTTTGTCTCTTTTCATCATATCATTCGGTTATTAATGATATTGTTCATAGTGCCGATAATATTGAGGTTTTTGAAAAAAACCTAGATTAAACAATCAGTTTTTGACATTAATAATAATTCATTCTAATTTTTTTTAATGGTAAATATTTTAGATTTTTTAGGGAGAATTCTTATTTCGGCTTTATTTTTAATCTCAGCCTTCAATAAAATAATTAATTTGGAAGACTCAATGAACTGGATGGAAGGTTTTGGAGTGCCTGGTTTTTTAATTTTTCCTGCTATCGCTATTGAAATAATTTTACCCGTTCTTGTTATTGTAGGTTATCATGCTAGAATGGCGGCAGGCATTCTTGCTATTTTTTGCTTAATGACTGCTTTTCTTTTTCATTTAGATTTTTCAAACCAGTCACAATTTATTTCATTTCTTAAAAATATAGGTCTAGCTGGAGGATTTTTATTTATTGTAGTTAATGGTACAAAAGATTGGGCGGTCGACAAAGAAAAAAAATACGTTCGATTGTAGTTTAAATAAAAAAACCCGCGAAATTAGTTCGCGGGTTTTTTAAATTCAAAGATATTGATTATATTAAAATTTATATCCTAGAGAAAGTTTGAACGCTATATCTTCAAGTTCAGCTTCAACTTTGTTTTGTGCTGAAGAACTTGCTTCATAGTCCTCAAATTTTGTGTAAGAAGCTTCTGCTTTGTAATAAGTATTTGATCCTATATCACCTTTAGTTCCAAACCCAATTGTCAAACCGAGAACATCTTCGTCAGGATAAGTAGATCCAGAGTTTAATGACTCCAAAGTTACAACTGTAGCATGTTGAATTCCAAGTTTTCCGTGTATTGCATATCCTGCATATTCAGTTAACGGGAAATCAGTGTAAATTTGAATAACATTATCTAACTCAGCTTTAGCTGTGTAAGTTCCTGTATCTTGGCCGTCACCAGATGTAGACGTATCTGATCTAGACTTACTGCCCATTTCTCTTGTAGGAATGTAAGATAGACCTAACGTAAATCCGCCGTCCAAAAATGTTTCAACAAACAATTCTGGAACAACAACATCTTCTGAGTGACTTCCATTATTTCTCTGACCGCTTTGTCTAGTTGTTTCAGTACCATCAGCTTCAATCATATGAAACGCGCCGGTGACACCAATTCCAAATTCAGCTTTAGCTGATTGGAAAGATATAAATAAAAATGATAACAAAATTGTTATAATTTTTTTCATTGTACTAGTTCCTTAATTTATAAATTAACGTTACTTCACAACTATCATATAGTTTCCTTCGGTCAATGCTAAAAAAGCCTTTAAAATATAGAAAATAAGGCGTTTGCTGCTTTTTTAAGTGATATTTTTGCAACATCTTTATCTTTTTAAAGATCTATAACTACTAAAAATCTGCCAAAATACGATTAAAAGAATCGTTATCATTATGCAAGCTGTTAAAGGCCTATTCCACAAAAAAGACCATGACCCATCACTTATTAGTAAAGATCTTCTTAAATTTTCTTCCATTAAGCCTCCTAATACAAAAGCTAAAATTAAAGGCGGCATAGGAAAATCATAAAGTCTTAAAACTGTTGCTAAAACTGCGATCCCTATCATTAAAAAAATATCAAAGTTATTGAAAGACATTAAGTAAATTCCAGTAACTGAAAAAAATAAAATCATTGGTATCAAAAACGTTCTTGGAACTGCAAGAATTCTAGCAATATATGGAATTAACGGAAGATTAAGAATTAATAAAACTACCATACCTATGTACATAGACATAATAACAGACCAAAAAATTTCTGGGTTTGTTTCATACAATCTTGGTCCTGGCTGTATGCCAAAACCTAGCAGGGCTCCAAGCATTACTGCTGTAGTTCCACTTCCAGGAATACCTAATGTGAGTAAAGGCACAAATGATCCGGAACACGCTGCATTATTAGCAGTCTCTGGTGCAGATAAACCTTGTACGCTTCCTTTGCCAAATTTTTCTTTTTCCTCACTTTTTACAAAGTTTCTTTCCATTCCATAAGCTAAAAATGAAGCAATTGTTGCTCCCGCTCCAGGCAGAACTCCAACAATAAATCCTAAAATGGAGGAACGAGGTATAGTTACAGCCATCTGTTTTGTCTCTTCTTTATTAACCTTTATGGATCCTAAATCTGTTAATGAGATTTGTTTAGCAGCTTTGGATGGATCATTACCTTTAATAATAATAGTTAATGCCTCACTCATCGCAAATGTTGCCATTACAACTAAAACAAAACTTATGCCATCTGATAAATTCATAGTATTAAACGTAAATCTTGGAATATCAGATAAAGTATCTTGTCCTACTGATGCCAACATCAAACCTAATACACACATCATCATAGCTTTTAAAAAATTTCCTTTTGAGGAAAAGGCAGCAACAGCTGTTAAACCTAAGATCATTAAACCAAAATAATCCGGCGATCTAAATGACAAACTTACTTTTGATAAACTTGGTGCAGCAATTAATAAAAAAATTGCTGAAATTGTTCCCCCTGCAAAAGAGCTATAAGCTGCAATTGCTAAAGCTTTACCAGCTTTACCTTGTTGGGCCATAGGATATCCATCAAATGAGGTTGCAACTGTTCCTGGAACACCTGGCGCGTTTATCAAAATAGAGGATGTTGAACCGCCAAATACAGCTCCATAATAAACTCCAGCCATCAAAATTAGCCCTGTTGCAGGATCAAATCCATAAGTGATTGGTATCATTAAAGCGATTGCTGTCATTGGCCCTAGGCCAGGAAGCATTCCAATAATAGTTCCTGCAAAACATCCAATCATCACCATCATTAAGTTTTGAAAAGATAAAGCAGTTTTTAATCCAATTAAGATTCCTTCTATCATCCCATTATTCCTATATATTTCAATAATGGATCTCTAAGATAAACGGCCAAAACTCCGTGTAAGAGATACATAAAAATTGCCACGAAAGGGAAAGAAAATATTATGATATATTTCCATCTTCTTTCTCCAAGAAAATAATAAGAGAAAACTAAAAAAAGTGAGGTTGATAAAAAGAAACCGACTTTAAGTATCGTTGATCCATAAACAATCATAGTAATTACTAATAAAATTGTTTTTTTAAATTCTAAATAAGTGGGGTCTACCTCTATTGGTTTTTGATCTGGTAAAATAATTTTTAGACCTGAAAAAAACATTCCCGCATAACCTAAATAAATAGGAAAAGTTTTGGCATTAAAGGGTGCTCCCTCGTCAAAAGCGAAAACTTGTATCTGATGAGCTGTATATAAATAAAATGCTGATAAAACAAAGAAGAGCAGTGAAATAATTTTTACTGAATTTATTTTCACCACTCTTCCTTTAAGTTATCAAACTAGATAACGCCTAGTTTTTTCATTAACTTTGTCATTTCTTTTGTTTGTTTCTTTAAGAAACTGTCGAATTTACTACCTGGATTATAAATATTAACCCATGCATTTCTTTTTCTAACTGTTTCCCACTCTGGAGTTTTTTGAACATCGCCTAACATTTTAGCAATTTTCTTAACATCTCCGCTCGGCATACTCTTAGGAGCAAAGAAACCTCTCCAGTTAACAAACTGAACATCGTATCCTTGTTCTTTTAGAGTCGGGACTTCTGGAGCATCACCTACTCTTTTAGGAGCTGTAATACCAATTATTCTCACTTGGTCTCTAGCACCCATTACTTCTCCCAAACCAGTTGAAAGAATTTGAGTTTCTCCAGATAAAAGTCCAGCTAAAGCTTTACCGCCAGCATCGTAAGGCACATAAACTACGTTGTTAGGGTTTGCTCCTGCTTCTTGAAATGCTAATGCACCAATTAAATGGTCCATGCTTCCTCTTACAGATCCACCAGCCATTTTAATTGACTTAGGATCTTTTTTGTAAGCATCCACTACATCTTTAAAGTTTTTGTACGGTGAGTTTTTAGCAACCGCGATTGCACCATAATCGCCTATTACACCAGCTATTGGTTTAACATCTTTATAAGATAATACACCGGAACCTTTTACATAACCTTTGTGTCTAGTGATTGATCTTAATACTAAAGGTGTTGATTGAACTAATACTGTACCTTCTGGCTTAGTATTAATTATATATGATAGAGCTTTTCCTCCACCACCGCCTGACATATTCTCATATGATGCTTTTTTTAGAAAACCAGCTTTTGTTAAAGCTTCACCAGTTCCTCTAGCAGTTCCATCCCAACCACCGCCAGCACCACCGCCGATTATAAAGTGTAACTTATCGACTGCAAAACTAGTTGATGAGATTGAAGTTAAAAGAACAGTTGCGAAAACTAAGCTAATCAATTTTTTCAAATTATTAAACATATTATTTTCCTCTGTTAATTAATTAAATTAAGTTATTAAAATAAAAATATAATTGAGAGTCAACAGGATATATTTTTAGATTAAGTGTAATTAATGAAAAAAAGTTCCTCTTATTCTTAATAATTCTCTAGATAACCCAGAATGCTCTTTAAATGCTTTTCTGCCATGTAACCAAAAATAATTATTAGAAAAAATTGTAGACCCCACTGGTAATGGAAAACTAATTTTATTTTTGCTTTCTTCTAATGCATCTGAGAGTTTTTGAAGAAAAAGTCCTTGATCCATATTTTTTGGCTCTGGAAACTGATCAATATAAGAAATTATTGGTTCTCCATTTTTATCTTTCGAAAATACCGGATGCTCTACTTTATATTCAACATTTTTACTTTTTGGAGATCCCCATGTGAAATTTTGTTGGCCTATAGGATCTTTACTTAAATCTTCAAGATGCTCCCAATCGTCTAAATGAAGAATAACGCTTTCTCCTCCACTTACATTATTTTCCTCCATTTTTGTCATTATTAACCAGTCCGTTTTTTCTTTAACGTAAGTACCGTCAGTATGAAGATCTAAATTTGTGTAAGCTTTTCTGAGATAAGAGTCGCTGCTATCCTGATGCTTTACATGAAATCTTGCATAGTATTTACCTGTCATTGAGTCAAAATTTGGGTTTCCAACTAAATAAGCAAGGCCTGTGGAAAGCTTTACTAAAAAATCTTTATCAAATTTTTTATTATTAATTTCAGGCTCTATGATCGCAGTTCCTGTTTTACGATCGTTGAGTATTTCATTTAAGGTTTTGCTCAATTTATTATCAAATACCTCGTCCAAACTTTTAGCCAAACTAAATCTTGAGAAAGGTTTGTATTCTAGAGATAAAATAGAATGTTTTTTAAAAGGAAAAACTAATCTATCTAAGTCACTTTCCTTAAATTTAATTACACGTACTCTACTAGAGTTTTGATGACCTGATATTGAAAAACTCATAATAAAACTATTCTATATTTCCAAATATCCACAATGCAATGAATATAAGCATAATCGGTTCCATTTAGAAATTTTAACATAATTTAAAAGTTAGTCAAAAATCCTAAAAGAATTGCTGAGATAATTGTTGGTATTACTAAATTTTTCTTTGTCACAACAAATAATGCAACACAAGTTACTAAAACTACCAATCTAATGATTAAATCGGAATCTGCAAGAACTCCTGCTGGAAATACTATCATTCTTCCTAGCAGTGCTGCTAAAGTAGAATAAGCTACACAATTAAACCATTGAAAAACTTTTGACTTAACACTTACTTTCTCAGAAGTAAGTGCGCCCATAAAACGAGAAATAAAAGTTGCAACTGATGTAGCTATAATCGCAAGAATTATAATTTGACTACTGGCCATTATTTCCTCCAAATAAAAAAGCAATAGTTCCAGCAATAAGACCGGCAAATAACAAGGACCACTCTGTAGAAATTAAATAAATTACAGGACCTAATATAGTTCCTCCAATAACTGCGGTAGATATACTTAAATTTTTCATTGCACCTATCATCATGCAAAAGAAATAAACTGGATTGACTATAGCAAGACCAATTAACATTTCTTTATTAAGATAGTCTGCAGACAAATATCCAATTACTGTCATCAAAATTGCTGTAGACCAGGTTCCAATTCCAATTCCAATCCAAAAATCTATTCGGTGTTTTTTATCTATTTTTTTGTAACCATCTTTAGCAATTAACCAAGACGTTACTGCTAAGAAATGACAAGACAAATAATATTTCCATTTTGGTTGTGACTTATGATCAAGTAATGGAAATAAAGAAACTGTCATAGGATAAAGTCTAAAATTGACTAACCATACAGCTATAAAAATATTTATAATTGAAGCTCCAACTAAAAGCGACTCTGCCATAACTAATTGACCAGGCAAAGCATAAGTAAATAAACTTGAGGCAGCGCTTTGTTGAATATTAAATCCAGCATCTTTTAATAAAGCTCCAAGAGCGATGAAGCAAGCGGCTAAAGGAATAGCTGGACTTCTAGAACCTTTTAAAGATTTTAAACCTGTAAAAAAGACTTTTGAATTAATCATCCACCTAGGAATAATCTTCCTACGTCTGAATTTTTTAAAAGATCGTCACCTTTGCCAGCGATTGCAGTTTGTCCAGAAACTAAAACATAACCAATGTCAGCAAATTCTAATCCTTTTTTTGCATTTTGCTCTACAAGTATTATTGTTTTCTTTTCATTTTTTTGAAGATCCTCTAAAATTTCAAAAACCATATTTATATATTTTGGTTCTAAGCCAATTGAAGGCTCGTCTACTAATAATATTGAAGGTTTCATTACTAATGCCCTAGAGATTTCTAACAATCTTCTTTCACCACCAGATAAAACTTTTGCAGGTTGATTTCTCCTATTTCTCAATCTTTCGTATTTTTGAAATATTCTCTCAGCCTCTTCATAAGCTTCGTCCTGTTTATCTTTTATATATCCTCCCATTAGCAGATTTTCCTCGACTGTCATGTCTGGAAACACTGAATTATCTTGCAAGATATATGCTATACCAACTTTGCTTAATTTTTGTGCTGGGGTTAATTTTGTAATTTCATTTCCTTCTAATTCAATTTTTCCATCAAATATATTAGTGAAACCATAAATCGAATGAAGTATTGTTGATTTTCCTGCACCATTAGGCCCTATTAAACACAATGATTGCGCCTTACTAATTGTTAAATCAAAATTATGAAGAATCTCCATCTTCCCGTAGCCTGCGTTTAAACCTCTGATGGTTAAATGAACATCATTAGGAGATAGTTTATTTAAGTCTTCTAAACCAGGTGCTTTACCAAGAACGTCATATTGATTTGCCATTATTGAGCTCCTAAATAAGCATCAACAACACGCTTATCGTTTTTAATTTGATCTGGTGATCCTTCCGCTAACATTTTACCGTGCGCTAAACAGAAAATCCTTTGTGCTAGACTCATAATTACTTTCATATTGTGCTCTATAACTAATAAAGTAATTCCATAATCTTTATTAATTTTAATCAGTCTATCTATAATTCCATTAATTAAAGTTGGATTAATTCCGGCTGTCGGCTCGTCAAGTAAAAGCATTTTAGGTTCATTCATTAAAGCCATTGCTAATTCTAGTAATTTTTGCTGCCCAAATGATAAATCCCCTGCTCTTAAATTTCTTTTTTGGTAAAGACCAACAAAGTTTAAAATATTTTCTGCTTTCTCGGTAAGCTCAGCAGGTACTTTTGCAAAAATAAATCCGGAGTCACTAGCCTTATGACTAATTAGCATATTCTCTACACAATTAAGTTTCGAATAAATTCTTGTTTGTTGAAAGGTTCTCAACAAGCCAAGTTTAGCAACTGCCGGGACGGGCATCTCTGATACCTCTGTGTTATTGAAAACAATAGATCCTTTATCTATTGGATGAGTTCCAACAATAGAATTGAATAAAGTAGTTTTTCCGGAACCATTAGGTCCTATTAAACCAACAATTGATCCCTGCTCTACTGAAACTGATATATCTACGTTTGCTTGCACACCGCCAAAGGATTTACTTACATTTTTAACTTGTAAAATACTCATTTAAGTTCTACCTGTGCTTTCCGATCTTTTTCATCAATTACTTCACCAAATCTCTCAGGATATTTTTCTCTCAACCAACCCATTAATCCTTCTGGGAAATAAACTACGATTACTACGATTAAAACTCCTAACGCAACATACTGCCAGCCTAATATTAATGTCCAAAGACCTTCTTTGAAAAAATGGAACAATGTTGCACCAATTACTGGTCCCCACAAAGTTCCTTTACCACCAAGAATTGCCATAAGAACCATAAAAACTCCCATCTCTCTTCCGTCAAATGCTACGTCGGTAGAGTCTATGTATCCAATTAATCCACCCATTATTCCACCAGCAAGACCGCAGAAGAAAGCTGAACACATCCATCCTACAATTTTATATTTCATAGTTTGAATGCCCATAGCTTCCGCTTTATCCTCATTATCTCTAATTGCATTTAAGATTAATCTAAATCTAGAACCGTAAATATATTTAACAAAAACAAATGTTCCGACTAATAATGCAAAACTTAAAAAGTAGAAAAACTTTCCTCTAGCTTCAGTATCAGCTATTTCTGCAGGAAAAGGTGGTGTTGTAAATCCTTGGCCAGCTCCTATAATTTCTATTCCACCAGCAATTTCACCTGCTGCAATTCCAAGTCCTAAAGTACAAATAGCAAAGTAGTGACCTCTTAAACCTAAAATAGCATAACCTATAGCACCGGCAATAATAGCTGGGACAATTGCTGATATTAATAATCCGACGCCTATTCCTTGAAAATATTGTGCTGTGGTATGTACAAACGTTTTTTCTCCGCCACTTTCTGTCCACTCAGCTAACGGAAAAAACATTCCAACTTGAACCGAGGCAGTTAAATACATTCCTAAACCATAGAAAAGAATATTTCCGAAGGTATTATAGCCCATCTCTCCGCCTTGTAAGTTCCAAGTCATTGCTAGAACAATCAATACACAAAGGTATGTAAGTTGAACTTTAAAAGCTGAGAATAAGTAAGGTGCTGCTAAACCTAAAATAATTAGACCAGAATATAATATTAAATCTTTTTGTTTTACTTTATTCATTTATTTTAAATATTCCCTTTTTTTTGAAAGTTTAAATCTTCTGTATACTAATATGAAAACTAGCAACATAAAAACTGCTCCAATTCTAAACTCTGTTCCTAAAATGTAATCTGCAAACTCTTCAAATAATCCTAATCCCATTCCTGAAACTGCTACTGCTGGTAAATTTCCAAGACCTGCTACGATCACTATCATAAAAGATCTGACTGTATAAGGAAGTCCTACATAAGGGTGAAGAGTAAGAGTAATTGAGATTAAAGCTCCAGCAATCCCACATAATGCAGCGTTAATTCCAAAAGTTGCAGCATAAACTTTTTCTGTATCTACACCTAGAATTTTTGCAGCTCTCGCATTTTGTGCTGTGGCTCTTATAGCTCGTCCAAGTCTGGATTTTTTCATATAAATAACCAAAGCTACTGCATATAAAACACTTATAAAAGCTGAGAATATTTTTGAATTAGGTAAGGTTACTGAATTATCAAATAACATTGTTGTTCCATATTCAGACTGTGCAACAACTACGTCAGCACCAAAAATAAAATTCATTAACTGTTGGAATACAATTGCAATACCAAAAGTTGCTAATATTGAAATAAATAAATCTCGATCTACAACTTTGTTAATCACAAGTTTGTAAAGTCCCCATCCAACAAAAAACATTATAATTGGAGAAATAATAACTCCCCAAGCAGGATGGATTCCCCAAAGATAAATAGTGTATGCAATATAGCCACCAAGAATTACTAAATCACCTTGTGCAATATTAATTATATTCATCACTCCCCACTGGAGAGCCATTCCATATGCAATCAAAGCAAATAGTATACCTAAAAGAATTCCGTCCAGTGATGCCTGGACCATTAACATTGGAGCTTTAAAAATTAGAAAGTCCATAAAATTTTAATCTTATAAAAGAAAAGCCCCTAGAAAACTAGGGGCTTTTCAAATTATCTAGAAGTTATTAACTTCTGTCAGACCATTTCGGGATTGGATGATAGAACTTATCAGAAGCCCATTTTGTCGGAGCAACTACTCTATTCTCACAATCATCGCCTTTACATCTTACTTGGAACAAGATCATTGGCTTAGCAACGTTTTGGCCACCAGGTCCAAATTTTATGTTTCCATAGAAAGTTTGCATTTCTGTATCAACTAGCGCATCTCTAACTGCATCTCTATCAAAAGAATTTGCTCTTTCGAACGCATCTTTAAATACTAACAATGCTGCAGAAGACTCTGCTGATTGATATGGCGGGTCATATCCAAATTCTTTTTGGAAGTCTTTAGCGTATTTTTTACCAGAGCCAAAGAATTTATCTTTATAAGATAAATTTTTGTGCCACTGAGAAGCACACAATGCGAATTCTGATTTCTTTCCGTGTTGTTTAGAAAGTTTAGCAGCATCACAGTGTGTCATCGCTAACATAGGAACATCAACTTTCATCTCAGAAATTTGTCTGATTGCAGTTAATGCACCTTTTGTGTGACCTGATACAACAAGTACATCTGGCTTAACAGCTTTTACTTTAGCCAATGTAGCTGCCATATCGTTAAGTTCTTTTGGTAGTTTGTCATCGATGATGATCTCAGATCCAGTTCTTTTTGCTGCATCTAAAATACCAAGTCTCACGTCTTGAGAGAAAGCATCTTGTTCAAATGCTTGAGCAATTTTTACTCCTTTACCACCGTTTTTTTCTACCGCTAAATCAATAGCTACTTCAAGGTATTGGTTAGCTGGCGATAACACCGCGAACAAATATTTATATCCTTTAGTAAATAAAGATCTAGATGCACCATTTGCTTCAACCATAGGAATTTTATATTTCTCGGTTACTGGTGCAATGGCTTTCGTTAAACCTGAACTGTATGGTCCAAGCATGTAATGAACGCCATCTTGTTTAATTAGTCTTTCAGCTAACTGAGCGGCTCTTTTTGGGTTTGACTCATCATCATAGTAAATGATCTCAAACTTATATTTCTTACCTTGTACTTCTACTCCACCCATTTTGTTTATTCTGTCAACGGCCATGTTATAACCATTTTGAGTATGAACTCCATTTGAAGAGTACTTACCTGTAAGAGATATTGCAGAACCTAACACAATGTATTCTCCCTCTACTTTTGCAAAAGAAGAAGTGAAAGATACAAGCGTTAAAGTTATAGCTGAAATAAATGTAACAAATAGTTTTGCTATTTTATTCATTATTTCCCTTCTTGTTGTTAATTAATTAATTAAAATTAAATAATTAAAACAAGAAATTGAGATTTTGACAACAGTTAGAAGTGATTAAAAATTCTGTGTCGCAGCAATGTAAACTGCTAAAATGAGAAGAACACACGCAGAAATTGTATTTAATAGCTTTGGTTTGCCTCTTAACCATACTGAAATTTTCTCAGCTGCTAATCCGTAAATCATTAACGTTAAAAAATCTAAAACTAAGTATGTAATTAATAATATTAAAAACTGTGAAATGATATTTGAACCAAAATTAATAAATGTTGGAAAAATTGTTCCAAAGAATATAATTGCTTTTGGGCTTAATCCAGCAACTAATAATCCATCTTTATAAAATGATAGTGGTGATTTTAAATTTTGATCTTTGGAATTAAAACTTTTAATTTTAGAAGTAAAAGTATCATAAGCTAAATAAACTATATAGAATATCCCTGCCCACTTTAAATAATAAAGAACTTGAGGATTGTCACTTAAAAAAGAACCAATTAAAAAAACTACTAAGATAGCTTGGATAATATTTGCAGATATATCTCCTAATGCAGTCCAAACAGATCTATTTAGTCCATAATTTAATGTGTGAGAAACAATTACCACTCTGGGCGGACCTGGAGAAATAAATAAAAATAAAATGATTTGTAAAAATATTATATAGTCTGTTGGAAACATTTGATTAATCACTATATATAAATTTATGAAGAAAAAAAGTTTTATCCCTCAAACACGAGTTAAAAACTCTGAGCCAAAGGAAAAGGATGATAATTGGATTATTTGGGCTGCGTGGGCAGATAGAATTACTTTTGAGGAAATCAAAGAGAAAACTGGGAAAAACGAGTCAGAAGTAATTAAGATAATGAGAAAAAATTTAAAGCCAAGCTCGTTTCGTTTGTGGAGAAAAAGGGCTCATAATACAAGTATTAAGCATAGAAAAAAATTCCAACTTGAGCGAAAAAAGCTCAGAGAAAAGATAAAAATATCTGATATATATTAAATATGAAAAAAGTTACAATGTACTCCGGAGATCCTTGTCCATACTGCAGCGCAGCAAAAGCTTTGTTAAAAAGTAAAAATGTTGAGATTGAAGAATTTGATATTTGGAAAGATCCTTCTAAAGCTAAAGAAATGCTACAAAGAACTAATGGAGCTAGAACTATTCCACAAATATTCGTGGGAGATCATTATGTTGGTGGAAACGAGCAACTGCAAAATGCGAATAGGAGTGGGGAATTAGATAAATTGTTATCTAGTTAATATTTTTTAAAAATGGCATTGCATCGCCTGCTCCAAGTTTTGTGGTAGAAACTCCCGCGACTTTGTTTGCTAATTCTAAACACTCTTTTATTGGTTTTTCTTTAGATAGCCCGTAAGCTAAACCTCCATTAAAGGCATCTCCTGCTCCGGTAGTATCAACGGCTTTAACAGCACTAGCTTTTAAGTGAATTTCCTCTTTTCCATCAGTATAAAATAATCCTTTTTCTCCAAGTGTAATTATTACTTTTTTAATTCCTGAGTTGATTAGTTTGTCTGCAGCTTGCTTAGCTTCTTTTTCATTTGAAATTTTTATTCCAGTATAAAATTCAGCCTCTGTTTCATTGGGCGTGAAAAAATCGATGTTATTATAAAACTCTTTTGAGATTTCTGATGCAGGTGCTGGGTTTAAAATAGTAATGCATCCATGTTTTTTAGCAGTTTTTAAACAATGTAAAGTAACATCTTTCGGAACTTCTAGTTGAGTTAAAAAAATTTTAGAACTTTTTATTAAGTTAATTTGTTTTTCAATTTCACTAACCTTTAAAGAACTAGGAGCACCTACAATTACATTAATTGCATTTTTACCCGTATTTTGATCAACTAAAATTCCTGCTACGCCAGTTTGTTGACTACCGTCTTGAATTATATTTTCTGTAGAAATTTTATTTTTTTCAAGAGTTTTAAGAGCTAACTCCCCGTATTCATCTTTACCAATTTTACTGATAAAGTTTATTTTTCCACCGAGTCTGGCAATTGCTATAGCTTGATTACAACCTTTTCCTCCTGGACCTACATTATATTTTTTTCCCAAAATAGTTTCACCTATTGATGGGATTTTAGGCCCAGAAAAACTTATGTCTGCAACAAATATTCCTAAGACTGTTATTTCGCTCATTAACCAAGCTTAGCGAGAATTGGGAAGGTCGTCAAAATATAATAACTTATAACTTGAATGTAATTTGTGGTAATCAAGATGCCAGTAATTAAAAGAATAGCTCCGCCAGATTTTGTAATAGTTCCATAATATTTCCCAAAACCTTTTTTAGTATTTAAAAATCTATTCATGTAGTATCCGGATAATATAAATGGAATAGCTAATCCTAAAGAATAAAATGATAATAATAAAATTCCTCTGCTAATTGTGGCTTCAGTGGCAGATAAAGCAATTATCGAACCTAAAACCGGGCCAATACAAGGTGTCCAACCGAACGCAAAAGCTGCGCCAACTATAAAAGGAAATGCATAATTATTATTATAATTTGAGGCAGTCTGGACTCTTTTTTCAGTATTCAAAAAAGAAAAATTTAGCAATCCTAACATTTGTAATGAAAAGACAATAATAATTAATCCTGCAACTATTCTTAATTCATTCGAAAAAAAAAGAAGTACATTTCCAATTGCTGAGGCTGCAGCTCCTAATGTTATAAAAACAGAAGAGAAGCCTAGTGAAAAAAGAATAGTTTTAGTTAGTACTATTGATTTATTTTTATCTATTTCTCCTAAATCTTTTCCAGTAATATAAGAGATATAACCTGGGATAATTGGAAGTACGCAAGGGGTAAGAAAACTTATAAATCCAGCCCCAAAAGCAAACGCTAATTTAATGATCATATTAACTTTATATTTGCCTTTGAACTTTACCGCAATTACAATATTGGCTCATGATAATTAAATACGCAGGTTTTTTATTCACTCTTTTGTGGTCATATACTTTCATAAAATCTCAAAGTATTTTTAAAAAAGGGTCAGGTATTTTAATTACTTTATTTGTAACAAATATTTCCTGGTTCACATTTATCGCAGCTTGCTTTTATGGTCTTAAAAATTTTAGCTTTTACCATGCTTTACTGGGTATAGCTTTAAGTATCATTTTAGTTCAATTAGCTTTTTCTCGATTATCTTTATTTATTAATAACAAATTTAAGAATAAAGACTCTCTCTTAAAGATTAAAACATTTATCGAATACTTAATTTTAGTTGCTGTTATATATTTCATATTTTTTTAAAGAGTTTTAATTGTAGAAAGAATTTTAAAGTTTTTGTCAGTGATAACTAGTTCACCAGATCTTGTTGTTTCTCCAGTTATAGCCAATATAATCACATAATGCGTAACTAAAACTAAATTTCCACCATTACCTTTCCAGCTACTTACATATTTTTTTAATTCCTTAATTTGCTGTTTTTCATTTTGGTCATATGGCGGAGTATAAGTAGAATTCAACGCAGAAAATTCTTTGAAATCTCCAAAAGCGTATTTTGCAGTATCTTTACATCTACACCACTGGCTTGATAAAACTTTGTCAATTTTAATCTTTTTTTCTCTAAAAAGTTTACCAATTTTTTTTGATTGATTAATTCCCATCATGTCTAGATTTCTTTGGGTTTTACAATCCTCAATATTAAATCCCTCTGGGTCACCTCCACCAGGCGCTTTGGCATGTCTTATTAAAATAATTTTATCTCCATCTTGTGCAGGTTTCCAATTTTTTTCTGATGAATGCGCGTGAAAAGAAATGAGTAAAAATATTATTATGAATAGGGAAATAATTTGCTTCTTCATGGTGGATGAAATGATAATCTAACAAACTTATGTTGCCTTGGTCTAGAGGACATGGCAATCAAAATTATAATTTTTTGATAAGTTGTATTAAAACACTTAATTGGTTTGTGTATAACTACTCGCCTTTTGGTTTAAAGAATAAACATATCCCGTTGTTACAATATCGTTTTCCCGTAGGTTTTGGACCATCATCAAATACGTGGCCGTGATGTCCGCCGCATTTTTTACAATGATACTCTGTTCTTGGATATCCTATGTGCATATCTGTTTTTTCCTCAAAAACATCAGGCAAAGATTTAAAAAAGGAAGGCCAGCCAGATCCACTTTCATATTTTGTATTAGAATCAAAAAGTTTAGTTCCACATCCTACACAATGATAAGAGCCCTCTCTTTTTTCATTATTTAACGGGCTACTTCCAGGAGACTCTGTTCCCTCTTGCCTTAAAACATAATTTTGTTCTGGAGTTAAATTAGGATCCCAATCTTTACTCATCTTTAACTTTATCATCAACGCCATAAGGTTTAAAGTTACCTTTGTTTTCTAATTTTACTGCTTTAGCAGGAATACCGACCATAGTTGCGTTTTCTGGCACATCTTTAACGACTACTGCGTTAGCAGCTATTCTTGCATTGTTGCCGACTTTAATTGGACCAATTATTTGAGCACCAGAACCGATCACAACATCATCGCCAATAGTTGGGTGTCTTTTTTCATGACGTTGTCTTTCGCTATCTATACTCGGCGAACTGCCGCCTAAGGTAACAGCATGATAGATTGTAACGTTATCTCCTATTTCAGAGGTTTCACCTATAACTACTCCCATCCCATGATCAATAAATAAATTTTTTCCAATTTTAGCACCTGGATGAATTTCAATACCTGTAAAAAACCGAATTGTTTGAGATATAATTCTAGCTATTAATTCAAATCCAGCTTTGTAAAAAAAATTAGATATTTGATGAAAAAAAACTGCTTTAACACCAGGGTATGTGAGAACAATACTCAATATTGATTTTGCCGCCGGATCTCTTTTTTTTATAGTTTCTAAAAAATCATTCATTATTCTTATATAATGACTACTTGAAAAATTTAAAGGAGAATATATAACGCCTTGTTTAATGAAAGCATATATTATTCACGAAAATGAAGCTTGGACAAAACCTCTTGAATCTCATTTAAAGGATTTAAAAGTTGATTATGAGGATTGGCATGTAGAAAATGCTAAAATTGATTTAAGTAAAAATCCTCCCAAAGGAGTTTTTTATAATCGGATGAGTGCAAGTTCTCACGTTAGAGGACATAGGTTTGCTCCAGAATATACGTCGGTAATTTTAAATTGGCTACAAAATCACAAAAAAAGAGTGATCAATGATAATAACGCATTAGCTTTAGAAGTAAGTAAGTCTTTACAATACTTAAAATTAAATGAGGTTGGTATTAAAACACCAAATTCAATTTTTTGTTCTAGCAAATCGCAAATTATTCAAGCGGCAAAAAATTTTAGTATACCCTTTATTACTAAACATAATAGAGCTGGCAGAGGATTGGGCGTAAAACTATTTAACAACAAAGAGGAATTAGAAGAGTATGTTAATGGTCCACTTTTTGAGAATTCAATTGATGGAATCACAATTTTACAAGATTACATAGATGCTAATCCTAAAGTAATTCATCGCCTTGAGTTTGTTAATTCTAAATTTTTATATGCTGTTCAGGTTGACGCTGGAAATTCATTTGAATTATGCCCTTGTGATAGTAAAAATAATATGTCTGAAAATAAGTCAAATAATCCTGATGGTAATAAATTTATGATTCTAAAAAATTATACTAATCCAGATATTGAAAAATATGAGAATTTTTTAAAAAAAAATAATATTGAGATAGCTGGTATTGAGTACATCACAGATAAATCCGGTCAGAGATATACATATGATGTGAACACTAACACTAATTATAATACGGTTGCAGAGAAAAAAGTTAATAAAGATGGAATGTTAGAGATAGCTAAATTCTTAAAAACAGAATTAAATAACCTTGTATAATTCTTTAAACGAAGTAGTTCAAAATAAAGATCAATTAATTCAATATTTTAAAGATGGAATTAAAAATAAAAATCAACTTAGAATTGGTGTAGAGCACGAGAAATTTCTTTTTAATAAAAATAATCTCAAAAGAATTGACTATTCTCAAATAAAAAAATTATTTGAAATACTTACAGTAAGGGGTTGGCAGCTTCAATTTGAAAAAGATAAAGTAGTAGGTCTAAAAAGAAATAACCAGAAAATTACAACTGAGCCAGGATTTCAATATGAACTTTCAGGTGCTCCACTTAAAAACATTCATCTAGTCTGTTCAGAAAATAGTTCACATTTTAGTGAACTAAAAGAAATTTTTGAAACAGCTAAAATTACAACTTCGTCAATAGCATATGATCCTTTTAATAAATTACTAGAAATACCCAAAAATCCAAAAGAACGTTACAAAATTATGACAAACGAAATGCCCAAGAAAGGAAAACTAAGTTTAGATATGATGTATAAAACTGCGGGCATTCAGATAAACTATGATTATACGTCTGAGGAAGATTTTGAAAAAAAATTTAAGATTGGAAATTATTTAACACCATTAACTATTGCTTTGTTTGCTAATTCACCTTTCAATGAAAATAAATTATCAGGTTTTTTATCTTACAGAGGTAAGGTTTGGCAAGGAACCAATAGAGGGGGAATTATGCCAATTACTTTTGAGAGTATGAGTTTTGAAAAATATATTGATCATGTTATTGATTATCCAATTTTATTTCTTAAAAAAAATGACAAATATTACTCTCCAAATGGTCAAACTTTTAAAGATTACTTGAGTGGTAATTTAAAGTATTTAAAAGGAGAGAAGCCCACTGTTAAGGATTTTGAAAATCACTTAGGAACTATTTTTACTGAAGTTAGATTAAAGCAAGTTTTAGAGTTCAGATCTTTAGATACATGTAATTTTGGTTGTATCTGTAATGGACCATCTTTCTTTACTGGTTTAATTTATGGATCATTAGATGAAACATATGAAATTATTAAATATTGGAAAAAAGACGAAGTGCTAGATGCTTATTTTAACTCTCCTAAGCTAGGGCTTAATACTTCATTTCAAAATAAAAAATTAATTGACTGGGCTAAAATATTTTTAGATTTGACAAGAAAAGGCTTAGCAAAAAGGAATGAACTAAATAAAAGCGGAAAAAATGAAACAATTTATCTAAAACATGTAGAGGAAATAATTAGTAATAAAAAAACTAGAGCAGAAATGCTGATTGAGCAATATAATAAAATGAAAAAATTAGATTTCTTAATAAATCATGACGAAAATTTTAGCTATTCAGGGTTCTGATCTTAAAAAAGTAAATATCAGAACTGATACAACTTTACTGCTAGCAGCTGAAGCACAAAAAAGAGGTTATAAGATATATTATTTTGAACCTGAAAATTTGAGTTTTTTAAATGGTAAAGTTTTAGCTTCTTGTAAGCATATAAAAATTAATGAGAACAAAAAGAAATTCTACTCACTACTAAAAACCATTACTTTTAATTTAGAAAAATCTAGAGTTATTTTAATCAGAAATGATCCGCCTTTTGATAATCGTTATTTATATACAACATTCTTACTTAACCATATCTCTAAGAAGGTTAAGATTATAAATCACCCTTTTGCTATAAGAAACATATCTGAAAAGTTATTTTCTATTAATTTAATGAGGTACATGCCTCCAACTTTAGTTAGTGAAAACCTTTCAGAAATAAGAAGTTTTTGTAAAAGATACAAAGCTGTTGTGGTTAAACCTATCAATGGTTTTAGTGGTAATAACGTAATTTTACTAAAAAACTTTAACGCAAGCAAAATTAGAAAATTATTGAGAACTCACAATCATTTATTTTTTCAAAAGTTTTTACCTGGGATTTCTAAAGGTGATAAAAGAGTTTTTATAATTAAAGGAAAGATTGTAGGTGCTATTTCTAGAGTACCTAAAAAAGGTAGTATTTTATCAAATATGAGTAAAGGAGCTAGAGCAAAATTAACAAAGCTCACAAATAAGGAAGTTAATGCAAGCAGAGCAATCGGTAAATTGTTAGTTAAAAATAATATATATTTTGCAGGTGTTGATTTTGTACAAGAGAAATTAATTGGCGATATCAATGTTACTAGCCCTACAGGACTAACTACATATAAAGATTTGTCTGGAATAAACCTTGCAAAATTGTTCTGGAATAATATTTAATTGATAGTTGACAGTATCCTAATTTTCTTGCTATATTTAATTAAGCGCTGAGTTAAAGCAACTTGCGGGCGCTTTATAAATCCTGCTAAAGCGCCTAAGTCTTTCAGACCACCGCTTTAGTCGGTGGTTTTTTTTTGGAAAAATCTAAAATTAAACCGGGTATTTGAACCATATTGTACACCCGGCATTTGCCGAAGTACTAAAAAGGAGAAGATGAACAGAATTAAAATTCGTTCATTCTTCTCCAAGAATGGAGAAAAAATGAACGAGACAATAAGAGAAACAGTAAGGGGGAAAATCAATGGCTGATTTTAAACATCCGGAAACTATTGGCTTGCATGGTAGTGATTACAGAAGTGATCCTGCAACTACAGCAGTAGCAGTTCCAATTTACCAAACAACTTCTTACCAATTTAAAAATGCAGAAACCGCTGCAAATTTATTTGGTTTAAAAGAGTTTGGTAATATTTACACAAGAATAATGAACCCAACATGTGATGTGTTAGAAAAAAGAGTTGCAGCACTAGAAGGTGGTGTAGCAGCATTAGCGGTAGGTTCAGGTCAAGCAGCTTCAGCAATGTGTATACAAAATTTAGCACAAGCTGGAGATAACGTTGTTGCTTCAACTGATTTATATGGAGGTACAGTAAACTTATTCAAAAATACTTTAAGACAACAAGGTATTGAAGTTAGATTTGCAGATCCTGCAGATCCTAAAAACTTTGAAAAAGTGACTGATGATAAAACAAGAGCTTACTACGGTGAGTCTTGTCCTAATCCTTACCTTCGTGTATTCCCAATTAAAGAGGTTGCAGATATCGGTAGAAAAAAAGGTATTCCTTTGATTATCGATAACACTGCTTCGCCGGTGATTTGTAAACCTCTGGCTCACGGAGCTGCTATCGTAATGCACTCATTGACTAAATATATTGGAGGTCATGGAACATCAATTGGAGGGATTATTGTTGATGGTGGAAACTTTGACTGGATTAAAGACAGAAAAAGACAACCATTAATAAATGAACCTGATCAAAGTTATGGTGGTGCAGTTTGGGCAGATGCAGTTCCTCAATTAACTGGGGCTAACATTCCTTTTGTAATCAGAGCAAGAGTGGTTTTATTGAGAGACTTAGGTGCTCCATTAAGTCCATTTAACGCTTTCCAAATCATTCAAGGGTTGGAAACAGTTGCTCTTAGAATGAAACAACACTGTAGCAATGCTGAAAAAGTTGTTTCTTTCTTAGAAACTCAAAAGAAAGTTAAGAATGTAATCTACCCTACTAATCACCAAGGTGAAATTAAAGAAAGGGCTAAGAAATATATGCAAGGTGGATATGGTTCTTTAGTTGGAATGGACTTAGGCACCAAAGAAGCTGGAGCTAAGTTTATTGATAACTTAAAGATGCTTTATCATGTTGCTAATATCGGTGATGCTAGAAGTTTAGCCATTCATCCAGCAACTACTACACACAGTCAATTGGATGATGCAGCATTAGCAGCGGCAGGTGTGACACCAGGATATGTAAGATTATCAATTGGTATCGAGCATCCTGACGATATTATTGCAGATATTAAACAAGCTTTAGCTGCTTAAAAATTTTATAGGTGGTCCCAATTTTATTGGGGCCATCATTAAAAAACTACCTTCTATTATAAATAATTGATTTCTTTGCTATCTTTTCAATTTTAGATATTTCTTTAATTTTATTTTTTGGAAATTCTTTCACAAAGTCTGTAGTCTTTTCTACCATAGCGGTGGTTTTAGACTTAATTTGTTTTTTAACAATTGTGCAAAATTCAGACCTTGTTATTTCAAAAGAAGAAATACAGGTTTCTTTTTTTCTCTCTGGATTTTTTTCTTCTGCGAAAGCAATAGCGTGTTCCAAAGGAGTTTTTCCTGTTTGTTTTTTAACCCCATAACCTATTGCTGAATTTAAACTGGATTGAACAAATCTTCCGTTCGAGGCACCTGGGCCGAGTAATGCTAAAGATTCAGCGCAACCGTTTAGCAAGAAAATAGTAGATAGTAAAAGCAATATCTTTTTCATGATTAAAACTTGTTTTGATTGATCCCATATATCTGCTTCAACTTTAAATAAAAGTTAATTATTAGAGTATTAATTTTTATTCACACAACCCAAGGTGGTTAAAATCTTAAATTTAAAGTGCTGATTTGTTTTAAAGAAAATTAATCTAAATACTTAATTTTTGATTTTTTATTTATACTAGGCTGAAGAGATGAAGTAAGGTCTTTTATAGACTTTTCGTTTAATTTCTTTAAGATCTTAGATTTAGTTATTTTTAATTGTTTTTTTACAATAGCGCATATTTCTGAGTTTGTTTTTTGAGCAAATGATAAACAAGGTTCATTTTTTTTCTGCGGATTCATTTCTTCAGCATAAGCAATTGCATGTTCCATTGGGCTTTTTCCAGTTTGTTTTTTTACACCGTAATTAACTGCTGAAGAAAAAGCTGACTGAGCGATATTTCCACCTGTTACTGCGGTAGAGGAGGGTCCTAGTAGAGCTAAAGACTCTGCACATCCAGTTAGCAAAATGAGTGTGAACAATAAGCCTAAAATTTTTTTCATACTCCCTTTTTATATTTCTCACTATTTTAAGCAGAGATTTGTTCGTTATAAAACAAACGAATCACTCATATTGAGTTTATATCTAATACAACCTATAATGGAAGAGTTAACTATGAGATTAATCTTAAAGGCTTGTTATTTAAACAACTTTCAAGATTTTCCATCATTTGCAGATAAAATTTTGAGTAATTTTCAGCTGTAACGTAACCAATATGGGGCAATAACAATGCGTTAGGAAGAAATCTTAATTTATGATCTTGTGGAAGAGGTTCTTTATCGTAAACATCTAAACCAGCTCCAGCTATTTTTTCTTCTTTTAAAGCTTCGACTAAATCATTTTCATTCACAATTGGTCCTCTAGAAGTATTAATTAGAAAACTTGTTTTTTTCATCATATCAATCTCTTTTTTTGTAATTAAATTTTTATATCTGTCTCCCAAAACTAAATGAATAGAAATGATATCTGAATTCTTAATTAAATCTTCCTTGCTCATTGGCAATACGTCAAGTTGATTTGCATGGGATAAATTTAGATTTTCACTCCAAGCACAAACTTCCATTCCAAAAGCTTTTCCTACTTTTGCAACTTGAGTTCCAATTTTTCCTAATCCTATAACTCCCAACATTTTACCTTTTAATTCTGAGCCGATTGTGGTCTGCCAATACCCTTGAAACATATTGTCAATTTCTTGTTTAACATTTCTTAAAAGACCTAAGATTAAGGCCCAAGTGATCTCAGCAGCAGGATTTGAATTTATTTCAGTTCCACAAACCACAATACCTTTCTTTTTTGTAATTTCTAAATTAATAGAATTATTTCGCATACCTGAGGTCATTATGTACTTAAGATTAGGCAAATTTTCGATTAACGACCTTGTTATAGGAGTTCTTTCTCTCATAACAAATAAAGCCTCAAACTCCTCTAATTCTATTTTGGCCTCTTCTTCATTGACAAAAGGCTCATTAAAGATTTTAAAATCATATTTATCTTTATATTTTTTCAAATCAATTATTTGACTAAAAGCGTCTTGGTAATCATCGAGCACTGCAACTTTAATCATTGAGTTTTCCTATTCGATAAATAAATACCTGATACTATAAAAATTCCACCGATAAAATGGTACAATTGAAACTTCTCCTTAAATATTAATATTGCCATTAAGGCGCTAAACAATGGCATTAGTTGTACAAAAATCGCTGATCTATTAGGCCCAATCAATTCAATAGCTTTCTGCCAACAATAATATGCAGCTATTGCAGGAAAAATTACTACGTAAAGTAGGATAGCTATTGAAAATTTATTAATTGGAATTTCTAGTCCAATAGATCGTTCATAGAAATATTGCGGGACGAGAAATATCAAACCGACTGTGACCATGAGTTGAATAAATGAAAATTGAGATAGTTCAAATTTTTTTTTTTTTAATAAAGTTGAATAAAGTGACCAACTCAAGACACAAACTAACATCCATAAATCTCCTTTATTAAAATTTAATGAAATAATTTTTTGGATGTCTGCATTTGAAATAATTGTTCCAACACCCAGTATCGATAAAATCAATCCCGTAAATTGAAACATGTTTGCTTTTTCTATATTCATAATTGAAGACAAAATCATAACAGCAGCTGGTATACCAGCTAACATTAATACTGCATTTATTACTTGAGTATAATTAAGCGCAAAATAAACAACTGAGTTAAAAGTACTGATTGTTATAATGCCCATAAAACTTATCAATAACAAATTTTCTTTAATATAATGTTTTTTGTTTAAAATTTCTTTGAAAGTGAATGGAATTAAGATCAACCAAACCACAACCCATCTATAAAAATTTAATGTTAAAGGTGGAATTTCGAATAGAGTAGCAAATTTTCCAACTATAAAGTTTCCAGACCAGAACATAGTTGCAAGCACTAAGAATGTATAAGCTGTGTAGTTTTTTGACAAAAGGTTCCTAATTAAATCTTTTAGAACTATAGGGAGTTAAATCTAAATTAGTTTTTTCTCCAGATACAATTCCAGAAATAATTTTGCCTGTAATAGCTCCTAAAGTCCACCCTAAATGTTGATGACCAAAAGCGTAAATAATATTTTTATTTTTTAAAGATGGACCTAATATGGGTAAAAAATCTGGCAATGTAGGCCTAAAACCTAGCCATTCATCTTCATGTTTTCCTAATTGCGGTAGAAGTTCTTTTGCACATTTTACTATATAGTCGATTCTTTTTTTTGAAGGAGGATTTTTTAACCCACCTAACTCAACAGTGCCTACTGCTCGCAACCCTTGGTTCATCGGAGTCATCCCAAATCCACGATCTAAAAATATCACTGGTCTTGAGATAAGACTCTCTTTATCTTTAAAATGAACATGATAACCTCGTTCAGTATCTAAAGGAATATTTTCACCAAGTTGATCGGTTAGTTCTTTTGAATATGCTCCTGATGCGATCACAGACTTTTCAAACTTGTATTCTTGATTCTCTGATCTGATAATTGTTTGATTTATAGTTGATTGTTGGATGCTTTTTATATTAGTTTGAATGAATTTACCGCCTTTTTTTATAAATAATTTAAAAATTTGTTTAAGTATTCCATGTGGATCTCGTGCATGCATAGCATCTTCATAAATTACACCAGCGTCAAATACCGGTTGTAAGTTTGGTTCTAATTCTAAAACCTCCTTTTGATTTAAAAGTTTTTGTTTAATACCTAAATCTTCTCTAACTTTAATTTCTAATCTCCTACTTTTTAAATTTTTATTAGTCCAAATGTAAATAATCCCTTTTTTTTCAACCAAACCAGTCGTGTCTATTTCTTGAAAAATTTCTTCATACGCATCGTTGGATAAACTTAAAATTTGATGCATGTTTTTTGCAGTGTGTATCATTGATTTATGATTACAATTTTTAAAATAATGCAAAAACCAATTAAACATTTTAGGAATATAATTCCATTTTAATGCTAGTGGACCTTGAGAGCTTAACAGCATTTTTGGAACATCATTTAAAATGTCAGGACGATTAAATTGCAAAACTGCATAAGGTGAGAAATGACCGGCATTTCCGTAAGAGGCTGGTTTATATTCCGTTGATAGAGGATCGTGTCTGTCAAAAAGAGTAACTGGGATACCTTTTTTTATAAGTTGTAAACCTGTACAAACTCCTTGAATACCAGATCCAATTATACCTACAGACTTACATTTATATTTTTCCATTAGAAAATTATATTCTAATGTATAAATAATTATAGTGTGGTAAATTATGCCAAAGCTTCTTTGTTTACTACTTCTGGTCTTTCGTCTGAAGTCTCGGAAGAGTCTTTTTTCTCTTTTTTCTTAAATAAGAAGTCGCCAGTCAACGTAGATTTCGATTTGTTAGTCTTTTTGATATATCCGTCAATATCAGCGCCATTTTCAGTTCTTAAATTATTTCCAAACTCTATGTCCCCTTTAACTGTACCAGTTGAACCTATCACAATATCTGAACCTGAAACTTTACCGTCTAAATGACCGTGAATTTCGATATGATCACCTTCAATTGAACCAGTAATTGAACCTGTTTCTCTAATGATGATCTCTTTGGAGTAAACTGGTCCTTTTATTAAGCCAGCAACGTCGATTGCACCGGAGCTATTTATTGTTCCTTCGATACTTACCGTCTCACTTATTAGAGATCTTTCTGAGTCTTTAAGTTTATTTTTCTTATCTCCAAACATATTATAGTTCTAAACTAATCACCTATTAGCTGAATTTACAAGTATTTAATAAAATAAAATTTGACCAAAATAGGTTTAAATTGTTAATTTACAGGAGTGTCTTTGTAAACTTTGCATGACATTACTATTCCTAATCCAAGCATTATTGCCATCATTGATGACCCTCCATAGGACATAATAGGAAGAGGAGACCCTACAATAGGTAGTAATCCCAGAACCATCATCATATTTACAACAACATAAATAAAAAAAGCTGTAGCAAAACTATAACAATAGAGTTTTCCAAAATTACTCCTAGTCAGATTTCCTATTTTAACTATTCTCCAAACTATTACTGCATATAAAAGTAGAATAAATAAAGATCCAAAAAATCCAAACTCCTCAGAGAAAAGGGTGAATATAAAGTCAGTATGTTTCTCTGGTAAATAATCTAAATAGCTCTGAGAACCTTGCAAGAAACCTTTGCCAAATAATCCCCCTGATCCAATAGCTATTTTTGATTGTATAATTTGGTATCCTGCTCCAAGTGGGTCTCTCTCTGGATTTAAAAAAGTTAATATCCTAGATTTTTGGTAAGGTTTTAAAAAAGAGATCGCTATTGGAAGCAACGCCAGAAATGCTAAACCTGAAAAAGCAAAAAACTTTATTCTTACCCCTGCTAACCACGTAACAGTCAATCCACCAGCTGCAATCAATAAAGCAGTACCAAGATCTGGTTGAGTAGCTACTAATATTATTGGAGCTATTAGAACTACGATAGGTAAAAATAAAAATCTTAAATGATTTATATTTTCAATCGAGATCCGGTGATAATATTTTGCCAAAAACATTATTAGACCAATTTTCATTAATTCCGATGGTTGTAGATTCATGAAATATAAATCTAACCATCTTTTAGATCCTGAAGAGGTAAGACCAAAATATTTGACGCCGAGAAGTAATAAAAAAAATAGAATATAAATTAAATAACTCGTACTGTGCCAAAATCTAATTTGAACAAAGGAAATAAATAGAAACATTCCAAAGAAAACAAAAAATCTAAGTATGTGACTATTAGTATGGTATTTAAACTCTCCTCCATCAGTTGAATACATTGCCAAAATACTTACAAGTCCTAAAATAAAAATTGAAAAAACTAAAACATAATCAATTGAAAAAAGTTTATCTTTAAAACTTAATGATGAATGAATAGATCTTGGTTGCAACATTAGACAGACTCCCCAATTTTATTATTTACACTTCTTCTTAATTCATGTCTTTCAAGAACTTTTTTGATTACTTTCTTTGCTATTGGTGCAGCAGTTTTACCCCCTGAACCTCCATGCTCAACTAAAACACTTATTGCATATTGTGGATTTTTATAAGGAGCAAATGCTACAAACAATGCATGGTCTCTATCTTTGTAAGGTAAACTTTCTTGTTTAACCTCTGCTTCACGCTGAGCCTCTGTAAATCTTTTTATCTGTGATGAGCCAGTTTTACCAGCAAATGTATATTTTGGATTTTCTAACCTATGTCTATAAGAAGTTCCTCCAGGCTCATTTGATGAAGAAAACATAGCATCTTTAATAAGGTTAATATGTTCTTGGTTTTTAAATAAAGGTTTTAAATCAAAATTTGATACTAATAAATCAGTAGGAAGAGGTTCATTAGGATTTTCATTTTTATGTTTTAAATAATTTCTTAAGTTGTCGTTTTTTCCATCAACTATTATTCTCGGCTTTATTTCAAAACCTCCATTTGCTATTTGTGCTGTCATTAAACATAATTGCAAAGGTGTGCTTTGGAAGTATCCTTGACCTATTCCTGAGTGAAGAGTTTCACCTAAATACCAATTTTGTCCTATAAATTTTTTCTTCCATTTTGTATTTGGTACCACTCCAGATCTTTCTTCAATAAAATCATCTAAAACTTTTTTTCCTAAACCGAATCTTTTTGCAGTTTCTGACAATCTATCTACACCAAGTTTTCTAGCAACTTCATAAAAATAAACATCACAAGATCTTTGAATTCCTCTTCTAAGATTAACGATACCGTGTCCATCTTTCTCCCAGCAGTGAAATTTCTCTCCGTAAAGCTCTATTTTTCCTTTGCATCTAAAAGTATCTAAAGGCCTAATAATTTTATTTTCTAAAGCACTTAAAGCAACCAAAGTTTTAATAGTAGATCCAGGCGGATATAATCCTGATAACGCTTTATTCGCTAGAGGTTTCTTTTCGTTTTTAATTAAACTATTCCAATAAGCCTTATCTAATCCATGAACAAATTCATTGGGCTCAAATGTTGGAGAGGAGACTAAAGATACAATATCTCCATTATAAACATCCATCACGCACACTGCGGCTGCTTTATCTTTTAAGAGTTTATTAGTGTATTTTTGAATTTCGTAGTCTAGAGTTGTTTTGAAACTTTTACCTGCTTGGCCCTCATCAATTTTAATTTCTCTTATTCTTTTTCCAAAAGCATTAACTTCATAACGTTGATAACCAACTTTACCAATTATCTTTTCATCTAGTTTTCTCTCTAAACCAGTTTTTCCTATCGCCATACCTGGCACAGCTAATTCTTGGAGATATTTTTTTGTTTGTAAATCTTTAGCACTTATTTGAGATACATAACCTAAAATATGAGCTGACGAATTATCAGGATAAGTTCTTGCAACAGAGACGATGGGCTCTACTCCTTCCAACTCATGTAAAAATAAATTTATTCTTGAAAAATCTGACCAATCTAAATTTTCAGAAACAATCACTGGTTCCCAAGGTTTTTGTTTTTTTATAACTCTTTTTAAATAGGAAACTTTTCGATCTGTAATGTTTAAAATTGCTTTTAATCTTACAAATAAATTGTCTAAATCCTTAGCGTTTTCAGGAACTAAATGTAATTGGTAAAGAGGTTCACTTGATGCTATTTTTGTATCAAAGAAATCTTTTATTGCTCCTCTCTCTGGGGCTAACTTCCACTCTCTAAACCTATTTTTATCTGACAAAGATTTATATTTAGTAGCTTGATTAATTTGAAGAGATATAAGTCTCCCTACTAACCCGACCATCACTACAGCTTTTGCTGCGGTTAATAAAAACATTCTTCTACTTATAAGTTTTGACTTAATAACAGTATTTCCTGAACCGGGACTAAGCATCTTGAGATCCTATGAAGCTCATTTGATATAGGTTAAATAGAAGCCAGAAAACCGGGAATAGGAATAGAGTGAAGAAAGTATTATAACCAATTTTTGAATAAGAGATCGCAACTTCTGAAAAATTATTAAGCAATGAGAAAAAAAGTAAATTAGCAAATAATAAAGCTATTAGAAAAGTAAACCAGTCAGATGCAATTGTTGTGTTCACACTTTTGTTTCTAACGTAATTGCCAACAAAGCATACTACAAGATAAGATAGTGAGCTTATGCCTAAAGGAAATCCCATTACAACATCGTTAATAAGACCAGCAGAAAAAATATGACCTGTTCCCATAAGACTTGGACGTTTGATTATCCAAAAATAAATTATTATGATTTGTAAATTTAATGAAAAAACTTCAAATAACTTTTCAAGGTTTGCATCAATTTCACTGATTGATAAATAATATAGTAAAATTAAAGGGCCGGCTGCAAATAATTTATTTATTATATTTACCTTAGCCATTAGAATATTTCCTTACTTGGTTTAATTAAATTTACTGTTACAAAAGACAGTTGATTTGGATCTACAAATAGTTCGACTTCACCGGTATGTTTTGTTTTTCCTATGGGAGTTCCTGCGCTAAAAATTCCGTCTTTTCCAGAGGCAAAAACAGTTATATCATCTTCAAATTCATAATCTTCTGGTAAATATGATAGTGTTGGTTTACGTGTTCCTCCGCCAGTTAAAATTGCTTGAGTGCTTTTTTCATCAAATGTAACTGGAATTCTGCTATTTAAATCATTTAGCAATAACACTCTTGATGATAAATAATTAGTCTCAACTATACGTCCAACTAAATATTTATTTTGTGTGACGGGCATTCCTTTAATGATTCCCTCTTTACTTCCTTTATTGATAATTATTGATTTTAAAAATGGGCTATTTCTATCTACTAAAACTTTCGCTAAAACTATATTCGAAACACTTTTTACATCTTCTGTGTCTAAAACTTTTTTCAAGTTTTTATTTTCATTAGATATATATTCTAGGTTAAGGTCTATAGATTTATAACGTTCTATAACTTTTCTTAATTCTTCATTTTCTTTTTTTAAATTAAAGTGACTTGCGATACCTTGATTTATACCTGGGAATAGTCTAGTAGGAGTAGAAGCTAAATAAGTTACTCTGTAGACAACATCGTTTATGAAACTTCTTGCTGTTTTTACTACAGCGAATCCGTATACATCTAAAAAAAATATTACTAAAGCTACAATTATAAGAGAAAAAATTGAAAATTTTTGCGTTGCTCCTCTTTGTAAAAGGGCTGAACGAAAAGCTATGCTAAAATCATCTCTACTAACTGACATTTTTTCGGTAAAGACAAATTAATATTCTGATAACATTGTAGAAAACAGTTCCTCATTTTCTAGGGCTCTTCCAGTTCCAATAGCAACACATGATAACGGATCATCAGCTATCGTTACAGGTAAGCCAGTATCTTGAGAAATTAATTTATCGATATTTTTTAATAAAGCGCCGCCGCCTGTTAAAACTAATCCCATATCAATTAAATCTGCAGATAATTCTGGCGGTGTATTTTCTAAAGCTTCTTTAATGCCTCCCAAAATTTGATTTAAAATAGGCATTAGAGCTTCACAAGCATCTTTTTCTGTAAGCTCAATCTCTTTCGGTGTCCCTGATCTTATATCTCTACCTTTCATTAAAAAAGTATTGTTAGATGAAGGAATAGCAGTTCCAATTTCCTTTTTAATTTTTTCTGCAGTTGAATCACCAATCATTAAATTCATTTTTTTTCTCATATAAGCAATAATAGATTGATCGAGAGCATCTCCTGCTACTCTTAAAGATTTTGAATAAACAACTCCACCTAATGACATTACAGCAATTTCGGTAGTCCCACCTCCGATATCTACCACCATAGAGCCTGTTGCTTCTGAAATTGGTAAACCAGCACCGATTGCTGCAGCGATAGGCTCTTCAATTAATTGAACTTTTCGTGCACCAGCAGCTAAAGCTGAATCTTGAATAGCTTTTCTTTCGACTGGAGTAGATCCTGTAGGAACGCAAATCAAAATTCTTGGATTTGCAAAAGCATTTTTTTTATGCACTTTTTTAATAAAGTGTTTAATCATTTCCTCGGTAACAACGAAATCTGCAATTACTCCATCTTTTAGGGGTCTAATAGCTGATATATTTCCTGGAGTTCTTCCTAACATGGTTTTAGCTTCATCTCCTACTGCAAGAACTGATTTTTTTCCTGCATCTTCTATAACTGCTACTACTGAAGGCTCGTTAAGTACAACTCCTTGATCTTTAAGAACTACTAATGTGTTAGCTGTACCCAAATCGATTGCCATGTCTTGTGACCAAAATGAAGTCAAACCAGTTAAACCTTTAAACATATTTACCTTTCTATATTTGAGCGCTTAGATTTTCATCATCTGGCGCTGTTTTTTTTCTTTTTATAATTAACTTATTTAAAGCACTTAAATAAGCATTAGCTGAAGCAACTAATGTATCTGTATCAGCTGCTTGACCTACGGTAGTTTTACCATTTTCTTCTATTCTCACACTTACTGTTGCCTGAGCATCAGTACCTTCAGTAACTGCATGCACATTATATAATAAAAGTTTTACGTCATGAGCATAAAGTTTTTTAATACATTTAAAAATAGCATCTACTGGGCCGTCACCTATATCCGAGGCACTTTTTACTTCACCAAAAATTTCTAAAGTCATTTCTGCTTTTTGAGGCTCACCAGTTCCAGCAAATACCTTTAAAGATTTTAATTTAATTACATTATCCTCTGTTACTAAGCTATCATCAACCAGAGCAGCTATATCTTCGTCATAAATATGTTTTTTCTTATCTGCTAAAACCTTAAATTTTCCAAAAGCAGTATTTATTATATCGTCTGTTACATCTACATACCCCATATCGGATAATTTATCTCTAAACGCATGTCGACCTGAATGTTTTCCCATAACAAGTGATGTTTTTTTTACTCCAACGCTCTCTGGTGTCATTATTTCGTACGTGTTTCTGTTTTTCAACATTCCATCTTGGTGTATGCCTGACTCATGTGCAAATGCATTTTTTCCTACAATTGCTTTATTAAATTGAACGGGAAAACCTGTTGCATTTGAAACAACTTTAGAGGCTTTGCTTAAAAGTTTTGTATTTATATTTGTAGTGTAAGGCATTAAATCATGTCTAGTTCTCATAGCCATAACAACTTCCTCAAGTGCAGCATTACCAGCTCTTTCGCCTATACCATTAATTGTACATTCAATTTGTCTTGCTCCAGCCATAACCCCTGCTAAAGAATTTGCTACTGCTAATCCCAAATCATTATGACAATGGGTAGAAAGAATTGCTTTATCAATATTTGGAACTTTATTAATTAATGTCTCAATAATTTTTTTAAACTCCGAAGGGACTGTGTACCCAACAGTGTCTGGAATATTAATAGTTTTTGCTCCACACTTAATAGCAAGTTCCACTGTCTTACACATATAGTCCATGTCTGTTCGTGTTCCATCCTCGCATGACCATTCAACATCATCGGTAAACTTTCTTGCATAAGTTACGCTTTCTTTAATTGATTCTAAAACCTCCTCGGGTGATTTGTTTAACTTATGTTTCATGTGAAGAGGACTAGTTGAAATAAAAGTATGAATTCTAAAATTTTTTGCATGCTTTAAAGCCTGATGACAAGCATCAATATCTTTTTTTGTAGCTCGAGCTAAACCTGCAGGTATCGATCTTTTCAAAGTTTTACTAATTTCTGTGACAGCTTCAAAATCTCCAGGAGAGGCTATAGGAAAACCCGCTTCAATGACATCAACTCCTAATTCATCAAAGACCCTTGAGATTTGTAGTTTCTCTTCCAAACTCATTGATGCTCCTGGAGACTGTTCTCCATCACGCATCGTAGTATCAAAAATTATAATTCTATTTTTTTCTGTCATAACTTTATAATTGTAAAAAATTAAAAGCTTCTCATATTACAATCAAAGCTAGAATTTGCAAATAATTATGTAGTTCAAGATAGTGTTTTAGACTCAGATTGGGTTAATTTTTATCTTTATCGACTAGCTTATTTTTACCAATCCACGGCATCATTGCGCGAAGCTCTTTCCCAACCTTTTCGATAGGATGTTTTGCTAAATCTTGCCTCATTTTTAAGAAGTTTTTTTGACCAGATTTATGCTCATCCATCCATTGTTTAGTAAATTTTCCAGATTGAATATCTTTAAGAACTTCTCTCATTTTTTCTTTAGTCTTGTTATCTACAATTCTTTTCCCTGAGATGTATTCTCCATATTCTGCAGTATTTGAAATTGAGTAATTCATATTAGCTATTCCACCCTCATAAATAAGATCAACAATCAATTTAACTTCATGAAGAGTTTCAAAATATGCCATTTCAGGTGGATAACCGGCCTCTGTTAAGGTCTCAAACCCATTTTTAATTAATTCGACTAAACCACCGCATAAAACTGTTTGCTCTCCAAATAAATCTGTCTCGCATTCGTCTTTAAAAGTAGTTTCTATTATACCAGCTTTACCACCTCCAACAGCTGAAGCATAAGATAAGGCTAAATCTTTTGCTTTACCTGAGCTATCTTTATGAACAGCCATTAAGCAAGGTACTCCTCCACCTTTTTGATACTCGCTTCTCACTGTATGACCTGGGCCTTTGGGAGCAACCATAAAAACATCAAGATCTTTTCTAGCATTGATTAAATCAAAATGAATGTTTAAACCATGTGCAAAAGCTAGGCTTGTTCCCTCTTTCATTCTTTGCTCTATATGATTTTTGTAAATCTCCGATTGTAGTTCATCAGGTGTTAACATCATTAACACGTCTGCCCATGCGGCTGCGTCGGATAATGACATTACTTTTAATCCAGCACTCTCAGCTTTTTTAATACTTGAAGATCCCTCTCTTAAAGCAACTACAATTTCTTTCACGCCACTATCTTTAAGGTTCAATGCGTGAGCATGGCCTTGACTGCCATAACCAAAAATAGCTACTTTTTTATTTTTAATTAAATCTTTATTTGTATCTTTATCGTAATAAGTTTTCATAATTAGTTAAATGTTTTAGGTCCTTTTGTCATTGCCACTGCACCTGTTCTAGATGTGCTTATAAGGCCTAAACTTTTTAAATCAAGAGCTAATTTATCAATTTCAGCTCTTAGGGCAGTAACTTGTATTACAACAGATTTATTTGTTTTATCAAGAATTACAGGATTAAATTTCTTGCAAATTTTTTTAACTTTTTCTATCTTTTTTGAATTTCCAAAAATTTTAAACAATGCTAATTCTCTAAAAAGAATATCTTTTTCATCTCGCTTGAAATCAGCCACCTTATGGACTGGCACAAGTTTTTTTAGTTGTAAATTTATTTGTTCAATTACTTGCGGGGTTCCCTCAGTAACTATTGTAATTCTGGAAATATGTTTTTTTTTGTCAACCTCTGCAACTGCCAAAGACTCAATATTATATCCTCTGCCAGAAAAAAGTCCTGCTATCCTAGCGAGAACACCGGCTTCATTATCAACCCATACAACAATTATATGTCTCTCGATTTTTCCAATTTTACCGGGAATGCTATAAGCGGATTTAGACTTTACCATTAAACTAAAATTTTCCCTTCATCAGATATTTCATCTTCTTCCTCGGGGCCTAAAATCATTTGGTTATGAGGCTTACCTGAAGGTATCATTGGAAAACAATTTTCTGCTTTGTCGACAACACAGTCAAATATTACTGGTTTATCAACATTAATCATTTCTTTAATTTTTTCGTCCAACTCATTAGGTGTTTTTGCTCTAATACCTACACAACCATAAGACTCTGCTAATTTAACGAAATCTGGTAGCGCGGCAGTATAACTTTCAGAATAATTTTTTTCATGTAAAAGTTCTTGCCATTGTCTTACCATTCCCATGTATTCATTATTTAAAATAAATATTTTTATTGGTAATCTATATTGAACAGCTGTAGACATTTCTTGCATTGTCATTAAGACAGATGCTTCTCCCGCTATATCAACAACAAGTTTTTCGGGATTTGCAATTTGAACACCGATTGCCGCTGGAAGTCCGTACCCCATTGTTCCAAGGCCGCCAGATGTCATCCATCTATTGGGTTTATTAAATTTATAGTGCTGTGCTGCCCACATTTGGTGTTGACCTACTTCTGTTGTGATAAAAGTGTCCTGATTTTTTGTTAACTCATAAAGCCTTTGCACTGCATGTTGAGGTTTTATAACTTTGTCGCTGTTTATAAAGTTTAAAGATTTTTTTTCTCTCCATTTTTCAATCTGTTCCCACCATTTTGATGTTTTTTGCTTGTTAGAACTAACAAAGTTTTTATTTTTCTCCTTAAATCTTTTAATTAAAGATTTTAGAAGCTCTGTTACATCACTTACTATAGCAAGATCAACTTTTATATTTTTTCCGATTGAAGAAGGATCAATATCGACATGAATTTTTTTTGAACCAGGTGAAAATTCGTCAACTTTTCCTGTAATTCTATCATCAAATCTTGCGCCGATGTTTATCATTAAGTCACAATCATGCATCGCATTATTTGCTTCATAAGTACCGTGCATACCAAGCATGCCTAGAAATTGTGGGTCATCTCCAGGATATGCTCCAAGTCCTTGTAAAGTTGAAGTAATGGGAAAGCCAGTTAGAGAAACTAATTCTCTCAAATATTTGCTAGCATCTGGTCCTGAGTTTATAACTCCTCCACCTGTATAAAAAATAGGCTTTGAAGATTTTTTCATTAAGTCGATAAATTTATCTAATTCTGAATTAGAAATTTTTTGAGATGCTTTGCCATTAAGTTTTTTTTTAAGAGTGTTCTTATAAAATTTATATTTACCTTTTTTAAATTGAATATCTTTTGGAATATCAACTAAAACTGGTCCGGGTCTTCCTGTAGTTGCTACCTCAAAAGCTAAATGTAAAACTCTTGAGAGATCATTTACATCTTTTACTAACCAATTATGTTTTGTACACGGTCGTGTAATTCCAGTCGTATCACATTCTTGAAATGCGTCTGTTCCGATTAGATGTGTTGGAACTTGGCCGGAAATGCAAACAAGAGGAACTGAGTCCATGTAAGCATCTGTCAAAGCGGTCACTGCATTAGTTGCGCCTGGACCAGATGTAACTAATAAAACTCCCGGCTTGCCGCTTGATCTTGCATATCCTTCTGCTGAATGACCAGCTCCTTGCTCGTGTCTTGCTAATATATGTTTAATTGATTTATGATTTTTAAGTTCATCATAAATTGGTAATACTGCGCCGCCTGGGTAACCAAAAATGTATTCAACTTTTTGGTCCTCTAACGCTTTAAATACAATTTCTGCTCCGCTCAATAATTTTGGCATTCATACAATCTAGCCTAGAAATGATTTGCGTCAAGTTTTAGCTTACAACTTTTAATGATTTTTTTAAAAGAATTGAGAAATTTTTCGAATAAATCTTATTCCAATTCTTCATATGGCCTCTAGCCCAAGTATTTTGTCTCTTAGCGTATTGTCTTGTCTTTATATTGATAAGCTCTTTGCATTGGTCTAGTGAGATCGACCCCTTCAAAAAATCATTGATTTCTTGAACACCTATTAGTTTATTTGCAGATAATCTTTTTTCAATTTTAAGTCTATTGAATTTTCTTACTTCATTAAAACAATTTTTTTTAATCATCAGCTCTGTTCTTTGAGAAATTTTTTTTAATAATACGTCTCTTGGAATATCAATGAATATTTTTTTTATTTCGAAATCTAAGAAATCAGATTTTGTGTATATAAACCAATCAAATAATGATTTTCTAGTTTTAAATTTTACTTCATAAGCTCTTTGAATTCTTTGTGAGTCAGTAGGAAGTATTCTGCCTTTAATTTTTGGATCTAGCCTAATTAGTCGATCGTAAAACTTTTTAGTCCCAAGTTTTTTGTACAAATTTCTAACTTTATTTCTTGTTTTTAAATCTATGCTTGGAATTTTACTTATGCCTTTTATAATTGTATTAAAATAAAGACCAGTTCCTCCTACTACTATTGGAATTTTTTTATTTTTTAAACAAAAATTAATTTTTTTTTTTGCTTGCTTAAGCCAATCCCCCGCAGAAAAATATCTTTTAACTGAAATTACTCCATAAAGGTGGTGTTTAATCTTTTGAGTGTCACTTGAACTTGGACGAGATGATAAAATTTTGAATTCTTTAAAAATTTGCATACTGTCTGCATTAATAATTTCTCCATTTAATTTTCTGGCTAAACTAGTTGCTAGTTTTGATTTTCCTGAAGCTGTCGGACCTGCTATGAGTATTAATTTTTTAGACAAAATTAATTTATTTTAACACCTAGGTAACGTCTTTGATTGTTTTTATTAATTACTGTTAGCAGTAAGGTCTTTTCACCTTTTTTAAAAATGTCTTCAACCTTTCTTTTAAGATCAGAAGAATTTTTTACAGAAGTTTTTTGGACTTCGATAATTATATCATTAACGCTTAATAAATTATACAAAGGGCTACGATTTGAAATATCTGTAATTATTACTCCTGTAGTTTTTTTATTTAAATTTCTTGAGGAAATATCTTCACTTGTGACTTCTCTTACTGCTATTTTTAAACTTTCAATATCAATATTTTTTTTTACTTTTTGAGGTTTTGTTTCCTTAAACTCTTCAGAAGTTTCAAGTCTACCAAGAATTAATCTTTTAGAGATTAACTTTTTATTTCTCCAAATTTTAAGTTCTACACTTTTACCCACTTCGGTACTAGCTACAACATTTGGAAGTTTTTTCATTGTGTTAATTTTTTTGCCATCAAATTCTAAAATTATATCTCCTGCTTTAATTCCTGCTTTTTCTGCAGGGCTGTTTTTTCCAACACTTGCTACTAATGCCCCTTCAGGTTTTTTTAGTTTTTCCACTTCTGCGATCTCTTTGCTTACTTCTTGTATTCTTACACCCAACCAACCTCTTTTTGTTTCTCCAAACTTGATAAGCTGATCAATAACATTCGCTGCTGCATTAGCTGGAATAGCAAATCCTATGCCAATTGAACCTGACTGCCCTGGAGCTATAATCGCAGTATTGATTCCAATTACTTCACCTTTTAAATTGAATAAAGGGCCACCTGAGTTACCTTGGTTAATTGATGCATCAGTTTGTATAAAATCCTCGTATCTTGTTAATCCAATCTGTCTATTTCGAGCAGAGATAATTCCGGAGGTTACAGTGCCACCCAAACCAAAAGGGTTTCCAATTGCGACAACCCAATCACCAACTCTAGCTTTGCTAGAATCACCAAAAGATACTGGTTTAAATTTATCATTTGTTTTCATTTTTATAACTGCAATATCCATATATGGGTCTGCTCCTATTACTTTAGCCTCGTATTCTTTTTCACCAACTCTAACTAAAATATCTTCTGCATTGGCAACAACGTGATTATTAGTAATAACTATCCCTTCTTCATCTATTACAAAGCCAGAGCCAAGAGATGCAGCTTTTCTTTCTGTTGGTCTTTCAAAATCTTTAAACATTTCTCCAAATGGTGATCCTGGAGGAAACTGAAAGGGGAATTGATTTGTAGTTGTTTTAACAGTTTGAGTAGTAGAAATATTAACTACAGAAGGCATCAATTTCTCTGCTAAATCTGCAAAAGACTCTGGGACAGGTTTTGCATTAGCGACTGGGAGCTTAAAAATAATAATTAAAAATAGTATTTTATTAACAAATTTCATTTAACTTTTTATATACCAAATTATTAAAAAACCGATAATCAAAAAGACTATTCCCAAAAATCTAAGTTTATTCTCAGGGATATTTTTGATTAATTGTAGTATGCTTTTAATTCTTGACGGGAAAATGGCTAAAAACAGACCTTCCACAAAAAAAACTAAGCCAATAGCAATAATAAATTCACTCACGATATATATAGTTATATTTATCTTTTAATATTTGGCTTAACCGACTTACCAAAAAATTTAAAGAAATCACTGTCTGGTGATAAAACTAATGAAGTTTCTCCGCCTATTAAAGCTTTCTCATAAGCTTGCATAGCTCTATAGAATGCAAAAAATTGTGGATCTTTTCCAAAAGCATCGGCAAAAATTTTGTTTCTTTGCCCGTCTCCCTCACCCTTCATTATTTCAGATTTCTTGTTTGCTTGAGCAAGGATAACAGTCACGTCTTTATCTGCAGTTGATCTAATTTTTTGAGCTATCTCTGCGCCCTGCGCTCTAAATTCTTTTGCTTCCCTCTCTCTTTCTGTCTGCATACGTTTATAAATCGCCTCACTGTTAGCTGGCGGTAAGTCAGCTCTTTTGATTCTAACATCTACGATATTTATTCCAAAATTTTTAGCCTCATCGTTAACTTGTGATTGTATAATTTGCATTTGTCTCGCTCTATCAGTTGACAGTAAAGTTGCTAATTCTTGAGTTCCCAATACACCCCTTATTCTGGAGTTGATAATTGTAGATAATCTTGATCTTGCAACTCTCTCGTTTCCAACTGAGATATAAAATTTCAATGGATCTACAATCTTAAATCTTGCAAATGCATCAACGATTAATCTTTTTTGGTCAGCGGCTATCACTTCCTCTGGATCGTTATCCAAGTTTAGAATTCTTTTGTCTAAGTAAACTACGTTTTGAATAAAAGGCAATTTAAAGTTTAGACCTGCTTTTGTAACAATTTTCTTTGGATCACCAAATTGAAGTACTATTGCTTGACTAATTTCTTGTACAATAAATAAACTTTGAAAAACCACAACTCCAATCAGTACTATTGCTGGGATTATTAATTTAACGCCTCTCATTAATTGTTGCTCCCTTTTTTAAGTTCTGGAAGAGGTAAATAAGGAACAACACCTGAACCTGAATCTTTATCTATGATCACTTTATCAATGTCAGCTAAAACTTTTTCCATTGTTTCCAGATACATTCTTTCTTGTGTAACTTGTTTCGCATCTTTATATTCATTATAAATTGCCAAGAACCTGCTAGCCTCACCTTCAGCTTTTGCTACAACTTCTTTTTTGTAAGCTTCTGCTTGTTGTAATACCTGCTCAGCTTCACCTCGAGCTCTTGGTATCACATCGTTGGCGTAAGCCTCAGCTTCATTTTTTGATCTTTCTCTATCTGCTCTAGCGGCTTGTACGTCTCTAAAGGCGTCAATTACTTGCTCAGGCGGATCGGCTTGTTGTGTTTGAACCTGAGTTAATTGAATTCCTGATCCATATTCATCTAAAATTAATTGAGCAATTTCTTGAACTTCAATCTCTATTTTTGATCTTCCTTCTGTTAAAATATTTTGAATTCTATTTTTTGCTATTACCTCTCTCATTGCTGTCTCTGAAGCGGCTTTAACAGTCTCTACAGGACTTTGGATATTAAATAAAAACTTCTGTGCATCTTTGATAACCCAAAACACTGAATAGTTTATATCCACGATATTTTCATCTCCAGTTAACATTAAACTTTCTTCAGGCACGTTTCCTACACCTGAAGATCTTCCGCTATCACTTGCCGGTCTAAAACCAACGTCTACTCGATTAACTTTTGTAACCTTTGGAGTTAAAACTCTCTCAAAGGGTGTTGGGAAGTGATAATGTAAACCAGGTTGTGTTGTGTTCACATATTTACCAAATCTTAAAACCACTCCTTGTTCGTCTGGTAAAACTCTGTAAAGACCGCTTGCAACATATAGAACTACTACAATTAATAATCCAATTATTATTGGTCTTGAGCCTCCAGATTTACCTCCAGAAAATTTATTTATTGTTTTTTGAAAATTTTTAATAAGATCATCTATGCTGGGAGGGTCTTGTCTTGAACCTGAGCCATTGCCTCCTGGTGCATTACGACCTCCATCGCCACCTGGAGGTGCTCCCCAAGGAGATTGATTGTTTAAAATCTTGTCTTTAAAACTCATGACACTTTATATAGTGACTTTTATCCTAAAAACAAGTTAAGTAAGAGCGATATTATGACCATTAACATATTAAATTATGAGCCAAAAACCACCTCCTAAGCAATTTGTTAAAACTCCAATCAATGGAACCAAGCATACATTACTAGTATCTAGCGCTAAGGGTGGAGTGGGGAAATCAACTGTTGCTGTAAACTTAGCATTTGCGCTTCAAAACTTAGGTTTAAAAATTGGAATATTAGATGCCGATGTTTATGGACCATCTTTACCAAAATTAATGGACATTAATGAGAAACCGAAGAGTGAGGATGGTAAAGCGATAACGCCTATAACAAAATATGATGCTCAGTGTATGTCGATGGGTTTATTGGTTGATGAACTAACGCCAATGATATGGAGAGGACCAATGGTTATAAGTGCAATTAAAACTATGACACAAAAAGTTTTGTGGAAGGATAGGGACATTATTATAATAGATATGCCTCCAGGGACTGGTGATACTCAATTGACATTTGCTCAAGAAGTTAAAGTAGATGGAGCAATTATTGTTTCAACTCCACAAGATTTAGCTTTGTTAGATGTTAAAAGAGGTATTCAAATGTTTGATAAAACCGGAGTCAAAATATTAGGGTTAATCGATAATATGAGCTACTTCAAAGGTGATGATGGTAAAGAATATAAAATATTTGGTGAAAGTGGAGTCGAAAAAACTGCAAAAGAATTTAATAAAGAATTTTTAGGCCACTTGCCAATACATCAAGATTTAAGAAGTTCTGCTGACAAAGGTCGTCCTCTAACTCATTCAAATCCTGATCACGAAGTCTCTTTACTCTTTAAAAATATTGCAGAAAAAATTAAACAATCTTTTCAGTAAAACCAAAAGACGTCATTAGCTCATTCCACTCTCTTTTAGAGAGACCAGAGCTTTCATAATTAACTTTTTCGCCCTTAGCCATTAGTTGAATTATTTTTTTTCCTTTAGCAGACACATGAACCGCTCCTACTCTATAATCTAAAAATGCAGCATGAGTAATCGGAACCCATTTTTTGACTGTGTCTAGCATTGTTTCAGCATAAACTCTAATCTCATACTGAGCGTGGCTATCTGCTCTTAAAAATAAAAAATTGAGAAGGTTTAGTAAATCGGTTTTCCAATACCATTGGGTATAAGAATTTAAAGTAAGATTCATTCTCGCAAGTTCTCTAGCTAAACCCGCCTTGGTTTTATCTATCGTAGTACCGTCATATTTTTCGTTAAGCATTTTTTCGTAATTATCATAAGTTCTTGTTGCATCGTCTTTTAAAATTTTTAAAACCTCATCAGCTTGTTCTCCAGTAATTAAATCTCCTCTTCCTTGGCGATTAGAAGTTGATTGTGCGGATAATTGATCTTTTGCAGGAATGTAAAATTCTTTATCTAAAATAGAATATCTTGCTGAATATTCATTAACATTTGCTGTTCTGTGTCTAATCCACTGACGTGCAATAAAAATTGGAAGTTTGACATGATATTTGATCTCACACATCTCAAATGGTGTGGAATGCCAATGCCTCATTAAATATTTGATTAATCCTTCATCTGTGGAAACTTTTTTTGTTCCTTTTCCATATGAAACTCTGGCTGATTGAACTATGGAACTATCATCTCCCATATAATCTACTACTCTTACAAATCCATGATCTAATACTGGAAGAGCTTCATAAAGAATTTTTTCTAATTCAGGTGAAGTAACTCTTTTTGTTTGATTTTTTTGAGCTTGTTGATCTGCAATTTCTTGCTTTTGTTCTTTTGTAAGTTTCATTTTGAATTAATTATTGAATCTCTTTAAAAGAGTTTTATATTAATAGTGTTGGTTTTCCAACTATGACGATAAACGAATTTCGTAATAAACATCACGGACGTGGGGGCAGTACCCACCACCTCCACCATTTACAACTTATGGGGGTGAATCAGGATCGACGGGTGTCTAAAGGCTGTTCTTTCGTTCGAGATGGTTCCGACGTAACGGGCTAATTTACAAATGCAAATCAAAAATTTGCACTTGCAGCTTAATTAACTTAGTTAATTAAGTTACGGGGTTTGGGGCACCTGGCAACAGAACGCCCCTTAATCACACTTCAAATTTTTATAAATTAATCCGTAAATTAAAATATTAATAACTATAAGTAATATACCTAGATATATTTGAATTTCAGCAGTTAAGCCCTTAGGATAAATTATTGGAAAAAGATAGTTATTGATAAAATCATTAGAATAAGTTGTTAACTCACCTTTATATAAAAACCAATTTTCTAAATAAGTTAACGGGCAAACAGAATTAGTTAGCTCTATATAAATTCCCCATAATAATGCTGGAAGATGAATGTAGATAATTTTTGAAAAAATAAAAAAGAGCAATCCTCCAAAAATAACAAAGAAGATAAAAATTAAATGTGTAACTAAAGTAAGATTTGCAAATAATTCGTACATTTATTTTACTAATTAACACTATGTGCGCCCGTCAATAAAACACCCTTTCTATAATATTAAAAAATATTTCTTATTTCATCAGTTTAATCTTATCTTCCATAAATTTGGTTTCATTTCGGGTAAAACCATATTTTTTGCAAAGAATTTTATCATTAATTTTTTTATTAAAATCTTGGACAGGAACAAGTCTGTATACAGATCTCGGAGCATCTTGAGTATTTTTTATTAATAAAACTAGAAATCTAAAAAATTTAGTCTTGATATAGGAAATTACATTTTCACAGATTTTTTTTGATTTAAATGGTCCTATAAATATATATGTTTCTGTACAAACACTCCCTGGTTTGCCATAAAAAGGTTTATTAAGTATTTGATGTGGAAAATTTTCCCCAGCACCATAACTTCTACTAATGAATACTTTATGTTTATTTATATTTTCTTTGTTTGTTTTAATTTTGTTAGCTAAAACAAAACCTTTACCGCCGTTATGAAATATTTTTATACTATTCTTAAATTTATTTTTTTTGCCCTTAAAAAAAGTTCTAAATCCGAAAGGTTTCATGGGACTTATTAAGTTATCAATTTTTTTTTCATCAAATTTTAAAACTTTTCTTATAATTGAAATTGATTGATTATATCTTATAAAAAAATTTAAGTTATTTTCAATTAAAGGTCTTTTTCGAGTATTTCTTTTATTCTTATTAATATTTGTAATTTCGCATTTACCTGAAAAATTTTTTTCCCATAAAAAATAACAAACTCCACCTTTTATTTCTACATCTGGAAAACAATCAGAGGAATTTGGAAAGTCAAAAATTTTAGAAATTCTTTTGTCATTTAACATTTCATACCTAAAATCATTTAAGCCTCGACCTCCTGCAAACCACCTTGAAGGAATTATCATACAAATATATTTTGGATTTATTTTTTTAGCAGTACTAATAAATTTATGATAAATAGGTAAAGCACTACCCCCGCTACCTCCATCGCTAATTTGATAAGGAGGATTTCCTATAATTACATCAAATTCTTTTTTAAAAATTTTTTTAAAATTTTTTTTTTTAATTATTGTTAATGCATCAGCATGGATTAAATTAAATTTAATAATATTTTTAATATTTTTTAATAAATTAAAATTAATATTAAATTTAAATTTTTTTTTATATAGTTCTAAATATTGATTGAATAACCTTTTCCTAGCAGCATTAATATTGTCTTTAAGAATGTCAATTCCATATAATGATTTAAATACCTTAATTGAAAATTTTTCAAATTTCGATTGATTGTCACTGTAATTTTTTTCAAGATTTTTAAGTTTAAATTTCAAAATTTCAGTAAGAAAATTTCCATCGCCACAAGCTGGCTCTAAAAATCTAGAATCTATTTTAGATGTTTCAGTTCTTACTAAATTTAACATATTAAAAACTTCTTTTTTAGACGTAAAAACTTCCCCAAAATTTGACACTCTGTCTTTACTTTTGATCTGTCTCATTTCGTTTTTCATTACCATTTAATCAAAAATCACATGATAAATTTTAGGATTATTTTAAATGTTTTATATTATTAAATTTTAATGACACGCAAAGTTTAAAATATATATTTATCTAACATATAGAGAGCTATGCCTGCTGCTACTCCTAAAAGCATCCAGTGGTAATTTTTTTTCATCAAGCTACAAATTTATCTAAATTAGGTTTAAAATAATTTGGCCCCTTCATAACCTTACCATTTTCATTATATATAGGTTTGCCATCTTGGCCTAGTTTACTCATATTAGAATTTTGTACCTCTTCAAAACATTTGTCTAAATTTATTCCAAAAGCATGACCAGCGCCATAAGTCACATACAAAATGTCAGTAAGAGCATCAGCAACTTCTTTGATATCTTTTTTTTCAATCGCTTCTTTAAATTCCGTAAGCTCCTCTTTAATTAATTCGTATCTTAAAGATGTAATTTTTTCACTCGGAAACCCAGCTTTTTCTCTAACTTCTTGACCGAAAGTTTTCATAAAATTTTTTACACTATCAAAATTGCTCATATCTAATCCTTTATATTTTATAATTTACTAATTAAGGTGTATTATATCAAAGAATCAAAGATGAAATACAGAACAGAATTTGACAGTATTGGTAAAATTAAAGTCCCTGGTGATAAGTATTGGGGAGCTTCTACAGAAAGATCAAATAAATATTTTAATATTGGCGATTTTTTAGTCAGACCTCTAGTTATCCACTCTATTGCAATTATTAAAAAAGCTGCAGCAATAGTTAATGCAAAAAATAAAGATTTAGATCCAAGATTGAGCAAATATATAATTAAGGCAGCTGATGAAGTAATTAAAGGGAAACTCGATAAACACTTTCCCTTAAAAGTTTGGCAAACAGGTTCGGGAACTCAAACAAATATGAACGTAAATGAAGTAATAGCTAATAGAGCCATTCAAATGATTGGGGGTAAGATGGGAACAAAAAAACCTATTCATCCTAATGACCATGTAAATAAATCTCAATCAACTAATGATGTTTTTCCAACAGCAATGCATATTGCTATTGCTTTAAAAGCAAAGGAAAAACTCTTACCATCATTAAAGCTTCTAGAAAAAGAATTAAATAAAAAATCTAAACAATTTAAAAAGATAGTCAAAGTTGGTAGAACACATTTACAAGATGCTACTCCTTTGACTTTAGGCCAAGAATTTTCAGGTTATCACTCACAATTAAAAAAGTGTATAATAAGGATAGAAGCTGCTTTAAAAGAAATTTATTTTTTAGCGCAAGGGGGAACTGCTGTTGGTACTGGATTAAATACTAGAAAAAACTTTGACAAAAAAATTATTAGAGAAATAAGCAAGATAACTAAACTCCCATTCAAGCCATCTACTAATAAATTTGCAGCTCTAGCTGCGCATGACGAAATTGTAAATTTTTCAGGTACTTTAAATACTACAGCTGTTTGTTTAATGAAAATTGCAAACGATATAAGATTTTTGGGATCAGGCCCAAGAGCTGGTTACGGTGAACTAATACTACCTTCTAATGAGCCAGGTTCATCCATAATGCCTGGTAAAGTAAATCCAACTCAGTCAGAAGCTGTCACTATGGTTTGTGTAAAGGTAATAGGAAATCATAATGGAATTACAATGGCGGGATCTCATGGTCATTTTGAACTCAATGTTTTCAAACCATTAATTATTCATAATATTTTGCAATCCATAGAAATAATGAGTGACTCTGCAAAAACATTTGCACTCTATTGCGTAAAAGGAATTAAAGCTGACAAAAAAAGAATTAAACATCTTTTGGATAATTCTTTAATGTTGGTTACTGCTTTGGCTCCTAAAATAGGTTATGACAAAGCAGCTAGCATCGCTAAAAATGCTTACCAAAATGGAACAACATTAAAACATGAAGTTGTAAAGTCTGGGTTAATTAAAGAGAGGGAGTATGATAAAATTATGAATCCTCTTAAAATGACAAAACCAAAATAGATTAAATTATTTCCAAAATAAAATTTCTAATTTTAGATAAATCAAATATTTTAATAAAATTTTCATCAAATAAAATATTTTCGAAAGAAAGTTTATAATATTTTAAATCTTCAATAGTTGCCTTATAATTATTGTTCAACTCTATTTTATCAAAATTAATTTTATTGTTAAGAATATTTAAATTAGCTTGAATATTTAAGTTTAAATATTCATCTTTGTTTTTATAGTCAATTTTAAAATTTTTTAAAAATTCTTTTTTATTAGGAGAATTAAGAAAACAATTAAGGTAAAGAATAGGAAAATCATCTAATAAATTAATGTTACTATTGCAAGTTAATTCACTTTTAGAAATAAATAAATTTTTGGTTACATTTAATCTCCCATAAGCTAGATTTGTTTTTATATTCAAAGAATTTATCAAGTTTCTTCCAAATTTTTGATCCTCAAATATTAATTTATTATCGCTATTAATTTTTTTGATTAAATTTTTGAATTTAAATAAATTTTCTATATCTAAGTTTTTAATCAAATCTGAATTTATATTTTTAATCTTTGATGTTAAACTAATTGAAAAAAAAGGTTTGAATTTAAAAAACCCTTCGCTATCAAAAGATAAATCTTTATCTCTAAAAAAAAAGTTATTCACTTTTATTTTATCTTTATTGTGTATGAAGTTTAATTTAAAATTTGATTTTAAAATCTTGCCATTTAGGTCGCCATTTAAATTAGATTTTTGACTTTTTTTTGGAATATTTAAATT